>NZ_JH414708.1:1099602-1131929 GCF_000238655.1 Bacillus sp. 7_6_55CFAA_CT2 | reverse complement strand
AACTTAAGTTGCATTTCCGCTTTATTGTTTAATAAGGTGTACTTTTATGGATTTGAATTAAATCCATATTCTGTTACTACTATTGCTCATCTTCTACTTCTATTCTTTTCTTCTCTCTTGCAATTTTTAAAAACTCTAGCAGCTCTGGATTACTATTCATTTTTTTGTAAGCCACTGACATTTCTGCAACAAAATTAGAATCATATAACTCTTTATATACAACTTCTGTTTTATATAACTTATTTGCCGACACGGGTATTACTGTAATTCCAATCCCTGCTGCTACAAGCCCCATAACTGTTTGATACTCTGTTGCTTCTTGTACAATACGCGGACTAAATCCAACTTCTCTACAAAGAGATAAAATTGTATCATACAAAGCTGGCCATACTGGTCTCGTAATAAATACAAACGGCTCATCTCGTAAATCTTCTATATGTATTTCATCTTTCTCTGCAAGTGGATGTGCCTTTGGTAAACATAAGGTGCAAGATAACCTTTGAATTGGCTCTAATTCTAATAATTGCGTTGGAATTGGTGGACGTAAAAAGCCAATATCGATACGGTTATCATGAAGTGCATGAACTTGATCTGGTGTTGACAATTCATGTAATGCAACAGACACTCTCGGAAATTTTTTTCTATATTCCCTAACAATTGATGGTAAAATATCATATATCGCCGCACCTACAAAACCAATTGAAAGTGATCCTACTTCTCCCCTTTGCGCACTTTGTGCAACTTCTACTGCTTTTTCAATTTGTTCAAACGCCTTTTTTACTTCTTTTAAAAACATTTCTCCTGCTTCTGTTAGTTCAACCTTTCTTTTCGTTCTTGAAAATAATGTAACTCCCATTTCTTTTTCTAATTGCTGTATTTGTTGACTAAGTGGTGGTTGTGTCATTTGTAAACGAGCAGCCGCCCGTCCAAAGTGTAACTCTTCTGCCACAACAACAAAATATTGCAAATGCCGTAATTCCATTTTTGACACCCTTTTCACTTTCGATTAATATGTCTTATATATTAATAACATATAATTTATATATTAGACAAATATTTTGAATGAACGTATAGTAGAAATTGTTAATTCTTTTTTACAATTTTTATGTAAAAAAAGAAAGAGGTGGTTACTGTATGAAATGGTGGAAGTTAAGCGGACAAATTTTATTACTATTTTGTTTCGCTTGGACAGGTGAATGGATTGCAAAACAGGCACACCTCCCAGTTCCAGGAAGTATAATCGGTATTTTTTTATTATTAATTTCATTAAAATTTAACCTAGTTAAAAAAGAATGGATACAGGACGGAGCAGATTTTTTATTAAAAGAACTTATTTTATTTTTCATCCCTTCTGCAGTCGCTGTCATACGTTACAGAGATACACTAACACAATATGGAATCGATCTCATTTTAATTATTATGATTAGCACTCTTTGCGTTACCTTAGTTACAGGACTTTTAACAGAATTGCTACTAAAGCGGAAAGGATCAACGCAATGATCGGATTTCTTTGTTTACTATTAACACTATTCACATATTGGATATCAAAAAAAATGTATCAACGTTGGAATTGGAGTCTACTTTCTCCTCTTCTCGTCTGTCCCATTATTTTAATTGCTTTATTGCTCGGATTAGATACACCTTATGAAACATATGAATCTGGTGGTCATTGGTTAACTGAATTATTAAAACCCGCAACAGTTGCTTTTGCATGGCCAATCTATAAATACTTTGATTTATTAAAGAAACATGGAATGGCTATCTTACTTAATGTCATTGTCGGTTCGTTTTTATCAGTCATTACTTCAGCACTACTAGCAAATTATTTTCAAATTGATTCATCACTAGAACATAGTTTAGCGCCACATATCGTAACAACACCAATCGCAATGGCTATTTCAGAAATGATTGGTGGCATGTCACAATTAACTGCTGTATTTGTCGTTTTAACTGCCTTAACAGGAGCATTGCTCGGTCCTTCTCTCATACGTATTTGCCGTATTAAAACAGCAATCGCAAAAGGTATTATGTTAGGAACGAGCGCAAATGGAACCGGTACATCAAAAGCATTCGAAATCGGTCCTGTGGAAGGAACAATTGCAAGTTTATCTATGCTTTTAACAGCAGGCGCTAGTTTAGTTATCGTTCCGCTTTTCTTGTCTTGGATACATTAAAGAAGCAAGTATTTACATACTTGCTTCTTTATCTATATATTGGCACAGCAATTCATAATCCTCTGGAAAAGCTAAACACAATTGTTCAACTTCATGTATCCCTTTCCAAGCAATTTCATGTATTAATTCATCAGGATCTTGGATTTTCATATTACCGCCTATTTGTTTAACAAAATAATAATGGACATACACTGGAACACCGTATGTAATACCCTCTTTTTCATATATTTTATTTACAACTTCCACATTGTAACCTGTTTCTTCCCAAACTTCCCTAATACAACATTCTTCTAGTGTCTCTCCCTTTTCAAGTCCTCCACTTGGGACAGACCACCTTTTTTCTTCTCCCTCTTTGCCCTGCAGTACCATTAAAACTTCCTTTCTTTCATTTACACATACCGCTGCACTACCTATCCATCTCTCCATAAACATCCCTCCCCTACTAAAATTCGCCCTCTTTTTTATTTCCCCTTGAAAAAAAGAGGAAAAAAATAAAACAATGACGAAAGATTACATCAACTTCATAGGCAATCCCTTCTTAGAAATTAAAACTGGAAGGATGAAAATATGATTTCTAATTATGTTGTGGAATGTGTCTTTTGTGAAGAAAATCGAAAGCCTCGCCAAGCTATTGTCACAGTTCCCGCCACTACTCAGCTACTAGCCATTGAAAAAGTGCGTGCGGAATGCAAACGTCGCTTTGGAAAAACTGTATTATTGCAAACAGAAATTAAAGAAGAAATAATTTTCGAACAAAAAGAAAGCTGACCATAAATTGGTCAGCTTTCATATCCGATCATATTTTCACATGAAGATTAGGGGCATCCTCTTTAAGGATCGGGATTTTCCCATTATGTACGTTCCATAATGGTCATCGAACAATATATTTCTATGCAATTAACTATTGAATAGAATAGGGCAAAACTTGTTCGCATTTTTAGAAAAGGGATAGGGATATAATTCAAGTAGTACTTCGAATACTCGAACTTTACACTCATAATATTAAAACAAATCCTTTTATATGGGAAATATGAATTACCTATATAATTCATTCGTAAAATATATTAATAGTTTGCTATATTAATTTTATCCCGCTATTTGTAGGCAGTAACCCCCTGCTGATTATAATTTCACTTTATTCCATCAATAGCATACAACCAGCTAAAACCGGTGTCATAATCATCGAAAACCTCAAAAGCGTTCGCGGTGCATAATTTGTAAACTTCGCGCCAATGTATGCCCCTAACATGGTCCCAATCAATACTTGTAATAACAATATATAATCTAAATATCCTTCCGAACTATATCCTATCCCGCCTCCAATTGCAATCGGTAATATAACAAGCATTGTTGTCCCTACAGATTGCTGAATCGTAAGTCCCAATAGAACCATTAATCCAAGTTGAATAAACGGTGCAGAACCAATCCCAAATGAACCAGCCATCATTCCAGTAACTAATCCAAGGCATACACATTTCAACAAGTAGTTCACGGAAAACTCTTTATGTTTATATAAAGACGACTTTTCTTTGTTTTGGAACATAATTAATTTAATAAACATAAAAATTGCCGATAAAAATAACATCCCAGCTGTAAACCAATGAAGAAGATGTGCTGGTATAAGTGAACCAAATTTAGAACCAATATAAGAGCCAATTGCGCCAAATCCCCCAACAATCCCGCCTATAATAAGTGCAACATTGCCTTCACGGTAATGACTTACAACACCTGATAATGTCGTAAATGCCATTGCAGTTAAAGATGTTGCAAGAGCAACATGAATAGGGATTTGGAATACTAAAGTGAGTATCGCGATAATAAACCCAGCTCCTCCAGCTCCAACAAATCCTAATAAAATACCCATTACTAACATTGTTATAATAATTGCCACAGACTTTCCCTCCAGTAACACAATTATCCATCATATTTATCCTTACATACAAATAAAAAGCATCCTAGACGGATGCTTTTTATTTCAAAAATATGTACTTAATCTTGATTAATCAAAATAACCGCTGGACCAGCGACCACTACTCCAGCTACTTCTATTTTTTCAAATTCCTTTACTGTAATAGATATAACTCCTTCTCTTTCCATCAATTCTTTACTCAGGACATCAGTCGGGATTGCTTTCACCGTCTTACCTCCTTTTCATTTATACAATATGATAAAGTAAAACTTTAATGAGTGGGGTTTTTGTCCGTACTTATTAATTATTACCCCTCACCAATCGGACTAATAATCACCCAATGCATCTATATATATGCATCACCTCCGCTTTCATTCCTTATTCCACTCAAAAACCTTCTCCCCCTTCCGTGACATATTGAAAAATAAAAAAGAAGCTATAACATATAGCTTCCCTCTACGTTTCTTTAATCTTTATGCACCGTATATTCCATGACTTTTCCATCTCTATCAAATTGGAAAACAAGCTGTTCGCTATCTATTGGAATAAAGCCACGTTCAGTCCCAAGATAATACAAAGTGGTAACTCCTTCTTCCCCACTTCTCGTTTCCGTTGGAGCTCCTAACAATTGTATAATTTCTTCATTTGATTTCCCTATTAATTTATATTTTTGTAATAGATCATCTACCATATATACCCGCTTATCTGCATGATTTAACCATCTATTTTGATTAAACTTTGATGTATATTCATTTACACTTAGTTGTACAGTGCACACTATTAATGGTATGAGTGCTACTATTAAAACCCCCAACATTTGCTTCTTTTCTTCATTACGATTTTTAGAAACATATAAAATAGCCCTTTGAATCATGACTAATAAAACAAATGGTATGAATACTACAAAAATGCTCCTTACACTTAAGGGTATATGGACCATATCAATGACGAATATAAATAGAATGTACATTACTATATACAAACAAAAATAGACATACAAAATGCCACGTAGCATAGCGTTCAGAAAGATCTCCCCTTTTAACTCACTATATAATTCATCCGGCTAATCATTTCTCGAATCTGTTCTAATTCTTGCACTGTATATACTACTTTCCCTGTTAAGATTTCATTTCTGAAGAACGTTACAATTTGCTCCCGATCTTTTAACCTAGGTGTTTCCTCACTAGAAAGGTCTACTATTGCTTTTCCATTTTTATTATAAAAATATACAACTGGTTTTACCTTTTCTTTTATACTATTAGCCTGTATTTCATTCAAACAATTGTATAAAATTTTAGATAGTTTCTTCGCCTTATATACTGGATTCCCTTCATTTTTCACTTGTATAGTTGAGGAATCTTTACCTACTATATATTCAAATGTCTCTTCTTTATCAACTTCTTGTTGATACTTACCCATTTCATCAATCATAAATGAATATATACCAGCATTTTCTTTCGTTAAACCATGAATTAATTTCTCGTTCCATTCTTTCGTCTCCAGTAGATAAATACCAGTTTTGCACAAGATGAGATGATGGATTCTATTATCGTTTATTTCACTATTATTTTTAATAAAAACATTCGGCATGACTTGAAATTCAGCATCTAACATGATGCCTTGCTCTATGAATCCTCGCTTCATATAATGTAATGTTTCGTACGTATTCATTTCAGCACCGTTTTTAGTATATTCTCGTAAATTTGCAATTAATTTTTGAAACATATGTATTTCGTTATTATGTTTATTTTGCATTTCACTACGTTCTTTACTATGCTGCATAGCTAATTGATTTTTCATCATACGCATATTTTCAATTTCTCTATTTGCACTTACTTGTAAATCATTGTATTTTTTCTGTTCCATATTTTTTAAATTATTTTGTTGTTCTTTATGCTCTATCACCGTAGCTGCAATTTCATTTTTATACGTTTCAATTGCTTGTTTCTTTTCAAATTCTACTTGCTGACTCTCTGATTCTAACTGTTTATTTTTATAAAACAGCACAAATGCTACAGCTAATAATATTAAAATCGCACCTATTAGCACATAATTCATATTTTTACTCCTTTATTTCATTTTCGATTATTTTTTATAAATATATCTACTATAGTATACTATGGTTTCGATATAGACTTTGTAAAAGTTGTATATTTTTAATAAAAGGCACCTCTGACGGGGCACCTTTTATTTTCACTCTATTGTACACCATACTGAATATAACTCGGATCGTAGTATATCCATTGATTTGTCCCTAAGCAAAGCCATCCATCTTGCTTACTCCATACTCGATACGCTTCACCCTGATGTAACTGTCTTATAACATTTCCATTTAATGATGGAGCATCACGCAAATTTACATTATCACCAGTAATAGTCGCCACATAATGTTTATACTGAATATAACTCGGATCATTATATACCCACTGATTTGTCCCTAAACAAAGCCATCCATCTTGTTCTCCCCAAACTTCATATGTTTCGCCACGATTCAATTGGCGAATTACACTAGACTGTAAAGATGGTCCACTTCTCAAATTCACATTATCTCCATTAATTATAGCAACCCCGTACACTGGAGTTGCATTATTAGGCGGGGAAACATTACCTCCACCACTTGCTCCATTCCCTTTTAAAGCTTCTAATGAAACTGCAGCTGATACATCACAATTTCCTACGCCTGAAATTTGTCCAGAATCTGTGTACTGCCACGCTGTCCACGCTGTCCATCCACCAGCATCAGCAGGCGGTGTACTCGAGTATTTAGCAATCCAAAGCGGTATATCACTTAATCCGCTAATTCCGAACTCATTAATATACCAAACTCCTGTATATAACATTACATCTTTTCCAGTAGCCTGTTTCACATAATTTATAAAGTTTCTTGCCCAATTTGATATAGCGTTACCAGTTAAATTACTGTTGCTCGGATCTGTTGGTGATTCTAAATCCAGAACTGGCATTAAGTCTGTCTGGTTACTTTGTAATATACTCACAAAATATTTCGCCTCTGAAATTGCATCATTTTGTTCTGGACGTGCAAAATGGTATGCACCAATTAATACATTCGCACTTCGGGCTCCTTGTACATTTTTAGTAAAAGTAGGATCAATGTAGTTTACACCTTCTGTCGCTTTTGCATACGCTGCTGGAATTCCAGATGCCTTCACTGCATTCCAATCAATATTCCCTTCCCAATGAGACACATCAATAAACGTAACATTTGAACTTGATCTGTTTTGCATATAAAATCTCCTATCAATTTTTTTACTTCGTATACATACAATATGTACAAGTTTCATAAGAGGACACGACATTTATGCTATAGAAACAAAGAGTAAACATATTTTGTATACAAAATAAAAAAGACCTTGTATTACAAGGCCTTTTGCAAACTCACTTTATTTTGTAGCAAGTACATATTATAATACAAACCTTGCTCACTTAGTAATTCTTGATGTGTTCCTCTTTCTACTATCTCTCCATCATGCATCACAAAAATTTGATCTGCATCTTGAATTGTAGATAACCTATGCGCAATGGCTATCGTCGTTCTACCTTTTCGCATTTGTTGCAACGCTGTTTGAATAGCCTCTTCTGTTTCTGTATCGATATTAGCTGTTGCTTCATCTAATACTAATACTTTCGGATTCGTTGCTATCGTTCTAGCAAAAGCAATTAATTGTCGTTGACCGCTTGAAAATGCTGCACCTCTTTCTACTACTTCTGTTTCATACTGTTTTGGTAACTTTTCAATAAACGTATTCGCTTGCACAAATCGAGCAGCTTCTTTTACTTCTTCATCCGTAATTTCTTCATTATACATACGAATATTTTGCTTTACATTTCCAGCAAATAAAAATGCATCTTGCAATACGAGTCCTATTTTCTTTCTAATTTCTCGTTCTTCAAATTTTTCTAAATCTACACCGTCTATTACAATATTTCCTGACTTAATATTATAAAATCGCATTAACAAATTCATAATCGTACTTTTTCCGCTACCAGTATGCCCAACAAAAGCAACCGTTTGCCCTTGTTTCACGTGAAATGATACATTTTTTAAAACGTCACGCTTTCCATCATATGAAAAAGTAACATTTTTAAATTCAATATCCCCATCCACGACTTGAGGATTCTCATTGCCTTTTTGAACCGGTGCTAAATCTTTCTCGTCCATTAAATGAAATACACGTGATGACGAAACAAGTGCCTGTTGGAAAAAGGACAATTTCATCATCATCTCATTTACAGGTTGGAAGAAACGATGTATATAGTTAACAAAAGCATATAAAACTCCTACTTCAACAGGGCTCTTTAAAGCATCAATCCCAAATAAACCTAGTACTAACGCAATAGCTACAATATGCACTAAATCCGTAGCTGGTCGTAAAAGTAATGCGTCTAACTTCAAAGTACGTCGCCCTGCACTATAATGTTTATTATTCACTTCTTCAAACTCTTTTCTCATACGTTTTTCTTGTCTGAACACTTGAACAATATTCATTCCTTGTATGGACTCGTTCAACTTTGCATTTAACACGCTTAGTTGATTACGTACTTCTAAATAAAAAGCTGCACTTTTCCGGCGATATAATACCATAATCGCAAACATTATCGGAATTAATACGAGAGAAAATAGCGCTAATTTTACATCTAATAAAAACATCGCTACTAAAATACCTACTAAAAAGACTACATTTTTCACAAATGTTGATAATACACTAACATAAAAATCTTTAATCGCTTCCGTATCATTTGTTATACGCGATACAAGTGTACCAATCGGCGTACGATCAAAGAAACTTAATGACAGCTTTTGAACATGTTCATATACTTCAACTCGCATATCTTGAACAATCTTAAAAGCAATGTTCTGAAAGTACAATAGATTTAAATACGTAAATAATACTTTTAATAAATGAGCAACTATGTAAATTACAAATAAAGTAACGAGCGCTGATCGTTCAAAATCCCGCGGTACTAGGTGTTCATCGAGGAATTGTTTAATTAAAAAAGGACCCATCATTTCCGTTACTGTCGCACCAACTAAAAAGATAAATGCTAAAGATAGCAACCCTTTATATGGCTTCATATAGGAAAGTAATCTACTTAAATCACTTCGCTTCTTCTCTACCATCATACGCCTCCTTTCTCGACTAAAGCTTCTAATTGCTGGCTTTCATACATTTCCTTATACCAGCCGTTTTCCTTCATTAATTCCTCATGTGTACCTCTTTGTACAATTCTACCTTCATCAACAACAAGAATAAGATTGGCATGCTGAATTGCACTTAATCGGTGTGCAGTAATAATCGTCGTTTTCCCTGCTCTTTCCCTCTTTAAGGCACTTAAAATCGTCTCTTCTGTTTTTGCATCTACTGCTGATAAACAATCATCCAAAATTAAAATTTCAGCATTTGTTAATAAAGCACGAGCAATAGAGATTCGCTGTTTTTGACCACCAGATAACGAAACACCTCTTTCCCCTACTACTGTTTCATATCCTTCTGAAAATTGGAGGATGTCATTATGAATACAAGCAATCTCTGCAGCTTCGGTAATTTCATTATATGTAGCATCCGCCTTTCCAAAGGCAATATTCTCACCAATACTTGCTGAGAATAAAAAATGATCTTGCGGCACGTATGAAATGGCAGAACGGACACCATGAAGTGTTATATCTCGAATATCTCGCTCCCCAATTTTTAATTCACCATTAAAATGATCATACTCACGGATTAAACATTTTAATAAAGTTGTTTTCCCTGCGCCTGTACGTCCTACAACTCCTAGCGTTTCGCCCTTCTTCAAATCAAAGTGAATATCGTTTAAATGTAACAATTCATTTTTCTTATACGAAAATGAATCAACGGCAAACGAAACATTACCGCTCGCTATTGTCTGTACAGCATTTTCGCTATTTACTACATCTGATTTTTGTGAAAGAATTTTTTCTACACGGTCATATGAAGCACGCCCACGCTCCATAATATTGAATAACCATCCAAACGCTAACATTGGCCAAACGAGGGTACCTAAATATGTCGTAAATGTAACGAGATCACCTACTGTTAATTCACCTCTTACAACTAATACCGATCCATAACATACTGCGATTAAAAAAGAAAATCCAACGATAAGAGAGATTGTCGGATCAAATAACGAATCAATACGTGCAACTAACACATTTTTATGTACAACATCTTCTGATTTTCTTCGAAACGCCTGCAAATCTTCTTTCTCTTGTCCAAGCGAGCGAATCACTTTCATTCCACTCATACTCTCTTGCACTTTATCATTGATTTCCGAAAACGATTGCTGTGCTTTATGAAACCTTTTATGTAATAAAGTTCCATAATAATTTGTCGAAATAGCTACAATCGGCATTGGAATTAAACTTAATAATGTTAACTTCCAGCTAATTGTAAAACCCATCGCTACGAGTACACATCCTCCGACAGCTAATGAGTCAACAAGCGTCAAAACACCTGCTCCAGCAGTTTGCTGGATCGCTTGAATATCATTGGTCGCATGTGCCATTAAATCACCTGTTCGATTTGACTGATAGAAAGATGGACTCATCTTTGTAAAATGTTCATATAAATTTTTTCGTAATTGGCGAGCTAATTTTAATGAAGACCCGAAAATCATAATACGCCATATGTAACGTAATATGTACATCGTAATGCCTACAATTACTAATAGTACAACCCATTTTAGTAACTTATCGGTCGTCAATGTTCCATCATTAATTTCATCTACAACGATTCCAATTACTTTTGGTGCTACAAGTTCTAAAAGTGCAACGCCAAACAATAAAATAATTCCAGTTATGTACGCTCGTTTTTCTTGTTTAAAAAACCACGCTAAATTCATAAACACTTTCATTTTTTTCCTCCTCCCTTAAAATGAGCGATGTTTTCAGTTTACCAAAAATACAGAATTTTTAAAAGTTTTAAAAACTATAACTAACAAAAAGAAAGACACTCTTAGCGAGTGTCTTTTAGCGCTTATTTCATTTGTTGCTTGTTCATTGCGCTCATCATTTGATTGATTTTCTTTTGGGAAGGTTTTTGTCCCATTTGCATCATCATCATTTTTAACATTTGTTCGTTAATTGGTGGATTTTTTTGTAAGTAATTCATCATATATTTGCGGGCAATGAAAAATCCTAACGCCACGCCTGCTACTAGTGCTACTACGCCCACTAGAATACCTAACCAAATTGGCATATATTTTCCTCCTTCATGTTGTCTACCTTACAGTGTACTAAAACCTTTTCAATAAGACAAGATACAATTCGACATTTTTTACACATATGTTCGTACTTGTTTTAGAGGATTCAGCCATCCGTACTTTGTATTTTCATAATCCATAGCTAAAAATGTTAATTCACACTTTCTTAACACCTCAAAGAATGTTGTTTCCATAGAGACATTTCCAGAGGTATTCATACGAATATAGTGCGGTTTCACCATTATTTCGCCGTACTCCGCTCCCGTATAAAGTGTATGTGTATGATGTGTTCTATCATATTTACCAAGAACGCGCAAAGCTTGTTCTAATTTATGATGAATTTTCATTACTTGCAATGGCATCGTTATATACATCATTTGCTTATATAACACTTTTTTCTCCGAAAGGGACCCAGATTCTGAAAATCGAGCAAATAAATCAAAAAACAAATATTCACGACCAAAATAAGCTTTCGCAATATCCTCTTGAATTAAATACAATTCATACGTTTTCATTTTTCCACTCCCAATCTGGACAACCTTTTCTCTTCATTATATATAAGAAAATTTGCAATGATTGTCTGACTGCGGAGAGATAAAAAACTTTTTCTGTCGAAAAAACTCATTTACATAGAAAAACCTCTCCATGCCGGAGAGATTTTTCTGAAATCATTAAAGCATTTCTTTTACTTTACGAACAACGTTCTCTACAGTAAATCCATACTCTTCCATAATCTTCTCACCAGGAGCAGAAGCACCGAACGTATCGATACCTAACACATCTCCTTCAAGACCTACGTAACGGTGCCATCCGAATGTAGCACCCATTTCGATTGCGAAACGTTTTGTTACTGCTTTTGGTAATACAGATTCTTTGTACTCTGCAGTTTGAGCTTCGAAGCGATCCATAGATGGCATGCTGACAACAGCTGCGTCAACGCCGTCTACTGCTAATGCTTTTTGAGCTTCAACAGCTAGGCTTACTTCAGATCCAGTTGCAAGTAAGATTACATCAGCCGTTTCTTTCTTGCTTGCAGAAACTACATATGCACCTTTTGCTACTTTTTCATACGTATCATCTTTTGCACCTTCTAATGTTGGAAGGTCTTGACGAGTTAATACTAAAGCAGTTGGTTTGTTTGTAGATTCTAAAGCTAGTCTCCAAGCTGCAACAGATTCGTTACCATCAGCAGGACGGATAACAGAAACGTTTGGCATTGCACGAAGCGCTGCTAATTGCTCGATTGGTTCATGTGTTGGACCATCTTCACCAACAGCGATACTGTCATGTGTGAATACATACGTTACTGGCAATTGCATTAATGCTGCAAGGCGAATTGCTGGACGTAAGTAATCAGAGAATACGAAGAACGTACCACCGTAAGTTTTTAAACCACCATGTAGTGCAATACCGTTCATTGCTGCACCCATTGCGAACTCACGTACACCGTACCAAATGTTTTTACCGCTGTAATCATCTCTTGTAAAGTCTTTTTCGTTATTCATGTATGTTTTGTTAGAACCAGCAAGGTCAGCAGATCCACCGAAGAATGATGGTACAGACTCTGCAATTGCATTAATTACAGCACCAGAAGAATTACGAGTTGCTGCTTTTGATCCTAATTCATAAGTTGGTAGGTTTTGCTCCCAACCTTCTGGAAGTTGACCGTTCATTGCTGCTTGGAATTCGTTTGCTAATTCTGGGTATGCTTGTGCATATTCACCTAGCATCGTGTTCCACTCAGCTTGCGCAGTTTCACCAACATCTTGTACTGTTTTACGGAAGTTGTCATATACTTCTTCTGCTACGTGGAAGTCTTGCTCAGCAGTCCAAGCATATGCTTCTTTCGTTAATTTTGTTTCTTCTACACCAAGTGGAGAACCATGTGAAGCTGATTTTCCTGATTTGTTTGGAGAACCGAAACCAATTGTCGTTCTTACTTCAATTAGCGTTGGGCGTTTTTCGTCAGCTTTCGCTTCTTCAATTGCTTTCGCGATTGCTTCAATATCGTTTCCATCCTCAACACGGATTACTTGCCATCCGTATGCTTTGTAACGATCTTCTACACTTTCAGAGAATGAACGATTTAAATCGCCATCTAATGAAATATCGTTTGAATCATAAAGCACAACAAGACGACCTAATTGTAAATGAGCAGCTAATGAAGATGCTTCAGCAGAAACGCCCTCCATTAAATCTCCATCACCACAAATAGCGTATGTATAATGATCTACTACATTATACGCATCACGGTTATATTTAGCAGCTAAATGTCTTTCAGCCATTGCCATACCTACAGCAGTTGCAATACCTTGTCCAAGTGGACCAGTCGTTGCATCTACACCAGCTGTATGACCGTACTCAGGATGTCCTGGAGTTTTGCTTCCCCATTGACGGAAGTTCTTTAAGTCATCCATTGTTACATCATAACCAGATAGGTGAAGTAGGCTGTATAATAACATTGAACCATGACCTGCAGATAATACGAAACGATCACGGTTAAACCACGTTGGGTTATTTGGATTGTGTTTCATAAATTGAGTCCATAATGTATAAGCCATTGGTGCTGCACCCATTGGCATTCCTGGGTGACCAGAGTTTGCTTTTTCAATCGCATCGATGGATAATGTGCGAATCGTGTTGATAGAAAGTTGTTCGATTGAATGTGACATGCTATTCTTCCCTTCGCTTATATTAGTAAACGTTTTATACATTTATATGATAGCTTCCCACGCAAGATTATACAACATGTATCGACAAATATGTTGATATTTTTTTGATTTTTTATAAAAAAATCAATGTTTCCGGGAATGTATGGGCATTCAATATGACATACTTTTTCATTATTTTTATTTTAAAAAGAAAGGGAATTATCTGTATATTTATACAAATTTCTTCTATTCTTACTTTTTTAAATACGTTTTTAAAAACATAAAAAAGCATCTAACTTCGATGCTTTTCAAATAAGTTAAACAATCCGTTTCCGAATCGAACTTGAAATCAAATCAATTATAATTACCATTAAAATAATACCTAATAAAATAATCCCAACACGAGACCAATTCCGTGAACTCAGCGCAAAAATTAAAGGTGTACCAATCCCTCCCGCTCCAATAACCCCTAAAACCGCAGCGGATCGTACATTAATTTCAAATCTGTATAACGTATACGATAGAAAATCTGGTAACACTTGTGGTAACACTGCATACCAAAGTATTTGAAAACGGTTTGCTCCTGTTGCTAGCAACGCTTCCGTCGGTCCTTTATCTATGTTTTCAATTCCTTCTGAATATAGTTTCCCTAACATTCCAATAGAATGTAATCCTAAAGCTAATACTCCTGCAAAAGAGCCTGGACCAACAGCTTTTATAAATAAAAGAGCCATAACTAATTCAGGAAACGTACGAACAAAACTAAGTACAAATTTCCCAGATCCTGAAGTTAATTTTCCACTACTCATATTCGTTGCCGCCCAGAAGGCAAACGGAACAGATAAAAATGCAGAAATAAATGTACCTAATATCGCAATTGCCAACGTATCAATTAATCCATGCAATAAATCTTCACCATCTGGCAAAGATACATACGACCAGTCTGGATTTAATATCCCTGTCATAATTGCTTTCGTGATTTCACCTGCTGTGTCCTTTATCCCTTCTAATGGTACTCCTGAAATGGCCCATACATATACAACTGTAAGTGCTATTAAAATAATCCAGCGATATATACTCGGTTTCTTCGGTTTTGGCACAATCATCGTCGTTCTATTCATTATAGTTTCTCCCGCAACAATGTACTAATGTAGTCAATTAACAAAACAACAATAAGGGTATAGATAATTATAGAAGCAGTTTGTTGATATTGTAAAAATCCAAGTGTACGATCATAATATAGTCCAATACCACCTGCTCCTACTAAACCTAGAACAGCCGCTGCACGTACATTCACCTCAAATGTATATAGTACATAGGAAACAAAGTGTGCTTTTACTTGTGGAATGACTCCATAAACAATCCATTGTACCTTAGTAGCCCCTACAGCTGTCATCGCTTCTAGTGGGCCAGGGTCAATTGATTCAATTGATTCATACAACAATTTCGCTACAAGTCCAATTGAAAAAAAAGTAAGAGCCAAAATACCTGGAAGTGGCCCAATTCCAAAAATCGCTACGAAAATAGCCGCCAATAATAAATCTGGTATTGTTCGTATAAAATTTAAAATCATTCGAGCTAGACTGTATAAAAATGTGTTAGTAAACACATTACTTGCTGCAAACAATGCAAGTGGAATAGCTAAAATCGCTCCTAAGGTCGTCCCAATAATCGCCATACGTATTGTATCTAACATCGCTGTTGTAATAACTTGAAAATAACTCCAATCAGGTGGCACCATTTCTTTCAATAGATCTACGATATTTGGAAAACCGTCTACCAATTTTGAAAATGATGCATCTACTTGTACACTACTACTCCACAGCATTAAAATAACTAAAATAAACGTTAACATATGTTTCAATTTACTCGGCGGCTTCGGTATCGATTTCGAATATATCGTTACGTCACTCATTTAACTGCCACCTCTAACAATTCATTTTTCTGTGCTACATCTCCATAAATTTCAGCAAATTTTTCATCTGTCGCCTCTTCTACTGAACCATCAAAAACAATTTCTCCTGCATGTAATCCAATAATACGTGTCGCATATTGCCTAGCTAAATCAATAGAATGCAAATTCACAATTGTTGTAATTCCAAAATCTTCATTGATTTTTTTCAAATCATTTAATACTTGCTTTGTCGTAAGTGGATCTAACGATGCAACAGGCTCATCTGCCAATATGATTTTTGCTTCTTGTGCCAATGCTCTAGCTATTGATACACGTTGCTGTTGTCCTCCTGATAATTCATCAGCACGTGCATATGCTTTTTCTAAAATATTCACTCTTTTTAACGCTTGAAATGCGAGCTCCACATCTTCTTTCGGAAACAAACCTAACGTTGTACGTAATGTGGAATGATATCCAATACGACCAGCTAATACATTTTTTAATACTGTTGATCGCTTTACAAGATTAAAACTTTGGAAGATCATACCGATATCCCGGCGCATACGCCTTAATTCTTTTCCTTTCGCAGCAGTAATAGACTCACCTTCAATAATGATTTCTCCTTCGGTAATCTCATGAAGACGATTTACGGATCTGAGAAGTGTAGATTTTCCAGCTCCAGACACCCCTACCATTACAACAAACTCACCTTTTTGAATTTTCAAGTTTATATTATTCAATCCTTTTGTACCATTTGGATACACTTTGGAGACATTTCGAAACTCTATCACACATCTTACCTACCTTCTATGTATTCAAAATGGCAAACTAACTGAAAACATCCCCTTTCAGCTAGCTGCCATTTTCATATGTATTATTGCGTTTTTACTTTCTTCCCATATTCACGAACGATATCAAATTTACTATCATCAGATTTAACATATCCTTCATGTGAATATACTTCTTTAATGATTTTGTGACCTTCCTCATTCTTTCCAATTTCAATGAAAGCATCTTGTAATTTCTTGCTCCACTCTGCATCTAAATCAGATCGTACAGAAATTGTATCGTTCGGAATTTTCTCAGTAAATTTCGCTATTTTCGTTTGATCAAATATATTCGGATAATCTTTTTTTACAATATTACGAGCATCTTGGAATACAACAGCCGCATCTACGTCACCATTTAAAAGAGCAATAAGCGACTGATCGTGACCTTTTAATGTAACAGGTTTCACATCTTTTAACGGATCAATTCCCTCTTTTAATAGAACAGCTGCAGGCCATACATACCCTGCTGATGATGTTACATCTTGATAACCAATCTTTTTACCTTTTAAATCTTTTACACTATTTATATTAGAGTCTTTTTTAACAACAAACTCAGATTTATAATAATCTACTAAATCTTTTGTAGGAGCTCCCGTTTCATCCTCTACTCCAAAACGTTGTGCTTGTAAAATTACATTTGCAGCCTTCTTTTCATGTGCTAATACGTACGCTGTTGGCGGTAAAAATCCTACATCTACTTGTTTAGATGCCATCGCTTCTACAATTGTATTGTAGTTCGTTGAAATACTAACTTTTACTGGAATATTTAACTTATCACTTAATAGCTTCTCAAGCGGTTTTGCCTTCGCCTCTAACGTATCCGCATTTTGAGAAGGAACAAATTGAACATTTAAAGTCTTCGGTACATACCCTTTTTTCGTATCTTCATTTTTACTTGCACTTGACTCTTTCGTCCCGCAGCCACTTAATAATCCCGCTGCTAGTACAACTGTTGTGCTCATTGCAAAAACTTTTTTCAACATGTTAATGCCTCCATTTTTCATTGTTATAAAATAACCTTTCATAAACATGAAGAAATATATCACATATTTTTACAAATAATTGATTATTTACAGAATCTTTACACATTCTATACACTCACATTAAAATTCTCTTCACATATTTGATATGATGAATTGGAAGATAACAATAGAAAAGGTGAGTCATATTGGAACAAAATCAAACTGTAACTTTAAACATCTTATTAACAAGCGATATACATGGCACTGTTTATCCTATTCACTACCAAGATAACTCCCCAGCAGAACTTGGTTTAGCTAAAATTTCTACTCTTATAAAAAAAGAACGTTCCAAAAATAGAAACGTTCTTTTAATTGATAATGGCGACTTTATTCAAGGCACACCATTTACTTATCATTATGTTACATACGAAAAAAACAAAAAAACCCAATGTCCTTATTAGCGAATTACTTACAGTATGACGCTGCAATTATCGGCAATCATGAATTTAATTACGGGATGGATATATTAAATAATGCTGTGACTACTGCGAACTTCCCGTACCTATCAGCAAACATTTTAGATAAAAACAGTAAAAAACCTTATTTCGGGAAACCATATGTAATAAAACATATTGAATCAAATATAAAAATTGCTATTTTAGGGGTGACAACGCATTACATTCCCAATTGGGAACAACCCCATCACATTAAAGATTTACTATTTGAAGATGCATTAAAGACTACAAAAGAATGGGTTTCTTACATTCGCAAACATGAGAAACCAGATTTACTAGTCGTAGCGTATCACGGGGGAGTTGAACGAGATTTACAAACCGGGGTACCGACTGAAGTGTTAACAGGAGAAAACCAAGGATATGCAATGTGCCATGAAATTGAAGGTATAGATCTTTTACTAACAGGTCATCAACACCGAGAAATTTCTCACACAATGGCTAACGGTGTAACAATTTTACAGACTGGATGCAATGGACACTCAGTTGGAAAAGTAAAAATAACATTCGAAAAAACAAAACATAAATGGGTGAAAAAAGAGAGTTCTTCTGAATTATTATCTGTACAAGGAGTTGAGGCGGACCAAGATGTACTTTCATTGGTAGCCGATTACGAAGAGAAAACACAAAAGTGGCTTGATCAACCTATTGGAATCATTCAAGGGGGCATGCAAATTTCAGATGCTATGCAAACTCGTTTGCATGATCATCCTTTTATCGAATTCATAAATAAAATACAGATGGATATAGCTAATGTATCAATTTCTTGTACAAGTTTGTTCCATAATACATCTCCAGGTTTCCCGGAACATGTAACAATGCGTGACATCGTTTCTAATTATATTTATCCAAACACATTAAAAGTAATTAGAATAACTGGAGCAGATATAAAAAACGCTCTTGAACTCTCTGCTTCTTATTTCACATTAAAAACAGATGGATCCATCACCGTAAGTCCTACCTACATAGAACCAAAGCCACAACATTATAATTATGATATGTGGGAAGGGATTTCATACGTATTAAACATTTCAAAA
The DNA here is from genome assembly GCF_000238655.1 of Bacillus sp. 7_6_55CFAA_CT2. Classification (NCBI taxonomy): domain Bacteria; kingdom Bacillati; phylum Bacillota; class Bacilli; order Caryophanales; family Bacillaceae; genus Bacillus; species Bacillus sp. 7_6_55CFAA_CT2. The sequence goes on along the minus strand of NZ_JH414708.1, from coordinate 1,112,721 downwards.
CCAATTGGTGAAAGAGTAGAATCTTTACAGCATGACAGTGCTCCTCTTAATATGAATGAAGAATATGACGTTGTAATGAATAATTATCGTGCAAGTGGCGGGGGAAATTTCTTTATGTTTCAAAACAAACCAGTAGTAAAAGATATACCCACAGATATGTCTGAACTTATCGCTAATTATATATTGGAACATAAAACGATAGAAGCAACAGTTAATAACAACTGGAAAGTTATTAAATAACGATTTTTACAAATAAAAAAGATGGGCTTCGCCCATCTTTTAATTTAATTTTGCATTATCTTGCTTTTTTAAAGCTTTTAATTTCGTCGGTGTAACATCTGTACCTTCTTCGTTAACAACTTTAATACCTTTAAGTTCGTTTAACATATTTTGACGAAATCCTTTTAAATATTGTTCACGTAGCGATTGACGCTCACGTTGCTCTTCTTCAGTTAAACCTTCAGCTTTTGCTTTTTTCGCTAAGAAGTTAATGCGTTCAACGAGTTCGTGATTAATCATCTCGAATCCCCCTTCTAATCAAAACTGATTATTATCATACAATAGTTACTCTTCTTTATCAAGCAATTGCTTCGTATACTCTACATATCTACGATGTACAGTTGCCTTTGAAACATTATGACCAAATCCACGTAATGTTGCTGCAATTTCTTCAAACGTGAGTTCACTTTTTCGCAAACGTACAATTTCCTCAATTGGCACTTCTTTTTTCTCTCTTCCTACACTTAAATGACGATTTTTTAAATTTTTTTCTGGACGATAACCTTTTTCTACTGCACGTTGCATACCTCGTTTAATTTTCATATTATGAATCTTTCTTTGATATTCTTCAACAATACCAATAATATCTAATACCATCGAATCAGAATCCGACAATTGTAATTCACCATTATGTGTATGTGTATATACTTTTATGCCTTCTTTATGTAAACAATGCATTAACGCGATCTTCGCATTTCCTCTACCAAGACGCGTTTCATCTTGTATAAGTAACACATCAATTTGTTCGTCTCGAATTGTATCCAACACCTCTAATATACCGTCACGTTCAATTGTATATCCACTAGCCTGCTCTTCAATCACCTTAGTAACATTCATTTGATAGCGCTCAGCTAAATGCAATAATTCATCTTTTTGACGTAATAATGATGTTTCTTGCGCTTCTTTCGTTGTACTCACACGTGCATAAATAATTGCATTCATTTTGACCCCCTCTTTCTCCCTATTATTTCCCTATAGTGTAACATAAATCCGCCATTTGTTCGAACTTATGTTTGTAGAATGTTTTTTCACATGTTATACTTATTAATAAGAAAAATGAAAGAAAACGAGGTGTTAGAAAACATGGAAAAGTTAACGAAACGCCAGCAAGACATTCTCGACTTTATTAAGCTAAAAGTACAAGAAAAAGGATATCCACCTTCCGTACGTGAAATTGGTCAAGCAGTCGGCCTCGCTTCTAGTTCTACAGTGCACGGACATTTATCACGATTAGAAGAAAAAGGATACATTCGACGCGATCCAACAAAACCACGTGCCATTGAAATTTTAGGTGAAGACCGAATGGATACGGAAACACAATCTGTTATTCAAGTTCCAATTGTCGGAAAAGTTACTGCTGGTTTACCAATTACAGCGGTCGAAAGCGTAGAGGAACATTTCCCACTTCCAGCTAGTATTGTTGCTGGAGCAGACCAAGTGTTCATGTTACGTATTTCTGGAGATAGTATGATTGAAGCTGGTATTTTCGATGGAGATTTAGTTGTTGTTCGCCAACAACAGTCTGCATATAATGGTGAAATTGTAGTCGCTTTAACAGAAGATAATGAAGCAACTGTTAAACGTTTCTATAAAGAAAAAGACCATTTCCGTTTACAACCAGAAAATTCTTCATTAGAACCTATCATTTTAAAACAAGTGTCAGTTATCGGGAAAGTAATTGGCGTATATCGTGATTTACATTAAAAAATAATAAAAAGAAGATAATTACCTTATTTATATACGGTAATTATCTTCTTTTTTGTATTTTGATAGATTTCCATGCATTCTATTTCTTATTAACGAGTTTTAATCGTCACATCTCCAGCAGCCGTTTTACCACTAATCTTTTTACTACCATTTCCAATTGTTACGTTTTTATTTTCTTCATTAAAAATTGTTACATCTCCGGCAGCACTTTGCCCAGTAATTACCGCATCTTGTGGTTTTTCCGATAAAGTAATATCTATATCTCCCGCAGTTGAACTTGCTTCTAGATTATACTTAGAATCATGATCTTGAATATTTATTTCCCCACTTGTTGTTTTTGCGGTCACTTTCCCTAATACCTTCTTAAAGTTCACCTCACCAGCTTTTGTCGATCCCTCCACATTCTTAGCCGTTACTTGTTTCAACTCTACTTCTCCAGCAAGTGTTCTAACACTTACGCTATCACTTTTCACATCACTCATTTCGATTTGTCCAGCAGATGAATTTACTTTTATATCTTGGTAAGAGCGTTCGGGCACAAGGAGAGTCAATTTAGACGTTTGAAACCTAAAATTGTAAAAAGAAAAATCAAATGAAGCACCTTTTTCTCTTTCCCCAATAATTTTTAATGTGTCACCATCTTCTGCGATACGAATCTCTTGTTTACGTACATCTCCCGATTGCTTTACATAAAAAGAAGAGTCAGGAGATTTTTGGACAATAATATCCCCGGCATCTAACTTAACTTCTATATTTTTTAATGTTTCGTTTTTAATTACATTTTCTTTATCGCCTTTTTCAGCAGTTTGTACTGCTTTTTCATATGTTTGGGAAATTCCTATTACTCCAATAATGATACAAGCGATAGCGATTAAAAATAGTTTTTTCATCATTTACTCTCCTTTTATCATTTTGAAGTTCCATATTACATATCGTACACACAATCTCTTAAACCACTTTGTACTATAAAAAGCGATAATACATAACAATAAACCTACCCCACCAAACGTTATACTAACGAAAAGATCCAACCATATAAAAGTACCCATAAATACTTTTCCAATAACGAAAAATGGTGTTACTACACTAGCAATACCACCGATCCAAAAAGAAAATATAAAAGCAATAATTGCGACTAACGGGCCTAACACAATAATAAAATTAAACAAACTAAGTCCAATCGCTGCCATAACAGCTCTTGTCACATTTGAAGTCGATGGATTTTTTTTCATTTCATCGAAGCGATACATCGCAAGTAATTCTTTCGCGATTACTTTCGGAGAACCAAGGCCCTGTATTATTTCCGATTCAGTTTTCCCCTCTTCTAGTCCAAACTGAAAGTGCTCTTCATAATCCAATAAAATATCTTGCCTCTCTTCCTCTGGTAACTTTCTAAGATAACTTGATAATTCTTTAAGAAACCCTTCTTTACTCATCCCATTCCACCCCTTCAATAATTTCTTGTACCCCTTTCGCAAAATCACGCCATTCTGTTACTAACAAATGAAATTGCGTCTCCCCTTGCTCTGTTAATTGATAATATTTACGAGGTGGCCCTTCCGTAGATTCCTTTAAATACGTCTGAAAATACCCTTCTTTCGTCAAACGACGTAATAAAGGGTATACTGACCCTTCCGATATTAAAAATTTATTAGAAATTTGCTGAACAAGTTCATAACCGTAACTATCTTTACGTTTTACAAGTGCTAATACACAAAGTTCAAGCACACCTTTTTTAAACTGAACGTTCAAGTGCCATCCTCCTTTCCTATCTTAGTACTGTTCAATGCACAGTACCTATCTTATCCATAATATACCACTTGGTATTGTTTATTGCAAGGTACTAAGCTATATTTATTGCCTAAATTTAGAAAATAAATTGATGAATCCCTGAATAAGACTGTTTTATAACTAAGTATCATTACGTTAATACCATTAAGTAATGATTCGATTCACAAGCCACAAACTTACAACCTTGCAGATGAGGACGTAAAAATCATTGGTCGCGTCGTACAGGCAGTAAAAAATTATTAAGTTATAGCACAAGTAATTAAAAAAAGAGAAGATCGATTCTATCGAAAAAATTTTCTTAGTAAAATGATTCAAGGAAATCAAAAACAATCCAATAACTTCACTTAAAAAAGCTAAAAAAAGCCCTGATACCGTAGTATCAAGGCTTCTCTCTCTTAGTATAGAGACATATATTGATCGCGTTCCCATTGGTGAACTTGCGTTCTAAAGATATCCCACTCAATCTCTTTCGCTTCGATGAAGTGCTCAAGTAAGTGTTCTCCTAGTGCACCGCATACTACTTCATTAGATTGTAATGTAACTAATGCTTGCGCTAATGTCGCTGGCAAGTCAACGATACCTGCTTCTTCGCGCTCTTCTTTTGTCATTACATAGATGTTACGATCTACTGCTGCTGGTGGAGTTAATTTGTTTTTAATTCCATCAAGACCTGCAGCTAATAATGTAGCCATTACTAAATATGGGTTTGCAGCTGGGTCAACACTACGTACTTCTACGCGTGTACTAATACCACGAGATGCAGGGATACGCACTAACGGGCTACGGTTTTGTGCAGACCATGCTACGTAACAAGGCGCTTCATATCCAGGCACTAGACGTTTGTATGAGTTTACAGTTGGATTTGCTATCGCTGTAAATGCTGGTGCATGTTTTAAAATACCTGCGATGAAGTGACGAGCATCATCACTTAGTTGTAAGTCACCGTTTGCATCAAAGAATACGTTCTCACCATTTTTAAATAATGATAAGTTACAGTGCATACCTGAACCGTTCACACCGTATAGTGGTTTCGGCATAAATGTTGCGTGTAAACCATGTTTACGAGCAATTGTTTTTACAACAAGTTTGAATGTTTGAATGTCATCACATGAGCGAATTGCATTTGCATATTTAAAGTCAATTTCGTGCTGCCCTGGAGCAACCTCATGGTGAGATGCTTCAATTTCAAATCCCATTTCTTCAAGTTCAAGAACGATATCACGACGACAGTTTTCCCCTAGATCCATCGGCGCAAGGTCGAAGTATCCACCGTTATCGTTTAGTTCTAATGTTGGATTTCCTTTTTCATCAACCTTAAATAGGAAGAATTCTGGCTCTGGTCCAAGATTGAAGTCTGAAAATCCTAAAGCTTCCATTTCTTTTAACACACGTTTTAAGTTGTTACGTGGGTCTCCATCAAATGGAGTGCCATCTGCATTGTAAATATCACAGATTAGTCGAGCTACTTTACCTTTTTCAGCTGTCCAAGGGAAAATTACCCAAGTGTCTAAATCAGGATATAAATACATATCAGATTCTTCAATACGTACGAAACCTTCAATCGAAGATCCATCAAACATCATTTTGTTATCAAGAGCTTTCGTTAATTGTCTCACTGGAATCTCTACGTTTTTAATTACCCCTAAAAGGTCCGTAAATTGTAAACGGATATACTTTACATTCTCTTCTTTCGCCAAACGGAAAATATCTTCTTTTGTGTATCTAGACATTATAAATTCCTCCTTAGTCCCTCTAATCGCCTTCAGAATCAGTTATCTTTAGTGAAAAAATCTTGAAATGTCACCTTGTCGCAATGAAGTTCGATTGAATCTACCTGTATGTTGTAGTTCATCTCGAAGTATTTTGCGAAGCTCAGTTTTTGAAATTTCTTTCGTTTCTTCTTTTACTTTCACTGCTTCTGTTTGATTTTCTTTCATTAGTAACACTTGCTTAATACCAGCCATATTCAAGCCTTGATCTAACAAATCTTTAATCTCTAACAACTTATCTACATCGTTAAATGAAAATAATCTACGATTCCCCTTTGTACGGGTTGGAGAAACAAGATTATGCTCTTCATAGTAGCGAATTTGACGTGCAGACAATTGTGTTAAATCCATAACAATACCAATTGGAAACAGCGGGGCAGAACGTCTATCTTCTTTCATTTTTCAGTTCCTCCTTCGCCTTAACTGCTTCTCATTTTATAACATGTTATGTTTAGTGTCAATAGATGTTAGCTTTTCTTACATGATTTTTTTATAAATTTTTTCATTCTTTTTTCTAATCGCATAAATCGTTACTTTTATACGAAAAAAGCTGCCGATATCGACAGCTCCCCTTTAAGAAATTGTTAATAAATTCTTTTCAATCAATTCATCAATCGCAGAACAAATCGCAATTTTAACATGCGAATACGTTAATCCACCTTGCACATATGCAACATACGGTGGTCTAATCGGACCATCAGCAGACAATTCAATACTTGCACCTTGAATAAATGTTCCCGCCGCCATAATTACATCATCTTCATAACCTGGCATATAGTTTGCATACGGAGTAAAATGCGAATTAATTGGAGATGCATATTGAATCGCTTGGCAGAAGGCAACCATACGGTCTTTATCATCAAATTGAACAGATTGAATTAAGTCTGTTCTTGGTGCATTCCACGCTGGTGACGTGTTCATTCCTAACTTTTCTAAAAACGCAGCTGTAAAAATTGCACCTTTCAGCGCTTGTCCTGCAACATGTGGCGCTAAGAAGAACCCTTGATACATTTCTTGCAGACTGTATAAAGACGCTCCAGCTTCCGCACCAATTCCCGGAGATGTTAAACGATATGCACACGCTTCAACATACTGTTCTTTACCGACAATGTAACCACCAGTTTTTACAATTCCCCCGCCTGGGTTTTTAATAAGCGAACCCGCCATTAAATCTGCACCAACATGACACGGCTCTTGCTCTTCAATAAACTCCCCATAACAATTATCTACAAACACAACAACATCAGGTTTAATTTCTTTAACAAACGCGATCATCTCTTTAATTTGAGAAATAGTAAACGATGGACGAGTAGCATAACCTTTCGAGCGCTGAATACCGATCATTTTCGTATTACTATGAATCGCTGCTGCAACAGCTTCAAAATCAACAAGCCCACCTTCAGTTAGCGGAACTGCATTGTAACCAATATTATATTCTTTAAATGAACCTACACCTTTCCCACGCACACCAACGATTTCCTCTAACGTATCATACGGTTTCCCAGTAATGTACAATAACTCATCTCCTGGACGTAAAATACCGAATAACGCTGTAGAAATAGCGTGAGTACCTGAAATAATTTGCGGACGAACAAGTCCAGCTTCCGCCCCAAATACATCAGCATACACTTTTTCTAACGTATCACGGCCAATATCATCATAACCATAACCTGTCGTCGGGATAAAATGCGAGTCACTAATTTTATGTTTACGAAAACTTTCTAATACACGAAACTGATTACTTTCAATTACTTCATCCGCACGTTTATGTACTTCTGTAATCTGATTCTCTACTTCTTTTACGATTGGAGCAATTTTTTCTCCATTTTTCAAACGATCAAACATTTTTATTTTCTCCTTCTTCCACTAAAAATCTCTTTAATTGCACATTAAGCGATGAATGAGTAAAAATATACCCTGCACAATCATATACAAATTTATCTTCCAGAAACTCCATCTTTGCTAATAGCGTTTCCGTCTTTAAAAGCGTTAATAACTTACCTTCACTCGGAGGGATTTCTACTCGATAACGATCCATTTCTTTCTTCATTTTCATTTCTATCGCTTCTTTTATAAGCAATAAATCACTTTCTTCAAAAGCACTAGTCATTAAGAAATCACTTTTCGGAAACGGAATAAAGTTTTGATGTAATTCATCTTTTTTATTATATAACGTAATAATAGGAATATGATTAATTTCAAGTTCTGATAATAATCGTTTTACTGTTTTTTCATGCCCTATGTAGTTAGGATCCGCAGAATCAACTACATGTAAAATAATATCTGCTTCCCCCGCTTCTTCCAGTGTTGAACGAAAAGCAGCAATTAATGAAGTGGGTAAATCTTGTATAAAACCAACAGTATCAGTTAGTAATACTGTATAACCGGAAGGTAAGGGCATCTTCCTCGTCGTTGGGTCTAGTGTTGCAAACAGAAGGTTTTCTTCAAACGTATTAGCTTCCGTTAATCTATTAAACAGTGTCGATTTCCCTGCATTTGTATAGCCTATTAATGAAATTTGAAATACTTTATTGTCTTTTCTTCTCTCACGATATCTTTTTCGGTGTTCCACAACAACTGCAAGTTGTTTCTTTATTTCATCAATACGCGATCGAATATGACGACGATCCGTCTCAAGTTTCGTCTCACCCGGTCCTCTCGTTCCAATACCACCACCAAGACGTGATAAGGACAACCCTTGCCCCATAAGACGTGGCATTGTATATTGCAACTGAGCTAATTCTACTTGAAGCTTACCTTCCCTCGACTTCGCACGTTGCGCAAAAATATCTAGTATTAGTTGCGTTCGATCAATTACTCTCGAATCTAATACTGAGGATAAATTCCGAATTTGACTCGGCGTTAATTCATTATTAAATATAATAACATCCGTCTCTAATTCTTCAGTTAGCATTGTAAGCTCTTCTAATTTCCCTTTACCTATGTAAGTTGCTGGATGAAACTTTGGTCGTTTTTGCGTTGTTGACACTAACAATTCTGCTCGTGCAGTCTTCGCTAGTGATGCAAGCTCTTTCATGGAATGCATAAATTTTTCATCATCATCTTGCGGCAATTGACAGCCTACTAATATGACTTTTTCTTTTTCTTCCATCAAATATGTTCACTCATCCTTTTCGAAATTTAAACCTTCTAATATAATAGCAGAGGAAGCACATTTCATCTAGTTAGCGGGGGAGAAAATTCATGGCATGGGAGATTTTTAGCATCATAGGCACAATCGCTTTCGCACTAAGCGGAGCCATTGTTGCAATGGAAGAGGATTATGATATTTTCGGGGTGTATATTTTAGGAATGGCAACCGCATTTGGGGGAGGTGCCCTTCGTAATTTATTAATCGGTTATCCGATTGTCGCGTTTTGGCAACAAGACATGTTATTCCAAATCGCACTTTTATCAATGACTATTATTTTTCTTTTTCCAAATAAGTTAATTAGACATTGGAAAAAGTGGGAAAATATCACTGACGCTATCGGCTTATCAGCATTTGCTGTACAAGGAGCATTATATGCTCAAAAATTAAATTTACCAATTAGTGCCACAATCGTGGCAGCTGTTTTAACTGGTATCGGCGGCGGTATCATTCGCGACCTTTTAGCCCGCAGAAAACCTCTCGTTCTTCGAGCTGAAGTATATGCCTTTTGGACAATTTTAGCAGGTTTCTTAATTGGCGCTCAAATTATTGTTAGCGATTGGGCCCTTTACATTTTATTCATTTTAATTGTTTGCTTCCGCATGGTTTCTATTCATTACAAATGGCATTTACCGCACAGACGTATCGAAACGAAAGAACGTTCAATGCATAAATAGCAATCTAACCTCTTTACATATCGTAAAGAGGTTTTTCTTTTCTAACGATTTTTTCTTTATATAATGTTTATACTAATTTTTAAAGTGAGGTGAATACAAATGACAAACCACGTTAATAAAGGAGCTCAAAAAAGCTCAGTAAATCAATTTGGACACGATCCTAATTCAGCACACGAAAAGAGCGCTAAAATGGAACACTTCCATAAAACACACCAAGAAAAAGCAAAAAAAGAGTAAACGAACTTATACACAAAAATTGACGCACAGTTTATGTACTGTGCGTCTCCTCTTCGAGCATCAAATCCATACTCGATATTCCAATTAAATCATTTTTATCATACGCATCTTCTTGCAACAACCGCATCGCCTGTGTACGAATTGATTTTTCAACAATATTCCGTACATATCGCCCATTACTAAACGATGTAATTTGCGACGAATACTTCACCGCATGTAAATGATCCCTAAATTTCCATTCAGCTTCTTTTGATAACTGATATTCACGATCTTCATACATTCTCTTCCCAATTTCCAATAGCTGATTTACCGAGTAATCCGCAAACTCAATAATAAATGGAAAACGAGATTGAAGCCCTGGATTTAATGAAAGAAAGTGATTCATCTCTCTTGAATATCCAGCTAAAATCAATACAAAACCATGTTGTTTATCTTCCATATGTTTTACAAGCGTATCAATTGCTTCTTTTCCAAAGTCCTTCTCTCCTCCTCGAGCTAAAGAATACGCCTCATCAATAAACAAAATACCTCCCATTGCTTTTTTTATTAAATCTCTTGTTTTTTGGGCTGTATGGCCGATGTACTCTCCTACAAGATCAGCACGTTCAGCTTCAACCAAGTGGCCTTTCGATAGAATATTCATCTCAAACAGCAATTTTCCTATCATTCTAGCAACAGTTGTCTTCCCTGTACCTGGATTCCCTTTAAACAGCATATGAAGTACTTGCTTCTCTGACTTCAATCCCTTTTCTTGTCTTTTTTTATTCACATAAATCCAAGCATATATTTCTTTTATTATCTTTTTTATATCCTCCATCCCAACAAGCTTCCCCATCTCTTCTTCAATTCTCTGCAGCATTTCATGTTTAATTGCAGTTTCATTTGAAATTACCGTTTTATTTTCTGCGGCTGGCAAAGAAATTTTCTTTCGATGGTTTAACACAATATTAATTTGATTGTTGTTTTTCTTTCGCATCGATTGTTCCATACAATCACCTCATTTTATCCACTCACCAAATATTATTATTCCTGTCCCCCTTGTAAATGCCTATTTTCAGAAAAGTTTGCTATAATATAAGAAATAATTAAGGTGGTGGGACTATGGAGACAACGGAATTCCATGATACAATACAAGCCTTTTCTATTTTTTTATTGAATAAAGGCCGAAAACCCTCAACTATTAAACGTTATGTTTATGACATTGAAGACTTCGGACATTGGTTAGAAAAAAACAAAAAGCTCCCTTCCAGTAATATATGGGCTACACTTTGTACAAAAGACTACGAAGATTACTTTTCCGATTTAAAAACGAATCGACATTACTCAGAAAAAACGATGCATCGTGTATTTATTGTACTAAATAGAATGCATCATTTTCTAAACATTCCTAACCCATTGAAAAATATGGAAATATCTATTCAACCAGACCGTACACTTCGTAACGAAGATTTCATTTCACCTGATGAAGAAAAAAGGTTAAAGTATATAGTCACTTCATTAGAAGGACTTTCAGAAAAACAACTTCCTGTGCGCCCCTTATTAATGGATCGCAATATTGCTATTTTAAATCTATTGATTGACTACGGTTTATCCTTACAGGAACTTACAGCATTAACAATGCATCACGTTCACTTTGAAACTAATACATTATCAATCCCAGCAACCGCAGGTGTAGAAAGAACAATTACATTAGCAAAAGAAGACAAAAAACAACTATATAATTATTACAAAAGCATCCCAGAACCAGTTCGTCCTAAATACCATAGTGATGATCCATTATTTGTCGCATTCGATTTTAACCGTGGAACATACAGGTGGGTATATGAAAATGATGCACCAAAGGCATTAACGGAAATTGCTATACAAAAAATGATTCGCCTCGAAGTGGCTAGAGCCAATTTACGTAAAGGAATTTCAGGACAACATTTTCGTAACACCTATATTTTAAACTTAATAAAAAAAGAAACTCCTGAATCAGAAATTATAAAACTCGCTGGATTCAAATCAAAAATTTCCTTAAAGCGATATTATCAATACGCAGAAAATAGAAAAAACGCCTTATTGTAAGGCGTTTTTTCTATTTTTTCTTTAAACAAACGATTTTACTATGACCATTTAACTAATTTCTGCATCTACTATGATGAGTTTCGTTCACATTTTCGTGAGAAAGGAGAGATTTAATGTCTCGTTATAACGACAATCAAAACAAATTCTCCAAACCATGCTTTCCAAGTAGCGCCGGACGAATCCCAAATACTCCATCAATCCCAATTACTAAAGCTCAACTTAGAACATTTCGTGCGATTATTATTGATTTAACAAAAATAATCCCAAAACTTTTTCGCAAATCCATCTCCCCAAAATATTGAAGATCTAATTGATACATTGAACCTACTAAGTAAATTTATTTGTTCACTAGATGCTACTTCCTCCCTGAAAGCACAAGGGTTAGCTATTATTAAAAACTTAATAACTATATTAAGAAATCCAACCTTTGTAGCAAGCGCTGTATTTATTGAGCTTCAAAATCTCATTAACTATTTACTATACATTACAAAATTATTCCGAATTGACCCTTGCACACTTCAAGAGCTCCTTAAATTAATAGCAGCATTACAAACTGCTCTAGTTAATTCTGCTTCGTTCATTCAAGGACCTACCGGACCTACTGGACCAGCAGGTGCTACCGGTGCTACTGGACCTCGAGGTAACACTGGCACTACTGGACCTCAAGGTAACACAGGTGCTACCGGTGCCACTGGGCCTCAAGGTAACACTGGCGCTACCGGTGCCACTGGGCCTCAAGGTAACACTGGCGCTACCGGCGCTACTGGACCTCAAGGTAACACGGGTGCTACCGGTGCCACTGGGCCTCAAGGTAACACTGGCGCTACTGGTGCTACCGGACCTCAAGGTGTTCAAGGTAACACGGGTGCTACTGGTGCCACTGGACCTCAAGGTGTTCAAGGTAACACGGGTGCTACTGGTGCCACCGGACCTCAAGGTGTTCAAGGTAACACGGGTGCTACTGGTGCCACTGGACCTCAAGGTGTTCAAGGTAACACGGGTGCTACCGGTGCCACTGGCGCTACTGGTATAGGAGTTACCGGACCTACCGGACCTTCTGGCGGGCCTCCTGGACCTACTGGACCTCAAGGTAACACGGGTGCTACTGGACCTCAAGGTGCTCAAGGTAACACAGGTGCTACTGGTGCCACTGGACCTCAAGGTGCTCAAGGTAACACGGGTGCTACTGGACCTCAAGGTGCTCAAGGTAACACGGGCGCTACTGGACCTCAAGGTGCTCAAGGTAACACGGGTGCTACTGGTGCTACTGGACCTCAAGGTGCTCAAGGTAACACGGCGCTACTGGACCTCAAGGTGCTCAAGGTAACACAGGCGCTACTGGTGCTACTGGACCTCAAGGCGCTCAAGGACCTGCCGGGGCTACTGGCGCTACTGGTGCCACTGGACCTCAAGGTGCTCAAGGTAACACAGGCGCTACCGG
>NZ_JH414708.1:1009784-1098986 GCF_000238655.1 Bacillus sp. 7_6_55CFAA_CT2 | reverse complement strand
TGCTCAAGGTAACACAGGCGCTACCGGACCTCAGGGTGCTCAAGGTAACACAGGCGCTACTGGACCTCAAGGTATTCAAGGACCGGCGGGGGCTACTGGCGCTACTGGACCTCAAGGTGCTCAAGGACCTGCAGGGGCTACTGGCGCTACCGGACCTCAGGGTATTCAAGGGCCAACGGGCGCTACTGGTATAGGAGTTACAGGACCGACTGGACCTTCTGGTGGGCCTCAGGGACCGACTGGACCTCAAGGTAACACGGGCGCTACCGGCGCTACTGGACCTCAAGGCGTTCAAGGTAATACAGGGGCTACTGGCGCTACTGGACCTCAAGGTGCTCAAGGACCTGCAGGGGCTACTGGCGCTACCGGACCTCAGGGTGTTCAAGGACCTGCAGGGGCTACTGGCGCTACCGGACCTCAAGGTGTTCAAGGGCCAACGGGCGCTACTGGTATAGGAGTTACAGGACCGACCGGGCCGACTGGACCTAGCTTCCCTGTAGCAACAATTGTTGTAACAAACAACATTCAACAAACAGTACTCCAATTTAACAACTTCATTTTTAATACTGCAATTAATGTAAACAACATTATCTTCAACGGCACAGATACAGTTACTGTTATCAACGGTGGTATTTATGTAATTAGCGTATCCATCTCTACAACTGCACCAGGATGTGCTCCACTCGGAGTAGGCATTTCAATTAATGGAGCAGTCGCAACTGACAACTTCTCTTCAAATCTAATAGGCGACTCACTTTCATTTACTACAATCGAAACGTTAAGAGCTGGCGCAAACATTTCTGTCCAATCTACTCTTAATGAGATTACGATCCCTGCAACAGGAAATACTAACATTCGTCTAACTGTATTTAGAATCGCTTAAATTTCACTATTTATCGTTTATGGCAAATAAAAAAGAGCGAGAAACTCGCTCTTTTTTTGTTATGTACAATAATTCATTACTACTCTAATTCAATTGAAACATTTTTTTGTGGTACGAATGTAGAAATTGCATGTTTATAAATAAGCTGTTGCTTACCTTCTGTTTCCAGTAGGACTGTAAAATTATCAAATCCTTTAATTAATCCACGAAGCTGGAAACCATTTAATAAGTACAGCGTAACAAACGTATTCTCTTTACGGAGTTGATTTAAAAACTGATCTTGAATATTGATTGATTGCTTCATGTCGAATCCTCCTCTTTTTCTCTACTTACTATTATTCGACTTTAGTTGTAGCTTTCCTTCTATGTATCGTAAAATTTCTGACGTTTTTTCACCGTCTGTAACATCAAACCATGTGACATCCATCTTATTACGGAACCACGTTAATTGACGTTTTGCATAACGACGTGAATTCGTCTTTAATTGTGATACCGCTTCTTCTAAAGATACACGACCCTCAAAATAATCATATATCTCTTTATACCCAATCGCTTGAATAGATTGACAATCTCTTATCCCTCTATTATACAATCCTTCTACTTCTTCTAATAAACCTTGGTCCATCATTATATCAACTCGTAAGTTAATGCGATCGTATAGCATTTCTCGATCCATTGTCAAGCCAATTAAGGAAACATCGTATAATAACTCGTTTTCTTGTTTTTCAAGTTGATCACTCATTTTTTCACCCGTCGTGTGGAAAATTTCTAACGCTCTAATGACACGGCGTACATTATTTGTATGAATACGCTCAGCGCTTTCTGGGTCTACTTCTTGTAATTTTTTATGTACATATTCCACACCACGTTCTAATGCTAACTTTTCCATTTGTTCTCGGTATATAGCATCACCAGCATCATCCGTAAACTGATAATCGAATAAAACAGATTGTATATACAGACCAGTTCCACCAACGATAATTGGCAATTTACCACGCTCTGTAATCTCTCGAATATGCTTACGAACACGTTCTTGAAATTCGGCAACTGAAAATGATTCTTCTGGATTTTTTATATCGACCATATAATGTGGAATTCCGTCCATCTCTTCTTTCGTCACCTTTGCGGTTCCAATATCCATCGTACGATAAATCTGCATGGAATCTCCACTTATAATTTCACCATTTAACGCTTTGGCAAGATCAATACTTAACTTCGTCTTCCCAACAGCAGTTGGGCCAATGATGACAGCAACTTTTTCACGTTGCACTTCTCCCATATCATTCAACTCTCTTTATGTAATGTACTCCATCTATTGATTATATCCAATCTTACCAATTTTAACGGCATGATTGCAAGTTCTTTCATTACGGTACATGAAATTATACAGAAAAAAGAACATAGTTTGTCCAATTCTGCATATACATGATAAAAATAGTTTCGAGAGGATGAGTTAACTATGAAACAATCCACCATCAATTTTTCATCTTTGACAAAAGACCTCATTTTAGCTACTTCTATAAAAGAACAAAATTGTTCACAAGAGGAATTATACTTCGCCCTAAATTGTTTACTACGGGCTTTTCATTCTACCCTTCATGAAACAACATTACATCCAGAAAATAAAAATACAGAATATATACAAACGCAATTTTGCAGTGCATATAAAATTATTACAGGTAAAACTATTTATCCATTTCAATAATCCATAAAAAGCGGCTGCTTACATAATTTCAAGCAACCGCTTTTTATATTAATATCGATAACCTATTGTATAACTTTCACTTTTACAGATTTGCGCCCCCAGCTATTAGCACTACCATCTGAACCGACTAATACATCAATGCGATTTCCTTTAATCGCACCACCAGTGTCTCCAGCAATCGCTTCTCCATATCCTTCTACCCATACTTTTGATCCAAGCGGAATTACTTTCGGATCAACAGCAATTACTTTCATATTTGGATTTGCTGTTAAATCATGCCCCATTGCAGTTAATACACGACCACCATACGAACCATTCTCACTCGGATCTGCTGTATATGCCGTCGCTTCTACTGTAATTTCACGACCACCAGTAGGCGCACTTGTTTCAGTAGATTTTGCAACTGGTTTTGCAGCCGGTTTTTCTTTTACCACAGGTTTACTTGATTCTACATTCTTAATAGAATCGTTACTCTTAACAGTCTCTTTATTCTTAACTACTGTATTATTTTTAACCGGCGTATTTGTTCTAGCTGGCGCTTCTTCTTGAGCTACAACCTCTTTCTTTTCGATTACAGGTGCTGTTCCTGTTAAAAATGGCACGTGAACATATCCAACTTTTCCATTGTAGTCAAATTGTAACCATTCATTTTGAACTTGATTCGTCGTTTCAATCACATCATTTTTATTAAGTTTACCTAAAATTTCAGAATCAGTATTCGCTCCAGCACGAACATTTAATACGCCCGCCGTTACATAATATGTGCTCTTTGTAAAATCGGCACTTACAAACGCTTCCTTACCGTTCAACTTAATTTTTGTCCATCCATTTTCTGTATTTATAACATCTAGTGTATTCCCACTTAACACTTTACCTACAAGCTTTGACTCTACATTTGGGTTTTCTCTAACATTTAATACGTCTGTTGTTACAATTGTTTCCGCTTTAGCAGAACCCGCAAAAATCCCAAGACCAAAAACTGCTACTGTTGCTATACCTAATAATTTTTTCATGAATAGCCTCCATTTGCTTTGTTTTCGTATTTTCATTATAGCGACAGATTTTTAGAATTTTTAGAAATCACACAATTACAAAGCATTCGTAATATACGATTAACGAGTTGTAACATAAATTTCCATATTAATAAAATGTATTTCTCATAAAATCTCCAGTGGTTTTCATATATTTTTCATATACGAGCACAAGAACTTTTTTCCAGAAAAAATTACAGTGTTACTTTTTTGTTACAAAAAATTCACAATTCTTTACATCTTTTACCAAAAACATCAATATTTAATTGTTAACCTATTTTTTTGTAATAAAAAGAGAGCAGCTACTAAAAGCTGCTCTCTTTTCATTTGTTATTGAACTTTCTTTTTCCAAACACCTAGCATAATAGCCGAGACAATCGTTCCAATTAATATAGAGAAAATATATAGTAACGGTTTATTTACTAACGCTATTACAAATAATCCACCATGCGGTGCTGGTAATGTAATTTGGAATAACATAGATAACGCACCTGCAATACTTGAACCAACAACACAACTTACAATTACTCGAACCGGATCTGCAGCTGCAAACGGAATCGCACCTTCTGTAATGAACGATGCTCCCATAATATAATTTGTTAAACCAGATTTACGTTCCGCTTCTGTAAACTTTGATTTAAAGAATGTAGTTGCAAATGCAATCGCAAGTGGCGGTACCATACCACCAGCCATAACTGCTGAGTGCACTCCAAAATTCTGTGCTTCTATTGCAGCAATACCAAACGTAAACGCCGCTTTATTAATTGGACCACCCATATCAATTGCCATCATACCACCTAAAATAAGACCTAGTAATATAGCATTCGTACCGTTTAAACCATTTAACCACCCTGTCAACATTTCATTTAATGCTACTACAGGCGGAATCACTGCTTTTTGCATTACAACTCCTGTAATCAATAATCCAAAGACTGGATATAACAAAACAGGTTTAATTCCTTCTAATTGTACTGGTAGTCCTGAAAATAATCTTTTCAACCCTAAAACAACATATCCAGCTAAGAAACCAGCAATTAATCCACCTAAAAAGCCAGCATTCGCATTCGCCGCTAAAAATCCACCTACAACACCAGGCATAAAACCAGGACGATCAGCAATAGAACTTGCAATAAATCCAGCTAAAATTGGTACAAGGAATAAAAACGCACCTGTTTTTCCTCCACCAATTGACATGAACAATTCAGCTAAAGGACCTTCCGCCTTTATACCACCAAACGAAAACGCTAGCGCTATTAAAATCCCGCCGCCAACAACGAACGGAAGCATATTACTTACGCCATTCATTAAATGCTTATAAATTCCTAATCCTTTTTCTTTTTCCGTACTTTCTGCCTTTCCATCTTCTTTTACACCTTTAAAGATTGGTGCATCTTGCTTTACAGCTCGATTAAGAAGTGTTTCCGTTTTTCTAATCCCATCAGCGACTGGTACTTGAATGACATGTTTACCAGCAAAACGATTCATTTCTACTTGTTTATCCGCCGCAACAATAATAGCTGTTGCACGTTCAATATCCTCTTTCGTTAAACCGTTTTTAATACCTGTCGATCCGTTTGTTTCAACTTTAATCGCTATTCCTAACTCTGTCGCTTTTGCTTTTAAGCTATCCGCTGCCATATATGTGTGAGCGATTCCAGTTGGACAAGCTGTAACAGCAAGTACGTACGGTTCATTTACTTCTGGTTTTGCGACTTCAATCTCTTCTTCTTTTTCATTCTCTTTTTCATCAAATAGTTGAAGAAGCTCACTTTCATCCTTTGCTTCTAATAGTTGCTTGCGAAACCCTTCATCCATTAATAATGTCGATAAACGAGACAACGTTTCCAAATGAGTATTATTCGCTCCTTCACTTGCAGCAATCATAAAGAATAAGTGTGCTGGCTGTCCGTCAAGCGACTCATAATTGATACCGCTTACACTTCTACCAAAACAAATCGATGGTTGTTTAACAGCCTTTGTCTTCGCATGAGGTATTGCAATACCTTCCCCTATTCCAGTCGTACTTTGGGACTCCCGCTTTAAAATAGCTTCTTTAAATTCCATTTTACTATTTAAACGATTTGCCCCATTTAATTTCTCAACTAATTCATCTATGACAGCTTCTTTATTTGAAGCTGTCAAATCCATAATGACTGTATCTCTTTTTAATAGTTCTGTAATTTTCATATGTTGCTTCCCCCTATCGCTTAGCTACAATTACTTGCGACAATAATTCTTCTACTTTTTCCTTCTTACATAAATCAGCTGAAAATGCTGTTGCACTCCCTGTTGCAACGCCGTATTGAAATGCCTTTTCAATATCTTTTGTCTGTTCATATTTGCCTACAAACCCTGCAACAAGAGAATCTCCGGCCCCAACTGAATTAATTACAACACCTTTTGGAACAGTCGCTTCATATATACCTTCTGCCGTAAATAATAAAGCTCCCTCTCCAGCCATCGATACGATAACATGTTTTATACCTTGTTCAATTAATTTTCTTCCATAAGGTAAAACGTCCTCTACTGTTGAAAGCTCCACTCCAAACAACTCACCAAGTTCATGATGGTTTGGCTTAATTAAAAATGGCTTATTTTTAATTACATGCTGCAGTGCACTTCCACTCGCATCGACTACTACTCGAATACCTTTTTCAGCTCCGAGCGCTGCGATTGATTCATAAAAGGTAGTTGGGATAGATGCAGGTACACTTCCAGCTAGCACAACGCAATCTCCCTGCTTCATACTTTCGATTTGTTTCATTAATTGTTCAAATTGCTCATTTGTCACATTAGGACCTTGCCCATTTAATTCTGTCTCTTCTTGCCCTTTTATTTTCACATTAATTCGGGAATCTCCGTCTACTTGGATGAAGTTTGTCATTACGCCTTCCGCCTGTAATACACCTTTAATAAATTGACCGGTGAATCCACCAGTAAATCCAAGTGCTATATTTTCCACACCTAAACGATGGAGAACGCGAGAAACATTAATCCCTTTTCCTCCAGGAAACTTCATATCTTTCTCTGCTCGATTGACTGCGCCTAAATCAAAGGAATTAACTTGTACTACATAATCAATAGATGGGTTTAAAGTAACTGTATAGATCATTGTTTATCAGCCTCAATTACATTGGTTTGTCTTTTATATTTTTCTAAATCAATTTCTAAATGGTTTGTAATAATATTTGCTTCTTCAACATTTGCAATTTTCGCAAATGCAACTTCTGAAAACTTACTTTCATCAATTAAGAAATATCCTTCGTTTGCTAATGTTAATGCCATTTGTTTTAAGAGCGCTTCTTCTGGATCTGGCGTTGTAAAGCCAAGCTGTTCATGTACACCATTTGCACCTAAAAAACATTTATCAAAACGATACTTCTGCATACTTTCCTGTGCCATAGCACCGATTAAAGCTTTCGTCCTACTCTTCATCATTCCACCTAGTAAATACGCACGAATATTATTTTCAACTAAAGCTTCAATATGCATAAGTCCATTCGTAACGACAGTCACATCTTTATTTATTAAAAATGGAATCATTTCAAATGTTGTACTTCCTGCATCTAAATAAATACAATCACCTTGTTCAATAACGCTAGCCGCATAATTAGCAATTTGTTGTTTTATTTGAATGTTTTTGGATGATTTTTCAACCATCGTTGGTTCTTGCCCTTTTCCTGTTAAAACAGCGGCACCACCATGAACTCTCTTTAATAACCTTTGTTTTTCCAATTGCGCTAAATCACGACGAATTGTTGATTCAGAGCTTTCTGTTCTTTCCACCAATTGTTGTAATTTAACAATCTTCTGCTCTTTTACAAGTTGCAATATCATTTGATGACGTTCAGGAGTTAACATTTTATTCACCTCTTCTTTGATTACAGTATAATGAAAACGATCACAAAAATCAACCACAAACATTCATAAATAATCAAAAACAATCACAAACGGTTATAAATAACAAAAAAAGAAACCCATTTGATCGTTATATCAAACGGATTTCTTTACTCAATTCACTTATAAAGAAGCTTTATATATACTTAAAACATCATCTTTATTTAATTTTTTAAAGTTACCAAATTCACCATACGCCATCGCTTTATTAGCCATTATATCAATTTCATTTTCTCCAATACCGTAATCAGCTAATGTTGCTGGCGCTTCAATTGAAGTCCAAAATTGACGCAGTGCCTTAATTCCTTCTAAAGCCACTTCTTTATCTGTTTTGCCATCTGTTTCTATATCAAATACACGAATAGCGAACTGTTTAAAACGACTTACATTTTCCTCTACAACATGTTTCATCCAGTTCGGGAATAAAATCGCAAGGCCACCCCCGTGTGGTATATCATGAACAGCAGAAACTGCATGCTCAATATTATGAGTCGCCCAATCTCCTTTTACTCCCATCGCTAAAATGCCGTTTAACGCCATAGTACCACAATATAAAATAGTTTCTCTATGCTCATAATTTTCTAAATCACTTAAAAGCTTAGGTGCTGTCTCAATTACTGTTTTTAAAACAGCTTCACAATAACGATCTTGTAGTTCTGTATTCGTTCCATGATGGAAATATTGTTCTAATACGTGCGACATAATATCTACCATACCGTAAATTGTTTGATCTTTCGGTACAGAAGTAGTATGAACTGGATCTAAAATTGAAAACTGCGGGAAAGTAACTGGGCTACCCCATCCATACTTTTCATTCGTTTCCCAGTTTGTAATTACCGAGCCTGCATTCATTTCAGATCCTGTTGCTGCAAGAGTAAGTACAGTACCAAATGGTAATGCCTCATTAGCAAATGTTTTTTTCGTTACAATATCCCATACATCTCCATCGTACTTACTACCAGCTGCAATTGCCTTCGTACAGTCGATCACACTTCCTCCACCAACTGCTAAAATAAATTCAACACCATTTTCTTTACAAATTTGAATCCCTTTCTTTACAGTTGATACACGTGGATTCGGTTCAACACCTGTCAATTCAAATACTTCTGCATTTATATCCTTTAAAATAGAAATTACATTATCATAAATACCGTTTCTTTTAATGCTGCCTCCCCCGTATACGAGAAGAACTTTTTTACCGAACTGTGGAATTTCAGTTTTTAACTGCTCTAATTGACCTTTACCGAAAATAAGTTTCGTTGGATTACGAAATACAAAATTTTGCATATTCCTTTACCATCCCTTCTATATGAAAAGCAACTATACTTTTGTATACCATATTTTTTTCATTTCACAAAAATATTTGCTTAATAAAAAAATCCCAGCCTACAGGCTGAGATTTTTTATTGGTAATAAGGTGAGATCATTAAGTAAACAATAACACCAGATAAACTTACATATAACCAAATCGGCATCGTCCAACGTACAATTTTACGATGACGTGTTAATTGATTTGTAAAACCAAATACAAGTGCAAACAATGCAAGCGGTACAATAATTGCCGCCAGGATAATATGTGTAATTAAAATGATGAAATACACATATTTAATGAATCCTTCTCCGCCAAAATGTGTTGCTGGCGCTAAGTAATGATAAGATAAATAAGAAACACAAAATAGCAACGTCGTTGTAAATGCTGCCAGGATGAAACCACGGTGCATTTTCACATTCTTCTTAATAATAGAGTATAGAGCTGCTAATAAGAATACGAACGTAAAGCTATTAAAAATTGCATTTAACATTGGTAAAATTGTTACATCAAAATGTAATTCTCCTTCATAGCCAACAGGTCCAAAGAACAAAAATAAAATAATCGCATTTACAATTACAGAAAGCGTTATCACAATAGGAGCATAGCTTTTCTGATTTGTTGATTGATCCACCAAAATGGTCACTCCCTCTTCCTTCAAATATGTATACGTAACCTCACTATTTTAACATACTATTCACAGTGTAAATGTGACAATAGTTTGAAACAGCAAGATAAGACAAAGAAAAAATCCTTCTTAATAAAACTTCTTAAGAAGGATTTTATCGCTTTATTATTCAAATAGCAACGCGATTAGTTTTTGTTAAAAAATGTATCGCTATATGCTTGAAAAATTTCAGACACTTGATATCCCATTAAAGAAATTGCTGTTAATGAAAAGAAACCAATCATAAGAAATCGAAACCACATATAAATCTCCTCCTTGTATTTAGCTTAAAAAACATTCGCTATATTACAAGTTGAGTGGCACTCTTCATCGTCACTTTCCTTTTTCCTTACAATTGCTGTAATAAATCGAATCATAAAGAAAATAACAAAAGGAATTTGTTCGTAATTCACATTGGCATAGTTTAGCAACGGCTCGCGCTGCATATCGAACGGGGATGAGAAGGAATAGAACATACCTTGCTCTTCCATATATACAATTACAATTTTCATGCAAAATACGATTCCTAGAAACGAAACAATATCTTGCCATTCTGTCGTATATAACAGGTTATACAGCTCTAATACGTACTCTTCCATTATCATCCCCCCTTCCTTTTTTACCATTTTGCTCGCCTTCGTATAAAAAGTCAAGAAAAAAGTTTATATCCACTATGACAATAGTAATTACTTGTTTCTATGATTATATATGATTCTTTTATAGCAATGACTGGGTGTAACTCTCTTCGAAAATTAGAAAATTAGAATCGAACAGATTCCTCATTCTTACTTTTAGGATTCAAAACTGTGCTATTTTTATTTCTATTAAAAATAAAATAAGAAAGTATGATAAGAACAGTAACAAACATTGTTAAAAGTGCTTGTGAACGTAAAGTATCAATTGCGAACATCGTAACTAAAACTGCTATAATAGCAGCAATTGTAACATACGTTACATACGGAAAAAGCCACATTTTCACTTTCAAATTTTGTTGTTCTACTTTTCCCATTTTTTTACGCATCTTTAAATGCGAAACTGCAATAACGAGATAAACTAGTAACGCAATCCCGCCAGATGCATTCACTAAAAACAAAAAGACTTTATCTGGAGAAATGTAACTAAACACAACGCCAATATAAGCGAAGAACGTTCCGAATAAAACGGCCCGAACTGGAACACCACTACTGTTCAATTTCAAAAACGCCTTTGGAGCATCTCCTCTTTCTGCCATCGAAAAAAGCATTCTTGAGTTTGTATATAAACCCGAATTTAAACAAGAGAGTACAGCTGTTAAAACGATAAAATTCATAATTTGTGCCGCAGCTGGTATTCCTATATGTTCCAGTACAGCTACAAATGGACTTTTTAATATGTTTGCTGAATTCCATGGCAGTAGCGTAACAACTACCGCTATAGACCCAATAAAAAATACAAGAATACGCCAAATCACACTGTTTGTTGCTGTTTTTACTGCTTTTACAGGTTCTGCAGATTCACCTGCGGCTACTGCTACAATCTCTGATCCCATAAATGAAAATATAACGACAGTAATTCCAAGCAGTACCGAACTTATACCGTTTGGCATAAATCCACCTTGTCCAATTAAATTCGAAGTGCCGGGTGCTTCTGTTCCTGGAACAAATCCTAAAATAACAGCAAGACCTAGACAAAGGAACAAAACAATACTTATTACTTTAATAAAAGAAAACCAATATTCAAACTCTCCAAATGATTTCACCGAAAAAACGTTCGTCAGTGTTAATAAAATTGTTAATATTAAACTTAATAACCAAAGCGGTATTTGTGGAATCCAATATTGGATAATACCAGCACCTGCTGTGGCTTCTATTGCAATAACAATTACCCAGAAAAACCAGTATAACCAGCCTATTGTATAACCCGCCCAAGGACCAATCGCTTCTCTTGCATACGTTGCAAATGAACCACTTGTCGGATTAACAGCTGCCATCTCTCCTAGCATTCTCATGACGAAAATGACTAGAAGTCCTGCTAATGCATATGAAACGATAGAACCTGGTCCTGCCGAATGCACAACTGCACCACTTCCAACAAACAAACCAGCCCCTATTACACCGCCAATTGAAATCATTGTAATGTGGCGTATTTTGAGGTCTTTCTTTAGATTTTTATCCAAATCTTGTACATCCCCTTCCAAACTAAATTTTGAAATTTATGTAAGAGTACTGTGCGAAAGATTTTGTCCTATACTTTAAAATATATCAAAATATTCTGAATTCAACAATTAAAATTCAACCTCCTTTAAAAATTATTACATTAGGTTTAATACTTTCCCATACACAATTGTTGAGAAAATTATAGTCCCTTTACAAAAGAAAGAATTTTCAGATATTATTAAATAAACAAGATTATACATCTAGACAACTTTTTGTATAGGAGTGTTGATATGTTAAACAAGTTCAAATTTTTTTGTTGTATTTTAGTAATGTTCTTACTTCTACCGCTATCCCCTTTCCAATCACAAGCAGCAAACAATTTAGGTTCAAAATTACTCGTTGGATACTGGCATAATTTTGATAACGGTACTGGCATTATTAAATTAAAAGACGTTTCACCAAAATGGGATGTAATCAATGTATCTTTTGGTGAAACTAGTGGTGATCGTTCCACTGTTGAATTTTCTCCTGTGTATGGTACAGATGCAGAATTCAAATCAGATATTTCGTATTTAAAAAGTAAAGGAAAGAAAGTAGTTCTTTCAATAGGTGGACAAAATGGGGTCGTTTTACTTCCTGACAATGCCGCTAAGGATCGTTTTATTAATTCCATACAATCTCTGATCGATAAATACGGTTTTGACGGAATAGATATTGACCTTGAATCAGGTATTTACTTAAACGGAAATGACACTAACTTCAAAAACCCAACTACTCCCCAAATCGTAAATCTTATTTCAGCTATTCGAACAATCTCAGATCATTATGGTCCAGATTTTCTATTAAGCATGGCCCCTGAAACAGCTTATGTTCAAGGTGGATATAGCGCATATGGAAGCATATGGGGTGCATATTTACCAATTATTTACGGAGTGAAAGATAAACTAACATACATTCACGTTCAACACTACAACGCTGGTAGCGGGATTGGAATGGACGGTAATAACTACAATCAAGGTACTGCAGACTACGAGGTCGCTATGGCAGATATGCTCTTACATGGTTTTCCTGTAGGTGGTAATGCAAATAACATTTTCCCAGCTCTTCGTTCAGATCAAGTCATGATTGGGCTTCCAGCAGCACCAGCGGCAGCTCCAAGTGGTGGATATATTTCGCCAACTGAAATGAAAAAAGCTTTAAATTATATCATTAAAGGAGTTCCATTCGGAGGAAAGTATAAACTTTCTAACCAGAGTGGCTATCCTGCATTCCGCGGCCTAATGTCTTGGTCTATTAATTGGGATGCAAAAAACAACTTTGAATTCTCAAATAACTATAGAACATATTTTGATGGTCTTTCCTTGCAAAAATAACAAAGTAAAACTATAATTAGCCCTCATCAATCGGACATTTATGGACAATCAATGAAGGATAAAAACAACAATAGGTCCTATTGTTGTTTTTTATTTATGAAAATTACTTTGTCACATCTAAAGTTTTAAGAAACTGTTTTCCATCGACCTACATCGCACGTTCCTTGGAATCATATTGTTAAATATTCTAGTTACTATTTTGCTTCAACACAAAAATTGAAAGTTCAGGTACACTACAAAATCTAACAGGCATCCTAGTAGTCCCAATGCCACGATTTACATATAAATATAACGGCTTACTCTTCCCCTCTACTTCATACATACCTTCAACGTATTGCTCAGCTAGTTTGGTAGTAATTAACGGACCTACAAAAGGAATTTGGACTTGTCCTCCGTGACTATGTCCTGACAGTTGAAGATCAACTGGGTAACGATTTATTTTGGTTACAACATCCGGCTCATGTACTAATAACATGTTGAAATCATTTTGTTTCAAGTTTTTTAAAGTTGAATCTATTTTCGGCTTCCCTAATAGAAAATCATCCAAACCTGATATTATAATATATTTGCCGTTTTCCACTTTAATTTTCTGCACTTCATTTACTAATACAGAAAAACCAGCTTCTTCCATATATTTTTTGTAAAATAAACTACCGCCCCCGCCCCTATCATGATTCCCAAACACAGCATATTTCCCTAAGGGAGCGTAAATTTTCTGCAAAATAACCTTCGCTTCTTCTCTTTCCGCACTATAAGACCCAAATTTATCTATTAAATCTCCGGTAAAAACTACTATATCCGGATGTAATTCATTCATCTTCTCCACTAAATGTTCAAGTTGTTTCAGTGTAAACTCTGGTCCTAAATGTACATCTGAAAACTGCAATATTTTTTTATTATTAAACTCTTTAGGAATTGTAGAAGCTTCTATTTCATTCCACGTAACTGTTACTAGTTTTCGTTCTATTTCTGTCGCATAATAATACAAACTTACTGGTATCATTAATATACTTATAAAACTAATAATAAATATCTTTACGATTGATTTTTTTCGTTCTTTTTTTACATGATTCGTATTCATGTTTTCACCTCTAGAAACACTTTAAATCCTTATTGTTACATTCATGTGACAACATGAACAATATTATCAATATGTAATTCCCTCTCTATTCACTTTGACAATTTTATACAGAAGTCATAACATATTTTTATAATACATAGATTTTCGAAATTTTTTCTATTCATTCCATCATTTGATTACGGAGGGGTTATTCATGTCTGTATTTACACCAGAAGAAATTACGGAACTTGCTGCGAATTCAGGAAGGAAAAAAGCTCATTTATCATTGCTCCCTATGCTAATTCTTGGTTTTTTTGGTGGCGCTTTTATCGCATTAGGGTATTTACTCGATATTCATGTTATTGGGACAATGCCAAAATATTGGGGATCATTTTCTAGTTTTCTAGGCGCTGCTGTATTTCCTATTGGTCTTATTCTCGTTATTCTTGCAGGCGGTGAACTAGTAACCGGTAACATGATGACAGTTTCTATGGCCTGGCTCCAAAAGAAAATTACTTTATTTTATTTCATACGAAATTTAGTTATTGTTACATTTAGCAATTTCATAGGGGCTGTATTTGTAGCCTACTTTTTCGGTCATATCGTTGGCTTAACTGAGGGAGCTTTTTTAGCGAAAACTATTTCTATCGCTCAAGCGAAACTACAAGATACGCCATTGCAAGCATTTATTTCTGCAATCGGATGTAATTGGCTCGTTTGTTTAGCTGTTTGGCTCAGTATGGGAAGTAAAGAATTTATCGGAAAGATTATCGGTATTTGGTTCCCGGTTATGACTTTTGTTGCGATTGGATTTCAACACGTTGTAGCCAATATGTTTGTCATCCCAGCCGCGATTTTTGCCGGTCATTTCACTTGGGCTGAATATTTTCCAAACTTTATTTTTGTTTTCTTTGGAAATTTAGTAGGAGGTATGTTATTTGTAGCACTACCTTACTTCATATCTTATAATAAGAAACTACCTGCTCATCAAGAGAAGACTGAAATGAAGAACAAATCTCTGTCCGCTTAAATGGATGTCTATAAAGTGCCCTAAAAAATATTACAAATTTCATTTTTTTTGCGAATATATGTACGTACACTTGTTCTCGAATGTTTTATACGTTATAATAACAACTTAAATAGCATTATTTACATATGAGGTGAAAAACATGAACAAAACAGAATTAATTAAAAACGTAGCACAAAATGCTGAGATTTCTCAAAAAGAAGCTACTGTAGTTGTACAAACTGTAGTAGAATCAATCACTAACACTTTAGCTGCTGGTGAAAAAGTACAACTTATCGGATTCGGTACATTCGAAGTTCGTGAAAGAGCTGCTCGTACAGGCCGTAACCCACAAACTGGTGAAGAAATGCAAATCGCAGCTTCTAAAGTACCTGCTTTCAAAGCTGGTAAAGAACTAAAAGAAGCTGTAAAATAATGAAAAATATCCTTCTCATTTATGAGAAGGATATTTTTTTCATAACATAATTAATAAAAATCTGACCATTATGTTGTTTCTTTTGTTCTTTTATGCAAATAAAATCTTTACTTTCAAAAAAAGGTTTTGCGGTAATGCTCGCCTCTGTATATATCTCCCTATGCCCTAGGTTCACTGCTTCTTTTTCTAACTTCTGTAGTATGTATGAAGCGACTCTTTTCCCTTGATAATCTTTATGCGTAAATAAACGATCTATGTAACGATCATCGTTATAATCCCCAAACCCCACAATCACACCTTTATGATCCGCTACATAGCTAATATTCTTTTCTAAAGACTGTAACCAATTTTCTCTATCTAGTCGCTCCGGTGCCCACGCCTGTAGCTGTAACTCATTATAATCTTTTGCATTAACCGTATGAACTGTTTCATAGAACAATTGTAATACTTGATCTAAATCTTCTTTCTGGAATGTTCTAATTATAATATCTTTTAACATATATAAGTCTCCTTACGAAACTACCTCTTAACTTTTCTACTACATACGATTCTATATTTCTGCTTTATTATATCGTTTTAATTTCTATACGAACAAAAAAACAATACTTATTCAAGTATTGTTTTTTAATTCTATTCAATTACTTAATGTAGCTTTTTAAGGTTTTAATTTAACTCTTTGTAATCGTAATGCATTTAATACAACGGATACAGAACTAAATGCCATTGCTGCTCCAGCAACCCAAGGGGCTAAGAAACCTAATGCCGCAATTGGAATTCCTAACGCGTTATAAGCTAATGCCCAGAATAAATTTTGTTTAATATTTCTTATCGTCATTTTACTCATAAAGATCGCATCAGCAATACTATTTAAGTCACCGCGGATTAACGTTATATCCGCTGCTTCCATCGCTACATCCGTTCCCGTTCCAATTGCCATACCAATGTTCGCTGTAGCAAGAGCAGGAGCATCATTTATCCCGTCTCCAACCATCGCTACTTTCTTACCTTGTGCTTGGAGTTTTTTCACTTCTTCTGCTTTTCCTTCTGGTAATACTTCTGCAATTACGTGATCAATACCAACTTGCCCCGCAATTGCCTGAGCAGTTTGTGTATTATCTCCTGTAATCATAACAACGTCTAGACCCATTTTCTTAAGTCTTGCGATAGCTGCTTTTGAAGTATCTTTTACAGTATCTGCAACGGCCACTATACCAGCATATTCTTTATTGATCGCAATAAGCATCGCTGTTTTTCCTTCTCGTTCTAGCGCTTCCATCGATTTAGAAACTTCTTCAATATTAATATCGAATTTCTTCATTAATCGACGTGTACCAATTAATAATTGTTTCCCTTCTACAACGGATTCGATACCGAATCCCGGAATCGCTTCAAACGTTTCTGAGCTTGGGATATCAATTTTCTTTTCTTTAATTCCTTCTACAATTGCTTCTGCAAGTGGGTGTTCAGAATTTTTTTCTGCCGCACCTACTAAACGTAGTATTTCTGCTTCATGGAATCCATCTGCTACCATTACATCTGTTAACACCGGTTTCCCATTTGTCACTGTACCCGTTTTATCTAGAATAACTGTATCTAATCGGTGCGTTGCTTCTAAATGCTCTCCACCTTTAAATAAAATACCATACTCAGCCGACCTTCCTGATCCCGCCATAATAGACGTAGGTGTTGCAAGACCTAATGCACACGGACAAGCGATAACAAGTACTGCTATCATTTTCTCAAGTGCTCCGCCAAAATCACCAGGTGTAACAAATATCATCCATACTGCAAATGTGATAATCGCAATCACAACTACAACCGGTACGAAAATACCTGAAATTTGATCTGCTACCCTTTGAATAGGAGCTTTTGAACCTTGTGCTTCTTCTACTACTTTAATAATTTGAGCTAATGCAGTATCTCTTCCTACTTTAGTTGCTTTCACTTTTAAAAATCCATTTTTATTTATTGTCGAACCTATTACTACATCCCCAATTGACTTATCAACAGGAATACTTTCACCCGTTAACATCGATTCATCAATTGCTGACTTTCCTTCTACAATCTCACCATCTACTGGTATTTTTTCACCAGGCTTTACATAGACGATATCACCAGCTACTACTTCTTCAATCAAAATTTTTATTTCTGTTCCATCTCGCACAACTGTAGCTGTCTTCGCTTGTAAACCCATCAATTTTTTAATTGCTTCTGATGAGCGCCCTTTTGCTTTCGCTTCAAATAATTTACCTAAAATAATTAATGTAATAAGTACCGCACTCGTTTCAAAATATAAATCTGTCATATGTTTCGAAGAACCAATAGATTGAATACTTAAATATACACTATAGAAATACGCGGCCGACGTTCCAAGCGCCACGAGAACATCCATATTCGCACTTTTATTACGTAACGCTTTATAAGCTCCAACATAAAACTGTCCACCAATGATAAATTGAACAGGAGTTGCAAGTGCTAGTTGCACCCAAGGGTTCATTAACATATCTGGTAAATAAATAAACGACGTAAATGAGAAATGACTAACCATTGCCCATAATAATGGGAAAGATAAAATAAACGAAATAATAAACTTCTTCTTTTGTCTTTCAATTTCTTGTAATCGATGATCAGTTGATGCATCTTGATCATCTGGTTTCACTTCTAATTTATATCCTAGCTTCGTAATCGCGCTCTTCATTTCATTTACATTAACTTCATCATGATTAAAGTCTACTGTAGCTGATTCTAAAGCAAAATTTACTGTCGCTTTGTTCACACCATCTAACTTATTTAAACGCTTTTCAACTCTATTTGCACATGCTGCACATGTCATTCCTGAAACAGTAAATTCAGCTTTATCACTTACAATTCCATATCCTAACGCTTCAACTTTTTCTTTAAATTGTTGTAGATTTGTTTTAGTTGGATCGTACATTATTTTTGTTTTTTCAAGCGCAAAATTTACATTTGCCTCATGAACACCTTCTACTTTTTTTAGACCTTTTTCAATTCTATTTGCACATGCCGCACATGTCATTCCTGATATTTGAAGATTGGCCTCTTTTTGTTCATTCATGTCTCTCACCTCTATATACCCTTATGAGGTATAATTATTAGCAAAATAAATCGTACTTCGTTTAAAGTACGATTTATTTCCATATCTAAAAATAATTATTGAACATCGTATCCTTGGTCTTCGATTACAGCAACGATATCTTTTAATGTTACGGCAGACGAGTCGATAGTAACTTCAACAGTTCCTTCTGCTAATTGAACCTTCACTTGTTCAACACCGTTTAGCTCTTTCACACTGCTTTCGATAGCATTTACACAATGTCCACAAGACATACCTTCAACTTGTAATGTTAACTGTTCCATTTAAAATCCTCCTCTTGTTTCTTCATTCTTTGTTAATCACAATTACATCTTACCATACCCCCCTAAGGTAATCAATGGTTTTGTATCATGATTTTTCAATTATTTTCTAAAAGTTTATTTTACACACACTTTTTCACATCAATACCCCGAAATCTTATTATGAAGGTAAACAAAAAAACAAGCCAGTGACATACTAGCTTGTTTTTACGCTTTTGAAAAACGTTCAAATACAGTCATTAATTCTTCAATTGCTTCGTCACCATTGCCATCTTTAATAGCACCTGAAACACAATGACTTGTATGGTTTTTTAATACACCCATTCCTACTTTTTTCATCGCTGCATTAATCGCTGAAATTTGCACTAAAATATCCACACAATAGCGATCATTTTCAATCATATTTTGAATACCGCGGACCTGTCCTTCAATCCTCTTTAATCTATTTATAATTTGTTCTTTTTCTTTTTCTGATCTATGTGTTACCACTTCATGCTCTTTATGCCCCATATTATCACCTTCTTAAAGTTTCTCTTCATCCAATAAAACAATTGCTTTTACGAGTATACCAATTATAGCATTAATTATCTATGTATGATACCCCATATGAGTATATTTCCGCTCTAAGCTTATTCTTAACAATTTATTAGCTTCTCAGTCTCAATTTTCATGATACCCTTTCTTTTTTCAAAAAAACATTACATTCTCCATCAGAACTTAATAAAGTAAAATGTTTAATCACTTTTGTGCTATGTTCTTCAACTAAAGCCTCCATTAATGTACATTCCCTAACCATTTCTCGTTGCAAATATAAAAGGGCTACCTTAGTAGCCCTTAATAAAATAATTAATTTTCATCAGTTATAAAATACGTAGTTGTAAAGAGTACCATTTCTTAGTTTTCAAAGTTATTCTTTTACAGGAATAACAGCACCGTTATATTCCTTATTAATAAAATCTTCAATTTCTTTCGAATGTAATACTTCTACAAGTGCTTTAATTTCTTTCTTATCTTTGTCACCTTTACGAACTGCAACTACGTTTACATATGGCGAATCCTTACCTTCAATCGCAATTGCATCTTTTCTTGGATTTAATTTTGCATCAATTGCATAGTTAGCATTAATTAAAATAGCATCACCTTCTTTATTTTTATACATTTGTGTTAATAAACCAGGTTCAATGTCTGTTTTGAATTTTAAATTTTTCGGATTTTCTGCAATATCTTTTACGGTTGCTTGTACAGGATCTATACCATCTTTAATTTTTAAAATACCTTCTTTTTGTAAAATTGCTAAACCACGTCCATGATCAGTAATTGCATTACTCATAATAATTGTTGCACCATCTGGAAGCTCTTTTAGATTTTTATATTTTTGAGAATATAAACCGATTGGTTCAATGTGTATTTTTCCAGCTACTTCAAAATCATATTTTTTGTCTTTCATTTCTTTCTCTAAGAATGGAATACCTTGGAAATAATTTGCATCTAATTCTTTATTCGCCAATGATTTATTTGGTAATACGTAGTCTTGGAATTTTTTAATTTCTAGTTCTACACCTTTTTTCTCAAGTAATGGTTTTGCTTTTTCCAAAATAACTGCATGAGGTACATTAGAAGCACCGACAACAAGCTTATCTTCACTTTTACCTCCACAAGCAGTTAAACCAAAAATTGCCGTTGTAATAAGTCCTGATAGTAATAGTTTTTTCATGTTGTAAACACCCTTCTTCTTTTATGTATTTATTTATTAATTCACGCTGTAACAAATCAATAATCCATTTTATTAGAACAACACTAGGACATGCACAAATTGGTTCATTGATTTTCACATCGTTATTCCTCCTGCACACGGACTGTATAAATCTCTCTATTTTCCTCCAGAATAGTCTTTACTCACAGTCGAGAACAATAAAAAAACCTTTCTGCCCTTAGAATGAGCAGAAAGGTTTGTATGCATATATCGATACTATCCCTTTCTCTCATCTCTCAAAGCATTTGCTTTGCAGGAATTAGCACCATTTCAATGTAAAAATTGATGGTTGCTGGGTTTCACAGGGCACAGTCCCTCCACCTCTCTAGATAAGAGAAATCAGATTTAATTTTCATCTGATTCGAAATCTATTAAATTATCTATATTTTATGAATTGAATTTTATCAACATAAACTCGTTATGTCAATAATTGTTTATGAAAAAACTTCAATCACAAATATAAAAGTCTCAATTCACATGTGTAAATTGAGACTTTTTTCTTCCTATATATAGTTATTGCTGATCACATACTTTTGTATCATTCACTACTGAAGTTCCTTCAACGGTTACCGTATGAAAACAGTCATTTACTCGAACTGTTACAACATTATCTTGCCGATCAATGATATGATATTCATTAAAATTTTTATTCAGAGCACTGCGAATTTGTTCTCCTTCATAAATTGGGATGCCATGCGATAGAACCCAAATAAGTCCAGCGATAGCAAGAATAGTTTTCATACGATCTACCTCCTTGGGAATATAGTGAACTTTTAATCCATACTTTTTCAGCTCTACAAATCATGATCGGAATAAACCAAGCCTTTTTGGAAATAAGTTCATTTCGTCTATTTTATGTTTATGCTAATTGTGACCGTTTTGTGACAACTTTTTGTCTCTTTAGACGAAAAGTTGAAACAAAACTTTCAAAAAGGACAATTCTACATATCAAAAAAGGTTATGGAATGTTTCATCCATAACCTTTTTTCCTATACGTAACTAATAAATCTCAATCCTTTACTTAAAGAAGTCGGCACAACAGATGCATGATTCTCCCCTTCAGCTTCATAAAACTTAAATTTAAGTTTATCGTGGTTTACTTGGAGAAGGCGCTCTGATAATTCATTTGCGCCTACAACCATATGCTCTCGTTCTAGTGACCCAACTGTAAGGAACACTCCTGTTTCAAACTTAGCATTGTTTAATTCATGTATAAGGTTCTCTTCTTTTTCAAGTACGGATTGGTTATTCCACCATATAGATGGACTACTAATAAAATAATTTTGAAAAGCATTTAAGTTTGTAAATAGTATATAAAGAGCAAATAGTCCACCTAAAGAATGTCCAAATAACGTTTGCTTACTTTTATCGATCTCAAAATTCTTTTCAATTTGTGGTTTCAGTTCTTCTTCAATAAAAGTAAAGAAATTATGTGCTCCTCCTGTTTTAGGCCACGGTTTACCGTCTGGTTTTAAAGGGGCATCTTTTGAAATTACGCTAGGCGTAAAATCATAACATCTTTCTTCCCCTGAAAATGCGCCTTCAATTGGATACCCCAATCCTACTATAACAGCTGGTGAAACACCAGTTTTTTCCGCTCTTACTGATTGTATTTTAACTGCTTCATGAAATGTTTGAAAAAAGGCATTGCCATCTAATACATAAATGACAGGATATCCTGAATCTGGTGCTGGCTGCCTCGGCTTTGAAATATGAATTTGATATTCCTTACCTTCTAATTTTGAATACATTTTCCACTGTTCTGTATTAGATGTTATAATCTGCTGTTTTTCAACTGTAGTATTCACCCTATCCCCCCCTTTTTAACTTGTTACATATATTTCGATTTTTTCTTCTTGAGATACAACGCTATCATAACCGAAACAAACAGGAGCCCCGTTATACGGATCTATCATGACACGTGCATCAATATGAAATACTTCTTTTAATACTTCATTTGTAATGATTTCTTCTGGGCTACCAGTTGTAACAATTTCTCCTTCCTTCATTGCAATAATTTCATCTGAAAACCTTGCTGCATGGTTAATATCATGTAATACCATAACAACCGTACAATTATGTTCTTTATTTAACTTCTCCACAATTTGTAATACATCTAATTGATGAGACATATCAAGGTATGTAGTTGGCTCATCTAATAGCAACACTTCTGTCTCTTGTGCTAATGCCATCGCTAGCCATACCTTTTGTCTTTGACCACCTGATAAATTTGCAATTTGTCTCGTTCGAAATTCAGAAGTTTTCGTTATATTTAATGCCCAATCAATCATTTCTTTGTCTTTTGTCGTTAATTTATTTACGTTATTTCGATGTGGATAGCGTCCATAAGAAATTAATTCTTCCACTTTAAGTTCACCTGGTGCAATTGGAGTTTGCGGTAGTAAAGCTAACTGCTTCGCAATTTCTTTCGTTGAAATTGTATGTAAATCTTGCCCTTGCAAATATACTTTTCCGCTTTTTTGTTTTAAAATTCTTCCCATTGTTTTTAACAATGTTGATTTACCGCAACCGTTCGGACCTATAATTGTCGTTACTTTTCCTTCTTGTATTTCCACATTTAAATCGCGAAACACTGTAAGCTTTTCATAACTTGTTTCTAAATTTT
Source organism: Bacillus sp. 7_6_55CFAA_CT2 (assembly GCF_000238655.1). NCBI lineage: Bacteria > Bacillati > Bacillota > Bacilli > Caryophanales > Bacillaceae > Bacillus > Bacillus sp. 7_6_55CFAA_CT2. Next base: position 1,075,730 of record NZ_JH414708.1, on the reverse strand, counting down.
TTGCACTTAAAATACTCACTTTTATTCCTCCTCTTACGCTTTCGCCTTATAAAGTAAATATAAGAAATACGGTACACCGACAATAGAAATAACGATTCCAACTGGTAACTCTACAGGTGTGAAAACTGTTTTTGCAATAAAGTCTGAGGCAATTACAAGAAACATTCCGATTACGCCGCACGTGGGAATTATATACTTATGTTGAATACCGACAAGTCTTTTCGCTATATGCGGTGCCATTAAGCCAATAAAACCGATACTCCCTGAAACAGCAACACATGCACTCACAAGCCCGATACTGCTTAATAATAAAATCGATTTCTCTCTTTCTACTGAAACACCTAAACTTGTAATACTCGTTTCTTCCAATTGAAATAAATCTAGTAAATATGCTTTCTTTTGTATAAGTGGAATTAAAATAATAAGCCATGGTAACATAGCCACAATATACTTCCAGTTCGCACTATATATGCTTCCAGAAACCCACACTGCAGCCATCTCGAAATCAGTTGACTTCATTTTGAGTGATAAGTACATAGAAAAGGCCCCAAATCCTGATCCAATTGCAATCCCTGTTAATAAAAGTCGCTGCGAATCTAACTTACCGTTTTTCCAAGAAAAAAGATAGATGATAATAGCAGCACCTAATCCGCCGACTAAACCAAACATTGGCATCATCATAATAGAAACCCAGTCTGTGCTTTTTAATTGTCCTTGAAAGAAAAACATAAAAATGACGATCGCTGTTCCCGCACCGGCATTTACTCCTAAAATACCTGGGTCTGCCAATCCATTTCTCGTAATCCCTTGAATAACGGCACCCGCAACACCAAGGCCTAATCCTACTAATCCAGCAATTACGATACGTGGAAGACGAAACTCAAAAATAACTAAATCATGTTCTGGTACTGGATCAATTCTAAAAAGTGTTTTAAACACATCTGTAATCGTAATGTCGAACGTACCATTTGTTAAACTAATATAAATAGCACATAGTATTAAAAATATAATAATCCCCATCGTCATTCCGAAACGTTGACTTGAATTTTTAAGCATGTCTCTCTCCTCCTCTTGTACGGATTAAATAAAGGAAGAAAGGAATTCCAATTAAAGATGTTACGACTCCAATTGGCGTTTCAAATGGATAATTTACAAATCTACTTAAAACATCACATAACGCTAAAAAAACCCCACCAATAACGCCTGCACATGGCAATATCCATTTATAATCTACTCCAATTATAAAGCGGGTAATGTGCGGAATAATTAAACCTACAAAACCAACTTTTCCTACTAAAGCAACTGCTGTTCCTGTTAAAAAAATTACCGATAAAATTGCCATCGCTTTAACTAGTTTTGTACGCTGTCCTAAATTAATAGAAACCTCTTCGCCTAATGAAAGAATGGTAATAGATTTTGATATTAACAATGCTAAAATTATTCCAATTATCCCAAACGGTATCGTAATTTTAATTATATTAGGATCTACTTGATCTAACTTTGCATTAAACCAAAAACTAACATTTTGAGAAATTTGGAAATACGAAGCCATGGCAGCCGATACACTGCTTAAAAATGTTCCAATAACTGTTCCGATAATTGCTAACCTAACTGGTGATAAGCCATTTTGAAGGAGCGAACCAAAACCAAACACGATACCGGCTCCGAGTGCAGAACCAATCATTGAACATACAACCATACCAATTGATGACATTTCTGGAAGAAAAATCATACAAAGTGTAATAACAAAGGCAGCACCATCCGTCACACCCATAATAGAAGGGGATGCAAGATAGTTTCTTGTCATCCCCTGCATAAGTGCTCCTGATATGGCTAGAAATGCTCCGACTAAAAGAGCTGCAACTACCCTTGGTAAACGTGAAGTAATAATAATATTATGATTTACATCACTTGAATCAAAATGAAATAATGCGTTCCACACTGTTTCAGCATCAATACTTTTCGCCCCATACAAAATCGAAAGTATAACTGTAAATAAGATGAGTATGGGTGCTATACATAATATAGTTACTGGTACTGCATTTGTTTTCTGCATATCATTCAACGCACCTTACTTATTGTATTATTTAGATAAATTTTTCACTGCTTCTTTTAAGAAGGCAGTTTTACTCCAAGCAGTACCACCTTGTGCCATTGGATCTACAGCGTTTACAAATACTTTCTTTTCCTTCGCAGCATTCATACTTTGCCAAATTGGATTACTTTCAATTTCTTCTAACACTTTTGGATTTTTATTTTCACTTGCCTCATATTGTAAGAAAATATAATCTGGGTTAAGTTCAGCAAGTTTTTCAAATGAAATTTTCTCTTGTGCTTTTACAGTTTTCAATTGTTCTGGAGCAGTTAGTCCAAGATCTTTATAAATTACAGGGTTGAAGTATACTCCTTCTGGATATAGGAATAATTCGTTTGCTCTTAGTCTAATGACAAGTACTTTTTTATCTTTTAACTTATCTCCTAGTTTTGCTTTTGCTTTTTCAGCGTCTGAATTGTAGTCTTTAATAATTTTTTCTGCTTTATCTTTTTTACCAGTTAATTCTCCCATTAACTTTAAGTTATCTTCCCAATTTGTTGAAACGTGTGATACCGGGAATGTAGGAGCTACTTTCGTAAACTTTTCAGCTGTTTCTGCTGGAAATTTCGTACTTGATGTAATCACATCTGGTTTTAATTGTAGTAATGTTTCGAAATTGGGTTGCATTTTCTCACCAACAGATTTCGCACCTTCTAACTCTTTTTCCAGGTACTTTGGTAGTTTACCACCTACAGTAATGGCACCAACTGGTTTAATTCCAAGTACTGCCGCATCTTCCATTGACTCTAAACTAGCTGTCGCAATTTTATCTACTTTTGCTGGCACTGTATATTCTTTACCTAAATATGTAATTTTTCGTTTTTCATCTTTTTTCGTTTCCGTAGCTTTTGTCTGTTGTTTTTGCTCGCCTGAAGTTTTATCCGCACTATTACATGCCGCTAAACCTACACTTAAAACTGTAACCATCCCTAAAGTAAATAATTTCTTGTTCATCTTTATATGTCTCCTCTCAAATTTTCAAACTATATTCTCAATAGAATTTAACTATATGAATCTTATCCCATATATATATTTCATTAGATTAATAATTTTATCCAGAACTCATTCACGTTCACTTCCCCTAGACTATAATTCTTTTACGCCTTCATCACTTGATAATCATTTTCACTGATAATGATTATCGTTACTAAGTATATATTTAATATGAAATTATTTCAAGAATGATTTGAAAAATTTTAACAAACTGAATTAAAAAAAGAAGTATCTCCCTAATATTAGGGAGATACTTCTTTTTTTAGAAATTTATATGCAATTCAACTGGACAATGGTCTGATCCCATCACTTCACTATTAATTTTCGCTTCTGTTATCTGGTCTTTCATTCTTTCCGAAACAACAAAATAATCTAAACGCCATCCGATATTTTCACCTTTGTAATCTTGCTCTTACATTTATGAATACATACATACGCACTTTATTCAGGTTATACTAATTTCAGAGGTGATGTTCTTTGCACAATGAAGGAGTTATATTAACAAATGAGTATTGGCAAGCAATTATTCATAATGATTCTTCCTATGATAGCAAATTCTTTTATGCTGTGAAATCAACTGGAATTTTTTGCAGGCCATCATGCAAATCAAGAATACCGAATAGAAACAATGTACGAATTTTTCATCATGCAGAGCAAGCATTAAGCGAAAACTTTCGCCCGTGCAAACGTTGTAAGCCAAATGGGATCACTTTACCTAATGAAGAGTGGGTAGAACAAATTAAAGACTATATCGAAAAGCATTATGACGAATCCTTAACTCTCGACATGCTTGCGGAAATGTGTCACGGTAGCCCTTTTCATTTACAGCGTACTTTCAAAAGAATAATAGGGCTAACTCCTATAGAATATATACAACAATTCAGGGTTCTTAAAGCAACCAAATACCTTTTACACACAAATCAATCTATTAAAGAAATTAGTACTGCTGTCGGGATAGAAAACCCAGAGTATTTCGCAACTTTATTTAAAAAGAAAACCGGATTTACTCCTACTGAATATCGAAAAAAGAACGAAATGAAAGAGGGATACGATAATGAATTCCTACAAAAATAATTATATATATTGGACGCTACTTACACATAAAAATTGGCGATTTCATATTGCTGCAACTGAAAATGGACTATGTTTCATTGGATCACAAGACGAAAACTTTGAAGAATTAAATATATGGGCTAGAAAAAAACTGCCCCAACATATATTGATTCATAGTCCAGATTACTTGCAAATATATACGCAAGAAGTTATCGAGTATTTAGAAAACAAGCGAGAAACTTTTACATTTCCTATCGATGCTTATGGAACTAATTTTCAATTATCTGTTTGGAATACGGTACGTGAAATTCCTTATGGAAAGACATATTCTTATACAGAAATTGCTGAAAGAATTCAAAAACCTAAAGCTGTGCGCGCCGTTGCTTCTGCTATTGCTGCTAACCCTCTCCTTATTACTATTCCTTGTCACCGTGTTATTGGGAAGAATGGGAAACTAACCGGATTTAGGGGTGGATTAGAAATGAAGAAAAAATTGCTTACATTAGAAAAGTTACAGGTGGAATTCATATGACAGCAGAATATAATAGCGCATTATCTGTAGCAGTTCCGAAAGAATTTTGTTTTCAAGAAAATTTACGCTATCTATCACGTTCTAACAATGAATGTATGTTCCATATTGAAGACAATAAAATTTATAAAGTTATCCCTGTTCAAGATGTAAATCCTTTAGTTGAAATTAGTTTGAATACTGATGGCAATATTCAAATACATTGTTTAGAAGAATCATATACATCTGAAAAATCGATACGTGAAGCTGTAGCTAACTATGTAAAAGAATGGTTTGATTTAACTACTGATTTAGCTCCCTTTTATACATTAGCTAAACATGATTTACTCCTTCAAGGACCAATTGAACAATATTATGGCCTTCGTACTTTAGGTATTCCAGACTTATTTGAGGCACTTTCCTGGGGAATTATCGGTCAACAAATTAACTTAACATATGCTTATACGCTAAAAAGAAGATTAGTTGAGCAATTTGGCAGTTATGTAGAACGGGACGGTAGAAAGCATTGGATATTCCCATCACCTGAAACAATTGCAAATCTACATGTAGAAGATCTCCAACAATTAAAAATGACGACTAGAAAATGTGAATATTTAATCGGTATTGCGAAGCTTATTACAGAGAGAAAACTATCAAAAGAGGATTTACTGCAAACACAAGATGTAAAGGTTGCTGAGAAACAATTAACTGCTATCCATGGTATAGGGCCATGGACTGCCAACTATGTTTTAATGCGTTGTTTAAGATTTCCTTCAGCTTTTCCAATTGATGATGTTGGTCTGCATAATGCAATTAAATTTATAACAGGTTCCAAAAATAAACCGACTAAAAATGAAATAAAAGATTTCGCGGCAAACTGGGCTAATTGGGAGTCTTATGCGACTTTTTATTTGTGGCGAGTACTATATTAAAAGAACCAAGTAGCACATTCGTACTACTTGGTTCTTTTTTAAGCTTGCTCCTCAAAACGTCTTGCAATTTCCACAATAACTTGAACAGCTTTTTCCATAGTATCTACCGAAACATACTCAAATTTACCGTGATAGTTTTCACCACCAGTGAAAATATTCGGCGTCGGTAATCCCATATATGATAATTGTGATCCATCTGTGCCTCCGCGAATCGGATGAATATTTGGTTCAATGTCTAAACTTTTCATTGCTTCATATGCAATATCAACAATTTCTCTTACCGGTTCAATTTTTTCAAGCATGTTATAGTATTGATCATTCATTTCTAAAACGACTGCATCTTCGCCATATTTTTCTTGCATAGTCTTCACAATATTTTTAACGTTATTTTTACGCGCCTCAAAATTTTCACGATCAAAGTCTCGAATAATATAATACGCTTTACTTTGCTCAACATCACCATTTAAAGAAAGTAAATGATAGAATCCCTCATAGCCTTCTGTATATTCTGGCGCCTCTTCTACTGGTAAATACCCGTTAAACTCCATAGCCAGTTTAGTAGCATTGCGCATTTTATTTTTCGCTGTTCCAGGATGTGTATTCGTTCCGTTAAACGTTAACTTAGCACCTGCAGCATTAAAACTTTCATACTCTAAACCACCTAATGGACCTCCATCCATCGTATAAGCGAATGATGCACCAAACGCTTCTACATCAAAATGCGCTGGCCCACGACCAATTTCTTCATCCGGTGTAAATGCTACTCTTATTTTCCCGTGCTTAATTTGCGGATTATGTATTAAATGGTTCATTGCAACCATAATTTCTGTAAGACCAGCTTTATCATCTGCTCCTAGAAGTGTTGTACCATCAGTTGTAATAATGGTATGTCCTTTATATGATGGTAATTCCGGGAACTGCTCTGGTGTTAACATAACATTTAGCTCTTCATTTAACGTAATTGCATTACCATCAAAATTTTCATGAATTTGTGGTTTGACGTTTTTCCCTGTAAAGTCTGTTGCCGTATCTAAGTGGGCTAAAAATCCGATTACAGGAACATCCTTGTCCGTATTAGCTGGAAGTGTTGCCATTACATAGCCATTATCATCCATCGTTACTTCTGTTAAACCAATTTCTTTTAGCTCTTCCACTAATAACTTACCAAACTCAATTTGTCCTGGTGTTGTTGGTACTGTATGGCTTTCTTCATTTGATTGCGTATCAATTTTTACATATCTCGTAAATCTTTCAATAAGTTCTTGTTTCAAGTTCATTCACTCCCTTTTATGTTTCTCCCTCCATTATAATCCTTAAAACGAAATATTTTAACTTTTTTGACTGTGAAGATGTATATTTCATTTACATTGTTAACACTTTTACATATTTTACATAACAAAAAGAAAATTAGTGAACATATTTAAAGTACAGCTTAATACAAATAAATTCACCCTATTTACGACTCTCATCGCAAATAGGGTGTTTCTGTTTTTATCTCGCAATTTAAGAATATATACTACTCATTTACAATAAAAGTATATACATCATCATAAATACAGCCATTTACTTTAATCACATACTTCCCAGGTTTATTAAAACTAATTGTGTATTTATTTAACTGAATTGCTTCTTTATCTCCAGAAAGAATATCAATACTTCTGCCACTTAATACATACAATTCATTTAGATTCATCGTTACATCAATTGTATTGAAATTTTCTACTTTCACTTGCTGTGCTTCCGCAACGCTTACACTTGGTTCTAAAAACAGTAGTCCACTTAATCCAATCGTCCCCGCTAAAGCAACTCCCGCAAACTTTTTAATCTGTTTCATTACAATGACCTCCTTATAGATTTTGTGTAAAGGCAATGTCCCCCTTACACCACAAAGCCTATATGTAATGAAATGAAAAGTAAACGGGGACTGTAAGACAAAATTCTACATCTTTTTCTCCTATTGAATATAAATCCAACGTTTGGAGTTTTGACACATTTAAAATTGTTTCCCTAAACCAATTTTTCCATAATTTATTCAAAGACTGAATAATTACTTATTTATTTAACATTCTAAAAATAGTTGATAAAGATGCTTTCTATTCAAAAAAAAAAGACTTTGCTATAAAAGTAACTTTTACAACAAAATCCATGCAACTAATTTTATTCCTCTTTCCATAATCTCTCCACATTCATTAATTGTTCTTCTTTAAACTCCATCTTATATATATCCGGTTTTGACGTATTCATTAAAAATTCAAAACCATATTGTTTATCAAAATAATTTATCATTAATGTCATGACAAGCCCATGTGTACCAATTACAATTTTGCATCCTTGAAAATCCATTAAGATTTCTTTTAATACTTTCACTACTCTTCTCTGGCAATCTGCATATGACTCTCCTTCCGTTCGTGCAAAGTCCGGATTAGAGAACATCTTCTGTACAAGTGGATACACCTCTTTGTCTGATATAACCTGATCCTCACTTGAAAACATACACTCTTTAAGATTTTCATATACTACTATTTCTTTTTCATGGAAATTAGCTGACTCCTCTATCGTTAGCATAGCCCGATTATAAGGACTTGAAATAAAAGTATCAATCCTCTCCGCTTTTAATATGTCAGTTACTCTACGGGCATCCATATGTCCCCTCTCAGTTAACCCGCGCATTCTTTCATTTCCTTCTAGTTTTGGTGATTCACCATGTCTAACCATATAAATATATGTTCTCATAATTTCTCCTTAAAATTTTTTATAAAGTGAAACTTTAATTAGCCCTTACTAATCGGGCTTTTACAGGAAAATAGCGAGATAAGTTAATAAATCACGTTCATTTATCCCATTTCAACACTTAGGCGTAATACTAAAATACTTTATAAACTGTGCTGATTTGTTCGTCTAATCCATTCTCCTACTAAACTCTCAAATAATTCAGGCTGCTCAATTTGCAAATTATGCCCTGCCATATCTAACACTGCTAATGTTGCCCTTGGATATTCTTCAATAATTTCTATAATATTTTGATAACCTACTGATATATCTTGTCTTCCAGTCAGTAAAAGAACGGGATTTTCATATTTTTCACGCTGAAAATCCATAGTAAGAGAGTAATTCTTTTGCAACCTTTCAATAAATTCATCATTAGCAACATCTAACCCAGGCTTAATTTCTTCTTTAAATCGCTTATATGTATATTCATTTGCTATTACAGCTAACTCACAAAATTCCTCTCTTTCTGTGGAAGTGAGCGTATTTAAAAATTCCTCATCTTGTACAATTACCTGTTTATCTGGAAGAATCCTTTTTTCTGGCTCCGCTACAACAACAGGACATACTAATAGTAATCCGCTAACTCTCTCAAACATCTTTGCAAGTATACCTTTAGCTAAATAGCCTCCATATGATTCTCCTACCAATAAAAATTTTTCAGTAGAAATGATTTCCTCAATAAATGTGATAAGCACTTCTACTATACGATCTGAACTATTTATCCAATTTGGAGCATTCGATTTTCCCATTCCAGGTAAATCAATATATATTCGCTTATAACCTTCATACTTCTGAAATACTGATTCCATACATTTCATCATTAACCTATGGTCAGGGGCGCAGCCATGTATGATAATGACCGGTTTACCCTCTCCCACAATTTCATAGTATATTTCTGCATCTTTAATTCGATATATCATAAAAAAGCCTCCCTATTTAGTGGCAATACTATTCCACTCTGTAAGAATACACGTTCTTATTGTATATCCTTTCTCAACATTTTCACAAATGTTAATTTTCAGATTAAAAATAAAAAGCTCCCCAAAAAAGGATACTCATCATTTTATATGCAATTTTGCATCTCCACTTACAAATCACTAAAAAAACTTTACAATTCAAAGGATGACTAAATATACAATTTCTATTTAAAGTCTTGATGCAGTCTATACTATCAACCGCAATATTTTTTAAACCTTAAGAATACTTACACTCTTTAACACTTTCCTTATAAACATGATTTTTATAAGGAAATCTGATACAATTCTTAAATAATATTATTATGTATAGATATAACGAACATAGTGCATAATTAAAGAAGGTGATTTCATTGAAATTAAATAAAAATTTACAATTATGTATATTAATCGGAACATTAATATGCTATTCAATCTATTTTATGTTTTTCTATCTGTTCCCTACTCATTTTTCAAATTCAGATGTACGCTTCGCTTCACTTGTCGTTGAAGCCATTACATTTGTATCACTGATTTACTCTATATATTCTAAAAAAGTCAGTTCAAATCCGTTTTGGATATGTATTACAATAGCAATTGGTAGTTTTTTATTAGGGAAAATAGTATATACATATCAAGATAGCTTCTTCGAAATTCCAATACATCGTTTTACGGTTTCTGATGTATTTTATATGTTTTTTCTATTTTTCTGTCTTATCGCTTTCTGCTATAAAATCTTAAAGGAATGCAATAAATGGGAAAAAGCGTTCTTTATTTGTGATATATGCATAGTGCTTACTTCCATATTTACATTAGAATGGTATTTATTTAATCAACCAAATTTAAATATATTCGCTCTTTCACTAGGAGATGTTTTCCTTTCATTTTTATACCCAATTGCAGATTTATTATTTCTACTGCTAGGTGTTAGTCTCTTTTTCCGTCCAACAATTTTTAATTCCAAACGGAAAATTTATATCTTTATTTTTGTATTAATAAGTTCTGCAACTTTTAACTATATTTATTTTTACTTAAATAACCACTTATCAACTGAAACGATAATATTATTACGTCTTTTATATAGAATACCTATATTACTTATTGCAATAGCTGGCTCTATTTCAGAAGATCATAATAGCCATAAAAATTATTTCCTTGTAAACCCTATAATAGGAAAAAAAGCTTTAGTTGTATTTCCCTATCTTGCTGTTGCAATACTAATCGGGTTTACATTAAAAGAACAAACATCATCTTCAACTCTCATTACAGGAAATTGTATTACTTTTATTTTCGTACTCATTCGTCATTCTATCGTACGTATGCAAAACAATTCCTTAACAAAACGTTTGCAGGCATTTAATGCCCAATTAGAAGAAAAAGTTACTTTACGGACGTCTGATTTAGTTCATAAATCAGAGGCTCTTTCCCAAAAACAGCAAAAGTTTAAATCATTATATGAATATCATCCTGACCCTATCTTCACCATTGATTTAAATGGAATATTCTTAAATGTAAATAAGGCTGGGAGTGTACTACTTGGGGCACCAACAGATGAGTTACTAGGTGAAACTTGTTTTTCAATCATTTTAGATGAAGATAAGCATAAGCTAGCAATGGCATTAGAAAAAGTGAAACAACAAGAATCGGCATTCTTACAACTTAGTTCTCAATATAAAGATGGCTTTACTTATTTTTTATACGTTACAATCATTCCTATTATAATAGACGGACAAATTTCAGGAAGCTATATTATGGTGAAAGATATTACTGCACTAAAAAAACAGCAAGAAGAAATAAAATATTTAGCATTCCATGACACTGTAACGAAAATTGGGAACCGTGCCTTTTTCCATAAGAAATTAAAGAGAGTTATAAAAAATGCTAAAATAACAGAAAGCGAGTTTGCATTATTATATTTAGATTTAGATCGCTTTAAAGCAATTAACGATACACTTGGACATTCATCAGGAGATTACATATTAGAAGAAGTAGCAAAGCGATTCCAATCATGTCTTCCATCACATACTCATCTTTCAAGAATCGGTGGCGATGAATTTACAATCATAATTGAAAGCTATACTGACGAAGATTACTTATTCCAATTATGTAACCAGTTATTTGAATGCATGAAAAAGTCATTTATCATACATGAGCATAAATTAACTTTATCACTGAGTATCGGCATCGCTATTTATCCACATTCCGGAATCGATACCGCTACACTTCTGAAAAACGCTAATGTTGCAATGTATGATGCAAAAGCAAAAGAGCTTAACTCTGTCTCTATTTATGACGATGTAATCGCTAAAAAAATTGAAAGACGATTACGATTAGAAAAAGATTTACCAAACGCACTACAAAATGAAGAATTGTTCCTTTTGTATCAACCTCAAGTTGATAGTGAATCTAATAAAATTATCGGTGCAGAAGCTTTAATTAGGTGGAATCATCCTGAATTAGGTATTATTTCTCCATACGAGTTTATTCCGATTGCAGAAGAAACACTACAAATTATTTCAATAGGTAAATGGACATTAGAGCAGGCTTGCAAGCAAATGAAACGTTGGCACGCACTCGGATATTCACATTTAAAAATAGGTGTAAATTTATCTGCTAAGGAATTTGAACAAGAGGATTTTGTAAAGTCTATTTCTTCTACTTTAACAAATACAGGTTTACCAGCAAGCTCTCTTGATCTTGAATTAACAGAGCGAATTGCAATGATGGATGAGCGAGAAACATTGATAAAACTGCGTACACTAAAAAGTTTAGGGATTCACATTTCTATCGACGATTTTGGTACAGGTTATTCTTCGCTAGCCTACTTACCTTTGTATCCAATTGATACGTTAAAAATCCCGAGAGAATTTATTACAATGTCTGAAACATGTGATGATGGAATGGAAATTATTAAAACGATCATCACATTAGCAAATACATTAGGAATGTCTGTCATTGCTGAAGGTGTAGAAACGAAAGAGCACGTAAATTTCCTTCAAAAAAATAAATGTCAGTTTATTCAAGGTTATTATTACAGTAAACCTATTCATATTCATGCATTTACTGAGCTATTAGAAAACGGCATTCACCGATAGTACATAACTAATTAGAATAAATAATAATGAATTTGAACAAATATAGTAAAAAGGAAAGAAGATACCTTCTTTCCTTTTGTTTTTCTATTTACATTTCTATTACTTCACCACTTCATTTATTATATCTATTATTTGATGAATTCCCTCATCATTTGTTTTCTTATATCCATTCATGTTTTGAATATATTTCTCCTTATTTGTATACAACTTATTTACTGCATGTATAAATGTATTCGTACTTACTCTGTCTTGGAGTATAACTTCAGCATATCCTTGCCGTGAAAAATATTCAGCATTTAAAACTTGATCTCCCCTACTGGAACTGTTAGTTAACGGGATAAGCAACATCGGTTTCTTCAAAAATAACAATTCAGAAATAGCAGTAGAACCCGCTCTAGAAACTACAACACTTGCCATATTTAGTATATGCGGCAACTCGTCGCCTATATATTCAAATTGCATATACCCCTCCATGCCAATAGATGAGTCTACCTTCCCTTTACCACATATATGAATAATATTAAAGTTTAATAGTATTGTATCTAAACATTCCCTTACCATATCATTTATCCACTTAGCACCTTGACTCCCACCCATAATTAATAATACTGGTTTATCTTGCTGAAATTCACAATATCTTCTTCCTCGTAATACGTTACCCTTCTCAATTTCTTCCCTTACAATTGGTCCTACATAAACCTTCTTCTCATTCCTTACATTTTCTCCTGTCTGAGGAAATGTTGTGCATAGCTTTGTAGCAAAAGGTAATGCTATTTTATTGGCAAGTCCTAATGTGCTATCTGGTTCACGTATAATTATAGGCACACGATTTAACCATGCTCCTATAGCTACAGGAACTGAAACAAATCCTCCTGCTGAAAAGATAACGTCAGGCTTTGTTTTCTTAATTAATTTATAACTTTGTAAACAACCTCGTATAATTTTAAAAGGATCTTTAAAATTTTCCCAATCCCAATATCTCCTAAGCTTGCCCGTTGAAACACTATTGTATTTAACATTTTGCACTAATGATTTTTCAATTCCATTTTTGGATCCAATATACTCGACTCTCCAGCCTTTCTCTATAAATTTAGGAATTAATACAATATTAATCATAACGTGTCCGGCTGTACCGCCCCCAGTAAAAAGAATCGTTTTGCTCATAACTTATACCCACCTTTATTATTAAAAATCTAGCTCTATATTTACCTTTTAAATGTAAATAAAATTATTATTTTTTATATAAATCTTTAACTCCACCTCTATATCTTGTAAAAGATCTTTAATGAGTTCATAAAAATCATTTCCATACTCACTACACTCGTATTGAGCAAAGATTTGAATCACATATCTAGTTTCCGTCTCTAATGCTGACTTTATTTGATTAACTCTTTTTTCTTCTACATACGCTTGATATTTATGTATTGCCTCATAAAGACGCAATACATGCGCTTCTTCATCTCTCCAATCCAACGTATCAACAATTGAAAGAAATAGCGTATTTTGATTATCTATTATTTCATAATCATTCATATATTTCTTACACCCTTTTTTGTTTTTCATTGCATGCAGATGTCACTACACTTCGCATACTCAAGTACATCTTTTAATGATTGATGAAATTCAATTTCTGGGATCCAACCTAACCTTTTTATTTCTTCTATTGCTAAACTCTCATTTGAGTCGCTCCCACTCTTCTCTGTTTCCTCTATAAAAAAATTTAGCTGTGTTAATTCTTTATATTGTTCTAGTACATTTAATAAAGATCGTTTTACTCCTGATCCGATATTATATTGTTTTCCATTTATTCCATCTCGTAATAACACATGATACGCTTTGACCGCATCACGTACATCTAGAAAATCTCTACTATCTTTCAAACTGTTTACTTCAATAATGGCTTTACTTCTACCTGATTCTATATCTATCATTTTCTTTGCGAGAATCGAACAAATGCCATTCGATTCCCCTGGACCAATTAAGTTTGAGGGCTTTGCAATGATAATATTTGAATCCATTAATCCTCCCCAAACCTCTGCAATAATGACTTGCATCGTTTTACTTAAACTATATGGATTTGAAATTTTTATTTCGTTCATACTATTTACTTGCAAAGCAGATCCTATAACTAATGTTCTACAATGCGAGGCTTCTTGCTTAATTGCTTCTAATAAATATAATGTTCCTATTACATTAATCTCTATATACTCAAGAGCAGCTGTCCAAGATTCTATAACCGAATTCCTTCCTGCTAAATGCAATACGTAGTCTGGCTTTATTTGTTTTATTACCTTCATTACTTCGCTCTTATTAGTTAAATTACAAGTAATACCATTTCTAATTTTTTCTCCATATGCACGATTTTGAAACATAGGAATTACATGAAAGCCCTGCTGTAAAAAATATTGGCAAGCATGGCGTCCTGTGAAACCATTTGCACCAGTTATTAAAAGGCTCGCATTTTTTTTCATCGCAAAAACCCTCCTTTTAATAGCATTTGTTTCACCTCATGTTTTCCAAGTAAGTCTTGTTGAGAACTAAAACTCTTCACATCCACTAGCGGATAGCTAGAATAATATTCTTGAAGTCCTTCTATAGGAATAGTCGGTAGTACCACAAAATAATTTTGATCAAAACTTATACTTGTTTTACTCTCTACCTCAGATAGAAGCATTTCACTTAATTTTTCACCCGGTCTTATCCCTATCTCTTTTACCTTAACTTTTTCTTTTCCGGAATATTCAATTAATACTTCTGCTAAATCTGTTATTTTACATGCCGACATTTTCATAACAAAGATTTCCCCGCCTCTACCTTGATATACGGCTTTAAATAACAACCCAACAGCATCTTCAACTGTTAAGAAAAATCTAGTCATATTCGCATCGGTAATCCCTACTTCTGAAGATTTTTTAATTTGTTGTTTAAAAAGTGGTACTACACTTCCACTCGTTCCTAAAACATTTCCACCACGAACACAAATGAATTTTGTTTTCTTCGTTTGTATATTCGCATGAACCATTAATTTTTCACCAATTGCTTTTGTCATCCCATACGTATTTGATGGATCAGCAGCTTTATCCGTTGAAACATATATAACTTTTTCAACTTGCATCTGTATAGAGGCTTCAATTACATTTTGCGTACCATGTATATTGGTTTTTATAGCTTCATAAGGATAATACTCACATACTGGAACATGTTTTAAAGCTGCAAGATGGAACACATAATGTACACCTTGGCAAGCATAGACTAGTTGATCTTTATCACGAATATCTCCAATAATAAATTTTAACCTATCATCATTTATAAACTGTTGCTGCATTTCAAACTGGACCGTTTCATTTCTTGAAAAAATTCTAATTTCTTTCGGTGATTTTTCTAATAGTTGTTTTATAAGTTCATGCCCCCACGAACCTGTACCACCAGTAATTAAAATTATTTTATTTAACATTCTTTTTCCTCCTACGAAACATCTCAATTTAAATAATATTTATTGAATTATTTTCAATTGATTCAAATCATAATCGTCGTTTGTTACATTTAATTGACAAAATAAAAAAACAGAAACTATTAAACATAGTTTCTGTTTTTCATTTCACCTCACAACAGTAAGATTTTTTATACGTTTTTCATGATAAATAAATTCCTTGTAAAAAAACACCGCTCATTTATTTCTTATACTCGTAATAAAATAAATAGAATGATTCATAGCCAATAATCATGTTTAAATTTATGAAAAAGGGAGGTAACGGAATGGACCGAAGCAATTCAAATCATACATATAACGGACCTTCCAAAGCACTGCCTCTCTCCCTATTCGACGTAAAAAATGAATTAAAACAAAAAAGCAAGCTTATTCCTTCTGACACCATGTATAAATTAACGAAAGAAGAACAACTCATCATCAACAAAATAAAAATACAAACAGAACAACTAAATAAAAATAATGTTACAAGAACACGCGCATACTACCAATTTTACATTCAATATCCAGAAATACATTGGGCACTACTTGGACATATGGTATCACGTAACGGCGGTTGGAATATGACTGATTTAAAGGGGGATTTATATACGAGAATTTTATCAGAGAAAGATCAATTCATATTTTTTTCTTTTTTAGAAAGAGGGAATTGGCTTATTTTCCAAGATGTATACCCTCAATTTTTACTTTACGAACAAAGTGTAAAGAGATCACAAAAGTTATTTCACCTTCTTTCTCACCTAAATGTTTCTACATTTATGGAAACGATGTGGAACCATTTTTGGAAAACAGGTAACAAAAAAACTTTAGCGATTGCAACTATTATTAATGAACAAAACTACTTAGAAAAAAGAGTGATTCAAAATGTACAATTTAAAAAGACTGTACTAAATAGTATTGGATTTAAACTCTTTGATTTCTTTCAGTTTAATCATATCCTTTTCCCATTCTACGAAAATGATAAGAAACAAAAAGTATTACTATTTGGTGATACAATGAAACATTTCACTTCCTTACATGAACGGATATTAATTGGAAAAAGATTGTATTCATTATTATTTCGAGATACACATGTTTTATCTCAAATAATAAGCTGGGCCCAACATCATCCGCATACAGGATCAAGGAAAGATTACTGGCCCCATTTATTTTCAAGTGTAAATGAATCTTTTTCCCGTGAGTTTTATAAGCGCCGAATAAAGAAATGCCAGTTGCGAAGTGGCGCTTATCGTATATACAGTCCTTCACTCATCTATGCATGGCGAGATATGAAGCATGAAGAAGTTGACAGTGAAGATTGGTTTACCGATTGGCAAGTTGTAAATTACTTAGTTGATAAGGAGGAAAATATAAATGGACAAATTACAGAAGACTACTGCAAAACACTCGAAAAAATTGAACTTGCAATTCTCGCAAAGAAAAATGTCCTCCTCCGAGAAGAAGAATGAGTTTCTAGCATTAGTAGTTACAATCTTTCTCTCTTCTATTATTGGAACTTGTTTAGATGCTTTTTTTGTTCATAAACAAATATATTCCTTTCCAGCTAGACCCTTCTCATCCACATTTTCAGTTAATATAGCTTTTACATCGTTCGTACTGCCGATTTTAACAGTTATCTTTATACACATTTCAAAAAAAATATCTAAAGTTTCTAGAATTCTATTTATTATTTCGATCGGTATTTGCGCTAGCCTTTTTGAACAGATTGCTGAAAGTTTAGGTTTATTTGTACATAGTGCGAATTGGAACCATACATATTCTTTATTTGGTTATATGATTTTTTATTCTTTTATTTGGAACGTATATAATTGGATAAAAAAATAAAGAGACCATTATAGGTCCCTTCTTAAGCATACTCTTCCATTATTGCTAATGGTGCCAGTGTTTGAAGGCTTTTAGAGCGTAAACGATAGGCAACGACTTTCTTCTTATATTGCTTAATGACATCAACATGTTCCTCATAGCTATATAGAGAAAACCTAATCTCTTTATTCCCTTTCTTCGTATCAATGACTATTGGTGTCCCTTCTCCGTGCGGCGGGAAATAATGTTTATCTAAAAACAAAGCCTCATTAAATTCATGAATAACTTGTAGTTTCATTTCTCCCTCTATATTTTTTCCATCTATCGATATAGAAGTATTTTCCGCCTCAAGCTTTTGATGCAATTCAAATTTACTAATAATTGATTCTACAACAGAAGTGGGCATGCTAGAAACTAATACTTTAATAGCTCCAAAAACAAATAATGTAACTATAAACCATGTTGTCATTGTTATCATCTCCATTACATTTAAAAAATAAATTTCGTTCCATACGGTATTAGTATACTAATGAGTATTCCAGTTACAATCATCGTTACCCAACCGATAGTCGCTTCTTTCTCGCCTTCCTTCACTAAACGGCTCACACCGATAATATGTGATGCACAGCCCATTCCAACTCCTTTTCCAATCGTACTTGTTATACTGAAAAGCTTAAGTACTGTTGGTCCGATAATAGCACCTGTTATTCCTGCAACAACTACAAAACTAGAAGTCATAGATGGAATACCACCAATTTGATCCTCTAATGATAAGGCAATAGGCATCGTTGCTAACTGTGGTAAAGTAGTTAATATAAGTTCCTTATCTATATTTAAAATTCCGCCAATCACTACATTCATACCCGTTACAGCCACTATACCTATTACTACTCCAATAAGTATCGATAAAAAATTTTTCATAAGTATCTTTCGCTCTTTAAATAGAGGTATGGCTAATGCTACAATTGCAGGGCTCAATAAGCTTGAAAGAATGTCTCCTCCATTTTCCCTATACTCATGATGAGAAATACCAAAAATCAAAAATAAACAAATCATAATTGCCGTAACTGTTAACACCGGTAACGTAAATGCAAACGTAAATTTTTTATATAGCTTTGTCGCCAAGAAATAAATTGCTACAGTAATAATAATTAAGACCATTTGAATCGTGCACCTTGCCGATTTTATTTTTTTGTTGTTATTAATAATTGACTTATATACCCTGAAACAATCAAAGTTACTACAGTACTTGCAACTACTAAAAGGAATATAATACTCCCCTTACTTAAAAGAAAAGACCCGTATTCCATGAGCCCTGTTGTCGAAGGGATTAAAAATAACGGTAAAAATACGATTAACTTTTCCGCACCTAACTCAAACCATTTTAACGGTAAAATGCGAGTGGAAAGGAGCAGGAACAGCATTAACATCCCTATTAAACTTCCCGGTATTGATAGATGGAATATTTCCTGAATCCACGTACCCACTAAGCTAAATATATATAGCACGCCTACTTGAAGTAAAAGCATCACGTACTTCATTTCTTTCCCTCATTTCACTATCACACATCCATATTATGAAATTTCATTTAGCGTGTCGGCAAACCGTTTAATTCCAAGTTGAATTTGTTCTATATTCGCTCTACCAAACGTAAATCGTATATATTCATTTTTCGAACCTAAAACACTGCCCGGAACAAATGCGACACCATTCCGTATAGATTCACCTAATAAGTGATATTCATCAAACTTTCCTTTCACTTTACACCATACATGTATTCCACCCTCTGGCACGAAACATTCAACTCGGTCTCCCAATGTTCCTTCAAGCTCTGCAATTAATTCATCTCTTCTTTGCTTCAATTGTCCACGAAGTATCGTAATATGTGTATGAAAATCCTTTGATTCTAAAAATTGATTTGCTACCCACTGCGTAAATACACTATGGCCAAAATCAACTTGTTGCTTTGCATCTGCTAAACGCTCAATTACACGTGTAGGACCAATTATCCATCCAATACGTAATCCTGATGCAACAATTTTTGATAATGAACTTATATAAAGAACATTTCCATTTTGGTCCATTGATTTTAATGTCGGGTTCACTTCTCCATTAAAAGAAATTAAACTATACGGATCATCTTCTACAATTGGTATACCGAACTCAGAAGACAGTTCTAAAATTTTTTTACGTCTCGCTAATGAAAGCACAGTACCTGTTGGATTTTGATAATCTGGATTCAAAAATACCATACGAATGCGATGCTTTTTGTGCAAATCGATTAAGTCATCTGGATTCATTCCATGCTCATCAACAGGTAAATGAAATATGTTTAAACCGGCCGATTTAAACATTGGAAGCGAAAAACAATATGACGGATCTTCAATCGCAATCGCATCGCCAGGTTTTAATAAACATTGAACGATAAGATTAAGCGCCTGTTGTGCTCCAGACGTAATAAGAATAGAGCTTGAATCTGCTTCAATTTGTTTATATTGCTGAACATGTGCTGCAATTGTTTTTCTCAACATCTCATTTCCAAGTGGATGGTCATAGCCGAGATTTTCCATAAATGTTTTCTCCGCCAAAATTGTTCGAAATCTATCACTTGGAATTAATTCTGGTGACAGTTCACCACTCGCTAAATTAATTAAATCATCTTTTTGTGTTTCCGTTCGAATTTGTTGAACGAGTGGTACGTTAGGTAAGAACGATCCATCCTCCACGTACCTACCCCAGTTCGGTATTCGTTTATGTGAGACACCCCATATGTCTGTATTAACCCGTGTTCCGCTTCCCTTTTGCCGTTCTACTACTCCAAGTGATTTTAATTCTTCATACGCAGCTACTATTGTACTCCGGTTCACCTGTAATTCCTTTGCCAATATACGCTCAGAAGGTAACTTACTATCAGAAGGAAATTCACCTGAAGAAATGCCTCTTTCAATATAATCAGCAATTTGTTTATATACAGGTGTCTTATCTGCACGATTTGGTTTCCATTCCATCTAGTTTCCTCCTTTCAAAACGAACTATCCTCATTTTTTACTAACAGTATTCACCGTAAAAATAGTATTAATTAGTCACATTTTCTTATCCGTAAATGGATATATCCAAAATGGTTCTCTTTCTGATTACTCAATAGCTTCTGAAATTCCAACTTCATACTCTCATTTCCAGTTCTTTTACAAACTATCAAATCATTACCGCATACCATGTTACCCCGGCCAGTAGAACAAAAAGAAGAAGAATATAGATTGCAGATAAGTTTTTCACATTTCTTTTTGTAGACTTACCGTAATTCTCCTCCACGTTTCTTGCAACTAGTACAGTCCCAAATAGCGATACAATTACAATAATAACGACTAGTGAAATTGCAAAACTCATTGTCTTTTCACCTCTCTAAGACCCATCTATTTTAATTAAAGAACTTACATAAAAACCTTCCTCTTTAAAACGTTGATAACATACTACCTTTCTTCTCTTATCATAATAGATGTTTGCAAAAAGCGGACCAACCACTTTCTTGTTTTTTTGCTCATCCACTTAAAAAATAAAAAGCAACTGATCACTTAGGACCAGTTGCTTTTTTCACACGATAATTTTTCATTTAAAATTAATTCGATTTAAAAGTTTCGCCTTTTCATAATGAAACATCGACTGAGATAACTCAAAAATTGTTCCATTTACAAGATACACTGTATTTTCAATAAGAAGCGCCGGATCACCTTCATTTAATTCTAAAAGCTGTGCATTTTCTTTATTTACTTTTTCACAACTAATAACTTTATCAGCAAAACCAATATTTAATCGTAAATCTTCAATGAAATAACTGTATACAGAGCTTAATGCTATTTCTTCGTTCAAATATGGAATAATATCCTTTTTGAAATAACTTACTTCAATAGAGAATGGTTTAGCATCTACAATTCTTAAGCGCTTCAAAAAATACAACCTAGTTCCAGCTTCGCATTGCATCCGCTTTGCTATCTCTTCGTCCGCATCTATTACTTCCAGCTCTAACACTTTCGTTTCAATATTTTGTGAAACAAGATTTTTCGTTAATCCACGTAAACTTCCTAAATTAATGTAATCTGTTACAGAAGTTTCGCGTAAAAACATGCCACTACCTTGCACTTGAAAAATATAACCTCTATTCACAAGCTGACTAATTACTTTACGTATCGTATTACGGCTTACTTCAAATCGATTCATCAACGCTTCTTCTGTAGGTAGTTTTTTCGTTTCATTAAAAAGCCCATCTCGAATGTTTTGCTCTAACACATCTGCAATTTGTTTATACTTTGCACTCATACACTTTCTCCTAAAATACTCTTTTATCTGTTATAACTCTTCCCCTCTCGTTTCGATCACACATTTATACCAATGAAACGAAAGTTTCTTCTTACGTTTTAAGTTATCATTATGATCGACAAAAATAAAGCCATATTGCTTTTTATATCCATTTAACCAACTTAAAAGATCAATCACTGACCATGCATAATAACCTTTTAAGTTAATTCCCTCTTCAATTGCACGCTTCATTACTTTTAAATGCGCTTCAATAAATTTAATTCTCGGAACATCTACAATTTCTCCGTCAATGATTGGATCTTCATCACCAAGTCCATTTTCCGTTACATACATCTTTATGTCACCGTAACGCGCTTTCAACATATGCAATCCCTCTAAGAAACCTTCGGGAGATATTTCCCATCCCCATTTTGTATATGTTTTATCATCCATTTTAACTGTTCGATAAAAACCATCAAAAGAAGGGTTACCTGGAGCAAGCGTTGAGTTTTCTCGAGAATGTTCCTCACTCTTTATATCCATATCGTATCTTTCTACTCGTATTGGTTGATAATAATTCAAGCCAATAAAATCATTTTCTTCTGCATTTTGTTTAATGATTTCTAATTCTTCAACCGTCCAATTAGGAGTCCATCCTTTTTCCTTTAATTGTTGTACAACATAAGACGGATACTCGCCCTTTAAAATTGGATCATAATACCAATACGTTTCATATTCATTCGCATGATTTGCTGCTTGTATATTTTCTTTTTGATCATCCACACTATAAGCAGGTAAGAAAACATGTGTAATCCCAATCTCACCATATTGTTTCAGCTGCTTGTACACCGCAACTGTTTTCGCATGTGCATAAAATACATAATGAGTCGCTTGAAAATACTTTGGAACATCATTTTGGATTCCTGGTGGATGTGCACCTTTTAAATAACCTAATCCACAAAACATTACTGTCTCATTAAAAGTAATCCAATGCTTAACTCTGTCACCAAATGCCTTAAAACAAGTTTCTGCATATTTTACGAAAGCCTCTGCTGTTCTTTTATTCGTCCATCCACCATCTTTTTCTAACGGTAATGGTAAATCCCAATGATATAAAGTGACAAACGGCACAATCCCGTATTTTAAACATTCATCAATTAAGTTGTTATAAAATTCAATCCCTTTTTCATTTACCTTTCCATCTCCAGTCGGCAATATTCTCGCCCAAGAAATAGAAAAACGATACGATTCTAATCCCATCTCAGCCATTAAGCGAACATCTTCCTTATATCGATGATAATGATCAACAGCTACATCACCATTTGTTCCATTGTATGTTTTGCCAGGAATTTTTGAAAACTCGTCCCAATTCGTAACACCTTTTCCATCTTCATTCCATGCACCTTCTACTTGATAAGAAGCTGAAGCAGCTCCGAATAAAAAATCATGTGGAAACTTCATAGTATATACCTCCATTTCATTACAACAAATCAAATTCAATCATACATATAAAATTTATAGGTACAAATTTTATATGTATGATTATATCTTATGTTTTTATTTTTTCTATTATAAAAGTACAATTTCTATTGTTGGTTATTGGAAAAGAAATAAGAAGCGATATATTTTATCGCTTCTTACTCTCATCATCTTTATTCTTTTATTAATGACTTATTCGCTCTTATAACTTCTTGATACAATAATGGTGACCACTTTTCATTTATGTAGTCTTGAATTACCCAGCCCACTCTCAAAGGATTCTTTTGTTTTATATAGTTTGCAATTTCAGGATTTATATAAGAGGCATAGTAATACGGACTATTCCATGCTGTACCACCAGAAGACAAGCTTGTAAAATTAATATATAGATGATTTAAATCCTCGCTATTGTTCATCGTTTCATCCATCGTATCTTTAATAGATTTTACTTTCTCATCATAATTCACTTTATATTTATCTTGTACTGTTACATTTACATTTTGGTTTACAGTTGTGGTAAACGTCTCATTATCTGGCCAATAAAAATTATTATATCCTCCAGATTCATTACTACCACTATATCTTTTTAGTAGTACAATTTTCCCACGAGCATCTCCAAGTTTTATATTTCCTTCTGTTTTTAAAAAGATAGGATCAACAAAATAATTTTTTTCAAACGTACTACTAAATGAACCTTCTGCCCCTTTCATATCCTCATACTCTTTTTTTAAAGACATAATAATTGTTTCACTCGGGTTATCTTTTAAAAATTGTTTCGCTTCATTTATGAATTCATGCAGTGTTACGTAAAGATATAATGGCCCATGATGAAGAACTATCGTATTATCATCTGTTAAACGTCCTCTTATATCAAAAATGCGAGCTCCATGGTCCATTTGATAGCGAAAATCATATTCTTGCGTCATTCCCCACACTTGCTTAATCGGATTTTGCAACTTGAACGTCCCACTATCGTGTGTTCCTGGAATTGAAATTCGTGCTAACGGGATATTATCAGGTATAGGTTGCATCCATTTTGACCAATTTTCAAGCTCATTAACAGAGCTAGCTGCAACTACTCTCTTATCATGTAAAGCAAATACAAATGTGATAAATATTGTACTACATATGAATAATTTCAAAATTAACTTCTTATTGCTCATTATTATCCCTCTCTCTTTCTGTTTTTACATCAAACTTATTGAATATAATATAAGCTAGTTCATAAAAAATAAATAACATTTCATCAATATGAAATATTGCATAGAAGTAAAGTTAAAAAATCATTCACATATACTAAATTAGAAAAATTTAAAGGAACTTCATCTGAAGTTCCTTTTGCTTATTTTATGTTCAATACATATGAACCATCTTTATTCTCATATTTATAGACGTATAAATAATATTTCCCTGGCTTTGCATTATAAGTTCCTTTAACTACATTTCCTTCATTTTCACCATATGCTACATAGTTATTTAAATCTGATTCATGATGAAGTACCCATGTCATTCCGATATTTTGTTCATTTAGTAGAGAAATATTAATATTTTCCGGTGAGTCAATTTGGAAAGTAAATACATCTACTCTATCACTATTATGTAGCGTTCCTTTCACCGGTGTATGAAAGTTAACTTTATTTGCCTGTCTAGGCTCATTGTTTGGTTCATTTTCTGTTACTTGTAACTCATTCCCACCGTTTGGTTTTCTTTGTTCATAACCTAAATTTACTAGTATAGACTTCAAATCTGGTAAAACACCAATTTTATCTGCATATGGATCTTTAGATTTTGTTCCTGTGCTCTGGTTGCTTAATATTGCTCTTAGTTCACTTGGTCTATATGGTTGTCCTAAATTTTCTTTAGCAATGCTTTGTACTAAAGTCGCTGCCCCAGCAATAATTGGCGAGGCACTAGATGTTCCGCTAAAGCTTGAAGTATAAAGATTTACAGCACTTCTACTTTGCTCGGCTGTAGTTGTATCTACATTTTCTCCCCATCCGTACACATCAATACGGCTTCCATAATTCGAAAACCACATACGTTCATGAGGGAAAGATGAAGAGCCAGCTCCTACCATAATTGCACCCGAATCTTTAAAATCTTTACTATTACGATTTAAGACTTGCTTACCTTTTCTATCTTTGAACTGATCTAAATCATTCCACCCATTTGCTCCAGCCTCTATAATTACAATTCCCTTATCTGTACCAGCACGAATTGCATCAAAAATATCTGGTTGTACTTCAACAGGTAAATATTTATCACCATATCCATCAAAAGATGCTTGCGCCTCTAATAATAAAACATCCCCAGCTTCTAACTGATTTACAGCGCTTAATATTGCATCAGCCGTATTATACTGTCCGTTATCTCTTATTTGAGAGATAACCTTTGCTTTCGCTTTTGGCGCAATCCCAATATTCCCGACTTCATTGTCCTCAGAGGATACAATTCCTAGTACAGACGTCCCATGACCGACATGCTGATTTATATTTCTTCCAGACATTAATTCAATATTTTGATGTAATAAATCCTCATGATTTAATAGCCATCCGTATTCCATATCAACAAAAGTAATACCATTTCCATTACCGCCTTGAATTCCCCAGGCGAAAGGCGCATTAATACCGTATGGGGCTGCTTCAAGATAACCTTGTTTTTTAAATCTAGGATTGTTATTAGGATTAAGGGCTACACTTGATGATTGCACTTCAGGTGGCATTATTTTCTCTTGTTTCTTCATATACGCATCTTCTATTAAAGAAGATGCCTTTAACTTATCTACTATTTCTTCATACCCACTATTTTGATTTTGAAGAATATAGTAGTTTAATAAACTTGTAGATACATGATTAGGTGCTTTCACTTCAAGGTTTTGTATTTGTTCTGGGCTTACAGATGTGAATAAACGAGTAAATGTTACATCTGGATATTCTGTCAAAAGATCTTTTATTACTTTATCATTCGTTTGAGATTGTATTCGTTTTTCAATACCATCTTCATATGGCAAATCCAAATCCGCTTTAAATTTTACAATGATTTGCTTATCTGTTTCTTGTTCTATCCCTAATTTACTCTGCTGTTCTATAGAATCAGCATATACACTATTGATAGTGCCTCCTGTTCCTAAAAGTGTTGTAATGATTACAGTTGACGCACACATTTTTTGAAATATTTTCATTACATCAATCCTCCTATCAATAATTATTAATCATTATATTAATCTATAATGATTAATTCTATAACGTATTCCCTTTCTACTAAATAGATTATAGTAATCAGAAATATGAACTTCAATGTATTTTCATATGCAATATTTCATATTCTGGCTCTACACTAAACGAATATGAAACTTATAGTGATTATTTATTTTATATGTGCTAATATACTTACATTAATATATTACGCATATACATATTTCAAACTACATTACTTAATCGTTTCACCTTAATTTTTTCTTAGGAGGATTTACAATGAAATTACTAAAAATAAAACATATAATTCCTTTATCTGCGGCCGCAATTACATTCGTATGTAGTCAAAGTACAGCTGAAGCTTCTACCATTCATACAGTAAAAAAGAACGATACACTTTGGGGCATTAGTAAACAATACGGAGTTTCAATACAATCCATTAAACAGGCTAATAATAAAGGAAACGATAAAACCTTTATTGGCGAACAGTTACATATTCCAGGGTCCGTGAAATCAAATGAAATCACTGTTCCTCAAAACGCCAAGCCTGCGAACATTTCTGAACAAATTATTTATCAAGTACAACCGGGAGATTCATTAGAAACGATAGCAAAGCGTTACAATGTCACTGTCCGATCTATAAAACAAATTAACAATACAGTCGGAAACAAGCTTTATACAGGACAACATTTAAAAATCAACTCAAGTATTTCACAAAAAGAAAAAGACTTAATGGCACGCTTAGTTACCGCTGAAGCAGGTGGCGAATCCTATAAAGGAAAAGTAGCAGTAGCCAAAGTTATACTAAATCGTGTAAATGCAAAAGGTTTTCCAAATACAATAACAGGCGTTATTTATGAACCTATTAAATACGGATATGCATTTACTCCTGTTACAGATGGAAGAATTAATCAACCTGCAAGTGCAGAAGCAAAAATGGCTGTAGAAGAGGCTATCTCCACAAATGGAGTAGATTCAGACTGGATTTATTTCTACAATCCAAAAACATCAACGGACAAGTGGATTACGACACGTCAAACAGTAGCAGTAATTGGTAACCATGTGTTTGCTAAATAAGATTTAAAATCATTAACAGACCTCTTCACTTAAAAGGTCTGTTTTTTTCTATGTAAGATGTTATTAATCATATGACATAGTTATTTTTTAAACTGTTTCTTCTTTCAAATAAAAATTTTTGTATTTACTCCACCACTCGTAGAAATTAATAAAGCATCAAGTTCAAAAACTCCCACTTTATTAATAAAAGCTATTTCTTAACTTCATAAAATTGTTATACACTAGAAAAATAAAAAACAAACTATTCGTTAGCAGGTGGAAGAATATGTATGATGTTACGATTATCGGCGCTGGAGTAAGTAGCATTTTTATGGCTTATTCACTAGCTAAAAGTAACAAAAAAGTTTTAATTCTTGATAAAGGTAAAGCGCTAGAAGATCGCCATTGTCCTTTAGACGAAGGAAAAGTGTGTAATTGTACTACATGTGATAAATATTTCGGGTTTGGTGGTTTAGGCAAATCTGAAGGGAAATTTAATTATACAAACGGATTTGGCGGAGAACTTGAGAAAAAAGTCGGTAAAGAGGGTTTTATACAACTCATGGCTGAAGTAGATGAAATTCTATGTCAGTTTGGTGGAAGTTCGGTTTCAAAATATTCTACTGAAAATTCAAGTCTCACTAAGAGAGCTGAAGCGTGTGGTTTACAAATGCTAACAACAGAAGTAAGACATCTTGGTACTGCACTTTCCAGTAACATTTTTCAGCAGCTCTATGAATTTTTACTGACGAAAATAAAGATCCAATTTCATATAGATGTACAACATATTCTGAAACAGGAAGATCATTTTACAATAGATACAAATCAAGGAACAGTTCAAACTAAGCAACTAGTATTTGCAACTGGGCGCTCTGGGGCCGATTGGTTAAAAGAAATGTGCAGTTCCCTAAATATTTCTCAGGAGCAAACACGTGTAGATTTAGGAATTAGAGTAGAAATGAAAGAACATCAATTACGTTCTATATTAAAAGATACTTTTGAAACAAAACTTTCTTATCAAGGTGAGCATTTCACAGCAACTACTTACTGTATGAATCCAAAAGGACGCATCATTCGAAAGTACGAAGAAGGTTTAGTTATGCCTGACGGTCAAAATTTTCGAGAGCAAGGAACTGGCACTTCTAATTTAAATTTCACTTTATTTATTCCTCGCTATTTTCCAACTCTCAAAGAAGCAAATGTATACGCAAGTTCAATTATTAAAGGCATTAACCAAGGACGAGATCGGATTGTTATACAGCGCTTAGAGGACTTACTAAAGAAACAACCTACGGCGGAAAACAGCATGGAACATAGCCGTATACAGCCTACACTACAGGGGGATTATGGAGATTTGAATCAAGAAATTCCTCAATTATATATTGAAGGGCTCAAAGAATTTTTATTACGTTTAGAACAATTTATACAAGAACCTATTGATCAACATACTTTACTATATGGAATTGATGGAAAGTTCTATGCTCCTACGATAAAAATTAATAATCATTTTGAAACTAGTATACATGGGCTATTTTTAATTGGAGATTGTTCAGGCGTTACGCACTCATTATCTCAAGCAGCTGCAAGTGGTCTGTATGTTGGAAAGTACTTATCTGACATTTAATTTCTATCATTAAGATTCTAGTCAAATATTCCTAATTTCAAAACACTTTACTTATATAGTAAAAATATATTAATAAGCCCTCCTATCCTTCCCGGCTAATGATTAACCGACAAAAAATCGGAATTTTACAAGATACATATGTAATATAACTACATATTTAAAACTGTTGGTATTCAATTCTAATAAATTGAATGTCAACAGTTTTAAAAGTCTCTATCCATTTTCACTTTCATTTGTTCGATATTTTGTAACATCATCATAGTGTTTAATATGGTAGGATGTCTATAAGTCAATTTCACTACAACTATGACTTGTTCTGCCCGTTTCTCAAAAAGAGTTATATTTATGCTACTACGCTTTAAAAATCCCCATTGTATGTATATGAATACTTCAAATTATTCCCTTTAGAAAACAGATTCTAAATGGTTCATTACACTCCAATAGTTATAAAAAAATAATATATAACTTCAGTTAAATAAATTGTATAAAGAAGGTGTAAAAATGAAGAATAAAATAAATTTACAAATGCAAAATATAAGCTTTGTTATAATAATGGCTTTAGCAGTATGGTTAAAAACATATCTTATTACGCGATTCAGTTTTGATTTAAAAATCGAGTCTTCAACGCAAGAGCTTATTTTGTTTATTAGTCCTCTAGCCGCATCATTAGCATTTGTTGGATTAGCATTATTTTCAACTGGTGAAAAGCGAAATTATATAGCGCTATGTATTAATTTCTTATTAACAATCGTACTCGTTGGAAATGTAATGTTCTATGATTTTTATAGTGATTTCGTTACATTACCAGTACTTGGACAAACCTCAAACTTTGGACAATTAGGCGGCAGTATTATAGAAATATTAAACTACAAAATTATACTCGCATTCATAGACATTGTTTTCTTCTTTATTTTATTAAAAAAGAAATCATTGGTCTTTAAAACCGAACGTGTAACTCATTCTACACGCTTGTTATACTTTCTTTTAACAATTGGTGTATTCTTTGCGAATCTACATCTTGCAGAAAAAGAGCGCCCTGAATTATTAACGAGATCATTCGACCGAGTAATGCTTGTCAAAAATTTAGGCTTATATACTCACCAAGTATATGACTTAACACTGCAAGTAAAAGCCGGTTCACAAAAAGCGCTTGCTGATAGTAGTAAATTACAAGAAACTGAAAACTACGTAAAAGCAAACCAAAGCGAGCCAAACCCTAATATGTTTGGTGTAGCGAAAGGAAAAAACGTAATTGTAGTCACTCTTGAATCCTTGCAAACCTTCTTAATAGGAGCATCAGTCAATGGGCAAGAAGTTACACCATTCCTAAATGAATTCATAAATGAAAGTTATTACTTTGATAACTTTTTCCATCAAACTGGTCAAGGGAAAACATCCGATTCTGAATTTCTAATCGATACGTCGTTGTATCCATTAAATCGAGGGGCTGTATTCTTCACACACGGTAACAATGATTATACTGCGACTCCAGAAATTTTACGTCAGCAAGGTTATTTCACTTCTGTATTCCATGCGAATAACGCAACATTTTGGAATCGTAATATCATGTACTCTGCTCTTGGTTATGATCGTTACTATAATGAGCTTGATTACAAAATTACACCAGAAACAAATTTAAATTGGGGATTAAAAGATATCGAATACTTTGATCAATCAGTAGATATATTAAAAACTGTTAATCAACCATTCTATGCTCGTTTCCTCACTTTAACAAACCATTATCCATTTACGTATGATGAAGATACAAAATTCATTGAACCATACAACTCTGGTAATGGCGTATTTGATCGTTACATCGTAACAGTACGTTACTTAGACGAATCAATTAAAAAATTTATTGAACGTCTAAAGGCCGAGGGGCTTTACGATGATTCTATTATTGTGTTATACGGTGATCATTATGGTATTTCCGAAAAACATAATCGTGCAATGGCACAGTTTTTAGAAAAAGATCAAATAACAGAATTTGATACTTTAAATTTACAACGTACGCCTTTATATATTCATATTCCTGGACAAACAGAAGGTCAAACTATTTCAAAGCCTACGGGACAAATCGATATGAAACCTACTATTCTAAATTTATTAGGTGTTGATTCTACGAATGATATTCGTTTTGGCCATGATATGTTTTCAGATGAATATACTGGCTTTGTTGTTTTACGTGATGGTAGCTTCGTTACAGATAAGTATGCATACAAAAACAACACTTTCTACGACCGTATAACAGGTGAAATTGTAGATTTACCAAAAAAAGAAGCTCAAGCCCTCATTAAACGTGCCCAAAATGAATTACGAATGTCTGACAAAATTATTGAAGGCGATTTATTACGCTTCTCAGAAAGCAATAAAATTAAAACTGGCGAAGTACAAACTAAAATTAAAGAAACAGAAAAATAATCTATATATGAAAAAGGGAGCAACTTATTACAGTTGCTCCTTTTTACTTTCTTATAACACATCAGATCGTGTATATACAAAATCTGATGTATTTACTTTTATTCTACGCTTGTTTCTAAAGCTACATCTGTATAGGTATTATCATTACCTATATTTAAAATTACTTCACATTGACGCAATCTCAATTCAAAGAGCATGATAGAATCATGATAAACTTCAGGATTTGATTTCATTTTATGTAACATCTCTTGTTTTTCTTGTATTTCTAATTGCGTATTTTCTACAGCTTGCTTTAAGGAGTTAAATGGATTCCTAAAGAATATATGAATATCTCGCTCTTGTGTGTTTTCAAACAGCTCAAATTGCAAGAAAAATTTCTTCATAATAGAAGCCGTTACTTCAGTATAATCTTCATTTTCTACATACTGTTTATATTTGTTATGTAGCATAGATTTATTTTTAGGAAGAACTCCAAATAATTTACCGGCACTTTTTAGTAAAAATTGTGCTGGCGTAAATCGACGTAAAATATTTACTTCATCCATTTGTATTCTAGTCGTCATCCTGTCAGTATCTCTGCGCCAGTCATCAAGCACTTTAAAGTCACATTCTAACTGTATTTTATTTTCTCCAAATAGTGAATTAAGCCCTTCACTAAGTTCTTCTAAATACGTTTGACTTTGAAGAAGCTCATTATTAGAAGTTGCAATCCAATTTTGCATAGAAAGAGCAAGATTAGGTAATACAGTTTGTTCTAAATATTTATGCACTCTTTCATTCATTGCTTTATTTAGTTCCGTATCCATGTGCCCGAAATCACTTTCTTCACTAATTAAATTAGAACAGCTCTTTAATATCTTCGGAATATTTTCGGTAAGATCATTTGTAATTTCAGTCTTCATTGAACGATATGATTGTGTAATGAAATGAATTTTTTCCCTTTCAAATGCAGTAAGGTTATTAATGCTACCGTTTAGTTTCACTAGCATATCTTCATTCCAATTAATAGCATCCACCAGGTTATTTTCTTTCTCAACACGTTTCTCCAAAAGATATGTAATTGTTTTTCGAATGAAAAATAATAACTTTTCAGTACGTTCTGCATCGATATTTTTATGATTAAAGTTAAAATGAATAAACTCGATTAAACCATTTAATTGTTGACTACTTGTATATAACGAAGAATAAGGGAAAATTCTCGCATGTGGGAAATATGTGTTTATTCTCGCTGCCGTATCATGTAATACCCTTTTCACTTCTGCTTCACTGTAAATGTTATCGATTTTATTTAATAAGAAATGAATTTGTAAATTTGGCGTATGTTCTTGAATACTTAATAGAATGTCACGTTCTTTATCAGTAAAAGGTGAATCCGCATTCAATACGAACAGTAATTCGTCTACAGAATTTAAATATTCGAATATCTCATCTCTAGTGTCGTTATTTCTATTAAAGCCAGGTGTCACTACAAATGTAAGTTTATTTTCATTTAAAAATCTGCATGGTAATTTAAATTCAACACACGCTCTATCTCTATATGTTTGATGGTGCTGAGACATCATATTATGGTAATCAGTGATATCTTCCGTTGTTGTAATTGCTGAGTCTGTTATAGCGTTTATTTCTATATGAGCATCATTTTTTAAAACTACTACATTTGAAATTGATTTTTCTAATATATTTTCTCCTAATATAGAGTTAATAAATGTAGTTTTTCCGTTCCCTGAAGTTCCCGTTACTAAAATACGATTTGTTCTTAAATCTGCGAGCTCGTCAACTAACCATTTAAATCGGTGACCTATTTCTATATTCTGCTTTTGTGCCCACTGTGTAATAGATTCAAAAAGGTGTAAGCTGTACTCTAAGCCATTTACATGATTAATAGAATGTGACAGTAAGTTTTCCGCATGTTCTATATTTGCTGAATCTATTTTGGAAGGGAAAATCTCATCCCATGCCAATACAGCTGCAGATGGAAATACAGCATAAGATGGATTGACTACCTTTAACCAGTTTGCTAACAGATTTGGTATGATATCGTCTAATTGTCTAAGCGTATATTGACCTTGAATTAATGTAAAGTACGTTTCTTCGTAAAGAGCAGAAACTTTGTTCCATATATCGGACGAATGTATTTCAATATGTAAGAAAAATTCATTTATTGTATTAAGCCATAATAAATAATTTGGTTCATCTTTATAACTGTTCCAAAGTGATGAAACCATTTGTGTAAATTGTACTTGATCTACATTATTTAATGTAGCTAATGCATCATAAAAATAGTCTGGTGAAATATGTTTAGTAAACCCTTTATCGATATATCCTTTTAACACCTCAAACCACGGATACGACTCTATTCGAATTAACTCATTCACAGCAAGCTCTACTGCACTATCAAAATCTTGCTGTTCCTCATAAAAGGAACGGGCAATTTTTGTGACATTCGGATAATCAGGATTTAAAGAAACTGCTTCTTTAATAACACCGAAAGCTGAGTCAAAATTATTTTGCTCAATGTAAAGAGAAAGTAATTGTAGTCTAATTTCGGTCATCAATATTTTATTATCAGTAGTAATGGAAGTATAAATATTTTCAGCATATGGTAATTGATTAAGTTCGAAATAAGCATCCGCAATATTTTTTTGTGCCCATGGTGCTAATTCATTACTAACCTTCTCCCATTTAAAAATAGCTGCTTCAAAATCTTGATGACGATAATAAAATTCACCTTGTGCAAAACGAATATAAGACCCATCAGAAATCTCATTTTTTTCTTCGTTTACATAAGCTTGTCCAAGTACGTCAAGAGTTGGTTTTGTTTCATTCTCCATTAGAAATGTTTCATAATACATCTTTTTTATTAATTGTTTTTCTAATCTCATCTTTTCCCCCACTATATCTTGAAAATAAATTTTTAAGATATGTCAATGCTTTTTGTATGTATGCTTTTTATCTTAACAAAGAATATCTTTTGGAAAATTTCATTTTCCTTTCATTTTTCAAGTTAGATTGAATTTTTATGAGAAAAGTTTCAGTTTTTTTTCAATTCCCTTTCAGTTATGAAACAGCATTAAATGTTCCTAATAACCTAATAACACTATAATATTCCACATTATATTATCAGGAAAACCCCATATAAACCATATTATAAAAACAATCTATAATGAATTTATATGCACAATTCACTGTGCTGTTAAACAAAAAAATAACAATAGGAGCCAACATCTATTCATACCATTTCTTTCTCAAATTGTTTTCCTTTAAAATGTTTCATTAGTTATGTAATTAAATTCCATTAACCTATATAAATAACTAGTCCAAAAAATATCTATATGCATATCATGTTATAGTAAAGAATTTAGGAGATCCTAAAAGGAGGCATTTTCATGTTTGAAGATAAATCTAAAATAAATTACCCATATGAATTTACTGAAACTACAACAGTTCCTCTAAAGAACCCCATTGACAAAAAATTCAAAAACGGCACAGGTACACATAACTTCCCAATTAAGAAGCACTATAAAGAGCAAGTTCTATACACTGAAAAAATTAATAATAATAAAAATAAGTAATTGTATAGATCCTTATGACAATTAGCTAAATAAGAAGCAACATTTGGCCATGCATAGTTATTTAGTTAGTAATGATACAATTCATGCACCTTTTAAAAAGTGCTGTATACAGCGCTTTTTTATACATAGATAAATTTAAGTTAACGCAACCAAGAAATACAATACAAAATTACTCCACCATATTCTCGTTTAACAATTAAATCTACATATTAAAAGGGAGCAACAGTAAATGTTACTCCCTTTTGAAATGTAATCTATTCACTCTACATAACCCTCTTAAACATCTTCTCCAACTCATAAGTAGAATGATGCACAAGAATTGGTCTTCCGTGCGGGCATGTGTACGGGTTTGTTGTTGTACGTAGTTCTTCCAGTAAAGCAAATATTTGATCGTTCGTTAAGTATTGATTCGCTTTAATGGATGCTTTACAGCTCATCATAATGGCTGCTTCTTCACGTAACTTTTTAATATCGACTTTTTTTAGTTTAACAACTTGCTCCATCATTTCATCGATGATTTCTGTTTCTTGTCCTTTCGGGAACCATGTTGGATGCGAGCGGACGATAAAGGATTGATGGCCGAATTGTTCTAAAAATAGCCCAACTTTTTTTAGTTCTTCTAACTGTTCTTCGACACGTAAAAATTCAGTAAGAGATAGATCAATACGGTACGGTACAAGTAACTCTTGTACTTCTTGCGCTACCCTTCCTACTTTATCACGGAAGTATTCATAATTAATACGTTCCTGCGCGGCATGCTGGTCAATCATATATAAGCCTTTATCATTTTGAGCGAAAATATATGTTCCATGCATTTGTCCAATTGGATAAAGCGGTGGTAAGTCATTCCCGTTCATTTCAATCTCTTTTATTTCCCGAACTTCTTCTTCTAATTCCTCTAGTTCAAAATCCTCTTCATTACTGTCCCACGATTTCTCTTCTTGAATTGGTTCTTCGATTATCGGTTTAGTGGATGGTTGCCAACTTTGTTCTTCTCTTATGAGCGACTGTGGTGGTTGCCATTCTTGTTTCGGCGGTTGCCACAGTTGTGGTGGTTGTTTCACAGCCTGCGGTTCTTCTTGTTTTGCATCCATGCCAGTTGGTAAAACAATGTCTGGCATAGATGGTTCTTTCGGCTTCGCATGCTCAAACTGGAACTGTTCTTGCACACTTTCGTCTTTTTCTTTTTTCTTCGTTGTTACACCTGCATCTGGAATAAGCTGTATTTTTTTAAATGCAGCTTGCAATGTTTCTTCGATCAGCTTTAGCAATTCTTGTTCTTTACTAAAACGAACTTCTAACTTCGCTGGATGTACGTTAACGTCAACTAGCATTGGATCCATTTCAATCGATAAGAAACCAATTGGATACCGGCCAACTGGCAGTAATGTATGGTATCCTTGCTGAATTGCTTTCATTAATACAAAGTTTCGAACGTAACGACCATTTACAATCGTTGACATATAATTACGAGATGCTCTCGTTACTTCTGGTAATGTTACATAGCCTTTAATTGTAAAGTCTAAAGATTCGGCTTCAATTGGAACAAGCTTCTTCGCAACTTGAATACTGTAAATCGATGCAAGTACTTGTCTTACATCACCGTTACCTGACGTATGAAGCAATTTCTTTTCATTATGAAATAGTTTTAACGATACTTCTGGATGTGACATTGCAATACGATACACGATATCTGTAATATTTCCGAGCTCTGTATGAATGGTTTTCATATATTTAAGACGTGCTGGTGTATTAAAGAATAAGTTTTGTACTGTAATATCTGTTCCTTTTCGGCTCGCAGTCTTCTCTTGCTTTATAATGTCTCCACCTTTAATAATAAGGTGTGTACCAGGCGCATCACCTGTGCTAGTAATTAATTCTAATTCACTAACTGAGGCAATACTTGGCAATGCCTCACCGCGGAAACCGAGTGTTCTTATGCGGAACAGATCGTTTTCATCTTTAATTTTACTCGTTGCATGGCGTTCAAAAGCGACGATACAGTCTTCTTCTGCAATACCATCACCATTATCAATGATACGAATTTTCGATAACCCAGCTTCTTCTAAGTGGATTTCAATAGATGTACTATTCGCATCGATAGAATTTTCCACAAGTTCTTTTACGACTGAAGCAGGGCGCTCTACTACTTCCCCTGCCGCAATTAAGTTAGAGAGTTGGTCATCGAGTTTGCGAATTTCCCCCATCTACTTACTCATCCTTTCTTTAACTTTTTCTGTAAGCGATACAATTCGTTCATCGCTTCTAAAGGTGTCATATCAAGTAAATCGATTTTTTTAATTTGCGCCAGTACTGCTGTTTCTTTTTGATCTAGCAGAGGCTTTTCTTGTTTCTTCGAAGACTGTTCTCCTCCAAAGAAAGATAGTTGCGATTCTTCTTCAGTCTCTACTTTCGTTTCCTGTATTTCTGCTATTTCCTCTTTTACAACTACAGGTTCTGGAGTAGCTTCTTGTACTTTCACTTCTACTCGCTTTGGAATAATAATTTCTTCCTGTCCTTCTAGCTGTGCTAACACTTCTTTCGCACGAGCGATTAGGCTATCTGGAAGCTCCGCAAGTTGCGCAACGTGAATTCCGTAACTTTTATCAGCTGCTCCATCTTGAATTTTATGAAGGAATACTACTTTTCCATTCTCTTCAATTGCTGAAACGTGTACATTTTTCAGTTGATTTAAACTCTCTTCTAACACCGTCAATTCGTGATAATGCGTAGAGAATAACGTTTTTGCACCAATTTGGTCATGAATATGTTCAATAATCGCTTGTGCAAGTGCCATACCATCATACGTAGATGTACCGCGTCCAATTTCATCGAATAAAATTAAACTTCTTTCTGATGCGTTTGCAATTGCATTTTTCGCTTCTAACATTTCGACCATAAATGTACTTTGACCTGAAATTAAATCATCCGCTGCACCAATTCTCGTAAAGATTTGGTCAAATACAGGTAATACTGCTTCTGTTGCTGGTACGAAACAACCGATTTGCGACATAACCGTTACAAGTGCTAATTGTCTCATATACGTACTTTTACCAGACATGTTCGGCCCTGTAATTAAAAAGACATCCATATTCTCTGGCATAATACAATCATTCGGTACATACAATTTCCCGTTCAATACTTTTTCAACAACAGGATGACGACCATCTTTAATAAAGATTTCGCGCTTCGTTGTCAGTACAGGTTTTACAAACTGTTCTTCTTCACTAACTGTTGCAAAACTTTGCAGTACGTCTAATTCACTAATTACTTTCGCTAAATGTTGTAATTTCGGAATAAATACTTTTACTTCTTCACGAAGTGCTGTAAATAAATCGTATTCTAGCTGTACAATTTTTTCTTCAGCTTCTAAGATTAACGTTTCTTTTTCTTTCAGTTCATCTGTAATGAAACGTTCAGCATTAGCAAGCGTCTGTTTACGCTCATAGCGACCTTCTGGAAGTGCTGCAAGATTCGCTTTCGTTACTTCAATGTAGTAACCGAAAATACGGTTGTATCCGATTTTTAATGATTTAATTCCGGTAATATCACGTTCTCTTTTTTCAAGCTCAGCAATCCACGTTTTCCCGTTTTTACTAACGTAACGATATTGATCAAGCTTGTCATTATAACCATCTTTAATAATATCTCCATCTTTAATCGAAAGCGGTGGGTTTTCTTGAATACTTCTTCCTAGTAATTCTGTTAAGCTTTCACATGGATCTGCACCTTGAATTAATCTCGATGCATAAGCGTTATCTAACAAACTAATTGCTTCTAAAATAGCTGGTACTTGAAGCAATGAACGTCTTAATTGTAATAAGTCTCTTGCATTTACGTTACCAAATGCAACTTTTCCTGCTAAGCGTTCTAAATCATATACTTCTTTTAACTTTTCTTTTAAATCTTCACGTAAGAAGTAATCATTTACAAACGTTTCAACCATTTCTAAACGCTCTTCAATTCTTTCTTTCTGTATAAGTGGACGTTCCATCCACTGTTTTAACATACGACCACCCATAGCTGTTTTCGTCTTGTCCAATAACCATAATAGTGATCCTGTTTTTTCTTTCGTTCGAAGTGTTTCTGTCAGTTCTAAATTTCGCTTTGAATGTACATCAATTTTCATAAATTGATTCGTATAATAAATTTCTACTGGTTGCAAATGATCTAAAGAACGTTTTTGCGTTCTTATTACATAGTTAAATAAACGTCCAACTGCTTTAATTAATTTTGCTTGTGAAACATTTTTCACAAGATGTTCTAATCCTTCCGGAATTGCCGTTGCATCTTCATACGAAATCGTCATTTTCAATGTTTCAGTTAACTTGTTTAGTTCATCTTTAGAAAATGAAGAATCAACAACAATTTCTTTCGAACCAGTTGCATACACTTCTAATAAAATATCTTCTACTGAACCAGTCAATAACGTTACTGTATTTTGTCCAGTCGTTAAGTCGTTACAAGCTAAAGCATATGATCCATCTTCAAAATGTGTTAATGCGGCTAAGAAGTTATTTTCTTTCTCATCAATTGTACGCCCTTCCATCATCGTTCCTGGCGTAATTAATTGTACTACTTCACGACGTACTACACCTTTAGCTGTTTTCGGATCTTCTACTTGCTCACAAACAGCTACTTTATATCCTTTTTCAACAAGTTGTTCAATATAGTTTTTAGCCGCATGATACGGTACACCGCACATTGGTATACGTTCACTACTACCGCCATCTCGGCTCGTTAATGTAATTTCAAGTTCATGAGCTGCTTTTACAGCATCCTCAAAGAACATTTCATAAAAATCGCCTAAGCGAAAAAATAAAAAGGCATCTTGATAATCTGCCTTAACCTTTAAATATTGCTGTATCATAGGCGTATATTGAGTCATACTTTTCCTCCATAATTCTTACATGATAATCTATTTTCATATATGTCGCATTTCACGGACACTCTTATCTCCTATTTCAGGAGTCTTTCTTCATTATAACATATTTCATAAAGAATCATGTTCATTCAGCCCCACTTATGTAAAGTAAAAAGCTAGGAAGAACTTCTCCCTAGCTTTCTATTACTCTTCTTCTGCATCAACTATAAAGTTCGGATCTAATTCTTCAAATTCATCATCAGCAATTTGGAAATCATCATCTGATTCTACGCAGCCTTCAGGATTTACACTTACACAAATTTTCGTTTCTCCAACTACTTCTGTTACAAATTCACGTTCTACAGTTACAACAATTTTATTACCATTTGGTGATACAAGTGCTTCTAAACAATTTGGCGGCTGAATAACACGAGCAATAATTTCTAAATCGTCACCAGAAAAGTTTTTATCACGATAACCAATACTTACTTCGTCCGTGTAGTTCACACGTTCTGTTACAACTTCAGTCTTTGTATTTCCATCAAATGAATACCAAGTGTTCACATCATAGAAACCTTCAATTTCCACATGTTTTCCATTCTTTCTTGCTTCGTACGAGTGGTTAATTACCCAGCACCCTAAAATACTTGTTGGCTCATTATTCGATTCACATGTATGCGTTGACTTTGTATACTTACGTCCTTTTCCAACCACTGCTTTTGTAATAATCTCTCTAAATTCGGACATTCGTAACCCTCCTCAATCACTATTCACTTAATCATATGCGTGACAATAGCGGAATGTGTCATTCTTTTTTTGAGAAGAACTTACGTTTAATCCCAAAAAAAAAGAGATGTCAATATGACATCTCTTTAACAACCACAATTTCCTTTTTTACTTTCTACCGCTGCGCCAGTTTCACCCTTTAGTACATCGCCACCAGTTGAAATTAATATTTCATCTGTTACGTTGTTAGAAATTGTACTAGCAACTAACTGTAATAAGTCATTTACGTATGTTTGTGAAGATTTAAATTGTTGTACGACTGGAATACTGTCTAACTTATCTTGCAATGCATCAATTTCAGCTTCTACCTTTTTTAAAGCTTCCCATTTCCCGTAATGTTGCAAGTTTACTGCTTGTTTTTGCAGTGCTTTAATTTCATCGATTGCGCGCTTTACTATTTTCTATTTTTATGAATTTGCGCCTCTGCTTTCTTAAAAAAATCAACTTCTTCTGTTTCAGAAATCATTTTTGCTAATTCTTTCGCTTGTTCAACAATGTCATCTTTCGAATATACTTTCATCTATTATTTCACCTCAATCGGCTCTTCAACTAATTCCCCGTTAAGAGACCAAGTTTTTGCTTCCGTTATTTTCACTTTCACAAGCTGACCAATTAAAGATTTTGAAGCGACGAAGTTTACAAGTTTATTCGTACGAGTATAACCTGCAAGTACTTCCGGATTATTTTTACTTTCCCCATCAACTAACACTTCTACAATTTGACCTTTGTAACGACTATTCTTTTCAATTGCCAACGTATTTACTAGTGTATTTAAACGCTGAAGACGTTCTTTCTTTACTTCCATCGGTACATTATCTTTCATTTTTGCAGCTGGTGTACCTTCGCGAGGAGAATAAATGAATGTAAAGGCAGTATCAAACCCTACTTCACGATATAACGACATCGTTTCTTCAAATTGCTCATCTGTTTCATTTGGAAAACCAACGATAATATCTGTTGTTAATACTACATCTGGAATTGCTTCTTTAATTTTTCTTACAAGTTCTAAATAATGCTCACGCGAATATTTACGTGCCATAATTTTCAGCATATCTGTACTTCCAGATTGAACTGGTAAATGGATATGTTCTACTAGGTTGCCACCTTTTCCAAGCACTTCAATTAAGTGATCATCGAAATCACGTGGATGGCTCGTTGTAAAACGAATACGGGCAATATCAACTTTACGAAGTTCGTCCATTAAATCGCCAAGACCGTATTCTATATCTTCAAAGTCTTTACCATATGCATTTACGTTTTGTCCAAGTAACGTAATTTCTTTATAACCATTTGCAGCTAAATGACGAATCTCTTGGATAATATCTTCTGGACGTCTACTTCGCTCTTTTCCGCGTGTATACGGTACAATACAATACGTACAGAATTTATCACAGCCATACATAATATTTACCCAAGCTTTAATATCACCACGACGTACTTTCGGAAGGTTTTCAATTACGTCACCTTCTTTTGACCATACTTCAACTACCGTCTCTTTCGAGAACATCGCATCTTTTAGAATGTACGGTAGTCTATGAATATTATGCGTTCCAAATACCATATCTACATGCTGATTTTTTTGCATAATTTTATTTACAACAGATTCCTCTTGAGACATACAACCACATACACCAATTAAAAGGTCTGGATTTCTTCGTTTGAGTGACTTTAAATGGCCTAGCTCACCAAACACCTTATTTTCAGCATTTTCACGAATTGCACAAGTGTTTAATAAAACTACATCTGCATCCTCAGTTGAAAAAGTTGGTTCATATCCAAGTGCTGTGAAAATACCTGCCATTACTTCCGTATCATGCTCATTCATTTGACAACCATATGTACGAATATAGAACTTTCTTCCTGTACCAAAATTGCGAAACTCTTCAGGTAAGCCAAAATCCCGTTCAATTTTAACTTCTTCTTTCCCACGCTTTTTCGCATCCTTTAAGGAAGGTGGTTGATATACACTTTCAAAGTATTTACTATAATCTTTCTCTTCTTTTTTCATAGAGGAATTTGCTTGTTGACTTGCTAATCGTTGTTGCTCGTTCATCGGTAATCTCCTTTCACCCTTAACTATACACACTCTATAGTCCATTTTAATGCGCTTAGACTCACCTCAAAAATGGTTAGATAGCTGGAGAGATAACTTGTCCTTTGAAACTTGAGTAATCAATCTAATCATTCATAAGAATGAAGTCTTCCCCACGCAAATAGACATTCCCTTTTTATCATTTCTTGTTGTCCTACCCAAAAGCATATTGCTTTATCCCTATAAACATTACCATAGTATGACGTGTTTCGCCAATCTTAACAATACAAAGGCCTTTTATTACCTTACATTTCATAAGCAATGAACTTGCCATTTTCATACAACGATTTATATATTATTTTATCATTCTGAATTTTCTAAGTAAATAAGGCTACCCTATATTTTGTACATAAAAAAAGGTTGCCAAATCGGCAACCTTTTTTTCTTACATTACATAAATTCAGCAACAAGCTCATCAAACATTTTCTGATCCATATTTAAATCAGATTTCACTAAAGGCTCTTCACTATAGCCTTTAACAAGTTCTTGATATGATGGTTGCTTAGTATTTTGATAAATTAACCCTGTTACTAAACCGTTATTTTCCATTAAAGTTTGCATAGCCATCATGCGATTAGATGGATCATATCCCTCTACTGTGCTTAGTTTCGTTAAGTTCTCTTTAAACCAATCGTAAGTATTTACTTTATTGTAAGTAACACATGGGCTAAATACGTTAATTAATGAAAATCCTTTATGGTTAATACCAGCTTCAATAATTTGTGTTAATT
Organism: Bacillus sp. 7_6_55CFAA_CT2; assembly: GCF_000238655.1. NCBI lineage: Bacteria > Bacillati > Bacillota > Bacilli > Caryophanales > Bacillaceae > Bacillus > Bacillus sp. 7_6_55CFAA_CT2. The sequence continues at coordinate 1,031,930 of NZ_JH414708.1, read as the reverse complement.
CTTTTAAATCACTCGAAAAGCTTTGCGCCACAAATGTCGCACCAGCTGTTAAGGCCATTTCCATTACATTTAGTGATGGTTCAATTGAACCTTGTGGTGTGCTTTTCGTTTTAAATCCAGCTTCACTACGTGGTGAAGTTTGCCCTTTTGTTAATCCATAAATTTGGTTATCCATTACGATGTACGTAATGTCGATATTACGACGAATAGAATGGATTGTATGTCCCATACCAATCGCAAATCCATCACCGTCACCACCTGAAGCGATAACTGTTAAATCACGATTTGCCATTTTCACACCTTGTGCAATCGGAAGGGCACGACCATGAATACTATGCACACCATATGAATTAATATAACCTGAAATACGGCCTGAACAGCCGATACCAGAAATAACAGCAAGTTCATCTGGATTTAGGCCAACGTTAGCTGCCGCACGTTGAATTGCAGCTTGCACTGAGAAGTCTCCGCAACCTGGGCACCAGTTTGGCTTTACACTGTTACGAAAGTCCTTAAATGTTGCCATTTAATACAACCCCTTTTTTGCATTCGTTGTAAATCTCTTTCGGCAAGAATGGGTTTCCATCATATTTTAAAAGACTAGAAATTTTCTCACCATTACCAAGATTCATTTTCATAATGTTAGCAAGCTGACCTGTTGCATTGTTTTCTACTACTACAACACGCTTCGCCTTTTTCACAAGTGGATCGATTTCAGCTGTTGGGAACGGGTGAATTAAACGCACATGAGCATGGTTTACTTTCATACCCTCTTGTTCTAAACGCGTCATTGCCTCTTCGATCGCACCACGAGTTGAGTTAAATCCAACAAGCAATACGTCTGCTTCTTCATGCTTAACATTTTTATAAACAGGGGTATTAAACTTCAAGTTCTCCATTTTACGGAAACGTTTGTCCATTTGATCTTTACGGTTTATTGCTGATTCCGACGGTTTTCCAGTTTCATCATGTTCTACACCTGTAACATGGTGAACACCATTTTTCATACCAGGTAAAACACGTGGTGAAACGCCGTCTTCTGTTACTTCATAACGCTTGAAGTATGCTTTATTTTCACGTTCTGGTAATTCTGCTTCTAAATCAAGCTTACCACGACGAATTTCCACTTTATCTAATTTAAGTGGTTCTACTGTTTGTTTTCCTAACGAAAGCTGTAAATCTGTTAAGAAAATAACAGGAACTTGATATTCTTCAGATAAGTTAAATGCTTCTACAATGTCATAGAAAGCTTCTTCAACTGTACTTGGCGCCATTACGATTTTTGGAATTTCACCATGCGTACCGTAAATCATCGCCATTAAGTCAGACTGTTCTTGTTTCGTTGGTAATCCTGTACTTGGGCCGCCACGTTGTGTATCAACAATTACTAATGGGGTTTCTGTAATACCCGCTAAACCGATTGCTTCCATCATTAATGAAAGACCAGGACCAGCAGATGCCGTTAATGTACGAACACCAGCATAGTTTGCACCGATTGCCATTGTACAAGCTGCGATTTCATCCTCAGTTTGGATTACTGTTCCGCCGACTTTCGGTAATTTTTTAATTAAGTATTCCATAATTTCTGATGCAGGTGTGATTGGGTATGCTGACATAAAACGAGCACCACCAGCTACCGCACCAAATGCGATTGCATCGTTTCCAATCATAAACATGCGTTTTTTACCATCAGCTTTTTCAAGCTGCATCATGTTTACTTTCTCACCTAGTAATTCTTTCATATATTGAGAGCCGCGTTTAATTGCGTCCATATTCTTTTGAACGACTTGCTCTCCTTTACGACCAAAGATTTCTTCAACAACATCTAAATAAGCTGTTTCATCTAATCCTAATACTGCACTTGATGCTCCAACAGCAACCATGTTTTTCATTAATGATGTGCCTAATTCTGAAGCAATATCTGTAAACGGTATCACATATAGATTTACATCTGTATTGTCAGGTATTGTTGGATTAAATTTCGCATCCGCAACTACAATTCCACCTGGACGTAGTTCGTGGAAATTAAAATCAATTGTTTCTTGGTCAAAAGCAATTAAAATATCTAAATCATCTGAGATCGCTCGTACTTCTGTTGTACTTACACGAATTTTATTATTTGTATGGCCGCCTTTTATACGTGATGAGAAGTGGCGGTAACCGTATAGGTAATATCCTAATCGGTTTAATGCAATACAGAAGATTTCTCCTGTACTTTCAATTCCTTCACCTTGTTGGCCTCCAACTTTCCATGAAAGTTGACTAATCATCTCCTACACCCCTTTTGGCTGCATTCATTGTAGTGTATTTTTTTACAGTAATAGTTTAGCATTTTTTATGCAAATAAACTACAACGGACGCAAATTATGCCTCTTCTGATTTCCCTGAATCTTTAGTATAAAGCTATTTTGTTTTTCATTCTAGTATTAGGTCTTAAAAAAAGCAATAAAATCAAATGAATTAATTTTAATTTTTCTGAATTTTAAATCGGGATTTAAAAACTCATATGTTCTACAAAATTATCATATAAAAATCGTTCTACAGTAGATGCAGCATAGTGTTTACAAAGCTCATTCATTACATTTTCATAATCTCGATACGCTGATACATTTACAACTGTTTCTAAAATCCCATCAAAATCGGAACCAAATCCTATATTGCGCTCTCCACCTAATGAACAAATATATTCGATATGTCTTACTATATCTGCTACATTCGCTTGTTTTTCATTTGTTAGAAACTGCGGTACAAAAGTGACACCAATCATGCCATTTCGCTTTATAAGAGCTTTAAGTTGTTCATCTTTTAAATTACGTGGGTGCTCGCAAAGTTTCATACAATTTGAGTGGGAAGCAATAGGATTTTTTGCAATCTCTATAACATCCCAAAAACTTCTTTCATTCAAATGAGACACATCAGTCCATACATGTAACGTATTCAGTTCTTGTACAACATGTTTACCAAAAGTCGTTAAACCCGCCCCACGTGTCTCTAGCGCACCATCAGCTAAGAGATTGGCATAATTCCATGTTAGTCCAAAAGAACGTATTCCTAGGCGATACAACAACCGTAATTTCATTGCATCTTTTCCAATTGCTTCGCATCCTTCTATTGTTAATATCGCTCCAATCTCGTCCTGTTTTAATATGTTAATATCATCTTTTGTCTGAATAAACTTCACACCTGGTAGGGATAAAATCTCATTATAAAAAATATCTACCATTTGTAATGCTACTTCAAATCGGTTTTCATATGCCACTGTTTCTGGTACATATATAGCAAAACATTGTATACTTCCTTTTCTTCTCTTTAACTGTTCAAATGTAATATGTAATTGTGAATCATCTTTAAAATCCCTTTTCCCTTGTGCACTCCATAACTGAAGAAGCACGTCACAATGAGCATCAAAAATTTTCATTTTCATTCCTCCATTATAAAAACAACCTGTTTGCATACTGCAAACAGGTTGTTTAAACTTAACGAGGTTCTACAATTAATTTTATTGCTGTACGCTCTTCGCCATCAATCATAATATCTGTAAACGCTGGGATACAAATCAGGTCCAAACCACTAGGCGCTACAAATCCTCTTGCGATTGCTACTGCCTTTACAGCTTGGTTCAATGCACCTGCACCAATAGCTTGAATTTCTGCTGTTCCGCGTTCGCGAATAACACCTGCAAGTGCACCAGCTACAGAATTAGGGACCGACGTTGCTTTAACTTTTAATATTTCCATTCCGCGTTTCCTCCTCGTTTCTTTAAAAAGTATTAGCAATTATTTCACTTTAACTTATATTCACGAGGAATGGCGCGTATTCCTGCTAAATTTTCGTAATTTTTCTAAAAAATTAAAATATAATAACTTATCTAAAATTTAACGAAAATTTACTCAAAAAATGGTTGATCATCATTAATTAAAATACGTTCAATTTTCTTTGCTTTTCCTGTATTTGGATCCACATCAATTAACACTGCACTTAATTGCGTTCTACCATTTGTTACTTCAAATCGTACTGGTAAGTTTGTTAAAAACTTCTTCAATACTGCTTCTCTGTCCATACCTAATATTCCGTCATACGGCCCTGTCATCCCAACATCTGTAATGTATGCCGTTCCGCTTGGTAAAATACGGTTATCCGCTGTAGGGACGTGCGTATGCGTACCTACTACTGCTGTAGCACGTCCATCTACATACCAACCTAGCGCTTGTTTTTCACTTGTAGTCTCCGCATGGAAATCAACAAATATAATATTCGTACGTTTTTTCGCAATATTAATTAATTCATCCACTTTACGGAATGGACAATCAATTGGAGGAAGGAAAGTACGTCCTTGTAAATTAATAACTGCAACTTCTGTTCCATTACAGTTCACAAAGATAAGTCCTTTTCCTGGAGTTCCTTCTGGGAAGTTAGCTGGTCTTGCAAGATATTTTGCATCATCGATGAATTCAAATACTTCACGATTATCCCAAGCGTGGTTTCCAAGTGTAACTGCCTGCGCCCCACACTCTAAAAAGTTTCGATATATTTTTTCTGTAATCCCACGGCCACCTGCTGCATTTTCTCCATTAATGATTGTTACTGTAGGTGTATATTTTTTCTTTAATGCCGGTACGTATTGTTGAATCATACCTCTACCAGGAGATCCTACTACATCCCCAACAAATAATATTCTCATATGTCTTACCCTTTCTATGTACTGCATTTTTTATTGCTATAGCATCAAGTAAATTCCTTATAATATCTTTATTATAAGTTTGTTTCACTTTTATGCTATATAACTAACTGTCTTTATTTTATCCAATTCCAACACAAAAAAATAAAGTGGTGTTTCACCACTTTATTTTGCGTATTCCACTGCACGTGTTTCACGAATAACAGTTACTTTAATATGTCCTGGGTAATCCAGTTCATTTTCAATACGTTTTCGGATATCACGAGCTAAACGATGAGCTTCTAAGTCATCGATTGTATCTGGTTTTACCAAAATACGAACTTCACGTCCTGCTTGAATTGCAAATGATTTTTCAACGCCTTCATAAGACTCTGAAATCTCTTCTAACTTTTCAAGACGACGAATATAGTTTTCAAGTGTTTCACTACGAGCTCCCGGTCTTGCAGCTGATAAAGCATCTGCTGCTGCAACTAAAACTGCAATGATAGAAGTTGGTTCTGTGTCACCATGGTGAGATGCGATACTGTTTATAACTACAGGATGCTCTTTATATTTCGTTGCAAGTTCAACACCAATTTCAACGTGGCTTCCTTCTACTTCATGGTCAATCGCTTTTCCGATATCATGTAATAGACCTGCACGTCTTGCTAGTTTTTCATCCTCGCCAAGCTCTGCCGCCATAAGTCCAGTTAAATATGCAACTTCCATAGAGTGTTTTAAGACGTTTTGACCATAACTTGTACGGTATTTTAAACGACCTAAAATTTTAATTAAATCTGGATGTAATCCATGAACACCCACTTCAAACGTTGTTTGCTCTCCGACTTCGCGAATATACTCGTCCACTTCACGTCTTGATTTTTCGACCATCTCTTCAATACGCGCTGGGTGAATACGTCCGTCCTGTACTAGTTTATCAAGAGCGATACGAGCTGTTTCACGACGAATTGGGTCGAATCCAGAAAGGATTACCGCCTCTGGTGTATCATCGATAATTAAGTCAATACCCGTTAACGTTTCTAACGTACGAATATTACGACCTTCACGCCCGATAATACGTCCCTTCATTTCGTCATTTGGAAGATTTACAACCGAAACGGTTGTTTCAGCAACATGATCAGCTGCACATCTTTGCATTGCAAGAGATAAAATCTCTTTTGCTTTCTTATCCGCTTCTTCTTTCGCGCGAACTTCACTTTCTTTTACCATAACAGCGATTTCATGAGAAACTTCATTTTCTACTTTACCAAGAATAATTGCTTTCGCTTGTTCGCGTGTCAGATTGGAAATGCGCTCTAATTCTGTTTGTTGCTTTTGAACTAACTCTCCCACTTTGCTTTCCAACTCTTCAATCTGTTGTTGTCTCGCTACAAGAGATTCCTCTTTCTTCTCTAACTGTTGCTCGCGTTTATCGAGCGTTTCGTCTTTACGATCAAGGTTCTCTTCTTTTTGCATTAAACGATTTTCTTGTTTTTGTAATTCGCTTCTACGGTCACGAATTTCTAATTCAGCTTCTGTACGAAGTGTATGAATTTCATCCTTTGCTTCTAAAAGCGCTTCTTTCTTAAGTGCTTCAGCCTCACGATTCGCTTCGTCTAGAATACGTTTTGCTTCATTAGCCGCACCATTAATCTTCGCTTCAGCAATAGACTTTCGAACAAAAAAGCCAACAACTGCACCGACTGTTGTTGCAAGCAAAATGGAGATGAGTATCCAAACTGTACTACTCATGATTTCACCTCCCCTTGCTATGAATGAAAAAAGACTGTCGGCATGTACATTGAATTACAACATACAGCAAAGACCGTCGTCCCGCTTTTTTAAGGGACTTTCTTCATTTCACAATTAAAATGTCATATTATTATTTCGGTAAGATTTAAACCTTACTCCGAATATTACTTCTCTTCTTGAGAAGAGTATATCGTATATAAGAAAAAATATACATTCTCATTGTATCTATCGTAATTTTCATTGTCAAGCGTTGTCTACTTTTACTTTCTTTACCTTCAGCCTTGAATGTGACCTAAATTTGAAAAGTAAGGAGCCTATTATACTGGAAAACCTTAGTAATTCCCATTTCTTTACTTAAAATATTTACATATCCTTCTTTACACAACCCATTTGAAGTCAAAAAATATTTTTATCTATAGTATTATGCTCCTTAATAGTAGATAAAAAAATAAAAGACACGAGACCGTGTCTTTATTTTTTTAATCAAGAAGAGTTGAATCTTCTGCGCCCTCAGCACCAGAATCTTCACTAATTCCGTGATGCTCACGAATAAAGAAGGCAATTTCTTCTCTTAAATCTGTATTTTCTTTTAAGAACTGCTTCGAATTTTCACGACCTTGTCCTAGGCGTTCTTCATTATAAGAATACCAAGCACCGCTCTTTTGAACGATATCAAGCTCAGAAGCCATATCCAAGATTTCACCTTCTCTTGAAATACCTTCTCCGTACATAATATCAACTTCCGCAACACGGAATGGTGGTGCTACTTTATTTTTCACTACTTTTACTTTTGTTTTATTACCAACGATGTCGTTACCTTGCTTTAATTGCTCCGCACGACGCACTTCAAGACGGACAGTTGAATAGAATTTCAACGCACGACCACCTGGAGTTGTTTCTGGCACTATCTATAGATTTTCCATCTCTATAGTCCGGACTATCTCTTCATCTCTTTACAGAGAGCCTTGCACTTCCAGCAGTAGCCTATCATCTGCCGTACCCTACTCAGTTAACTAAAAGTCCTTTTCGGTAGTCTCTACACCTTCCCCATATCACTATGGAGCTTGGCACGGTATTACCCTAAATAATGGTGGGCTTCACCGTTAGCAACTATATGGATAGTTACACCCTTAGGCAATAAGGTTCACAAGGTTTTTAACATGCTATCACTAGCAAGGGAAACCCATGGTAAACTCCTTAATCTTTTCGATTAAGCAACTTGTAGTTGATTTCCGAACATAACCCCAACTTTTTCACGAATTTGGTTAATAAAGATTGCAATTGTTTTTGATTTGTTGATTGCTCCTGAAAGCTTACGAAGTGCTTGTGACATTAAACGTGCTTGTAAACCTACGTGCGAGTCACCCATGTCGCCTTCAATCTCTGCTTTCGGTACAAGAGCTGCTACAGAGTCAATTACGATAATGTCAACCGCACCACTTCGTACAAGTGCTTCCGCGATTTCTAATCCTTGCTCCCCTGTATCAGGCTGTGATAATAGTAATTCATCTATGTTAACGCCTAATTTTTGTGCATATACAGGATCCATTGCGTGCTCCGCATCGATGAATGCTGCTTGTCCACCTTGACGTTGTACTTCTGCAATTGCATGTAATGAAACTGTCGTTTTACCTGAACTTTCAGGTCCGTAAATTTCGATAATACGGCCACGTGGATATCCGCCTACTCCTAGTGCCACATCAAGTGCTAAAGAACCACTAGAAACCGTAGAAACTCTACGCTCTGCTTGTTCTCCTAATTTCATAATTGAACCTTTACCGAATTGCTTCTCTATTTGTTTTAACGCCATATCTAACGCCGCTTGACGATCACTCATTCAAAATTCCTCCTTAACTGAATTGCTAATCTTATTATACCTATTTTCAATTCAATTTGCCAACAAAAATCGAACATTTATTCGATTTTTTTATTTTCTATCAAATAATATTTAAATTTAAACGTAAAAAAACTAGAAGAAACTTATATCTCTTCTAGCTTTTTATATAAATGATAAAAACCATATTTTGCTGTTCGTTCTCTAATTTGTTGACGACTTCCGCTTAAATTAAGAGGAAAGACTACAGTTGGCTCATCCTTAATCGAAAGCCCAACAAATACTGTTCCTGGTTCTTTCTGTTCTGAAGCATCTGGCCCTGCTACCCCAGTGAAACTAATTCCGATATCCGCTTTTAATACATCCTTAACATTTTCAGCAAGATAACGAGCACATTCTTTACTAACTGCACCATCAGTATGCAACACTTCTTCAGGCACACGTAAAACATGTTGCTTCACATCATTATGATAACAAATGACACCGCCTTTAAATACAGAAGAAACACCAGCGTTTTCAGTTACTTGATTTCCAAAAAGACCACCTGTTAAACTTTCTGCACACGCTAAAGTTAACCCTTTTCTCTTCAATAACTCGATTGCCTTATAATGCAAAAATTCTTGGTCATATCCGTAGAAAAATTCTCCTACTCTTTCTAAAATCAAATCTTCCACATGTTGAATTAGTTTCTCCGCTTCCCTAACATTTTGATGCTTAGCGGTTAAACGTAATGTCACTTCTCCATCATTTGCTAAAGGGGCAATTGTTGGGTTTGTTTGTCCATCAATTAAATCTTGCACTTTCACCTCTAATTGGGACTCCCCAATACCAAAGAAACGAAGCACACGAGAATAAATGTTTTCTCCTGTTGTAAAATTACGTAAAAAAGGCTCTACGTAACTTACATACATTGGTTTCATTTCTTTTGGCGGCCCTGGTAATAAAATATAAACTTTTCCGTTCTTATTTACCCCCATACCTGGCGCCATACCGTGGTCATTTGCAAATACTGTTGCTCCATTTAAAACGAGCGCTTGCTTTTTATTATTCTCCGTAAATTCACGGCCTGTACGCTTAAAGTAATTACTTATTAAGACTAATGCCTTTTCATCATACACAAGCTCTTCATCTAAACTAGCAGCTATCGTTTCTTTCGTTAAATCATCTTTTGTCGGTCCTAATCCACCTGTAAAAATAAGTATATCAGCACGTTCTTCCGCAGCTTCAATCGCCTTTTGCAGTCGCTTATTATTATCACCAACAACAGTATGATAGTACACGTTAATTCCGATTGAAGCTAACTTTTCAGATAAAAACTGGGCGTTTGTATTTGCAATTTGTCCAAGTAATAATTCAGTTCCAACCGCAATAATCTCAGCATTCATCCCAATTCCCCCATAAACTTCTATTTTGAGTTTACAAAAGCAGCTCTATTTTTCCAGAAATAATCCCATCCTGAAATAACAGTAAAGATTAATGCAATCCATATGAAGATATCTGCAACTGGAATATGGATTAAATTTAAAGGTACATCGTGTAATAAATATGCTGCAATTGCAATAATTTGTGTCCACGTCTTAATTTTTCCTAGTTGGTTTGCTGCAACTACTTCCCCTGTTCCAGCAAGTACAAGACGTAAACCTGTTACCGCAAACTCACGACTGATAATTACAATAACAATCCAAGCCGGTACATATTGCATCTCTACCAATGTAATAAGTGCTGCCGAAACAAGCAATTTATCAGCTAACGGGTCAAGAAACTTCCCTAAATTCGTTACAAGATTATATTTTCTTGCGTAATGTCCATCAATCCAATCTGTAGCTGAAGCAATGATAAAGATAAGTGCCCCCACTAAATGTTGAATTGGTAAATCAACATCACCAATTTTGTATGAACCCCAATCAAAGGGTGCTAACATAATTACCATAAAAATTGGAATTAAGAAGATTCTAGATATTGTAATTTTATTTGGTAAATTCACAGCTATTCCTCCATCATATCAAAAACATTTGTTCATCGAAAAAAAGTCATCGAAGCGATGACTGTTATTGTGCAGGTTGCTCTATCCCTTGGTTTTTTATCACCAATCTTTGGTGAAGTTCTTTTTCTGGATCCAATGGATAAGCGACCACTTGGCCATTCAGTTTAACTTCAACATTCGTTGCATTCCCAATATTAAGTCGCACTTCTTTTAATGTTGATACATCACGTTTTTCTATTTGGCCCTCTTGTACTGTAGCGTTTAGAATCACATTCCCAGCATCATCTTTAACATCTACATAACTCGCACCTTTACCCGATAATTCCAGTTCTAATGTTTTATTATTATGAATTTCCAAAGTAGATACCTTTCCAGTTGTTCCAACTACTTTCACTTCTTGCTGTCCAGTTGGTTGTGCTGGTTGCTCCTCTTTCTTTGGTTCTTCTTTCTTTGGTTCTTCTTTCTTTGGTTCCTCTTTTTTTGGCTCTTCCGCTTTCACTTCATCTTTCTTCGTATCTAACGGAGAATCTTTCGCTTTTTGAACTTCAATTTTCTCACTTTGAGCGCTCGGAACTTTTTCATCATCTTTTCCAGTTAACGCTTGAAACACAAACCAGATTACCACTCCAACTGCGATTACTAACAGCGCAACTAAGATTTTCGGCATGTGATCTGCAATTGGCCATGATGAAGATTTTTGCATTGTTTCTTGTGTTTTTTGTCCCGTTGATACTTGTGGAACTTCACGCTTTTCAGATTGTGGTATCGTACTCTGATGTTCTACAAGCAGTTCCTCTCCATTTAATCCAACCGCATCTGCGTATTGTTTAATGAATGCACGCGCATAAAAAGCTCCTGGCAATACATCATAATTGCCTTCTTCAATTGCCACTAAATGGCGTTTTTGAATTTTTGTAATCTCATGCAGCTGATCAATAGACAAGCCTTTCGCTTCTCTTGCTTCTTTCAGCTTTTGTCCCAATTCCGTCACTACTAACACCTCAATATTTCTTTAAAAGTCAAACATAGAGAAATTATTTTGCGTACCTTGCTCAATTTCATCTACTAAATTATATTGAATTTCTTCATCATAATCGTTACGCAACTCGATAATATAATCAAAATCATCCAATGTGTATTCTGACTGACTCACAAATACATCAGGATGTTCCACAACTTTCGTTGCAGGCAATCTCATAATTTCACGAACGAGCTGCCAATGTCTTTCGTTAGCACGCTTCGTTGACACAATTCCATCTAGGATGAAAATATTGTCATCGCTATACTCATCTTCAATTAATTGACTACGAACAGTTTGCTTAATAAGAGTAGATGATACAAATAACCACCTTTTATTTGCACAAACACTTGCAGCCACAATGGATTCTGTTTTTCCGACACGAGGCATTCCGCGTATCCCAATTAGTTTATGGCCTTCTTTTTTCATGATTTCTGCCATAAAGTCTACAAGTAAGCCTAATTCATCACGCACAAATCGAAATGTTTTCTTATCATCTGCATCTCGTTGTATGTACCTACCATGCCTAACTGCTAGCTTATCTCTTAGCTTGGGCGGACGATATTTCGTTACCGTTATGTTATCCATCGTATTTAAAATTGATTCAAGTCTAGAGATTTGCTCTTGATTATCACACATAAGAAGTAACCCACGTCGTGCATTATCTACACCATTAATTGTGACAATATTAATGCCGAGCATACCGATTAACGAAGAAACGTCACCAAGCAAGCCAGGTCGGTTTTTATGTATTTCATATTCAAAATACCATTCAATCATCCAAGATCACTCCCCTTGCTTACTTTACACCTACGTACTATATTATATGATTTCACCTTAATAGGGAAGCTAAATGTATAATCTATCCTGTGTAATTATTATACAAAAAAAGTAGAGAGGAGAATCTCCTCTCTACTTTTACTTATGTTGTACGAACTTAACCATTAAATTTGCAATTGTATGTTGCTCCTGTTCATCAGCAACTTTCCAAAGCTCAGCTAATAATTTCTCTTGGTCATTGCGTCCTTCTACTTCATTAGCAAGATAGTCGCCAACACGAAATGCCATATCTGATACCGCACCGCCATCTAAACCTTTGTCTTGCGCTTGCTCTAAACGTTCTCCTAAAAAGCTCTTCCACTGATCAAAATTATCTAATACTGACATAATTAAGCACCTCACTATTGAGTAATAAAATCATCCTTAATTTGTGCAACTATTCATTTTTTATGTAAGAATTTTTTAGCAGTGCCAACCGCCATTCACTCCGATAATTTGTCCAGTTATGTAAGACGCTCCTGGTGATACGAGAAATGAAACTGTTTTCGCTACTTCTTCTGGTAATCCTATTCTACCTAATGGTATATCTTCAGCAATTCCCATTTTATCTTCTTCAGAAAAAACACTTAACATTTCCGTTTCAATTGCTCCTGGTGCTACTGCATTCACACGTAATCCACTTAAAGAAACTTCTTTCGCTAAAGCTTTCACATATGAATTTTGCGCCCCTTTTACCATTGAATAAAGCACTTCACAAGAAGCCCCTATTTGTCCCCATATAGATGAAACAATTACAATATTACCACTTCTTCTCTCAATCATAGGCGGAAGTGCCATTGAAAGTAATTTATATACGTTCTTCACTTGAAGTTCTACCATATAATCTAATTCATCGTTTGTTACATCTGTTACTAATCCAAAAATACTCTTCCCCGCTGCGTATACAATAACATCAATAGGATGTTCAATTTGTCCCCACAATCGTTCTGCTCCATCACTAGAAGCTAAATTAGCTTGAACAGGGATAACTTCTCCCCATGCCTTCTGCAATTCCAATACCTTTTCTTCACTGTTATTGTAATGAACATAAACTGTATATCCATCTTGAATTAATTGTTTCGAAATAGCAGAGCCAATCCCTCCGCTCCCTCCAGTTACTAACACATACTTTTTCATAAATTCCCTCTCTTATCTCTACAACTTCAATTTTCACACAACTAAATAATACCCTCATCTTACAATTTTTCAATGATAAGATGAGGGTATCTTTAAAATTTTATTTTTTCGGTAACACCTGACAAACACTCATTTTTTCTTCTGATAACAATAATCCCGCTACTTCTTGTAAGTCTTGAACGGTTAGTCCTTCTAATACAGTCAATGCATCAAATAGGCTAGATTCATTAAACGCGTATCGTGTAAATTGATTTGCAATATATTCTGGTGAATTTAACGAGCGTAAAAAACCACCAATTTTCTTTTTCTTCACTCGTTCTAATGCCGTCGCATCTAATTGATCATAATCTGTTTTTAATAAAATATCTTTTAAACGATCTGCCAATTCATCAGGTTGTTTCGTATCACCACCAACCATTGCAAAACCGAAGTTATTTTCTTCTGTATAGTCATACGAGAATGAATCATCAATAAGTCCTTCATTATATAAAGCTTCGTAATGAACAGAACTTTTTCCAAATAAATAATCTAAAAGTAACGTAAGCGCAATTTCTTGTTTTAAAAGCGCTTGCCCCTTTTCTTTTAAATTAGTCGCTTTAATACCAACTAAACATTTCGGTGTTTGCACAGGCATTGAAATAATTTTTTTCTTTTCATTTACCTCATTTGGTTCTTCTTCAAATGAACGCACAATTTCTGGCTGGTTTTTATAATCTTTTTTCGCTTGATTTTCACGTACTAAATCCATTGTTTTCTCTGGATCAATTGCACCCACAACAAATAATAACATATTGCTCGGATGATAAAATGTTTCATAACATTCATATAATAAATCTTTCGTAATTTTACTAATAGATTCGATTGTCCCCGCAATATCAATTTTAATTGGGTGTTTTACAAATAAGCTATCAATTAACCCAAAGTACAAACGCCAATCTGGGTTATCTTGATACATTTGAATTTCTTGCCCAATAATCCCCTTCTCTTTTTCAACTGTTTTTTCAGAGAAATAGGGCTCTTGTACGAAGTTTAGCAATGTATTTAAATTTTGTTCTACGTTTGAAGTACCTGAAAAAAGGTAAGCTGTTCGTGTGAAGGATGTAAAAGCATTTGCCGATGCTCCTTGTTTACTAAACAATTGGAAAGCATCGTGATCTTCTTTTTCAAATAATTTATGCTCAAGAAAATGTGCAATCCCATCTGGCACACGAATCATTTCTTCTTTCCCTAATGGTACAAATGTATTATCTACAGAACCATATTTCGTCGTAAACGTTGCAAATGTTTTATTAAATCCTTGTTTCGGTAAAACATATACATCTAATCCATTAGGAAGTTTTTCATAATAGAGTGTTTCTTTTAATTGCTCATAAACAATTTTCTCCACTTACTCTCCCTCCGTTCCTTGTAAAAAGTAAATTGTATCTAGTTCAATATTTTTAGCAACTTTTACAATTTCTTCTTTTGTCACACTTTCTATACCTGTAAGCCATTCTTCAACTGGACGTGTACGATCTGAAATAATGCCATGATATAGCATTTCTACAAAGCCACGTGGTGTATCAATTGCCTCTAATATTTGATTTTGGATGACACTTTTTGTTTGATGTATTTCTTCTTCAGAAAACTCTCCGTTTTGCATCGCAAGCATTTGTTCTTTAATAATCTCAACTGCTTTTTCATAATTTTTCGCTTCAATTCCTGACATAACAAATAATAAACCTTTATGACTTTCAAAGCGCGATGCTGCATAGTACGCTAAACTATTTTTTTCACGCACATTTACGAATAACTTCGAATGAGAAAAGCCACCAAACAATCCATTGAACAATTGCAATGCAAAATAATCTTCATCTTTATATGTGACAAATGTACGATAACCGATGTGTAATTTACTTTGTTTTAATTCTTGTTTTTCAACAACTTCTTTTTCTTCATTATTTCGTCTATGAAGGAGTACATTTCTTTCTCTCACTGGACGAGCTGAAATAGAAAAATACTTACTTACAAGATCAACGGCGTTTTCTGAAATATCACCAATAATATATAGATCCATTTCATCTTCCGCTAACACCTTTTGATAATATTGATACAGACTTTCATTTGTAATAGACATAACACTCTCTTTTTTTCCATTTGCACTTAAACGATACGGTTCTACTTTGCACATTTCTTCAATTAAACGCTCGTTTGCATAACGCATTTTATCGTCATAAGTAGCTTCAATTCTCTGTAACAGTGCTCTTTTTTCACTTTCTACGATAGAAGATAGGAAACCGTTGCCCTCCGTTGCTGGATGTAACACAATATCTGACAACATAGAAAGCGCTTTTTCAAATAACGGTGGTGCATCATGTAAGTAAACTTCATTTGCAATGTCTACATAAATAGAGATAATATGGTCTTCCCCTTTTTTACTTACATCTACCGCTAAAGAAGATCCGTATAATTCTTCTAAATATTGACGAAGACGAATTACAGAAGGTAATTTTTTCTGTCGCACTTTGCAATACGTATGGCAATAAGGCACGCTCTGTCACCGTCTCCTCATTTAAAGGCGCTTTAAAACGAAATACAAAGGTATTCGTTTTATATTTATCAGTCGGAATAATATGTACGCGCAAACCATCTAACTCATGTAGTTGTTGTTCCATTAGTTTCATTTATAGCCCTCCTTTACGTATATAGGAATATTCCTCTTCAATATACAGTTTTTAGAAATAAAAAATCAACTTTTCTCCCTTATTATGCTTACATATGATTCTTTCTAAAAACTTTAATATGTAAGGAACATAGTAAAATTCCGTATTAAATATATTCTATGTAAAAAAGCCCACACTAATGTGCGAGCTTTTTTATACTTATAAAATACTTATCGTTTTCCTTTTTCATAAGGAGTTCCTAATGCTTTCGGAGCTTCAGAACGACCTACAAAACCAACAAGCGCTAATATTGTGAATACATATGGTAATATCGTTAATAAAACACTTGGAATTTGATCTAATACAGGAATTGTTCCGCCCGTTACACTTAGAGATTGCGCAAAACCAAAGAATAGAGCTGCACCTAATGCGCCTAGTGGATTCCACTTCCCAAAAATCATAGCAGCTAAAGCTAAGAAACCTTGTCCTGTAATAGTTGCCCCTGAGAAGTTATTAGAAATTGACATTGCAAAAATCGCTCCACCGATTCCAGCAAACACTCCTGAAATACAGACTCCAATATAACGCATTTTATATACATTAATCCCCATCGTATCCGCTGCCATTGGGTGTTCACCAACAGCACGTAGACGAAGACCGAACGGTGTTTTATAAATAACATACCAAACAACGAATGCTAAAATAATGGCAATATACGACGTTATTGGTACGTTCGAGAAAAATATTTTCCCTAAAACCGGAATATCCGAAAGGCCTGGAATATCAATCTTTTCAATACGATACTGAATAAAGTCAGTCTGCCCTTTATCAAAAATCTTCTTAATTGCAAATACTGTTAAACCAAGAGATAAGAAGTTAATGGCTACACCACTTACAACTTGATCTGCTCGGAATGTAATAGAAGCTACCGCATGAAGTAATGCAAATAATCCACTACCAATTGCCGCAAATAATAATGCAATCCATGGAGTCATCGTTCCCCAAGTATCACCCATCAATAAGTTTGTAACAACTCCAATAAATGCACCAAATAGCATTAGTCCTTCTAATCCGATATTTACAACACCTGATCGTTCACTAAATACACCACCTAGTGCTGTGAAAATGATAGGTGCCGATGTATATAACGTACCCGTCACAAGAATGGCTAATATATCTAAAAAGCTCATTTATTTCCCCTCCTTGCTCATGCGTGTAAGCGCCCATCTTAACACATAACTACATGCAACAAAGAAGATGATACATGCAATAATTACATTAATAAGCTCTGACGGTACATCTGCCTCAAAGTTCATTTGAGGGGAAGCACTTTTCAAACCACCAAATAATAAAGCTGAAAGGATTATACCAAACGGATTATTCCCTCCAAGTAATGCTACGGCAATCCCATCAAATCCTACTCCTGTAAACGAAGACATCGCTGTCATACTCTGAAATGTCCCTAATCCTTCCATCGCTCCACCAATCCCCGCAAATGCACCAGCAATTGTCATAGAGAATACTACATTACGAGAAACTTTCATACCTGCATATTGAGAAGCATGCTGATTAAATCCTACAGACTTTAATTCGTAACCTAAAGTTGTTCGATCTAATAAGAACCACATTAAAATAGCGATTAAAATTGCTACAATAATTCCCCAGTGTAGACGTGAACCGTCAGTAATAGAAGCAAGCCAGTCTGAAGATAGTGACGCACTCTCTTTAATATCATACGTTTTGTCATTACCCGCATGTAAGAAACGCTTAATGATGTCATACGTTACATACAACGCAATATAGTTCATCATAATAGTTACAATAACTTCATTCACTTGAAACTTCCCTTTTAAATATCCCGGAATGAAGCCCCAAATTCCGCCCACCAATGCGGCAAATAAAATCGATAATGGAATATGAAGGAACGCTGGTAGTGAGACTGCATAACCGAACCAAACCGCTGCAAGCCAACCAACTAACAATTGACCCTCTACCCCGATATTAAATAAACCTGTACGAAATGCAAACGCCACCGATAAGCCAGCAAGAATAAGCGGTATCATTGTACGGAGCGTTTCACCAATCGCACTTGCGCTGCCGAACATTCCTGTCCAAAGTGCACTATAACCAACAATTGGATCATAGCCACTAACTAGCATTACAATCGCTCCTACAAGTAAGCCGAAAATAACGGATAGTACTGGGACTAAAATATTTATCGTTCGTTCTGTTAAAAGCTTTTTAGCCATTTGTACCCACCTGCTCCTTCTTTGTTCCTCCAGCCATTAACAATCCAAGCTGTTGTTCATTCGTTTCTTTCGCATCAACTATTGCTACAATTTCCCCTTCATAAATAACAGCAATTCGATCGCTAACATTTAAGATTTCATCTAACTCTAATGATAAAAGTAATACACCTTTTCCTTTATCCCTTTGCTCTATTAATCTCTTATGAATAAATTCAATTGCTCCTACATCTAAACCACGTGTTGGCTGTGCCGCGATTAATAAATCTGGATTTCGGTCTACTTCACGTGCAATAATTGCTTTTTGTTGATTCCCCCCAGATAGAGCGCGTGCTAACGTTTGCTCACTAGGTGTACGCACATCAAACTGTTCAATAAGAGCCTTTGCTTTTTCTGTAATTTTGCTGAAATTTAAAATCCCTTTCTTTGAAAATGGATTTTTATAGTACGTTTGCAGAACTATATTATCTCTAACAGAAAAATCAAGAACGAGTCCGTGTTTATGACGATCTTCTGGAATATGACCAATTCCTTCTTCTGTTATTCTTCTAACAGGCCAATTTGTTATTTCTTTTCCTTTAATTGCAATAGAACCTGACTCAACTTTTCGTAAACCAGTAATTGCTTCTATTAATTCACTTTGTCCGTTTCCATCAATCCCTGCAATCCCAACAATTTCCCCCGCACGAACAGTTAAGTCAAGGCCTTTTACAGCAGGTAGTTGACGTGCATCGTGAACAACAAGGTTTGCAATTGAAAGTACCTCTTCTTTTGGCTTCGCGTCTATTTTTTCTGTTTTAAAATTCACTTGACGTCCGACCATTAATTCTGCAAGTTTATTTTCATCCGTATTTGCAACGTCAACCGTTCCAATCCCTTTTCCTTTACGAATAATCGTACAACGATCGCAAACTTCCATAATTTCTTTCAACTTATGTGTAATAAGAACAATAGATTTTCCTTCTTGTACAAGCTTTTTCATAATTTGAATTAGCTCATGAATTTCTTGTGGTGTTAACACAGCTGTCGGTTCATCAAATATTAAAATTTCTGCACCGCGGTAAAGAGTTTTCAAAATCTCAACACGCTGTTGCATACCCACTGAAATATCCTGTATTTTCGCATATGGATCTACAGCCAAACCGTATTGTTCAGACAGTTTTTGAATTTCTTTAGCAGCATCCTCAACAGCAATTTTCCCTTTTTTCTTCGGTTCATTTCCGAGAATAATATTCTCTGTAACTGTAAAATTATGAACAAGCATAAAGTGTTGATGGACCATTCCAATACCAAGGTCATTTGCTATATTCGGATTTGTAATTTTTACAGGTTTACCTTTAATTTTAATTTCACCCTGCTCTGGTTGGTACAAACCAAATAGTACATTCATCAATGTGGATTTCCCTGCACCATTTTCTCCAAGTAAAGCATGTATCTCACCCTGCTTTACTTGCAGCGTAATATCATCATTCGCTACAATGCCTGGGAATACTTTCGTAATGTTATTCATCTCAATTACGTATTCCATTGTGTTCCTCCTTTTAACAGGGAACATTCCCTATTACACTATTAACTTATTAAGCAATTCGGAAGTTTTATACATACAAAGGTTAGTTCTATGAACTAACCTTTGCTATTTCTCTATTTATTTTTTTAGAGAAGCTTCGTATTCTTTATACTCTTTATCTGTAGCTGGCACTTTAATTTCACCGGCTGTAATTTTCTTTTCAAGCTCTTCTACTTTTGTTAAAATTTCAGGGTTAACTTTTTTCACGTTATCAGTTGTTTTTGAAATACCAATACCGTCATCTTTTAAGCCAAACTCTTCAATTTTCCCACCTTTTAAATTCCCATCTTTTGCTTCTTTAGCTACTTTTTCTACTGCTACATCAACACGTTTAATCATTGAAGTTAATGTTACATTTTCAGGCATACCTTCTTGATGTTGGTCACGGTCAACACCGATTACCCAAACATTTTCACCTTTTTTCTTACGGTTTTTCGCTTCTGTGAACACACCGTTACCTGTACCACCAGCAGCATGATAAATTACGTCTACGCCTTGACCATACATTGCTGAAGCAAGAACTGTACCTTTTTCAGGCTTATCGAATGCTTCTGCATATTCAGATACGATTTCAATGTTTGGATTTACTGCCTTTGCACCAGCTTTAAATCCATTTTCAAATTTACTAATTAAATCACTTTTCATTCCACCAACAAATCCTACTTTATTCGATTTTGTTGACATAGCTGCTACCGCACCTACAAGGAATGATCCTTCATGATCTTTAAACGTAATGCTCGTTACGTTCGGTGCATCTACAACAGTATCTACGATTGCAAATTGTTGTTTTGAAGATTCTTTTGCTACTTCTTTAATTGCACCTTCTAATTTATAACCAATTCCGAATGTTAAATCATATTTATCTTTTGAGAATTTTTTTAAATTCGGAATATAATCAGCTTCTTTTTCAGACTGAAGGTAACGATAATTTGTCTTTTCTTTTAAACCATTATCTTTACCAAACTTTTGTAACCCTTCCCAAGAAGATTGGTTAAATGACTTATCATCAACGCCCCCAACATCCGTTACAAGACCAACCTTGAAATCTTTATTGTCTTTCGTGTCTTTCTTGTCACTGCTCGCCTTATCCGAGTTACCACATGCACCTAAAACTGTACTTGCTGCTAATGTTAATGATAATAAAAGGCCTGCTTTTTTCTTCATACTAGAAACCCCTCCAAAAATGATATATATTTATTTATTCTTACGCTGCTGTTCCTTACTTCTTGCTGTCACCTCCCTAAAAAGGAATTTACCTACATACGCTTTCTTAATACGTGGAAGCTAAATTTATCAGCTCTAAAGTAATTGATAGAATATAAGATTGGCTCATCATTTTGATCATAGTGCATTTGTTTTAATACAAGCAGTGCTGTTTCAGGCTCACATTCTAAAATCGGTGAGATTTTAGGGTGATAGCCAATTGGCTCAATGTGGGCAACCGCATATGTTATGCGCTTATGTGTGTTATTATGTATCACCGTTAATAATGATTCCTCATTGTAACCCGATAAATCTGGCAATATTTCTTTTGCAAGTTTATCGATACAATACACAACAGGTTCCCCATCTGCTGTACGTACGCGTTCAATCATCACTGCATTAAAACCATCTTCACTATTAAACTTCTCTTTTTCCTCTTCTGTTAAAGTTGTAGTAGATGATGATAAAAAGATTGTTCCTGGTGTTTTCCCCACACTAGAAATCATATCTGTAATACTAGAAAGTTGTTCTATTCCAGAAGAAAATAATGGCTTTGCATTTACAAATGTCCCTACACCATGTCTACGAATGACAACATTTTCTTCTTCTAAAATACGCAACGCTTCCCTTAAAGTCGCTCTACTTACGCCAAGTTCTTTCGCTAAATCAAACTCTGATGGTAACTTTTGTCGTTCTTTATAAGCCCCATCTTTAATTTTTTCTTTGATGTGATCAATCACCCGTAGATATAGGTGACGACTATCAGATTTTACTGACATAAGACTCCCCCGCATTTCAATTATTCGACCTCTGATGTAAGACTTCTTTTCTCTTTTTTCAACTTACAACATAGTACAAATGACTAAACACCAAAATAAGCGTAATTGTCGAATAAATAATAATAATTTTTTTAATGAAATTTTCACTCTTTATTGCATAAAAAAAACTTTGCACCATAAACATTCCTCATTTCGAGAAAAAGTTCGGCACAAAGATCCTTTACATCCTTTGTTACACACTTTTCCCCTCATAGTCTAGCAATTCATGGTTGCCAGGTAGAAACTTATGGACCTTATCTCCAAGATTATATGAGGCAGTGATTCTTTTCGAAGTAATCTTACCACTTGCTCTCATACGTGTCAACAAAATCTAACATTTTTCTGCATTAAATATCGAACATTTACATAAAACATACTCAAAGTATTCGTATTCTAAAGAGCACTCCTGAATGTAAGCCCTTTCTTTATTACTGAGTATAGTATATAACAAAAACACTATATAAAAAAG
>NZ_JH414708.1:840328-1009642 GCF_000238655.1 Bacillus sp. 7_6_55CFAA_CT2 | reverse complement strand
ATGCTTTTTTAAGAACTTTTTCTTGTACATCATTAATGAGCACTTCTCTCGGTTTACTACCTTCATATGGACCTACTACACCATTCATTTCCATTGCATCAATTAGGCGAGCAGCTCGCGTATAACCTACTCTAAACCTACGTTGTAACATAGAAACAGATGCTGTTTGCATTTCCACTACAAGTTGAACCGCTTCATCATATAATTCATCTTCTACTTCCTGCTTCGTATCAGGAACATCTTGCGGAATCATATCTTCTTGATATTGTGCTTTTTGCTGTCCAATAACATATTCTACAACTCTCTCAACTTCATCATCTGATAAAAATGCGCCTTGTACACGTACAGGTTTCGATGCACCAATTGGTATAAACAGCATGTCTCCACGACCTAGTAGCTTCTCTGCACCACCACCGTCAAGAATTGTACGAGAATCTGTTTGAGAAGATACAGCGAATGCAATACGTGATGGAATATTTGCTTTAATAACACCCGTAATAACGTCAACTGACGGACGTTGCGTTGCAATAATTAAATGAATACCAGCAGCACGAGCCATTTGCGCTAGACGCATAATCGCATCCTCTACATCAGACGAAGCAACCATCATTAAATCTGCTAACTCGTCCACAATTACTACAATATAAGGTAATTCGGGTTGTTTCGCTTCTGATTGACTATTATGCTCTTTTATATAATCGTTGTATCCTTCAATGTTACGTGTACCACTATGAGCAAACAATTCATAACGACGTTCCATTTCACTCACAACTTTTTTCAATGCTTGCGATGCTTTTTTCGGATCAGTTACAACTGGCGTTAACAAATGAGGCACACCGTTATATACATTTAACTCTACCATTTTCGGGTCAATCATCATTAATTTTACTTCATGTGGTTTTGCACGCATTAAAATACTAACAATAATACCGTTAATACATACACTTTTCCCGCTACCTGTCGCACCAGCTACGAGTAAATGGGGCATTTTATTTAGACGGGCTAATACAGCTTCACCTGTAATATCTCGGCCAAGACCAATTAACAACTTCTCTTCCGGATGGTTATTAGCCTTAGAATCAAGCACTTCCCTCAGTGTTACCATCGAAACTTCTGAGTTCGGAACTTCGATCCCTACAGCTGATTTCCCGGGAATTGGCGCTTCAATACGAATGTCCTTTGCAGCTAAAGCAAGGGCTAAATCATCACTTAAACTGACAATTTTGCTTACTTTTACCCCCATATCAGGATACACTTCATATTTTGTAACTGCAGGACCTCTATGTACTTTTGTTACTTTCGCTTTCACTCCGAAACTTTGGAATGTACGTTCTAATTTACGAGCATTCTCATAAATTTCCGCATTTTCATTTGTAACTTGCTTATTCTTTGGAAATTTTAATATATCAAGTGAAGGAAGCTTGTAATCTTTATTTTCTACATTTGAAAATTGCATAGGAGGTGCTTGCGCTTCACTCTCTAACGATTCAACAATTTTTTCTCCACGCTTTTTCTTTGGTTCTTCAATTGGCGGAGTCTCTTCAATAAACGGTGAAGTGATCAAATCTTCTTCCTCTACTTCGATTCGTTTATCCTCTTCTTCATTTACAGGATAATTCTCAGTGAAATTCGAAATAATCGGAGGATCAATTGAAATTTCTTCCATCGGCTCAATAATTTCTTCTTGTTCTGCAGCACGTTTGCTTCTTGCGCTTCTTGTTGTTTTTTTCTTTTCTGTTTGTTCAGCCGTTCTTTTAGCTCTCCAATCTTTATAATCCCCTTGCATCACTTGAAATTGACTTCTAAGAATTCTACCAACTGGCGCTAACACTTCTCCAATATGCTTATTTGTTATACAAAGTATACCGAGAATAACTAGAATAATACCAATGATATAAGCTCCTACTTCGTCAAATAAGAAGTAACATGTTGCGAACATAAGCGCACCAAACATACCACCACCTAAATGAACGCTATCTGGCCCCTTTTTCATTTCAAGAAAGAAGTTATCTTTTGTACTCACAATAACAGAAGTATTTTGCACTGCTCCATCTTTTGTAAGAAGGTTAAATAATGTAATATGACTAAACATTAATATCGCCAATACAATTAAATAAAATCCAATTAATCGTTTATTTAAAAGGTTCGGCCATCCGCGTTTTATAACAAAGGAAACCGATAAAGCTATTACACCTAACACACCAATTATGTACCACTCTCCAAAGAAGAAGCGAAAAAATAACACAAACGATTTTCCTACAACGCCTAGCTGTAAAATCGTAATGATTGAAAGTGCAAAAAGAGTTAAACCGACGATTTCATAATACAAAGTTGGCTTTATCGTACGTCTTGTCTTTGCCTTCGTCCCTCTTTGCTTTTGTTTTGCCATTTCTTCACCTCGCGTTCTACATATAAATAAAGCTCCCCTCAAAACGCTCTATTTATATGTCTGTTTTCTCTATTTTTCAGGTCTTTATATCTTCTATTTTTACACTTCTTGTAAAATGCTAAATAAACAGAAGAAAGCAGCCTACTCATGGCTGCTCAACCGTCTTGTTTTTTATATTATACCATAGCTTCTAAACAAAATCCTTCTTTTTGCTAAAAGGTTATTTTCTGACCGGGCTCAAACTCTAAATAGTGAAGTGGGTCCGTACTTAGCACACGTACAATAGAATAACATCCATGTTCCTCTTCAGAAACCATTAATTCCACACCATTTATATTTACAACTTTTTGACTTTCACATTGTGAATAATCGGCCGGATACACAAGTTGCTCTGGCATAATTGTATATAAAATCATTGTAGCATTGTCCCTTCTGTACTATCTTCCGCGCGAACATCTATTAATTCGTTTAATTTTCGAATCGCATTTCCAATACCGCCAACATCATCTATAAGACCGTACTTTACTGCATCCCCACCAATTACATTCGTCCCAATATCTCGCGTTAAATTCCCTTTCGCAAACATAAGCTCTTTAAAACGATCTTCTGTTACTTTTGAGTGCTTCGTCACAAAACGAATGACTCTTTCTTGCATCTTATCCAAATACTCAAATGTTTGTGGCACACCTATGACAAGACCTGTTAAACGAATTGGATGAATTGTCATCGTCGCAGTTTCCGCAATAAACGAATAGTCAGTAGAAACAGCAATCGGTACACCGATGGAATGTCCCCCACCTAAAACTAGAGATACTGTTGGTTTTGAAAGCGAAGCTACCATTTCAGAAATTGCTAGCCCAGCTTCAACGTCACCTCCAACCGTATTTAATATTAAAAGCAAACCTTCAATTTTCGGATTTTGTTCAATCGCAACAATTTGCGGAATGATATGCTCATATTTTGTTGTTTTATTTTGCGGTGGTAATTGAACATGACCTTCCACTTGTCCGATAATCGTTAAACAATGAATACGTGATTCATTCATCTGTGGTACATTTGTCTGTCCAAGCTGTTGAATTTTTTCAACTATTGAAGCCTCTTTTCCAGCTTCTTTTGGCTCAGCTTCTTTTTCTTCATTTGTATATCGATCACGTTCTGTCATTTCGCATCCCCTTTCACTCGTATATAACTATTATTTCTTAAGTTATAAATTTCATTCGATAGGGTTAAAAAGAAAAAAGATCACCCATAAGGGTGATCTTTTTATACTTCCATAATAATCGGTAAAATCATAGGTTTTCTCTTTGTCTCTTCGTACAAGAACTGTCCTAATAATTCACGAATATTTTGTTTTAACATTGACCATTCAATTGAATATTCTTTAATTGACTGCTCAACAATCATACGTACAATCTCTGTAGATCGTTCAATTAACGCTTCTGATTCACGAACATATACGAAACCACGTGAAATGATTTCTGGACCAGAGATAATTTTCTTTTCATCTTTACCAAGCGTTACAACAACTACTAGTATTCCATCTTGAGATAACATCTTTCTATCTCGAAGAACGATATTACCAACGTCACCTACACCTAATCCATCAATTAAAACATTACCAGCTTGTACTTTACCGACTAAGTTCGCTTCATCGTCACCAAAAGCAATTACATCGCCTTTTTCTACGATAAAGATATTTTCTCTTGTAATACCTACATCTTCAGCTAAATATGCATGTGCTTTTTGCATACGGAACTCACCATGTACGGGTACAAAGTACTTTGGTTTCATTAAATTTAACATTAATTTTAATTCTTCTTGGCTACCGTGACCTGACACGTGAACTTTTCGTTCGCCGTAATAAACAACTTCAGCTCCAGCTCTAAATAACAAATCAATAATTTTTGATACAGATATTTCATTACCCGGAATTGGCGAAGCAGCAATGATAACAGTATCACCTTTACGAATTGAAATTTGTTTATGTGCTTGTTTTGCCATTCTAGATAGAGCAGCCATCGGTTCACCTTGACTACCTGTCGTTAAAATAGCTACCTTTTTCTCTGGGAAGTTGTCTACTTCTTGTAATGAAATAACCATACCTTCTGGAACATCTAAATAACCAAGACGTCTTGCAATGTCTACTACTTTCACCATACTACGTCCTACTACCGCTACTTTTCGCCCTGTTTCAGCAGCTGCATCAAATACTTGTTGAATACGATGTACATTCGATGCAAATGAAGCAACGATAATACGACCTTCTGCGCCGTAGAACACTTTAGAGATTTCTACACCAACTTCTTTTTCTGAACCTGTATAACCTGGGCGCTCTGCGTTTGTACTATCAGATAATAAGCAAAGTACGCCTTCATTTCCGATTTGCGCCATTTTCCCAAGGTCTGCTCCACTATTTCCAATTGGAGTTTGATCGAATTTAAAGTCTCCCGTATATACGACTGCACCTTTTGATGTATGGAAACAAACGCCAACAGAATCCGGAATACTATGTGTCGTTCCGAAGAATGACACCGTTGTAGTGTTAAATTCTACTGTTGAATTTGAATCGATTGTTTTTAGGTCTACACGGCCTAACATGCCCGCTTCACCAAGTTTTTCTTGTATAAGTCCTACTGTTAATTTCGTTGCATAGACTGGAATAGATAATTTACGAAGTACATACACAATTCCACCAATATGATCTTCATGACCGTGAGTAATAAATAACCCTTTTACTCGCTCTTGATTTTCCACTAAATATGTAATATCAGGAATAACGATATCAATTCCAAACATTTCATCTCCCGGGAACATTAACCCTGCATCTACGATAAAGATTTCAGAATCAATTTCAACACAGTACATGTTTTTCCCGATTTCACCTACTCCACCAAGAGCAAATACTTTAACAGACTCATTCTCTTTTCTCTTCATGTTGTTGCCTGGTTTAAAAATCTTGCAAACACTGATTTCACTAAAATTGCAGAGACACCAGGGGAAACTCTACAACCACCATATTTTCACCGTCCAAGACGAATGTCCTTACCGTTATGCGATATCATGTCCTTGTTTATTTTTTAAACCAGGTTTCACCTCTCTTTCATTATATAAATCAAATATCTTATTCGATATGATATGAAAATTTAATTAAATTATAATTTTTCCCAATTTTGCTAAGCATACCCGTACTAAGCTACTTAGCCATATTATACCTGATACAAGAAATAGAACACAAGTTAAATCGTGCGAAAGAAAAAGTAAAAGAACGGAATGACAACAAAAGTATCGAACGTATTTCCTTTATATTTACTTCGATTTTATACTCCATATTATTTTGAAGAACTAGCCATACATACGCTAAATTCATTTCATAATAGGGATTTTCAAGATTTATTTTTTTAGAATCCAACAAAAACACTTACAAAATGGAATTTTTTTATGAATTACGTCAAATTTGAGGGGATTTCTCTAAAAACAAACACCGTAGTTTATTACGTTTATTCCATAATATCTATCATTTTTTGACTCGATTAAAGGGGTACGATTATTTTCTTATACACATAATGAAGAAGCGATTAATATTCTTATAAGAACACATATAGGTGAGAAAACGAGGAAAAGATTTTCATATAATAAAAAATGACCTAGTTCTACACTAGGTCATTTTTTATTAACGAGGGATAGATTGCATTACAGATTGTAACGTTACTCTTTCTTCTTCTGTTAATGGAAGAAGTGGTAAACGTACAGAACCTACATCTAATCCAACCATTTGTAACGCTGTTTTTACTGGAGTTGGACTTGGCGCCATAAATAATGAATCAGTTACTCTTACAAGTAATTGATGTAATTTTTGTGCCTTCTTAAATTCTCCTGCTTGAAATGCTGTAATCATTTCTTGCATTTCGTTTCCGATAACATGAGATGCTACCGAAACGATACCTTTCGCTCCAACTGCCATAGCTGGTAACGTTAAACCATCATCACCGCTGTATACCGCAAAGTCGTCCGCTGTTTTTTCAATGATTTCTGTCATTGTTAACACATCGCCGCCCGCATCTTTAATAGCAACAATGTTTTCTATTTCTGATAAACGAACAACTGTATCAACGGAGATTTGTACAATAGATCGTCCCGGAACGTTATATAGCATAACCGGAAGCGGCGTACTTTCAGCAATTGCTTTAAAATGCTGATACATTCCTTCTTGACTCGGTTTGTTATAATACGGTGCTACTAGCATTACTGCATCCACACCAACTTCTGTTGCCTTTTTAGTTAAGTCAATAGAAGCATGCGTATTATTGCTACCTGTTCCAGCGATTACGGGCACTCTTTTATCGACAACAGATACCACATGGCGATATAACGCTACTTTCTCTTCTGAAGTTAATGTAGGAGATTCTCCTGTCGTTCCTCCTACCACGATTGCTGTTGTACCGTTATCAATTAAATAATTTACCAATTTCGTTGTCTTTGCAAAATCGATATTCCCGTTTATATCAAACGGTGTTACCATCGCGGTTGCAATTGTCCCAAAATCTATCATGGTCTCACTCCTTATTGTTCCAGTTGCTTTTCTTTTGAAAGCTCAAACGCACTATGTAATGCATTTACAGCCTCCACCAAATCAATTTCTTTTACAAGAACCCAAATTGTTGTATGACTATCTGCCGATTGCAGGATTTGAATACCTTTTTCTGCTAAAGCTGTAACGATTTTTGCAGTAACCCCTGGGATGCCTGCCATTCCAGCTCCAACGATAGATACTTTCGCACAATGTTCTGTCACAATTGGCTCATATCCAAGTTGTTTTAGCACTTCGACAGCACGAGCTGATACATTATCATTTACTGTGTAAGCTACACCAGTAGGAGAAATGTTAATTAAATCAACACTAATGCCTTCGTTTGCCATTTCTTTAAATACATGCTGCTGTATGTCGTATGCCGTTTCTTTTGCAAGTACTTTAATTTGCGTTACGTTCGATACGTGGGCAATACCTGTAACAGGACGTTCTTCTACATCCTGCCCTTTTGTAGCACCATCGTATGCTGCAATAAGAGTACCTTCACTTTCAGAATACGTAGAACGTACACGAAGTGGCACTTTTGCATGCATCGCAATTTCAACTGCACGTGGATGAACGACTTTCGCACCTTGATAAGCCATGTTACAAATTTCGTTATACGTTACAGTTTGAAGATGACGTGCATCTTTTACAATACGAGGATCCGCAGTCATAACACCTTCTACATCAGTGAATATATCGATATATTCAGCATGAAGTGCAACACCTAATGCTGAAGCTGAAGTATCACTACCTCCGCGTCCAAGTGTTGTCGTATCACCTTTTTTCGTTTGCCCTTGAAATCCTGTAACGACGATTACATCTACATTTTCTAACTCTTCATGTATACGATCGCAATTCATTTCAATAATCTTTGCATTCGTAAAGTCATCATTCGTTACAAAACCAGCTTGTGCACCATTTAATGCTGCTGCTTTTATACCGTTCTCATTCAACATATTAGAGAAAACAATTGCAGAGATTAACTCTCCGCATGATAATAATAAATCTTGCTCACGTTTAGAAATAGTAGATTCCTCTTGATTTACAAGACTTAATAACGTATCCGTTGCATATGGTTCACCTTTACGGCCCATAGCAGATACGACAGTAACTACTTTATAACCAGCAGCTAATGATTTTTTTATATGATGAAGCGCATGCTTACGTCCATTGTCATCACGTACTGATGTGCCACCAAATTTTTGAACAATTATTTTCATATTTTGCACCTTCTCTTAGCCGTTTACACTAATTGTAATTTTACTAAGCGCTCTGCAATTTGAACAGAATTCCATGCAGCGCCTTTTAATAAGTTATCAGATACGACCCAAAGATGGAATCCTTTATCGTTATTTAAATCTTTACGGATTCTTCCAACGAATACTTCGTTTTTACCTACTGCAGTAGCTGGCATTGGATATAACTGCTCTTCTGGATTATCTTGCAGAACAATACCTTCCGCATTTGCAAGTAAGCTCTTTAATTCTGCTACTGTTACGCCTTCTTTTTCTACTTCGATGTAAACAGACTCAGAGTGTCCTGATACAACTGGTAAACGTACACATGTTGCCGCTACTTCTAATTCAGGCATATGCATAATTTTTTTCGTTTCGTTAATCATTTTCATTTCTTCAAACGTAAATCCATTATCTTGGAATTTATCAATCTGTGGAATCGCATTAAAAGCAATTGGGAAATGCTTCTTATCACCTGATACAGGAAGAACATTTGCCTTAACTTCTTCGCCATTTAAGATTGCTTGTGATTGTTCATGCAGTTCTTCAATAGCTGCCGCACCAGCACCTGATACAGCTTGATATGTGGAAACGATTACTCGTTTTAAACCATATTGCTGACGAACTGGCTCAAGAGCTACTACCATTTGAATTGTAGAACAGTTTGGATTTGCAATAATACCATTATGTTCTTTTAAGTCGTTTTCATTTACTTCAGGTACAACAAGTGGCACGTTTTCTGTCATACGGAATGCACTTGTATTATCAACAACAATCGCACCGCGTTTTGCTGCTTCTGGCGCTAATTGTTTCGATACAGATCCACCAGCACTAAATAGTGCGATATCTACTCCTTCAAAGCTTTCAGGAGTTGCCTCTTGAACTGTAAATTCTTCGCCTTTAAATACAAGTTTCTTACCTGCAGATCGTTTAGATGAAAGTAACGTTAATTTCCCGATTGGAAATTCTCGTTTCTCTAAAGTATTTAACATTTGTTCACCAACTGCGCCGGTTGCTCCAACTACAGCGACATGAAAAGTTTTTTGCTTTTCCATCACTATGCCCCTTTCTAGATACCAATCCTTCTATAACTTAGAATCAGAAGGAGTATACAATACCCCTTCTGATCTTAATAACGTTAATTTTATCATATTCTACAGTAAGAATGATGGTTTCATCAAAAATTGTCCGTTTTTTTCGTTTTTTAATTCATATATCTGAATTTTTCTACGACCACCGGTTGCAATTGCTTCCCTTGCAGCGCTTCTAACACTGTATCTTCCAGCAGCTCCATGCGAGCTACCATTGAGTTCGGTTTTTTCTCTGGTGCATCTTGGCCGAATGGGACGAAGTAGATGTTTTTTGTTGCCATTAGGCGCATGAGATTTACTCCATTAAGCCCTAGAGCATCATTCGTCGAAACAGCCAATACGACAGGCTTGCCATTTCTTAACGTCGCTTTCGCTGCCATTAATACTGGAGAGTCTGTCATTGCATTTGCAAATTTACTCATAGAATTGCCTGTTAGTGGTGCAATTACCATACAATCTAGTGGAATTTTAGGTCCTAGTGGTTCTGCACCAACGATTGAATTAATTGCTTTAAAACCTGTTATTTCTTCAATCTTCTTAATCCACTCTGCTCCTTCTCCAAATCTAGTATTTGTTGATTGAACAGTGTAAGAAACAACAGGACGTACTTCTGCTCCCTCAGCAATTAATTTTTCTAAATGAGGCATTACTTCTTCGTACGTACAATGTGAACCTGTAAATCCGAAACCAATTCGTTTCCCCTTCAAACTCATTTCTTTTCCTCCTCCTTTGCAATTGCATCTGCTGCTAATAACTGAGAAAGAACATTTGCTAAAATTTGCCCAGCCGTTTTTGGGGCAACAATACCTGGTAATCCAGGTGCTAGCAATGCTTTGACTCCTCTTTTTTCCGCATATCTAAAGTCAGTACCGCCTGGTTTAGAAGCTAAATCAATCACTAACGTATGAGCTGGCATTTTTGCAATAACATTCGCTGTTACAACGAGATGCGGAATCGTATTAATTACAATATCGATATTTCCTACTTCTTTCTCTATGTCTTGCATATGAAAAGGAGAAAACATCATTTCTGTAATACGTGCAATATGTTCAGATCGTCTTGCTCCAACTTTGACATGGGCTCCTAATGATTGAAATGCTCTCGCAACACTCATTCCTGTTCTCCCAAATCCTAGAACCATTACATTGGACCCATGAATTGTATAGTCGGTATGTTGAATTACCATCATTAATGTACCTTCTACCGTTGGAATAGAATTGTATATTGCTACATCATCACGATCAAATAATTTAACAAGTTTTCGATTCGTAGTAGATACGAGATTTTCCAAGTAAGATGTACCAATACCTGAATATATAGTAAAGTGTTCTGGTGTATTTTCAATTTGTTCTTTCGTTATTGAAACTTTTTCATTTGAAAAAATAGTATCTACTTCTCCTTTGGCATTTGTACCGGCAACCGGCAAAATAATTGCGTCTACAGAAGTGAAATCTAAATTTTGTATACTTTCTTTTGCTGCCCCTGTGAAACCATGATCTAACTGATCAAAACCTATCAAAGAAAGTTTCGCATCCAATTCAACTAGCTTACGAATTACTTCTAGCTGCCTTGCATCTCCTCCTATGACAGCAATATGCATCTCAGTCAACATTCCCTAATTCACCTTCTTTTTCTGTCATTTATAAGAAAAGTGCCTACTTTTTCTTTTTCCTCCACATCATATGTAATGTACGAGTTTATGGTGATTGAAAATCCAAATGCACATATGATTTATCAGGTTTCTATGTAGATACAAAAAAAGATGACCAAAATGGCCATCCTTCACTCCGAATTTGAACGATCTATACTATCACAAAGAAGCATATCGTGTCCGACTTTCTTTATTTGACTCCATGCTACTCTTACTTCTTGTGGTTCCTTTTTAAAACCTCCCCACTTCCCTACAGGTATTATAAGTGTTTGTATTTGTCCGTCTTTCTCATTAATCTCTAAATCCATATAACCTAAGGCTCCCATTTTTTCCGCTTTTTCTATATCTACAACCTCTTTACCGCTTAATTCACTTAATCGCATACTCACTCCACTCCCCTACTAAATTTTTCATTTGCATTGTCTATAATTAGTACCTATTCTATATGTATAAAAAAAATAACCTTCTCTCATTTAAAATGAGAGAAGGTTATTTTCAGATACATCGTAAAAGTTGATTATAGTTTTATTCCTTTTGGAAGTTTTCCATCTGGACTAATTAATGCTGCAGAGAATTCATCTGTAAACATGTTACGAATTAACCCATCTACATTTTCTTTTGTTACAGTGTTTACACTTTCGATAATCTCATCAAGTGAACGATGCTTACGAAGTAGCAATTCATTTTTACCATTACGGCTCATACGACTATTCGTACTTTCTAAACTTAACATTAAGTTTCCTTTTAATTGCTCTTTACTATTAATAAGCTCTTTTTCTGTAATACCTGTATTTTTCAATGTTTCTAATGTTTCTTGCATTGTTTCATACAGTGTATCTAATTGTTGACTACCTGTTCCACCATACAGTGTTAACATACCTGTATCTTCATAAGAAGAATGGTAAGAAAATACTGAGTAAGCTAACCCACGTTGCTCACGTACTTCTTGGAATAAACGGCTACTCATACTACCGCCTAAAACGTTATTTAATACAATTAAGTTATAAATATCTTCGTGTCCCATTTGTAAGCCTTTATATCCTAAACATAAATGAGCTTGTTCTGTTTCCTTTTTACGTGCTACTTTGTTAAAATGGAAAATTGGACTATGTACTTGTTCACGGTTTGTTGTTCCTTCATAACTACCGAAATATTGCTCTACCGTTTGTAAGAAGGCTTCATCAATATTTCCTGCAACTGAAACAACTACATTTTCAGGTGTATAATGATCCTTAATATATTGGCGTAGCGTATCACCTGTAAACGTATCAAGTGTTTCTTCTGTTCCTAAAATAGGATATCCAAGCGGATGCGTTTCATATGTTGCTTTCGTTAACATATCATGCACAATATCGTCTGGAGCATCTTCGTACATTTTAATTTCTTCACATACGACATTCTTCTCTTTTTTCAATTCTTCTTCATCAAATGTTGAATTAAAGAACATGTCAGCTAATACATCTAAAGCATATTTAGCATGTTCATCTAGCACTTTTGCATAGTAACAAGTGTACTCTTTTGAAGTAAAAGCATTCACTTGCCCACCAATACTATCAAATGATTCTGCAATTTCGCGTGCACTACGTGTTTCTGTCCCTTTAAAGAACATATGCTCTAAAAAGTGAGAAATCCCGTTATTTTTTTCATTTTCATTTCTTGATCCCGCATGGATCCAAATACCAATCGCAACCGATCTTACAGTTGGTATATTCTCCATAACTATTCTTACACCATTTTTACAAGTATATTTTTTAATCAAAAACTTTCCTCCTACTGCCAGTTTCTCTAAATAAGTGCTATTATTTAATGATAACAAGTTTAAGGATGAATGTCATGCAAATGTATTTAATCCACACGTTTTTCATCCAGTAATTCTGTTATATTCCCTACTTTATATCCTTGTTCCTTCAATTTTTTAATCATTGTATCTAATGCTTCTGCCGTTGACGAAGTAGGATGCATTAATACGATAGCACCTGGGTGTATTTTTCTCATTACTCTCTGCAATAGTACATCTGGCTCAGGTCGCTTCCAATCGATTGTATCGACAGTCCACATAATCGTTCCCATTTGG
The DNA here is from genome assembly GCF_000238655.1 of Bacillus sp. 7_6_55CFAA_CT2. NCBI lineage: Bacteria > Bacillati > Bacillota > Bacilli > Caryophanales > Bacillaceae > Bacillus > Bacillus sp. 7_6_55CFAA_CT2. The sequence continues at coordinate 996,629 of NZ_JH414708.1, read as the reverse complement.
AAATCATCAGCGATTTTCACGACTTCATCCCGAAAACTTCCACTCGGCGGGGCAAACCATCTCACCTTTTGATTCGTAGCAGCTTCAATCATTCGATTTGTTTTTTGTAACTGCTCTCGTATTTCATCAGACGATAGCGTTTTCATATTAGGGTGCGTATAAGAATGATTTCCGACTTCTTGATTTGCATCGACAATCATTTTTGCAAATCGTAAATTTTCTTTCACCCAACGTCCTTCTAAAAAGAAAGTCGCCTTCACATCATGCTTTTTCAATATTTCTAATATACGAGGCAAATACTCGTTTCCCCATGCCACATTTATTGTTAATCCCACCATCTTTTTATTCGGATGCCCCCTATAAATTGGAGCAGGTGATAAATCTTCTAAGTGGACACTCGGTGATACTTCCTTAAATTCAAGGTGTTTTTGATCAAATTCCTTTAGTTTCTTCATATTGTTATAGGATGCTTCCATATCAACTTGTCTTCCATTATATCCTGGTGTTGCTTTCCATATCTTATCAATCATCGCATTTTGAGGTGCAATCTCATATTGTTTTGCATGCTTTTGAATTTCTTCATATAAGTTATCCTGTGCAAAAACAGAATAAGAGCCTAAACTGACATATAAAGAAAATATACATATGTATGCCAATATACGAACTTTCATATAAACCCTCCCAAATTAACTATATAAAAAAACATTTTTCTTCTTATCTTTGTTAATTTGAGCGTTATAATGAAAACTATACCTATACTGACATAAAAATATATATAAATCATATTTTTACATAACAAAAAAAGCCAGTTAAACTGGCTTTCGCTTATTGCTGCTCTTGTTTGTTTTCTTCTTTAGCAGCTTCTTTTTCTTGCTCTTCTTTTAGCAATACTTTTCTAGATAGATTAACACGACCTTGCTTGTCAATCTCGATAACTTTAACCGTAATTACGTCACCGATTTTTACAACGTCTTCTACTTTACCTACACGCTCAAGTGCAAGTTCAGAAATGTGAACTAATCCATCTTTACCGCTGAATAATTCAACGAAAGCACCGAATTTCTCAACACGTTTCACTTTTCCTTCGTAGATTTCACCTACTTGTACTTCGCGAACGATATCTTCGATAATTTTCTTAGCTTTGTCGTTCATTTCTTGGTTTATTGAAGAAATGAATACTGTGCCATCTTGCTCGATGTCAATTTTAACGCCAGTTTCTTCAATAATTTTATTGATTTGTTTACCGCTCGGTCCGATAACGTCACGGATTTTATCTGGATTAATTGTCATTGTAATAATCTTTGGAGCGTACGCTGATAATTCAGTGCGTGGCTCTGGAATAACAGATAACATATGATTTAGAATGTGCACACGACCAACTTTCGCTTGTTGTAATGCCTCTTCTAAAATCTCACGAGATAGACCATCGATTTTAATGTCCATTTGTAGTGCAGTTACACCTTGTGCTGTACCTGCTACTTTAAAGTCCATATCACCTAAATGATCTTCCATACCTTGAATATCAGATAAAATTGTGTAATGCTCACCAGTTTTAACTAGACCCATTGCAATACCTGCAACTGGAGCTTTAAGTGGAACACCAGCATCCATCATTGCTAAAGTACTACCACAAATACTTGCTTGTGAAGTAGAACCATTTGATTCTAAAACTTCAGATACAAGACGTACTGTGTATGGGAAATCTTTTTCAGATGGAATTACAGGCTCAAGTGCGCGTTCTCCTAGTGCACCGTGACCGATTTCACGACGACCTGGTCCACGCATTGGTCTAGTTTCACCAACACTAAATGATGGGAAATTGTAATGGTGCATAAAGCGTTTTGATTCTTCTACACCAAGACCATCTAAAATTTGCACATCGCCTAATGCACCTAATGTACAAATACTTAATGCTTGTGTTTGTCCACGAGTGAACAAACCAGAACCGTGTGTACGAGATAAAATGCCAACCTCTGATGCTAATGGACGGATTTCGTCACCTTTACGGCCATCTGGGCGGATTTTTTCAACTGTAATAAGACGACGTACTTCTTCTTTTACAATTTTATATAAAATCTCATTTACTTGTCCTAATGTATCAGCGTCAGCTTCCTGCGCTTCGTAATGCTCAATAACACGCTTTTTCACTTCGTTAATTGCATCTTCACGTGCATGCTTCTCATGTACTTGAATTGCTGAATGCATATCTTCTTCAGCCATTTCACGTACAGCTTGGTTAAGATCAGCGTCAACTTCATAAAGTTTCACTTCTGATTTCTCTTTACCTACAGCTTGTACAATCTCTTCTTGGAATGCAATTAGACGTTTAATTTCGTCATGACCAAACATAATTGCTTCTAACATTGTTTCCTCAGGCACTTGATCTGCTCCTGCTTCAACCATGTTAATTGCATCTTTCGTACCAGCTACAACAAGGTGAATATCACTTTGTTCTTGCTGTTCTACTGTTGGGTTGATAACGAATTCGCCGTTAATACGACCAACTGTTGCACCCGCGATTGGACCTTCAAATGGAATATCTGAAATCGATAACGCTAATGAAGAACCAAGCATAGCTGCCATTTCAGAAGAACAATCTTGATCAACACTCATTACGATGCTGACAACTTGTACTTCGTTACGGAAACCATCTGCGAAAAGTGGACGGATTGGACGGTCGATTAAACGACTTGCCAAAATTGCTTTTTCACTTGGACGACCTTCACGTTTAATGAAACCGCCAGGAATTTTTCCGACTGCATATAAACGCTCTTCATAGTTTACTGTAAGTGGGAAGAAATCTACATTTTTTGCTTCTTTTGATGCAGTTGCTGTAGATAGAACCGCTGTATCGCCATATCTTACTAATACTGCTCCGTTCGCTTGTTTTGCAAGCTGACCAGTTTCAACTGTTAGCTGGCGACCAGCTAAATCTATCGAGAAGACTTGCTTTTCTTGACTCATTTAAGTACCCCTCTCAATTTAAAGTATTCAATTCTTCTATGTAAATGGATAGTATATCACAATATTCTACCTCTAGTATTGCCTAAAATTAAGTAAGCTATAAAGCGTAGAAGATATATTTTTACCTAACAAAAAAGCGGGAATATTCCCGCTTCTTTGACTATCGACGTAAGCCAAGCTTTGTGATTAATTCACGGTAACGTGTGATATCGCTATTACGAAGGTAAGTTAGTAAGTTACGACGTTTACCAACCATCTTTAATAGACCACGACGTGAATGATGATCTTTCTTGTGAGTACGTAAGTGCTCGTTTAGAGTGTTAATTTGCTCCGTTAGGACAGCAATTTGAACCTCTGGAGAACCAGTATCAGTCTCATGAGTTCTAAATTGTGCAATGATTTCATTTTTACGCTCTTGTGTTAAAGCCATCCTATTTCACCTCCTATTAATTAAACCCCCAATTACCTAGCAAGCGTCGGTGAGTCGCAATGCCAAGCAATGGTTGTCATAAAGTACATAACATAGAATACTACTTTTCATTTGAAAAAGCAAGTATATTCTTTTCGCTCACAAAATATTCTTGGGCTGTTTTCTTATCTTTTGCGATTTGTTCAACTAACTCATCAATACCGTTGAATTTCTTTTCTGCTCTTATACGCATATGCCACTCTACTGTAACATTTTGATCGTATATATCTTTGTTAAATTCAAATAAATGCACTTCAATTGATAATTGACGCTCATCTTCTTTAAAAGTCGGTTTATATCCAATATTACATACACCATCGTACCATTCACCGTGAACTTTTAATCTCACTGCATAAACACCTACAGGTGGCAATAAATACTCATCACTTAAACCTACATTAGCTGTTGGAAAACCAATTTGACGTCCACGTTTGTCGCCGTGTATAACTGTTCCCGCTACAGTATAGGCTCTACCTAAAATAGATGGAATTTGCTCCATTTCGCCATTTCGAATTAACTTTCGTAATGCTGTAGAACTTACTTTCTCTTCTTGAAATTCAACTTTTTCAATCACAGTCTGTGTAAACTCCCCTCTTGCATGAAATGGTAAAGTCTCCATCTTTCCTTTTCCTAAACGTCCATATGAATAATCAAACCCTGCTACTACATGCTTTACATTTAAACCAATAATATAATCATCTACAAATTGTTGCGGTAATAACCCTGCAAATGATTCATCAAATTTAATTACATATAATATATCGATTCCTAAGCTTTCGACTATTTTTTCTTTATCGCGCATCGGTGTAATATACTCCACATGCGCATCCTTTTTTCCTAAAACAACAGATGGATGAGGATGAAATGTCATAACTGCACTTTTATATCCTCGGTCGTCCGCTATTTTTTTCGCAGTTCGAATTACACATTGATGTCCTAAATGAATGCCATCAAAAAATCCTAATGCCATTACAGTAGGTGGTAATTCTAATTTATTTTGTTCATGTGGATGAGTTAAATGAATAAGTTTCACGCTTGAATTCACCTTTTTCTGTAATAATCCTTCCAATAATTCATTATAGCTTTAGTTCTTGATTATTCACAAGTACTTTCATCGGCTTTAGCATACCAGGATGTTTCGGATGATGTTCATAAATTGCTAAGCAACGATCATTTTTATCAAACACTGTAATAAATGGTGCTGTTATTTCTAATTCATTTTTTAAGAACATACCATTCTTTATTTTCTCTGCTTGCTTTTCATCTACAACCATTTTTGGAAACTTACTTAATGCTTCATCAATTGAAATGAAGATAGACTCTACTGTTCCATTTTGCACGTTTTCTTCAATTTCTTCAAATGATATGCAATCTTCTAATAAAAATTCACCAGATGCCGTTCTTATAAGGTGCGACATATGTGATGGGAAACCAAGTTTTTCCCCGATCATTACAGCTAACGTTCTTACATATGTTCCTTTACTACACGTTACACGGAAACGGAATGAAATATTTTCTCCTTCAAAAACTTCACGATCATCAAGTAATATGAATTCATGAATTGTAATTGTACGAACTGGACGTTCCACCTCTTGCCCTGCTCTTGCATATTCGTATAATTTTTTCCCGTTTACTTTTACAGCCGAGAACATTGGTGGCATTTGTTCAATCGTGCCTGTTAATTCCGCAAGGACTTTCTCTACTTCCTTACGAGTAATAGTACGATCTACATTTTTCGTTTCAACAACCTCACCAGAAGCATCTTCAGTTGTCGTTGAAAACCCTAATGTTACTTCACCTTCATATGTTTTCGTTTCACTTGTTAAAAATTGTGCAATTTTCGTTGCTCTTCCAACGCAAATTGGTAATACTCCTGTTACATCAGGGTCTAATGTTCCCGTATGACCAATTCTCTTTTCTCGCAATATCTTTCTTAATTTAAATACACAATCATGTGATGTCATGCCTTTTGGCTTATGTAATAATACTACACCTTCCATATATGTTCACCTCATCATAATTCTCTCGTAGTAAATATCCAAAACTTATTTTGCATTGAAAAAATGGATAGACAAATGTCTATCCATTATTCTTCACGTTTACCGTCTTTATTAATTTCATGTAAAAGTGTATCAATTCGATGACCATATCCGATAGACTCATCAAACTCAAAGGTAATTTCTGGTGTTTTACGAAGACGAATACGTTGGCCAATTTCTGAACGAATAAAGCCTTTTGCCTTCGCTAAACCTTTTAAAGTATTTTCTTTCTGTTCTTCATCACCTAAAACAGAAATATATACTTTAGCAATTTGTAAATCACCACTCACTTGTACATCAGTTACTGTAACAAATCCAATACGTGGGTCTTTAATTTTACGACTGATAATGTCGCCTAATTCTTTTTTCATTTGCTCGCCCACACGGTTCGCACGTAATTTCATAACTCTTCACCTCATTCAATACCATTCCAAATGTGTTATTGTACGTTCAATTTCAGGAAATGAATCGATGTACTCAAGTACACGATTCATTTCTTTCTCACAGATAACACGATTTGAGGATACGGAAACAACTGCAATTTCTGTACGTTGCCATACATCTTGGTGCCCAACTTCAGAAACAGCTACATTATAGCGCTGTTTTACACGAGTTAACACACGTTGTAAAATTGCACGTTTCTCTTTTAAAGAATGCACATCGTAAATCATACACTCGAATGAGAGTGAAGCGATAATCATCGCTTCACTTCTTCCATAATGTACGCTTCAATGATGTCCCCTTCTTTAAGATCATTATATCTCTCAATTGTAATACCACACTCATAGTTTTGTGCAACTTCTTTTACATCGTCTTTGAAACGTTTTAACGTATCAAGTTGTCCTTCGAAAATTACTACGCCGTCACGGATAATACGTACGCCACTATCACGCGTAATTTTACCGTCTGTTACGTAACAACCTGCGATTGTTCCAACTTTTGTTACTTTAAACGTTTGACGAACTTCTGCTTGACCGATTACTTTTTCTTCGAATTCTGGATCAAGCATACCTTGCATAGCTGCTTCAATCTCTTCGATTACTTTATAAATAATACGGTGTAAACGAATATCAACGTTCTCTAATTCAGCTGTACGCTTCGCGTTCACATCTGGACGTACGTTAAATCCAATTACAATTGCATTAGATGCAGAAGCTAAAATGATATCAGATTCTGTAATCGCACCTACACCAGTGTGAATGATTTTAACTTTTACGCCTTCAACATCAATTTTACGAAGTGATGCTGCCATTGCTTCAACAGAACCTTGTACGTCTGCTTTTACGATTAAGTTAATTTCTTTTACATCGCCCTCTTGGATTTGTTGGAATAAATCTTCAAGGCTTAATTTAGATTTCTCACCACGTTGTGCAACTAACGCTTCTTGTGCACGTGATTCACCAATTTGACGAGCTTTCTTCTCATCAGCAAATGCCATGAAACGATCTCCAGCCTGTGGTACTTCGTTTAAACCAGTAATTTCAACAGGAGTTGATGGACCAGCAACTTTTACACGACGACCAATATCACTTACCATTGCACGAACACGTCCGAATGAAGTTCCAACAACGATTGGATCTCCAACTCGAAGCGTACCATTTTGAACAAGTAATGTCGCGATAGTTCCTTTACCTTTATCAAGCTGTGCTTCGATTACTGTACCAGTTGCATAGCGGTTTGGATTTGCTTTATATTCTTCTACTTCACTTACAAGAAGGATCATTTCTAGTAAGTTGTCAATGCCTTCGCCTTGAATTGCAGAAATTGGTACGAAAATAGTATCTCCGCCCCAAGCTTCTGGAACTAATTCATATTCAGTTAGTTCTTGCATTACGCGATCAGGGTTTGCAGCTGGTTTATCCATTTTATTCACAGCAACAATAATTGGTACTCCTGCTGCCTTCGCATGGTTAATTGCTTCAACCGTTTGTGGCATAACACCGTCATCCGCTGCAACAACAAGGATTGTAATATCCGTTACTTGTGCCCCACGAGCACGCATCGTTGTAAATGCTGCGTGACCAGGTGTATCTAAGAATGTAATCTTCTTATCGTTTACTTCAACTTGATATGCACCGATATGCTGAGTAATTCCACCCGCTTCGCCTGCAGTTACTTTTGAGTTACGAATAGAATCCAGTAATGTTGTTTTACCATGGTCAACGTGTCCCATGATTGTAACTACAGCTGGACGTTCTTTTAAGTTCTCTTCATCATCTTGCTCATCAATGAATGTTTCAAACTCAGTCTCGCTTACAATTACTTCTTCTTCTACTTCAATACCGTAGTCGTTAGCAATTAACTCAATTGTATCTTTATCCAAGTCTTGGTTAATTGTTGCCATAATTCCAAGCATGAAGAGCTTCTTAATAATTTCAGATGGCTCTTTGCTTAATTTTTTAGCAAGATCTCCTACTGTAAGGCTTCCAGAGAAAGTAATTTTATCTGGTGTTTCTACAATTTGAGTTTGTTGTCTACCAGCAAAGTTCTCTTGACGTTTGTCTTCGTTTCCTTTGCCTTTTTTCTTTTTCTTATTGCTGTTCTTTTTACTGCGAACAACTTTTTCTTCTACTTCAAACTCATCTGCAACAGAAGGTTTTTCAGTTTGATATTCATTATCTAATTTATTTACTACTTCATCGTCTAACATTGTCATATGATTCGAAACCTCGATATTCATTTCTTTTAGTTTTGTCATAAGATCTTTACTTGAGATATTATGTTTTTTTGCATATTCATGCACTCGAATTTTACTCATACCTTCACCCCCGGTAATTTGTATCGAGCATGCTACGCAGCTTTTTCGCAAAGCCTACATCTAACACAGCTACAACGACTCGCTCATCTCTCCCAATCGCATGCCCTAATTGTTGTCGATTTTCGACCTTTCTCATTGGTACGTTGTAGTACGTAGTTTTATCTGTGATGCGTTTTGTAGTATTTACTGACGCATCTTCAGATAGCAATACAAGTTTTGCTTTGCCACTTCGTACTTCTTTTAAAACGAGTTCTTCACCCGAAATAATTTTCCGAGCCCGGTTTGCTAGTCCTAAAAACGATTTCCAATCGGACACTTATTTCGACTCCTTCTCAACAAGCTCAAGAAGCTCTTCATATAAAGAACCGTCGATTTTCGCTTTTAGATGATGTTCCAAAACATTTTTCTTTTGAGCTTGAAGAATGCTCTCCTTGTCCTTCGACAAGTAAGCACCTCGTCCTGATTTTTTCCCTAGTTAAATCAATGGACACTTCTCCCTCTTTGGAACGAACAATGCGAACGAGCTCTCGTTTTGATTTCATTTCTTGCGTTGCAACACATTTTCGTAACGGAACTTTTCGATTGCTCATACTCATCACCTCTATTCGATTTCGTCTTCCACTGAATCGAATCCAAATGCGATTACGCTATCTTCTTCTGTTACAATACCAAGTTGTTTCGCATCAGACTCACTCTTAATATCAATTTTCCAGCCTGTTAATTTAGCTGCAAGACGTGCATTTTGTCCACGCTTACCGATAGCTAATGATAACTGGTGGTCTGGAACAACTACTGTTGTCGCTTTTTCTTCTTCATCTACAAGTACTTTAACAACTTGTGATGGGCTTAATGCATTTGCAACATATTCAACTGGATCATTTGACCAGCGGACGATGTCAATTTTTTCACCTTTTAATTCGTCTACAATGCGTTGTACACGTTGCCCTTTTGGTCCTACACAAGAACCAACTGGATCAACATCAGTGTTCTCTGCATATACAGAGATCTTAGAGCGATCGCCAGCTTCACGTGCTACAGAACGAATTTCTACAGTTCCATCATAGATTTCAGGAACTTCCATTTCGAATAAACGTTTTAAAAGACCAGGATGTGTACGTGATACGTAAATTTGTGGTCCTTTTGTCGTTTTTTCTACTTTCGTAATGAATACGCGAATACGATCATGTGGTTTGTATTGCTCATTAGGCATTTGCTCACTTACAGGTAATAAAGCTTCTACTTTTCCTAAGCTTACATAGATGAAACGAGCATCTTGACGTTGTACAATACCTACCATAATATCTTCTTCACGGTCACTAAACTCAGAGTAAATAACACCGCGCTCTGCTTCACGCACTCGTTGTGTGACAACTTGTTTTGCAGTTTGTGCTGCAATACGACCAAAGTCTTTTGGTGTTACTTCAATTTCTAGTACGTCACCATCTTGGTAGTTTGGATTAATTTGTCTTGCTTCCTCTACAGAAATTTCAAGACGTGGATCAAACACATTGTCTACTACGTCTTTACGTGCTAAAACTTGAATTGTTCCCACTTCTGGGTTAAAGCTCACACGAACGTTTTGTGCTTGATTAAAATTGCGCTTATAAGCAGAGATTAAAGCTGCTTCAATCGCATCAATAATAATGTCTTTGCTAATGCCTTTTTCAGATTCTAATACGAGCAAAGCATCTAATAACTCAGTGCTCATGAAGATCCCCCTTCTAACTAAAACGTAACAGCAAGTCGCGCATTTGCGACTTTATCCATCGAAATTTGGATTTCTTTTTTACGTGTTTTAATTGTTAATAATAATGTTATTGTTGTACCATCGTAAGAAAGTAGTTTTCCTTCAAACATCTTTTCACCATCAATCGGCTCATATGTTTTAATTGCCACTTGTTTTCCTACCGCTTGCTGGAAGTCTTTTTCTTTCTTTAATGGGCGTTCCGCTCCAGGAGATGATACATCCAAAAAGTAAAGATGAGGAATTGGATCCTCTTTATCTAAAGCTTCGCTTAAACGTTCACTTACCGCACCGCATTCTTCAATGTCGACTCCCTTTTCAGAATCGATGAATACGCGTAAGAACCAGTCTTGTCCTTCTTTCACATACTCTACATCTACAAGTTCAAGATTTAACTCTTCAACGATCGGCTGCGCAAATGCTTCTACAACTTCTGTGACTTTCTTATCCATAAACAGCCTCCTTCCTGCCGTCATGTACCATTTAAAAGAAGAAGACCCCGCCACTTTAAAAACGGTCTATCTTATTCTTTCTCGTTAGCTAACAAAAGCCCCTGCTGTTCAGCAGGGATTATCTGTCTTAGTATTACCAAATTTAAGAAGTAAAACTTGTAACAAAATATGTATATACGACAGAAATCTTTTACCTATCTACGTAGAGAAAACATAGATAGTAACACGAAAGAGTGGGTTTCCCCACTCTTTTCTTTACACAATATACATGACATGGTTATCTCGGTTAATAGTATATCATAGGAAATGTTGATTTGCAAAGACTTTTCCTACCTACTAGAACAGTGATAACTGGTTTTGATCCGGTAAATCTCCTAAACAACCTTGACTATCTAAATACTCAATAATTGTTTTCGAAACCTTACTACGCTGCTGCAAGTCCTCTTTTGATAAGAAGTCTCCATTTTTACGTGCTTCCACAATACTTAAAGCTGCGTTTGTACCAAGACCAGGTACCGCATTAAATGGAGGAATTAATGTGTCTCCATCAATAATAAATTCTGTTGCATGTGAGCGGTATAAATCCACCTTTTGGAATGAGTATCCACGCTCACACATTTCAAGTGTCATTTCTAGTACTGTTAATAAACTTTTCTCTTTCGGCGCAGCATCTAGTCCCTTTTGAGCAATTTCATCAATTCTTGCACGTATAGATGCTGAACCTTTCGCCATTGCCTCTACATCAAAATCATCTGCACGAACTGTAAAATATGCGGCATAGAATAACAGTGCAAAATGTACTTTAAAGTATGCGATACGTACAGCCATAAGTACGTAAGCAGCCGCATGGGCTTTAGGGAACATGTATTTAATCTTCTTACATGAATCAATATACCAACCTGGTACATTATTATTTTTCATGTCTTCTTCCCATTCTTCCGGTACACCTTTACCTTTACGAACCGACTCCATGATTTTGAAGGCTAATGATGGATCTAGACCTTGATAGATTAAATATACCATGATGTCATCACGACAACCGATAACTTCGCTCAGCGTACATGTACCGTTATAAATTAACTCGTTTGCATTACCAAGCCATACGTCAGTACCATGTGATAGTCCAGAAATTTGGACTAACTCTGAGAATGTCGTCGGTTTCGTCTCTTCTAACATCTGTCTTACGAATTTTGTACCAAACTCTGGTATACCAAGTGTACCTGTTTTACAGTTAATTTGCTCTTCCGTTACCCCTAACGATTCTGGACCAGAGAAAATTTTCATTACTTCTGGATCATCCGTTGGGATTGTTTTCGGATCAATACCACTTAAATCTTGTAACATACGAATAACGGTCGGATCATCGTGTCCTAGTATATCAAGTTTTAATAAATTATCATGAATCGAGTGGAAATCAAAATGCGTTGTTCTCCATTCAGCACCAATTGAATCAGCTGGGTACTGTATTGGTGAGAAATCAAAGATATCCATGTAATCTGGCACAACGATAATACCGCCTGGATGCTGTCCTGTTGTACGTTTTACACCGGTACACCCTGCTACTAAGCGATCAATCTCTGCATTTCGAATCGTTAAGTTATGATCATTTGCATAACCTTTTACATATCCGTAAGCAGTTTTTTCCGCAACTGTACCAATCGTTCCTGCACGATATACATAGTCTTCACCGAACAGTACTTTCGTATAGTTATGGGCACGTGGTTGGTATTCCCCGGAGAAGTTCAAATCGATATCGGGCACCTTATCTCCTTTAAATCCAAGGAACGTTTCGAAAGGAATGTCATGTCCATCTTTTACATATGGAATATTACAAGCAGGACATTCTTTATCTGGTAAGTCAAAACCAGAACCTACAGAACCATCATTAAAGAATTCTGATTGCTTACACTTCGGACATACATAGTGTGGTGGTAATGGGTTTACTTCTGTAATTTCCATCATCGTTGCAACAAATGATGACCCTACCGATCCACGCGAACCTACTAGATATCCGTCTACTAACGATTTTTTCACAAGCTTATGTGAAATTAAATAAATTACGGCGAATCCATGCCCAATAATACTTTTTAATTCTTTTTCTAAACGTGCTTCTACAATTTCCGGTAGCTCTTCACCATAAATGCTACGCGCCATTTTATAACTCATATCACGCGTTTCATCATCAGCACCTTCAATTTTCGGTGTGTATAGATCGTCTTTTACTGGATGCACATCACCAATTAATGACGCAATCTTTTGTGTATTTGTTACAACAACTTCTTTCGCTTTGTCTTCACCTAAGAATGAAAAACATTCTAACATCTCATCAGTTGTACGGAAATGTACTGGCGGTAATGAATGTCGATTTAACGGATTGGCTCCGCCCTGCGAACTGACTAAAATTTTACGATACATCGCATCCTCAGGGTCTAAATAATGCACGTTTCCTGTAGCAACAACTGGTTTATCTAACGTCTCACCTAGTTTTACTAAGTTAGAAATAATTGTTTTTAATTGACCTTCGTCTCGAACAAGCTCACGTTCTACTAAATGACGCAACACCTCTGGAGGCATTACTTCAATGTAATCATAGAACTGGGCAATTTCTTCTACCTCTTCAGGTGCCTTTTGCATCATCGCCTCGAACACTTCACCTTTATCACAAGCCGTTCCTACTAAAAGTCCTTCACGATATTTTTTTAATAGTGACCTCGGCACACGTGGTACACGGTAAAAGTAATTAAGGTGAGAATATGAAACAAGTTTATATAAATTTTTCAATCCAACATCCGATGTGGCAAGTAACGTCATATGACTTGGACGGCCACGCTTATACGCATCCCCTTGTCCCATGCTATCATTTAATTGATCGTGATATTCAAATCCCTTTTCAATTACGTCTTTCAACATTTTCACAAGTAAATATCCCGTCGCTTCTGTATCATAAATCGCACGGTGATGTTGTGTTAATTCAATATCAAGTTTTTTACACATCGTATTTAATCGATGATTTTTCATTTCTGGGAATAAGAATCGTGCAAGTTCTAACGTATCAATAACTGGATTATTCGTTTTTTCTAGTCCAGCCTTTTTAAAACCTACGTTAATAAAGCCCATATCAAAGCTCGCGTTATGGGCAACAAGTGTATGGTCGCCCATCCATTCCTCAAACTTTTTAAACACTTCGTCCACTTCAGGTGCATCAGTTAACATATCATCCGTAATACCTGTCAATTCAATAATCGTCGCTGATAATGGTTGATGTGGATTTGCGAAAGATTCAAAGCGATCAATAATTTCGCCACCCTTTACTTTTACGGCAGCCAACTCAATGACTGTATCGTATACAGCTGATAAACCTGTCGTCTCAACGTCGAAAACAACATACGTTTCCTCTGCAAGTAAACGATGCGCTTCATTATACGCTATCGGTACACCATCATTAACTAGATTTGCTTCTACACCATATATAACTTTAACTCCAGCCTTCTTCCCTGCAGAATACGCCTCTGGGAAAGACTGAGCCACGGCATGATCTGTAACCGCAATAGCCTCATGTCCCCATTTACCAGCTTGAGCAACAAGCTTAGAAACTGGAGTGACAGCGTCCATTTGACTCATCGGAGTATGGAGATGCAGCTCTACTCGTTTTTCGCCTTCTGGTGCTTTATCTTTACGAGACGGTCCTGTTATTTCATTAATATCATTTGCAATCATTACTAAATCTCGAACGAATGTATCGTTTTGAACAGAACCACGTGCTTTCACCCACATTCCTTTTTTCAAGGATTGCAGCATCGGAATATCTTCTTTGTCACGTGAGAACATTTTGATCATAATAGAATCCGTATAATCCGTTATTTTTAAAGTTAATAACGTACGCCCACTACGAAGCTCTTTTGTTTCTACATGGAAGACATATCCTTGAACCGTTTTTCTTCTTTCTTCATCTTGAATTTCTCGCATCGGTGTAATCTCTTCATCTGGCTTAATAAGATACCCGAGTGTAATCGGTCCTTCATACACAACGCTGCTTTCTTCAGCTTGCTTCTTCGCCATTTCTTCCATAGCTTGTATAACACGCTCACGGTCTTCTTGCTGCGTTTGTTCACGAAACTTTTGCATTTCTTCTGTATTTTGCTGTATATGTGTGTCTAACTGAAAACGCGGGAATCCAAAAACTTCGTATTGATCCCCTACTGGTTTCGCAACGTTTTTCTTTAAAGCCGTAGACTCCAGCTCGTTATTTACATTTATTAACAACTTAACTCCATTCACCTGTGGAAGCTGCTTCTTTAAGTATGCGAACATAGGTGAAAATGTAATTCGTTCCGTACAAAGCGGCCAATACGCCCTCACTTCTTCTTCTGTAAATTGTTTATTCTCTGTTTCTAATGCAAATGTTGTTCTTGCAATATGAGAAAATGATTGCTTAAGCTTTGTTTCTAGCAATTCATATAATTCTGTAGGCAAAATACGTGGCACTTGTAAATCAAAATGCCAACTTTTATTCGCTTTATCAATAACGAGCCTTTCAATACCACCGCCTTGTAAATATTGATTTATAAGGTCGTCTGGTATTTGCAACTGCTGGAGCAAAATTTGAAATCGCTCTTGTTGTTCATTTGTTAAAGACATAAGCACTCTCCTTCCATTTGCTATTATAAATTGAAACGTACCACAAAGAAAGATTTCTCACCTCTTCTTTTACAAAATACGTTTACAAAGAAAGAGAAGGTACCCCATTACGAGGTACCTCTTCTTATTTTAAAATATTTGCAATATATGTTTGAAGTTCTTCTACTTTTACTTCTTCAGACTCACCTGTAGCACGTACTTTCACTTCTACAATACCTTCGTCTGCTTTTTTACCAACTGTAACACGAACTGGAAGACCGAATAAATCTGCATCTGCAAATTTAACACCTGCACGTTCTGCACGATCGTCTAATAACACTTCATAGCCTTGTTCTTGTAATGAGTTGTAAATATTTTCACCCATTTCACGTTGTGCATCAGATTTCATATTTACTGGAATTACATGCACATGGAACGGTGCTACCGCTTTTGGCCAAACTAAGCCGTTCTCATCGTTAAATTGCTCTGCAATTGCTGCTACTGTACGAGATACACCGATACCGTAACAACCCATAATAAGTGGTTGTGTTTTTCCGTTTTCATCTAGGAATGTTGCGTTCATTGCTTCACTATAACGAGTTCCTAATTTGAATACATGACCAACTTCAATTCCGCGTGCGAAAAGAATTGTTCCGTTTCCATCTGGAGATTGGTCTCCTTCTTGAATGAAGCGTAAATCTGTATATTGACTTACTTTAAAGTCACGTTCTGGATTTACATTTACATAATGGAATCCTTCTTCATTCGCTCCTGAACATCCGTTAACAATTGATGCTACAGCATGATCAGCAATAATTTCGATATCACCTGTTACATTAATCGGTCCTAATGAACCCACTTCACAATTTAATAATGCTTTTACTTCTTCATGAGAAGCAAGCTCAACAACTGAAGCGCCGTATACATTTTTCACTTTCACATCGTTTACTTCGTGATCACCACGAACAAGTACAACTACTAATTTCTCATCTACTTTAAACACCATAGACTTAATGCACTTGTCAGCTGCAATGTTTAAGAATGCAGATACTTCTTCAATTGCTTTTTGGTCTGGTGTTGCTACTTTTTCAAGTGCTTTTTCTGCTTCGTCACTCTTCTTATACGTAGCTACAACAGGAGCCATTTCGATGTTTGCTGCATAATCAGATGTGTCAGAGTATGCAATTGTATCTTCACCAACATCAGATAATACCATAAATTCATGTGTATCTTTTCCGCCCATTGCTCCAGAATCGGCAATAACTGCACGGAAATTCAAACCACAGCGAGCAAAAATGTTAGAGTATGCTTTATATAAGCGATCGTATACTTCATCTAAGCTCTCTTGTGTAGCATGGAAAGAGTATGCATCTTTCATTAGAAACTCTCTTCCACGTAATAAGCCGAAACGAGGTCTTTGCTCATCACGGAATTTTGTTTGAATTTGGTATAATGTTAACGGTAATTTTTTATATGATTTCACTTCATCACGCACAAGATCCGTAATTACTTCCTCATGTGTCGCTCCTAATGCGAATTCACGAGCATTACGATCTTTCATACGCATTAATTCAGATCCGTAAGAATACCAACGACCTGATTCTTGCCATAATTCCGCAGCTTGCATAGCTGGCATTAATAATTCTACAGCTCCTGCGCGCTCCATTTCTTCTCGAACGATACGTTCTACTTTGTGTAATACTTTTAATCCAAATGGTAGAAAGCTATAAATACCAGAAGCATTTTGACGCATAAAACCTGCACGAAGTAATAGCTGATGACTCTTAATTTCAGCATCAGCTGGAACTTCACGTAATGTAGGACTGAATACCATACTTTGTTTCATTTATTTGCACCTCTTCATTTTACTCTTACACGCAGTAAAACCCCTCACCTCGAGTTAGGTGAGGGATTTTATTCTACGAGCTCTATTTCATTATAAGTTTCACTTTATTTTACAAGAAAAACTTACGAATGTCATTCCAAGTTACAACTAACATAAGTAACATTAATAATGCAAAACCAATAAAGTGAACCATTCCTTCTTTTTGGCGATCAATTGGTTTTCCTCGTAACGCTTCAATTAAGAAGAAGAATAAACGGCCACCATCTAAAGCAGGAACTGGTAATAAATTAAATAAACCAAGATTAATGCTTAGAACTGCAGCTAAACTTAGTACACGCGTAAACCCATAATCTACAACTTGATCTGTTAGATTATAAATTCCTACTGGACCTGATAACTCATTAATAGAAAATTGACCAGTTACTAATTTAACAAGAGATTCAAAAATTAGTTTCGTCCATTGGTACGTTTGTTCAAATCCTGATTTAATAGAACCCATTACTGTTTTCTCTACAGGAGAATAAACACCGATTCTACCAACTTCGTCTTTTCCTTCTTTATCAAGTGTTGGCGTTACTTTCACATTAAACTGTTCATTATCACGCTTTACTTGTAACGTAATTTCTTTATTTGGGTTTTCACGTACAATAGTAACAACATCTTTCCATGTACTTGTGTTTTTCCCATCAATAGCTTGAATTGTATCATTCTCTTTCAATCCAGCTTGCTGTGCTGCACTGTTATCCATCACTTTTCCGACCATTGGTTTGTCAATAGGGACCCCTTGTACAAATCCAAGAATCACAAAAATAACAAATGCTAAAATGAAGTTCATTGCAGGACCCGCAAAGATTGTTAAAGCGCGTTGCCCTAGTTTTTTCGAGCCAAATTGTCTATTATACGGGGCAATTTGAATTTCTTCCCCCGCAGTAATAATACGAGCCTTTTCATTCACTCGGAATGTTTGAAGCTCTTCCTCGTACTCTTCATAGCCCGAAATTGTTAAATTATGCTCCAAATCAGCTTGTTCGACTTCAATAACACGAACATTTGGATACTTTTCATATCCATCAAAAACTAATTTCACAACTTCGTCTTTTTCATTTAATACAAGGCCAACCTTTTTCCCAGGCTTTAACTCAACTGTGTCCGCATCCTCGCCAGCCATTCTTACATAGCCACCAAGGGGCAGTAATCGAATCGTATACACCGTTTCATTCTTTTCAAATGAGAATATTTTCGGACCAAAACCAATCGCAAACTCGCGGCATAAAATACCTGCTCTTTTTGCGAAATATAGATGCCCTAGCTCATGGAAAAATACGAGTGCACCGAAAATTAATATAAAGGCAATCGCTGTATTCAATTCCATAACCACCTTTGCTAAATTTGTTCCATCACAAACCGTCTTGTGGCCGCATCAATTTCCAAAATTTCCTCTAAGCTCGGTCGTGCAATGACATTGTGATGGTTCATTGCTTTTTCAATGAGGTCTTCCACTGTTAAGAAATTAATTCTCTTTTGTAAAAAGGCTTCAACAGCTACTTCATTCGCTGCGTTCATTACAGCTGGCATACTTCCACCTGCTTTTCCAGCTTCATACGCAAAACGTAAACAACGGAATCGTTCTTGGTCCATTTTCTCAAAATGCAACGTCCCTATTTCCCATAAGTTTAACTGTTTTGTGTCTGAAAGAGGCAATCTATCAGGATATGTAAGTGCGTATTGAATTGGTACTCGCATATCAGGTGAACCAAGCTGCGCCATTACACTACGATCTTCAAATTCAACCATAGAATGGATAATACTTTCTTTATGTAAAACAACATCGATTTGCTCATAAGGGATACCAAAAAGCCAATGTGCTTCAATTACTTCTAGTCCCTTATTCATCATTGTAGCAGAATCAATTGTAATTTTCGAACCCATTGACCAGTTTGGATGTCGAAGCGCATCTTCTACGGTCACACGATGCAATTCATCCCTCGTTTTATCGCGGAAACTTCCACCAGAAGCCGTTATAATAAGACGAGAAATTCTTTTTTCATTTTCACCATTCAAGCATTGAAAAATAGCCGAATGTTCACTATCAACTGGAAGTAACGAAACATTATGTTTTCGTGCTGCTTCCATTACAAGATGTCCTGCAGTTACTAACGTTTCTTTATTTGCAATTCCAATTGTTTTTTTCGCCTCAATTGCACGAAGTGTTGGTAACAACCCTACGCTACCTACAACAGCATTTACTACAATCTCCGCATCTGGATGTAATGCTACTTCTAAAAGTCCTTCACTACCATATACAATTTTTGTATTACCAGAAACAGATTGTAATTTTAAAACATCTTCCTCTCTTTGCACAGAGACGATTTGCGGAGAAAATTCTTGAATTACCTTTACTGCGTAGTCAATATTTTTCCCTACAGAAAAAGCAACGAGACGGAATTGGTCTGGGTGCGAGCGTAATACATCTAAAGTTTGTGTACCAATTGATCCGCTTGCACCTAATAAACTAATGTTTTTCATGACTCCAACCCCTCGTTCATTTATTAATTGTATTGTAATAAGAAATAAAGAATTGGTAAAACGAATAACCAACTATCTGTTCGGTCTAATATACCACCATGCCCAGGTAAAATTGTACCTGAATCCTTTACGCCATAATGACGTTTAAAAGCAGATTGTACTAAATCACCAATTTGTCCAAAAATAGAAATGATAATTGTCAGCACAATTAAAATTACTACATTCGATTCGACTGGGAAGAACACGTTGTAAACAAGTGCCACAATAATTCCACAAACGATTCCCCCTAATGAACCTTCAATCGTTTTATTTGGACTGATTTCTGGCCACAATTTTCTCTTGCCCAATGCTTTTCCTACAAAATATGCGCCTGAATCAGTAGCCCATATAACAAATAATGCGCAAAATACATATTTAATTCCTAATATTCTCGTTTCATTTAAATATAAGAATCCCATTGCCACATATGTCGTTGCCATCAGTAAAAATGAAGCATTATCAAAAGTAAATGTATTCTTAGAAAGGACTGTATATGATAAAAGTAATAAAACAATCACAAATGTGATTTCCAATTTACCTAATCCAATCCATGTAAACAGTTCTGATGCACTACTTGGAATTAAAAGAATCCACAATAATACTGCAGCTAAAACTGTTGGTATGGAAATAAGCGTAAGCTTATTCATACGAATTAATTCATATAAACCTATAGAAGCAAGTGCATACACTAAAACCGTAAAAGGCACGCCACCGTATATTACGATGGGAATGAATAGCGCGGCAGCAACCACTCCAGTAATAATTCTCTGTTTCACTACCAAACCCTCTCTTTCTACACGCCTCCGAATCTGCGCCCTCTATGTTGAAAGTCAGTAATCGCATTTAGCAAATGTTCTTCTTTGAAGTCTGGCCAATACACGTCTGTAAACCAAAACTCCGAATATGCAATTTGCCATAACATGAAATTACTAATACGTAGCTCTCCGCTTGTTCGGATTAACAACTCTGGATCAGGTAAAGAACTCGTCATTAAGTAGGAGGAAAGCATTTCTTCACTTACCTCTTCAGAACGAATTTTTCCTTCCTCATTATCTTTCATCATATGTTGCACAGCAGAAACGATTTCATCTCGACTTCCATAGTTTAACGCGAAATTAAGAATTAATCCCGTATTCTCTTTCGTATCTTCCATGGCTTTCTCCATCGCTCTGCGTGTATGCGTAGGAAGACGATCTTTTTGCCCTATTACTCGGACTTGTACGTTTTCTTCAATCAATTCTGGTAAAAATGTACCTAGAAATTCTTCTGGAAGCTTCATTAAATAATCAACTTCCTTTTTCGGTCTTTTCCAGTTCTCAGTTGAAAAAGCATAAAGAGTTAACACTTTCACATTAAGTTTACTTGCAAATTTTGTAATTTTCTTTACAACTTGCATACCTTCATGATGTCCCGCAATACGAGGCATTGCTCTCCTCTTTGCCCATCTTCCATTCCCATCCATAATGATGGCAATATGTTCTGGGATATATCCTTTTTTCACTTCTTCAACGAGATGATCAAACGATGTGTCCTTTTTACCTTTAAAAAAGGAAAGTTTTTAAACATCATTCATACCCTCCAGCAAGCAGACGTATGCCTAAAAGTGTAAAAAGACCCCCTTAAGAAGAGGGTCATAATTGCGAAGTTATCGCTATTACACTTCCATGATTTCTTTTTCTTTGTTTTTTGCGATTTCGTCAACTTTTGCAATATATTTATCTGTTTCTTTTTGGATATCTTCAGTATATCCTCTTAAATCATCTTCTGTAATCTCGCCAGCTTTTTCAAGCTTCTTAAGATCATCATTTCCGTCACGACGTACGTTACGAACAGCAACTTTAGCTTCTTCAGCATATTTTTTCACAACTTTTACAAGATCACGACGACGTTCTTCTGTTAATGCAGGGAATGCAATACGAATTACAGTTCCATCATTAGAAGGATTTAAGCCTAAATCTGCTTTTAAAATTGCTTTTTCAATATCACCGATAGAAGTTTTATCATAAGGTTGAATTACTAGTAAACGCGCTTCTGGAACTGTAATGTTCGCTAATTGCACAACTGGTGTTGGTGCACCATAGTAATCAACTTGTACCTTATCTAATACAGACGCGTTTGCACGGCCAGCACGAACTGTTGCTAATTCACGAGAATAAGCAGCAACTGCTTTTTCCATTTTTTCATTTGAAGACTTCAATACTTGTTGTCCCATATTTATTTCCCCCTTACCACTGTTCCGATATTTTCGCCTAAAACGGCACGTTTAATATTACCTTTTTCCATAACTGAGAATACAATTAATGGAATATCATTATCCATACATAGAGAAGAAGCTGTAGAATCCATTACACCTAAACCTTCTTTTAATACGTCTAAGTAAGTAAGCGTTTCATATTTCGTAGCTGTTGGATCAATAGATGGATCCGCATTATATACACCATCTACATTGTTTTTCGCCATTAAAATTACATCTGCTTCAATTTCTGCCGCACGTAATGCTGCTGTTGTATCTGTAGAGAAGTATGGGTTACCTGTACCTGCTGCAAAGATAACAACACGTTTTTTCTCTAAGTGACGAACTGCTTTACGACGAATGTAAGGTTCTGCAACTTGACGCATCTCAATTGAAGTTTGTACACGAGTTTGAATTCCGATATTCTCCAAGCTATCTTGAAGAGCTAATGAATTCATAACTGTCGCTAACATGCCCATGTAATCTGCCCCTGCACGATCCATGCCCATTTCACTTCCAATTTTCCCACGCCAAATGTTACCGCCACCAACAACAACAGCAACCTCTACATCAAGTTCTGCAATTTCTTTTACTTGTTCCGCAACTGACTTAATAACAGTTGGGTTAATTCCAAATCCTTGCTCTCCAGCTAAAGCTTCTCCACTTAGCTTTAAAACGACACGATTATATTTCGGTTTACTCATAATGAACCTCCAATTGCTTACATCTTTATTTTAAAAAAGGGAACACAATGTGTTCCCTAATCTGTATTAGTTGCTACCTTTTACTTGGTTCATTACTTCTTCAGCAAAGTTGTCTTCGCGTTTTTCGATACCTTCACCAACAGCGTAGCGAACGAATCCTTTTAATGTTCCGCCTTTAGACTCAACGAACTGACGAACTTTCATATCAGGGTTTTTAACGAATGCTTGGTCAAGTAAGCAAATCTCTTCGAAGAATTTGCCTAAACGGCCTTCAACCATTTTTGCAACGATTTTCTCAGGCTTGCCTTCGTTTAATGCTTGTTGTGTTAATACTTGACGCTCATGCTCAACTTCTTCAGCTGTTACAGCATCGCGGTCGATGTATTTAGGGTTAACTGCAGCGATGTGCATTGCAACATCTTTAGCAGCAGCTTCATCAGTAGAACCTTCAAGAACTGTTAATACACCAATGCGTCCACCCATGTGTAGGTAAGCGCCGAATGCATCTGCATCAGTTTTTGATACGATTTCGAAACGACGAAGTGTAAGTTTTTCACCAATTTTAGCGATTGCTTCGTTGATGTGCTCTTCAACTTTTTTACCGTTTTCCATTGTTTGAGCCATAGCTTCTTCAACGTTAGCTGGTTTGTTAGTTAATAAGTGAGCAGCTAATTCTTTAATTAGTGTTTGGAAACCTTCGTTTTTCGCAACGAAATCAGTTTCAGAGTTTAATTCTAAGATTAAAGCGTCGTTACCGTTTGTTTCGATGAAAGTTAAACCTTCAGCAGCAATGCGGTCAGCTTTTTTAGCAGCTTTCGCAATACCTTTTTCACGTAAGAAGTCAATTGCCTTCTCCATGTCGCCGTTAGTTTCTGTTAAAGCTTTTTTGCAGTCCATCATACCTGCGCCAGTTTTTTCACGTAATTCTTTTACCATTTGAGCAGTGATTGCCATACTTTTCATCCTCCTAAAATATGTATTTATACCTTTTATAAAGGTGTTTATACCTTAAAAAAGGTGATAAAAGGCCGAACCCCTTATCACCTTTCCAACTTTGTTACGCAGTAACAGTTTCTTCACCTTGTTTTGCTTCAAGGATCGCGTCTGCCATTTTAGATGTAAGAAGTTTTACAGCACGAATTGCATCATCGTTTGCTGGGATAACGTGATCGATTTCGTCTGGATCACAGTTTGTATCAACGATACCGATGATTGGAATGTGTAATTTGCGTGCTTCAGCAACTGCAATACGCTCTTTACGAGGGTCTACTACGAATAATGCACTTGGAAGACCTTTCATATCTTTAATACCGCCTAAGAATTTCTCAAGACGCTCTAACTCTTTTTTAAGTTGAACAACTTCTTTCTTAGGAAGTACTTCAAAAGTACCATCTTCTTGCATTCTTTCGATGTCTTTAAGACGCTTGATACGCTTTTGGATTGTTTGGAAGTTTGTTAAAGTTCCGCCTAACCAACGTTGGTTAACGAAGTACATACCAGCACGAGTTGCTTCTTCTTTAATAGCTTCTTGTGCTTGTTTTTTAGTACCTACGAATAAGATGTCTCCGCCTTCAGCAGCGATGTCGCGCATCGTTCTGTAAGCTTCCTCAACTTTTTTCACAGTTTTTTGTAAGTCGATGATGTAGATACCGTTACGCTCTGTGAAAATGTAACGCTTCATTTTTGGGTTCCAACGACGAGTTTGATGTCCGAAATGAACACCAGCTTCAAGCAATTGCTTCATAGAAATTACTGACATAATATAGTTCCTCCTAAATGGTTTTTGATATCCTCCGTTTACTTCATCTCTAAGCGAAACTACAAACGTAGCACCAACACTTAAATCAGTAAACGTGTGTACTTTGTACTGACACCACTGCTTACTATATCATACTGAAATATTACAATCAAGTCGAAAATGCGAACAATGTAAAACTTTCTTTGTGCATACTCGAATTCTAGTATTACCAACCTTCATTTCTTTTAAGCAAAAAAATAAATACAATTAATAGTTTTCTCAGAAAACACGCTTATGACACTTTTCACAAGCACCATCTATCCATTGTACATAAAAAACTCTCCTCGATTGAGGAGAGTTTTTTACAAATTAGTTTGTTTTTAATTTAGCAAGTTCCTGTAGAAACTTGTCGTTTAGCACTTTAATGTATGTTCCTTTCATACCTAAAGAACGAGACTCAATAACACCAGCACTTTCTAATTTACGTAGTGCATTTACGATTACAGAACGAGTAATTCCTACGCGATCAGCAATTTTACTTGCAACAAGTAAACCTTCTGTTCCATTTAATTCTTCGAAGATGTGCTCAATCGCTTCTAACTCACTGTAAGATAATGAGCTGATCGCCATTTGAACAACAGCTTTACTACGTGCTTCCTCTTCGATTTCTTCTGCTTTTTCACGTAAGATTTCCATACCTACAACAGTTGAGCTGTACTCAGCAAGGATTAAATCATCATCTAAGAACTCTTGACCAAGACGAGCTAATACTAATGTACCTAGACGCTCACCGCCACCAACGATTGGTACGATTGTAGTTAAACCTTGACCAAATAATTCTCTGTTTTCTACTGGGAATGCTGTGTAAGCACTGTTCACATCTAAGTTTGAAGATGTTTCTGTAATGTTGAATAAGCTTTGTGTATATTCTTCTGGGAATTGACGTTCTGCAAGCATTTGCTTCATGCGTTCGTTTTCGATTTGTTGGTGAATTGCATAACCTAGTAATTTACCACGACGGCTAACTACGAATACGTTTGCTTCGATTACTTCACACATTGTGTCAGACATTTCTCTAAAGTTTACAGGCTTCCCTGCTGCGCTCTGTAATAACGCATTTAATTTTCTCGTTTTTGCTAATAATTCCATTTCAAAAGTTCCTCCTACATGTTACTCACATATTTTTTCATCACTTGGAAACTAGGGCGAGTCACCTGATGACACTATTACAAAATAAACTGGCTCACATCTTTATTTTTAGCAATTGTTGCTAATTTCTCCTCAACGTATTGAGGTGTTATCGTTATTTTCTCTAACGTAATTTCAGATGCTTCAAACGATAAATCTTCAAGGAGCTTCTCCATAATCGTATGAAGTCTTCTTGCTCCAATATTATCTGTATCCTGATTAACTTGATAAGCAATCTCAGCAATCTTACGAATAGCTTCGTCTGAAAATTCAATTTCTATACCTTCAGTCGCTAATAATGCCATATATTGTTTAATTAACGCATTGTCAGGCTCGATTAGTATTTTAACAAAATCGTCTGTCGATAATTTTGTTAATTCTACTCGAATCGGAAATCTCCCTTGCAATTCCGGAATTAAATCCGACGGTTTAGACATATGGAACGCTCCAGCTGCAACGAATAAAATATAATCCGTTTTTACTGATCCGTATTTTGTCGCAACATTCGACCCTTCTACAATCGGCAAAATGTCACGTTGCACACCTTCACGTGATACATCTACGCTATTCGACTGCTTACCAGCAATTTTGTCAATTTCATCGATAAAAATAATCCCGAGCTGTTCAGCACGATAAACAGCCTCTTGTGTAACTTCATCCATATCAATTAAGCGCTGTGCCTCTTCATTTGTCAAGAGTTTTCTTGCTTCTTTTACAGAAAGTTTACGTTTTTTCGTTTTTTTCGGCATAAAACTTCCTAGCGCATCTTGGAAATTCATCCCCATTTGCTCCATGCCAGTTCCTTGTAACATATCAAACATGGAAGACTGTTGTTCAGTCACTTCAATCGATACAATTTCGTCTTCAAGAAGCCCTGCAGCAAGCTTTCTCTCCACATCTTGACGCTTCTTTTCGATTTCAACATCTTCTTGTGTATCAGACGTTTGATTCGAATTTTGAGTGCCTCCAAAAAGCATCTCTAATGGATTTTTGAATCCAGATTGTTTCTCTGGACTCGGCACTAAAATTTCAACAAGACGTTGATTCGCTTGCTCTTCGGCTTTATCTTGAACTTTCACTACCATTTCTTCTTTTACGATACGAACCGATGTTTCCACCAGGTCACGTACCATCGACTCTACATCTCTACCCACATATCCAACTTCTGTGAATTTTGTAGCCTCAACCTTAATAAAAGGTGCTCCAACGAGTTTCGCCATTCGTCGTGCTACCTCTGTTTTCCCAACACCTGTCGGTCCAATCATTAAGATATTTTTAGGTGCAATTTCGTCACGTAAATTTTCAGCTAATTTACTGCGACGATATCGATTTCTCAACGCTACAGCAACCGCTTTCTTTGCGTCTTTTTGACCGATGATGTATTGATCTAATTTTTCCACAATTTGGCGCGGAGTAAAATGTAAATGCATATAAAATGCCTCCCTTACGATTCTACAATTCTTCAACAATTATGTTGTGATTCGTATAAACACAAATATCGCCAGCAATCTCTAAACTCGCTTTCGCAATTTGCTTCGCTGTTAAGTGTTCACTTGCATATTGCTTTAAAGCACGACCTGCAGAAAGTGCATAATTTCCACCAGATCCAATTGCTAAAATACCATCATCCGGTTCAATCACTTCTCCTGTACCTGAAACAAGGAGCATAGTTGTTTTATCCATGACAATGAGCATTGCTTCTAGCTGACGTAACATTTTATCGCCACGCCATTGTTTGGCCATTTCAACAGCAGCACGCTGCAAGTTGCCATTATACTCTTCTAATTTCCCTTCAAACATTTCAAAAAGAGTAAATGCGTCAGCAACTGATCCTGCGAAACCAGCTAAAACTTTACCTTGGAAAAGTTTACGAACTTTACGAGCTGTATGTTTCATTACAACAGCATTTCCCATTGTCACTTGGCCATCTCCAGCCATTGCACATTCTCCATTATGATGAACTGCAAATATCGTTGTAGCGTGGAAATTTCCCATAGAAAAAACTCCTTTATTTGTTTTTATAGCTTTTAAAGCAATTTATGCCCGCGGGTGATGCTTCATGTAAACAGAACGCAATCTTTCTTTAGAGACATGCGTATAAATTTGTGTCGTCGACAAATTTTCATGGCCTAATAACTCCTGTACAGTACGTAAATCCGCCCCTTCATCTAGCATATGTGTAGCAAATGTATGCCTTAACATATGGGGACTTATCCGCATTGTCAGCGAAGCCTTTTTAATGAGTTCATTTAAAACATAACGAACTCCACGACTTGTTAGCGGTTTACCTTTCGCATTTAAAAATACCATATGAGAGTCTTCGTCAGTCTTATTAACTAACTGTTTTCTCCCATTCTCTATATAAGTAATTAAAGAATCTTGCGCATAGCTTCCGAACGGAATATACCTTTGTTTTTTTCCTTTTCCCATTACTAAAATTGTTCCCACCGCAAAGTCAATATCGGTAAGTTGTAAATTGACACATTCACTCACACGGATCCCAGTCGCATACATCAACTCTAACAAAGCTTGATTCCTTTGACCTAATGGTGTTTCCGTGTCAGAAACTTCAAATAATTCCTCTAACTCTTCAGCATATAAAAACTTTGGGATTGACAATTCTTTTTTGGGGAGTGACGCAAGTGCAAACGGATTATCCTTTCGATAACCTTCACGCATCAAAAAACGATATAAACTTCGTAAGCTTGATACTTTTCTTGCGACAGATTTACGGGCTAACTTCTCATCGTGCAACGTCGTTAAGTACAAACGAACATCCGCGTATGTAACGTCTAAAAAAGAGGATATGCCTTCTCGTTCCATAAATTGCACAAAATGTTCTAAATCATTTTGATAACTTGCAATTGTATATTTTGAATAATTTCTTTCAATTTGTAAATATCCAACGAATAATTGTAACAATTTCTTCACATTCACACAACTCACCTCAATAAAGGCTACTAAATCGTATCACAACTTAGTAGCCTTTGCAAGAAATTTAACTAAATATTTACAAAATTTCGAATCGTTTCTAAAGCGCGTGCTGCGTACGCTTCATTTCGTTCTGCTTTCTTTTTAATCTTCTTCTCTAACGGTGCAAATAGACCGAAGTTCGCATTCATCGGTTGGAAGTTTTTAGCGTTCGTTGCCGTAATGTAATTTGCCATGCTACCCATCGCAGTTACTGGCGGTAATACAACTGGCTCTTCACCTTGCACAAGACGCGCAGCATTAATTCCTGCTAATAATCCTGATGCTGCTGATTCAACATATCCCTCTACTCCAGTCATTTGACCAGCGAAGAATAAATCATCCCGTTGTTTATATTGATATGTTGGACGAAGCAAATTAGGTGAATTAATAAACGTATTACGATGCATTACACCATAACGTACAATCTCTGCATTTTCCAATCCTGGGATTAACTGTAGCACTTCTTTTTGCGGTCCCCACTTTAAATGTGTTTGAAAACCTACGATATTGTATAAAGTTCCCGCTGCATCATCTTGACGTAACTGAACAACAGCATATGGCGTTTTCCCTGTTTTTGGATCTTCCAATCCAACAGGTTTCATAGGTCCAAATACTAACGTCTGTCTCCCTCTACTTGCCATAACCTCTACTGGCATACAACCTTCAAAGAAAATTTCTTTTTCAAACTCTTTTAAAGGCACTGTCTCAGCAGCAATTAGAGCCTCATAAAAACGATCAAACTCTTCTTCTGTCATTGGGCAATTTAAATATGCAGCTTCACCTTTGTCATAACGCGATTTTAAATATACTTTATTCATGTCAATGCTGTCTTTTTCTACGATTGGGGCTGCAGCATCATAGAAGTAGAAATAATCTTCTCCTGTTAATTCTTTCAATTTTGCAGAAAGATCAGGAGATGTTAATGGACCTGTAGCAATAATTGTCGGTCCCTCTGGAATATCTGTAATTTCTTCATTCATTACAGTTACATTTGGATGGTTCTTTACGTATTCTGTTACTTTAGCTGCGAACTCATGACGGTCTACAGCTAAAGCGCCTCCAGCTGGTACAGAGCACTCATCCGCCGCACGAATAATTACAGAATCCATTAAGCGCATTTCCTCTTTAATAACTCCAACTGCATTTGTTAAAGTGTTTGCACGAAGTGAGTTACTACATACTAATTCAGCGAATTTATCTGTGTGATGAGCTGGCGTTTGCCTTACCGGTCTCATTTCATATAATCTAACTTGGACACCACGTTTTGCAATTTGGTAAGCTGCTTCACTTCCTGCAAGACCTGCGCCAATGACGTTTACTACTTGTGTTGTCATTTATATCACCTTTCCTTTTCTTCCCGAAAAAAATGTGAGCAGTTACGCTCACATTTGTTGTTCTTCTTCATAATCGCACGAAATACATTGTACTTGCACGCCTTTTTTCAACTTTTTCTCTACAAGCATGCCTTCGCACTTCGGACACTTACGACCAATTGGCTTATCCCAAGATACAAAGTCGCATTCCGGATACGTACCGCACCCATAGAAAAGACGTTTCTTTTTATTACTACGGCGTTCAATAATTTGACCCTTATCACACTTTGGACAAGTAACACCGATTTCTTTCACAATCGGCTTTGTATTACGACAATCTGGGAAATTCGAGCAAGCCATAAATTTCCCGTATTTACCCATTTTAAAGACCATTGGGTGATTACATAATTCACAATCTTCCCCAGCTGGTTCATCTTTAATTTCCACTTCACGCATTTCTTTTTCCGCTTTTTCTAAACGCGGTTCAAAACCTACGTAGAAATCATCAACAATTTTTACCCAATTCGCATTTCCTTCTTCTACTTCATCAAGGCTTTGCTCCATATTGGCAGTAAATTCAATGTTAATAATTTCTGGGAAAAACTCTAAAATAAGTTCAATTACTATTTCACCAAGTTCAGTCGGAACGAAGCGTTTATTATCCAAGCCTACATACCCACGCTTTTGAATCGTTTCAAGTGTAGGTACATATGTCGACGGTCTTCCAATTCCAAGTTCTTCAAGTGTTCTTACTAGGCGAGCCTCTGTATAGCGCGGAGGAGGTTGTGTAAAATGTTGCTTTGGTTCTAAATCCTTTGAAAATACAGTTTCCCCTACTTCTAAAGGCGGCAACATCTTATCCTTTTCTTCAGCACCATCATCTTTTGACTCTACATACACTTTCATAAATCCTGGGAACTTTACAACCGATCCACTTGCACGGAACTGAACATTGTTATTAATGAGTCTCGCTGTCACAGTATCCATTATAGCAGACGCCATTTGACTTGCAACAAATCGCTCCCAAATCAATTTATATAATCGAAGTTGATCACGACCTAAGAAACTTTTTAGTTCCTCTGGCTTTCTCATTACCGAAGTAGGACGAATTGCCTCATGCGCATCTTGTGCATTTGACTTTTTCGTTTCTTTCTTCTTTTCTGTTCCTATGTATTCCGTACCATACGCTTCAGTGATGTAAGTACGAGCCTCTGTTTGAGCTGTTTCTGAGATACGTGTTGAATCAGTTCTCATATACGTAATAAGACCTACAGTTCCTTGTTTTCCAAGATCTATCCCTTCATACAATTGCTGTGCAAGCATCATTGTTTTCTTTGCTCGCATGTTTAACTTACGGGCTGCTTCTTGTTGCAAGGAAGATGTTGTAAACGGTAATGCAGGATTACGTTTTCGCTCTTTGCGCGTTACATTTTCAACTGAAAACGCATTCTCTTTCATCTGTTCAATTATTTCATTCACTTGCGTTTCATTTGTTAATTGAACTTTTTCACCATCTACACCGTAAAAGCTTGCTTCAAATGTGTCTTTTCCTTTTACAAATTCTGTTTTAATTGTCCAGAATTCTTCAGGTTCAAAGTTTTGAATTTCCCTTTCACGCTCGATGATTAAACGAACTGCTACAGATTGTACACGCCCTGCACTTAATCCTTTTTTTACTTTCTTCCATAATAAAGGACTAATATTGTAACCAACAAGACGATCAAGTATACGTCTTGCTTGTTGTGCATCCACTAAATCCATATTAATTGCACGAGGATGTTTAAATGATTCTTTGATTGCATCTTTCGTAATCTCATTAAACACAACCCGACAATCTGATTCAACGTCCACATTTAACGTATTCGCTAAATGCCAAGCAATCGCTTCCCCTTCACGGTCTGGATCGGCCGCGAGATAGACTTTCTTTGCTTTTTTGGCCGCTGATTTTAAATCTTTTAAGACGGGACCTTTACCACGAATGGTAATATACTTCGGGGTGAAGTTGTTCTTTACTTCTATCCCCATTTGACTTTTTGGCAAATCGCGAACATGTCCCATAGACGCGACAACTTTGTATTTTTTCCCTAAATATTTCTCAATGGTCTTCGCCTTAGAAGGCGACTCCACGATTACGAGGTAATCTGACATGCTAGTGCCTCCTTAAGAGGTGGATTCAAGTCTTCATTAATCTTATTGATTTCTCTTGTTTTTGTCAATCAAGAATGAATATACCATACAGTGCCAATCTACCATTTGTCAATAATTGTTTAATAAAAACATAAAAATATAAGGTTAATTTAAAATCTCTTCCAAGATATCTTCTGCATTTCTTACTAGTTTTGCTCCTTGCTGAATAAGATGATTCGTTCCCGATGCCCCCTCTATAAATATAGGTCCAGGAAGCGCAAACACCTCTCTATTTTGCTCTAACGCAAGGTCCGCAGTAATAAGTGTTCCACTTCTCGATTTCGCTTCTACAACTAAAACACCTTTACTTATACCACTAATAATCCGGTTTCTTTTTGGAAAATACCATTTTTTCGGTGCATAGTGCGGCGGATACTCTGTCAATAACAATATATATTCCTTCCACATTTCATATAAATGTCTATTTTCTTTCGGATACATAAAAGACAATCCATGCCCTAATATCGCAATAGTCGGGCAATGATGCCTTACTGTAATCTCATGAGACATTGTATCTATCCCTTTTGCAAACCCACTGACAATAAGCCACTCTCTTTCTAATAAAGGGTGTAAAATAAACTTCAAACTCTCATGACCATATAATGATGGTTCTCTCGTTCCAACAACTGCTAATTTATTTACTTTATTCAGGAAATCTTTCTCTCCTTTTCCATATAAAACGAAGGGAGGGTCTTGTATTTCACGTAATAATTGCGGATAATCTTCATCCCATACCGTTATATAAAAAATACGATTTTTCTCTAAATAAGATATATATTGCGGAAGATTTGAACTTTGAAGAAATTTTACTAGTTCTGAAGATTTTTCCGAGGACATTCCAGTGTAGTGTTCCATTTGTTTTTCGTTAAAATTATATATGTTCTTTAATTCTGGATCGACATATAGTAGCCTCTCCATCGCTTTCCAATAATCTGCTAGCAAGTAATGAACATGTAATAATCTCTCTCTTTTCATCTCAATTCTCCTTACCCATAATTTTTATTATGTAAACAGAAAAAAGTGTAAAAAGACACCCTCAAGTAAGAAGGTGTCTTTCAACAGATTAATAGTTTTTACAAGTCTCAAATAAACCTTTTTCTTTTAAAACAGAGATTAGCGTTTCTCCCATAACTGCTGGAGTTTCAGCTACTTTAATGCCACAAGCTTCCATTGTTTTAATCTTTTCAGCAGCAGTTCCTTTACCGCCAGAAATGATTGCACCAGCATGGCCCATACGTTTGCCAGCAGGCGCTGTTTGACCACCAATGAAGCCTACAACAGGTTTTGTCATATTAGCTTTTACCCATTCAGCTGCCTCTTCTTCTGCTGTACCGCCGATTTCACCAATCATAATTACAGCATGTGTTTCTTCATCTTCATTAAATGCTTTTAAAGCATCAATAAAGTCTGTACCGTTAACAGGATCTCCGCCGATACCTACAGCAGTAGATTGGCCAATACCTTCTTGTGTTAACTGATGTACAGCTTCATACGTTAATGTACCAGAGCGAGATACGATACCAACATGACCTTTTTTATGAATATATCCTGGCATAATACCAATCTTACATTCATCCGGTGTGATTACACCTGGGCAGTTTGGTCCAAGTAAACGTGTATGTTTACCCGCCATATATCTCTTTACGTTTACCATATCTAATACAGGAATCCCTTCAGTAATACATACTACTAAATCAATTTCTGCATCAACAGCTTCCATAATTGCATCTGCCGCAAAAGCGGGTGGAACGTATACAACTGAAGCGTTTGCGCCTGTTGCTTTCACTGCATCTTCTACTGTATCAAATACTGGTACACCTTCAATATCAGTGCCGCCCTTACCTGGTGTTACACCACCGACAATTTTCGTACCGTATTCAATCATTTGTTTTGTATGGAATAAACCTTGAGAACCTGTAATACCTTGAACAATAACTTTTGTATCTTTATTAACTAATACGCTCATTTTTCTCCCCCGCTTTCTATTAGCCCACTAGTGAAACAATTTTTTGTGCACCGTCTGCCATAGATTCTGCTGCAACAATATTTAAGCCAGACTCATTTAAAATTTTCTTACCTAGTTCTACGTTTGTACCTTCAAGACGTACAACTAAAGGTAACTCAAGACCTACTTGTTTCGTTGCTTCAATAACACCTTCTGCAATAACATCACACTTCATAATGCCACCAAAAATGTTAACAAAGATACCTTTTACATTTTTGTCAGAAAGGATAATTTTGAATGCTTCTGTAACTTTTTCTGCAGTTGCACCGCCACCAACATCTAAGAAGTTAGCTGGGTCACCGTGGTAATGTTTAATGATATCCATTGTAGCCATCGCTAAACCTGCACCATTAACCATACAACCGATATTTCCATCTAAAGGAATGTAGTTTAAGTCGTATTTTGAAGCTTCAATTTCTTTTGAATCCTCTTCATCAAGATCACGAAGCTCTAAAATGTCTTTATGGCGATATAATGCATTAGAATCAAAGTTTAATTTTGCATCTAATGCCATAACTTTACCTTCACCTGTTGTAACAAGTGGGTTAATCTCAGCGATAGAGCAATCTTTTTCGATAAACGCACGGTATAAGCCCATCATAAACTTCACAGCTTGTCCTACAAGCTCTTTTGGAATATTGATGTTAAATGCGATTCGGCGCGCTTGGAAACCTTGTAAGCCTACTGCTGGATCAATATATTCTTTAAAGATTTTTTCAGGTGTTTTTTCTGCTACTTCTTCAATTTCTGTTCCGCCTTCTTCAGACGCCATTAAAACAACTTGAGAAGTTGCACGATCTAAAACTAGACCTACATAATATTCTTTTTTAATATCGCAACCTTCTTCGATAAGTAAGCGTTTTACTTCCTTACCTTCAGGACCTGTTTGATGTGTCACAAGTGTAGTTCCTAAAATGCTTTCTGCATATGTACGAACTTCATCTAAATTTTTTGCAACTTTTACTCCGCCAGCTTTGCCGCGTCCACCAGCGTGAATTTGTGCTTTCACTACACATACATCTGTTCCTAATTCTTTCGCCGCTTCTACAGCTTCTTCTACTGTAAATGCAACCTTCCCGTTCGGAACGCTAACCCCATAGCTTCTAAGGACTGCCTTACCTTGGTACTCATGGATATTCATGGTCCCATCCTCCCCTGTTTTCCTGTTTTACTCGAAAAGTTTTTTAATGTTTAAAAAACATTACATTGCCATTGTATAAGATGATTGGCACGCTGTCTACAATAAAGTGTCAGAAAACTGAAATCGCTTTATTCTTTTTCGGAAATAGTAATGTTTATATGCCAAAATAAAAAAATAAGCTGTATATTTACAGCTTATTTTTGAATCATATCTTTAATTGGCGCGAATGACTTTCGGTGTTCATCTAATACTCCATGCACTTGAATTGCCTCTAAATGTTGCTTTGTGCCATATCCCATATGTTGCTCAAATCCATATTGAGGATACTTCTCTCCCAGTTCTTTCATCATACGATCTCTCGTTACTTTTGCGATAATGGATGCGGCTGAAATCGAAACACTTTTCGCATCACCTTTAATAATTGATGTTTGCGGAATTGGTGTAGGAAGTTTCATCGCATCAATTAATAAATGTTGGGGTGTACAAGATAAATTCGCAACTGCATCTAACATCGCTTGTTTCGTTGCTTGGTAAATATTAATGTCATCAATAACTTGCGGCGATACAATTCCTACTCCAATTGCAATTGCTTGTACTTTTATTTCATCATAAAAACGCTCACGTTTCGCTTCACTCAACTTTTTCGAATCATTTAACCCTGGAATATAAAAATCCTCAGGAAGAACGACAGCTGCCGTCACAACAGGCCCAGCCAATGGCCCGCGCCCTACTTCATCAATACCCGCGATATATGTGACCCCTTTTTCACGCAAAGCATTTTCATACTTGGACATTTCAAAAAACTTCTCTTTTTCTTTCTGTTCTAACTCTTTTTGTTTATACCACTTCAAAACGAGCTTTTGAACACCTTTTCGATCATCTTTCATTAACAGTTGAAAGCGATCATCTTCTTCATTCATAATTTCTTTCAATACATTTTCCGCTTCTTTTATCGTTATAGTTTGCATTTATACAAGCTCCTTTTTAAACATATCCAAAAAGAAAAGACGCACAAACGCACGTCTTATACTTCTTCTATTTTTTCCACACCTTCTACTTGCTCTGCAAACTCTTCCGGTGTTTCAAACGTCATTTTTCCAAGTTTGCCACCACGAAGCTCACGAAGCACAAGCTCAGATGTCTTATCATAATCAATCATTCCGCCGCCCATTAAGCAGCCTCTATTTTTTCCAATTGCATCGAATAATTCCACAATATCTTCTGGAATCTCATTTAAATTATAGCGTTCTTTCAAGCGTTCTGGATAATGTTTCTCCATAAAACGTAATGCGTAAACAGCTACATCTTGTAAATTTAAAATTGAATCTTTAATTGCACCCGTTGTCGCTAAGCGAAGACCCACTAATTGATCTTCAAATTTAGGCCACAGAATACCTGGTGTATCTAACAATTCCATTTCCTTCCCAACTTTAATCCATTGTTGAGCTGTTGTCACACCTGGACGATCTCCTGTTTTAGCAATATTTTTCTTTGCCAATTTATTAATCAATGTAGATTTACCAACATTTGGTATACCTACAATTAATGCACGAATCGCTCTCGGTCTAATACCTTTTGCAACCATTTTATCAAATTTTTCTTTAACAAGCACTTTACAAGCTGCTGCAATTTCCTTCATACCTTGTCCAGCTTGCGCGTTAATTGAAATTGCCATATGGCCTTTTTCTTTAAAATATGCGATCCATTGTTTTGTTAAACGATCATCTGCCATATCCGCTTTATTTAAAACAACAAGCCTTGGCTTATGTGTAATGATTTCATCAATCATTGGGTTTCGAGATGATAATGGTAATCGAGCATCTACAAGTTCAATTACAACATCAATTAATTTTAATTTCTCCGTTACTTGGCGTCTAGCCTTCGCCATATGCCCTGGAAACCATTGAATTACCATGTTGCCACCTTCTTTTTCATTTATTTCACAATACGTGCGTCTTCTAACGGCCAATATAACATATTAGCTTTACCAATTACTTGATCCATTGAAATCGTACCGATTGAACGGCTATCTTTACTAAAACGACGATTATCACCTAAAACAAATAATTGATCTTTTGGAACGGTTTTCTTGCCTGTCATTTCTTCAAGATTAAAATCATATGTAAGCGGTCCGTCAGCAATTTGCTTTTTCTGCTTGTCTAAATACGGCTCCTCATAAGCCTTTCCGTTAACATACAGTTTATCATTACGATACTCTATTTCATCGCCTGGCAGGCCTATAATGCGCTTAATGTAATCTTTATCTTCTGTTGCTCGAAATACGATAATATCAAAGCGTTTTGGATCTCCAATGTGATAACCAATTTTATTCACAATCATTCGATCACGATCATGTAAAGTAGGTGCCATCGATACCCCGTCTACGAGAATTGGTGCAAAGAAAAACTGTCTAATAACACCAGCTAATACAACAGCAATCAAAATTGCTTTAATCCATTCCCAAAGTGAACTCTTCTCTTTTTTCATGCATTTCCCCTCCACGGTTATGTAAACTGCTCGTATTATACCAAAATTTCATATAGATTGGAAAAAGGGAGCTTGTGCATTTACAAGCTCCCATACATGTCTTATCGAATTTCTTTAATACGTGCTTTTTTACCGCGAAGGTTACGTAAGTAGTATAACTTAGCACGACGTACTTTACCACGGCGAAGTACTTCGATTTTCGCGATTCTTGGCGTGTGAACTGGGAATGTACGCTCAACACCTACACCGTAAGAAATCTTACGAACTGTGAATGTTTCACTGATTCCGCCACCACGACGTTTAATTACAACACCTTCGAAAAGCTGAATTCTTTCACGAGTTCCCTCAACAACTTTTACGTGTACACGTAAAGTGTCCCCAGGACGGAATGAAGGAAGGTCAGTTTTTAATTGGCCTTTTGTAATTTCTGCGATTAATTGTTGCATATTAAATTCTCTCCTTTAAACAGATGCTCTTATAAAGTCTTAATAAATTACAGCGGAACATCGTTAATACGGCTACTGATTTCAGTAGCACAAATGTTATAATAGCATATTACTAGGCCTGTTGCAATAGCAAATATATGAAGTTATTACTGCTCTCGCTTTATTTCCTCAAGCCATTTTTTCTCTTGTTTAGATAACTCTCTCTCATCTAATAAATCAGGTCTACGCGTATACGTTCGGCGCAAAGATTCCTTATGTCGCCATTCATCAATGTTTTTATGATTCCCTGACATTAATACATCCGGTACCTTCATACCACGAAAATCAGCTGGACGTGTATAATGAGGATGCTCTAATAAACCTGTACTAAACGAATCCTCTACTTGTGAAGCATGATTTCCTAGCACACCTGGCAAGAGACGTACCACACTATCAGTAATAACCATAGAGGCTAATTCTCCGCCCGTTAATACATAGTCACCAATAGAAATCTCATCCGTTACGAGATGCTCACGAATTCGTTCGTCATATCCTTCATAATGCCCACATACGAAGATTAAATGTTCTTCCCCTGCAAGCTCTTCCGCTTTCTTCTGCGTAAATCTTTCGCCCTGCGGACACATTAAGACAACTCTCGGCTTACGCTCTGTCTCTTTCGTCAAATCTTCTACAGCATCAAAAATAGGCTGAGGAGTAAGCACCATACCAGCTCCTCCGCCGTAAGGATAATCGTCTACGCTATTATGCTTACTTGTTGTATAATCACGAAAGTTAACAACACGAAGGTTTACCGCTTCTTTTTCTTGCGCCTTCTTTAATATAGAAGATCCAAATACACCGGTAAACATGTCTGGGAACAACGTTAAAATATCAATTTTCATTATAGCAGCCCTTCCATTACATGAATGGTTACTAATTTATTTTCAATATTAACTTGAAGTACAACGTCATCGATATAAGGAATTAAGAGATCTTGACCCTTCGGGCGTTTAATTACCCAAACATCATTTGCACCAGGAGATAGAATCTCTTTGATTGTCCCTAGCGCTTCTCCTTCTTCCGTTACAACACTGCAACCAATAATTTCATGATAGTAGTATTCACCTTCAGCAAGTTCACCTAACTGGTCTTCTGGTACTTTTATTAAAGAACCTTTAAACTTCTCTACTTCATCTACATTGTTATATCCTTCAAATGTTAATAAATCGAATGTCTTATGTTGGCGATGAGAAGTTACCTTTACCGGAAGATAGTCTGTGCCTTTCTCATTCGATATGTATAGCGTGTTTCCTACTTTATATCGCTCTTCTGGAAAATCAGTACGAGAAATAACACGGATTTCTCCTCTTACGCCATGAGTATTTACAATTTTCCCTACGTTAAACCATTTTGTCATAAATAGTATGTCACCCCTGGTTTCTATATAAATTAAGCATCTCCATTTCACAGATGGAACATGCAATCTCTATTTAAATGTTAAAAAAGGGAGAGGAATAACTCCTCGCCCTTTTTACGTTTATTGAATTTCCAGTGTTACTTTTTCATCATTATGATGTCCCACTGAATACAAGAGCATTCGAATCGCTTTCGCAACTCTCCCTTGCTTTCCAATGACTTTTCCAACATCCTCAGGATGTACAGTTAATCGATACTTTATCTCTCCGTTGCAAAGTTCCTGTGTAACTTTTACATCTTCAGGATAATCGACAAGAGGCTTGACAATCGTCTCGACTAACTTCTTCATAGTCATTGCCTCAATTACTTACCTTGTTTAGATAAGTGGAATTTCTCCATGATACCTTGGTTAGAGAATAAGTTACGAACTGTATCAGATGGTTTAGCACCATTTCCTAACCATTTT
This sequence comes from Bacillus sp. 7_6_55CFAA_CT2, assembly GCF_000238655.1. Lineage (NCBI taxonomy): Bacteria > Bacillati > Bacillota > Bacilli > Caryophanales > Bacillaceae > Bacillus > Bacillus sp. 7_6_55CFAA_CT2. The sequence continues at coordinate 956,899 of NZ_JH414708.1, read as the reverse complement.
AATGCTGCTTCTTCGTTGATCTTAACTTCAGCTGGTTGAGCAACTGGATTGTAAGTTCCGATTTCCTCAATGAAACGTCCGTCACGAGGAGAACGAGAATCTGCAACAACTACACGATAGAAAGGAGTTTTTTTAGCTCCCATACGTTTTAAACGAATTTTAACTGCCATTTATAAAGCACCTCCGAATTTATTTCACACAGATAATTATATTAGCAAAAAGACTATTGCTTTGTAAAGTATTTTTTCTTAACAGAGCCATCTTTTTTTCCTTACATGAATGGAAACTTCAATCCACCTAGTCCTTTTTTCTTACCTTTTTGCATTCCCGTCATCGTCTTCATCATTTTTTTCATGTCATCGAATTGCTTAATTAGACGATTGATTTCTTGTACAGTTGTACCGCTACCTTTGGCAATGCGCTTTTTGCGACTAGCATTGATTATTTCCGGTTGTTCTCGTTCTAATTTAGTCATAGAACGAATAATTGCCTCAATATGCCCAATTTGTTTTTCATCAACTTGCGCATTTTTCAGCCCTTTAATTTTATTTGCACCAGGAAGCATTCCTAACAATTCATCAAGCGGCCCAAGTTGGCGCACTTGTCCAAGTTGTTCTAGGAAATCGTCAAGCGTAAACGAAAGCGTACGCATTTTTTGCTCAAGTTCTTTTGCTTTCTCTTCATCAACTGTAGCTTGCGCTTTTTCAATCAATGTTAAGACATCGCCCATCCCTAAAATACGGGATGCCATACGCTCTGGATGGAACGCTTCAATTGCATCTAGTTTTTCACCCATACCAGCAAATTTAATCGGCGTGTTTGTTACAGCCTTAATAGATAATGCAGCACCACCGCGCGTATCACCATCTAATTTCGTTAATACAACACCTGTTAAACCTAACTGTTCATGAAAACTTTGTGCAACATTTACCGCGTCTTGCCCCGTCATCGCATCGACAACAAGGAAAATTTCATCCGGTTTCGCAACTTCTTTCACTTTCGCTAATTCATCCATTAATTCTTCATCAATATGCAGGCGACCCGCTGTATCGATTAAAACATAATCGTGATGATCTTCTTTTGCTTTTGCAATCGCTTGTTTCGCAATTTCAACAGGACTTACTTGATCTCCTAAAGAAAATACAGGCATGTCCAATTGCTTCCCTAATGTTTCAAGCTGTTTAATCGCTGCTGGACGGTAAATATCCGCTGCAACAAGCATCGGTTTACGATTATGCTTTTTACGAAGCAAATTCGCAAGCTTACCTGTCGTCGTTGTTTTACCCGCACCTTGCAGACCAACCATCATAATAACAGTCGGTGGCTTATTAGCAACAGCAATTTTGCTTTGCTCTCCGCCCATAAGTTCTGTAAGTTCTTCCTGTACAACTTTAATTACTTGTTGTCCAGGTGTCAAACTTTTCATTACATCTTGTCCGACAGCACGTTCAGACACACGCTTCACAAAATCTTTTACTACTTTAAAGTTAACATCCGCTTCTAAAAGAGCTAGACGAACTTCTCTCATCATTTCTTTCACATCGGCTTCAGAAACTTTTCCTTTGCCGCGGATTTTTTGCATTGTCTGTTGAAGTCGGTCGGCTAATCCTTCAAATGCCATATTGCCGCCCTCCTAATCTAATTTTTCGATAGCTTCAACAACTTGTTTCATTTCTTCATTCACATGCTCTTCTTCGCTGATTAGCTGTTTTAGCTTTGCAACAAGTCGCTGTCGCTCTTGAAACTTTTGAAGTAATACTAATTTTTCTTCATATTCTTCAAGCATCGCTTCAGTCCGTTTAATGTTATCATACACGGCTTGGCGACTTACATCAAATTCTTCCGCAATTTCACCAAGAGATAAATCATCTAGATAATAAAGCGACATATAACTTCTTTGTTTTTGCGTTAACAACGATTGATAAAAATCAAATAAATAGTTCATTCTCGTTGTTTTTTCGAGCATGTTGGATCATCCTTTGTTAAGTGATTTCCCTTTACATGAATTAGTTTACATGTAGTCCAAAAGAGTGTCAAGTTTTTTTCTTAACATCATATATTTTTTATAGAAAAAGAAGCGGAAATACCGCTTCTTTCGCTTATACTTCTTCTGTTTCTACTAAGTTCGCAAATAAACCATACACATATTGTTCTGGATCAAACTGCTGCAAGTCATCCATTTGTTCTCCTAATCCAACAAACTTCACCGGTACATCCATTTCGTTACGAATCGCTAATACAATACCACCTTTAGCAGTTCCATCTAACTTCGTTAAAACAATACCAGTTACATTCGTTGCTTCACGGAATGTTTTCGCTTGGCTTAAACCGTTTTGTCCTGTTGTTGCATCAATAACAAGCAATACTTCATGAGGAGCACCTGGTACTTCACGCTCAATTACACGCTTCACCTTTTCTAACTCTTTCATTAAGTTCACTTTATTTTGCAAGCGTCCTGCTGTGTCACATAGTAATACATCTACCTTACGTGCTTTCGCTGCTTGTACAGCGTCATACATAACCGCCGCTGGATCAGATCCAGATCCTTGTTTAATCACTTCTACACCAACGCGATCGCCCCATACTTCTAATTGTTCAATCGCTCCAGCACGGAATGTATCTCCTGCCGCCAATAGGACTGACTTACCTTCTGATTTAAACTTATGCGCCAGTTTACCAATTGTCGTTGTTTTTCCTACACCATTAACACCAACAAATAAAACGACCGTTAATTGGTCCTCTTGCATATTAATTTCGTTACTAAAATTGCTGTCACCTTTGTAAATTCCTACTAGTTTTTCTGAAATAACAGCTTGTACTTCTTTTGGATCTTGAATGTTACGACGTTGTACTTCTTCTTTCAATTGGTCAATTAATTCCATTACCGTCGCAACGCCAACGTCTGCACCGATTAAAATTTCTTCTAACTCTTCGAAGAAATCTTCGTCCACTTTACGGTAACGATACACTAAATCATTCACTTTATCCGCAAATGAATTTCTCGTTTTTTCTAATCCTTGTTTAAATTTCTCTGTAACTGTATCCGTTTGTTTTGAAATTTTTTCTTTTAGTTTTTTAAAAAAACTCATACTTTCCCATCCTTCCTATTCACTTGCAATAAGTTCTTCTCCGGCGTCTAAACGAACCGAAACAAGTTTAGATACCCCCGATTCTTGCATTGTTACACCGTACAACACATCAGACTCTTCCATTGTACCTTTTCTATGTGTAATTACAATAAACTGCGTCTCATCACTGAATTTCTTTAAATACTGTGCAAAACGAGCTACATTCGCCTCATCAAGGGCTGCCTCTACCTCATCTAGTACACAGAACGGTACTGGGCGTACTTTTAAAATACCAAATAAAAGCGCAATTGCTGTTAAAGCACGCTCTCCACCTGAAAGTAAACCTAAGTTCTGCAGTTTCTTCCCTGGCGGTTGTGCTACAATATCAATACCCGTATTTAGTAAATCCTCTGGATTAGTCATTACTAAATCCGCTCTACCGCCTCCAAATAATTCAGAGAATACCGATTGAAACTCCATTCTAATGCCTTCAAACGTAGTAGAAAAGCGTTTTTTCATTTCTTCATCCATTTCGGTAATAAGCTGGTGCAATGTCGCTTTTGCTTCTTCTAGGTCGTCTCTCTGCTCTAGTAAGAATGTATGACGCTCCGCTACACGTTCATATTCATCAATTGCCCCTAGGTTCACTGTACCTAACTCTTCTATGGATAATTTGATTAATTTTACTTTCTTACGCGCATCTTCTGCAGGCATTGTCATTGTATATTTTAGTTTTGCCGCTTCAAATGAAATCGTATATGTTTCACGTAAATGTTGTAATCTATTTTCCAACTCTACATCCAGTCGATTTATTCTCACTTCTTGATCTTTCAACATTTCAAGAACATATTTATGTTTACCTGTCGTTTCTTTCAAATTGCGCTCTAAATGTTCTACTCTCTCTTGCAACGATACACGTTGTTCACGACGAGAGCGAATTAATTCTGAAGTTTGATTACGATCATATGCTTTCTTCTCAATCATATTCGTAATTTGCTCTTCACCACTTGAATTAGATGTCATTTCTTGTTTTAAGAACGCTAAATCCTCTTTCGTTTTTACAAGTGTCGCATCCGTTTCTTCTTTTTCCTTCGTCAATCGTTCAACTTTTTCTTTTTGATTAGATAAGCGTTGTTGCTTTTCAGCTGCCAGCACTTTTAACTCAGTCATTTCTTTTTGAACTTTTTCTTTCGAAGAATGTTGCTCACTTTTTTGTTTTGTTAAAGCTACAATTTTACTATCTAACTTAGTAATTTCAGCTTGAAGATTCGTTAAAACCCCTTCTAACTCCTCTTTACGCCCTTGCATTTTTACTCGATCTTGTAAAAACCCTTCAATCTCTAAATCATAAATAGACAACCGATCATTAATACGATGTTCTTCTAATTCTAAACGATTAATCTCTTCTCTTAATTTCTGCTCATCTACACGATCTGCTTCTACAGTTTGCCTTAGTTCGCGTATTTTCACTTCTTTTTCTTGAATCTCTTGTTTTACTGCTTTAACAAAGTTTTCTAACTTCGTTGTTTTTTCTTCCATATCAGTTAACTTGCGAGTCCACTCTTCCAGTTCACGTTGGCGTCCTAATAAAGAAGATTTCGCTTGCTTTACCGCCCCACCAGTCATAGAACCGCCAGGATTCACGACGTCACCTTCGATTGTTACAATGCGATAACGGTATTGCAGTTGTTTCGCCAACTCATTTGCTCCACGTAAATCTTTCGCAACAATAACAGTACCTAATAAATTTGAAACTACATTTTCATATTTATTGTTGTACTGCACAAGTTCTGCCGCCACACCTACAAACGATGGGTGTTGATTTGCAATGCGTAATTGCTCAAATGATAACGATCTGCTTTTAATAACAGCTTGCGGTAAAAACGTTGCACGTCCATGTTTATTTTGCTTTAGAAATGCAATCGCATTACGAGCATGTTCCTCTTTTTGTACAACAATATGCTGCATCGCTGCACCTAGAGCAATTTCCATTGCAACTTCGTATTCTTTCGGTACCGTTAACAGTTCCGCAACAGCACCCTCGATACCTTGCAACCTATTTTCTCTAGCTTTCAATACTTCACGTACACCTTGATAGAATCCAGAATAATCTTCTTGCATCTCTTCAAGCATTTCTTTTCGAGAACGTGCCTGTTGCACAAATTGATATGCTTGATACAGTTTTGTTTCATTTTCACTATACTGCGTCTTACATTTCCCAAGCGCCGCCTCTGTCTTCTGTATATTTGAGAGAATGCCAGCTACTTTTTCTTTCGCTTGTTCGTAACTTTCTACAAGTTTCGTCTTTTTCGCTGTAATTTCCATACGCATTTCTACATATTTCGCATTCTCTTCATCTAGACGCTCGTTTTTAGACATTTGCTGTTTCGATTGTTCTTCAATCATAGATAATTCATTACGATGACTAGCTTGTTGATTTAAAAGCTCAATATAGTCACCTTTTAAATTCTCAATCTGTTCCTCTAAATTGTCAGCAAAAGTAGCAAGCAGTTGCTCATTATCATGCAATTTTTGCTCCAACTCTTTTACTTCATTCACAAATTGCATTAAAGATTCTGTACTTGACTCAATCTCACCATCGTAACTTTTAGCTTTCTCAGTTAATTCAACAATTAACTGCTCAAGTTGCACACAATGCGTCGTAGCATTTTGCTTTCTTTCTTTTAACAACTCACGCTGCCCTTCTAGTTTTTCTAGCTCTTTACTAGAAAGAAGAAGTACTTCTTGCAACGAGTCTACAGACTCGTCTACCGCTTGTAATTGTCCTCGTAATTCCTCAAGCTCTTCTTCACTTTTTTGTAAATTCGTTGACATTTTAGCTTCTTCGTTTTTATTATGCCCAAACTGATTTCGAAGCGCTTCCCATTTCTCATGCAATTCTTCAATTTCATGAACAATAAGCGCAGCTTCTACTTTCTCTAATTCTTCTTTATTCTCAAGATAATCTTTCGCAATAGAAGCTTGTCTTTCTAAAGGTTCTACTTGACTACTTAATTCATGAATTATATCTTGTACACGATTTAAGTTTTCTTGTGTTTCTGCTAGTTTCCCTTCAGCTTTCTTTTTGCGAAGTTTGTATTTTAGTACGCCTGCCGCTTCTTCAAATACACCTCGACGCTCTTCTGACTTACTACTTAAAATCTCTTCCACTTTCCCCTGGCTAATAATTGAAAAAGCTTCTCTTCCCATACCAGAGTCCATAAATAAATCGATAATATCTTTCAATCTACATGATTGTTTATTAATATAAAAATCACTATCACCTGAACGAGATACACGACGTGTTACACACACCTCATTGTATTCAATTGGTAAACGTTGATCTTCATTATTTAAAGTTATTGTTACTTCAGCAACATTAACCGCTCTCCTCGTATCACTGCCCGCAAAAATAATATCCTCCATCTTTGCACCACGTAATGATTTTGCAGATTGTTCACCAAGTACCCAGCGAATTGCATCAGTAATATTACTTTTCCCGCTTCCATTAGGTCCTACTACAGAAGTTACACCTGGGACAAAATCAACAGATACACGCTCAGCAAAAGACTTAAACCCTGCTATTTCTAATCTTTTTAAAAACACGAAAGGCCTTCCTCCTATTCTCCGTCGTTATAAATGTTCTCTATACAAAAACAAGTATTATACGGATTTACCTTCTTTTTCTTTATAAACAAAAAGAAAGTTTCATTCTATGCATAAGGAATCCCCCTCATTCAAAGGGGGATTCCTTATAGTTGTTCTTTTAATTTTTTCAATGCTTCTGCAGCAGCTTGTTGCTCTGCTTCTTTTTTCGACTTACCACTACCAAGACCTAAAGCTACGTTATTTAACGTAACACGTGACACAAATTCTCGATTGTGAGCTGGTCCTTTTTCTTGCAAAATTTGATACTCAACATTGCCACTGCCATCACGCTGAATCAATTCTTGCAACTGACTCTTATAATCCATCACATGAGAAAAAGCACCCTCATTAATTTTCGGATATACAATTTCTTTTAAGAATTCCCAAACTGTTTCTAGCCCTTGATCAAGATAAAGGGCACCAATAAACGCTTCAAAGACATCCGCTAATAAAGCTGGTCGTTCACGTCCACCTGTCATTTCTTCACCTTTTCCTAATAAAACAAGGCTGCCAAATGACAATTCGTTCGCAAAACGAACAAGAGATGGCTCACATACAATAGCTGCACGTAGTTTTGTTAACTCTCCTTCGCTCATTGTCGGATATTTTTGAAACAGATACTGTGATACAGTCAGTTCCAATACTGCATCTCCAAGAAATTCAAGACGCTCATTATCTTCATGCGGTTTTTTTCGATGCTCATTCACATACGATGAATGCGTAAATGCTTGAATCAATAATTTTTCATCTGTAAACGTAATACCTATCTTTTCTTGAAACACTTTAAATGCTTCACGATATTTTGTTTCGTATTTTTTTCTCTATATTTTCGGTACGGCATAGGTCCCTCCAGATATAAGCCAGAAAGCCCCGCTAAAAAACGGGACTTCACTTAAGCATTATAGATGACTCTCTATGTAAGTCACAGCATCGCCAACAGTAGCAATCTTTTCAGCATCTTCATCAGAAATTTCCATTTCGAATTCATCTTCTAATTGCATTACAAGTTCTACTACATCTAGGGAGTCTGCTCCTAAATCTTCCTTGAAGCTTGCAGCTGGTACTACCTCAGTCTCTTCTACTCCTAAACGATCAACGATGATTTTTGTTACGCGCTCTAAAACATCTGCCATTCCATTCACCTCCCCTCAAATATTATATTAAATATTGACCAAAAAAACTAGGTGAAATCGATTCTTTTATTACATTACCATACCGCCATCAACATTTAACGTTTGACCTGTAACATATTTGCTTTGATCAGAAGCAAAAAACGTTACAGCATTCGCGATATCTTTCGCTTCACCAAATTGAGCAGCTGGAATAACTTTTAACATTTCGGCTTTAATATTCTCATCTAGTACATCAGTCATATCAGTCGCAATAAAGCCTGGCGCAATTGCATTCACAGTAATATTTCGACTTGCTAACTCTTTTGCAGATGTTTTTGTTAATCCAATAACACCCGCTTTAGCAGCAACATAATTAGCTTGCCCTGGGTTTCCTATAACACCCACAACAGAAGCGATATTTATAATTCTACCGTGACGTTGACGCATCATATAACGAGATACTGCTTTTGTACATAAGAATACACCTTTTAAGTTTGTATTAATAACTGTATCCCATTCTTCTTCTTTCATACGCATTAATAAATTATCTTTTGTTACACCAGCATTATTTACAAGAATATCAACTTGTCCAAATGTATCTACTGTTTGTTTCACCATATTTGTAACATCATCAGCATTTGCAACATCTGCTTTTACCGCAATTGCATCAGAACCTAATTTCTTAATTTCATCTACTACTTCATTTGCTTTTTGTTCATTACCTGCATAATTTACTACTACATTTGCCCCTTGTTTCGCTAAATCGATCGCAATCGCGCGACCAATTCCACGTGAAGCGCCAGTTACTAATGCTACCTTCCCTTTTAACATCAGTTTTCTCCTCTCAAATTTGAAATGGTATCTTTTAATGTCTCTTCATCATATATCGCATATGCTTTCACTGATGAATCAATTGACTTCATAAGTCCAGCAAGTACTTTTCCAGGCCCAATTTCAATAAATGTATCTACTCCCTGCTTCACCATACATTCAATAGACGGGTACCATAATACAGGCGAATAAAGCTGTTCGATTAACTTTTCTTGAATGTCGGCACCACGCGTAATAACATCCGCCGTAACATTTGCAATAACAGGAATATTCGTATCATGAATTGTAATTTCATTTAAAACACTTTGGAACTTCTCAGCTGCCGGCTTCATAAGTGAAGAATGGAATGGCCCACTTACTTTTAGTGGAATTGCTCTCTTTGCACCATTTTCTTTCGCTCTTTGAGAAGCAACCTCTACGCCTTGCTTCGTTCCAGAAATTACAATTTGCTTCGTACTATTCATATTAGCGATTTGCACTGCATATCCTTCACTTGTTACTTCTTCTGTAACTTGTTTCAGCATATGTGGGTCAGCACCTAATATAGCTGCCATTGCACCTTCCCCGCCCGGAACAGCTTCTTCCATATATTCCCCGCGTTTCCTTACAGCATATACCGCATCTTCAAAAGTTAATGCACCAGCTGCTACAAGAGCGCTATATTCACCTAAACTATGACCAGCGACAAAGTCAGGTGTAATGTCATACTCTTTCAAAGCTGTCAAAATAGCAAAACTCGTTGTTAATAATGCAGGCTGAGCATTTGTTGTTAATGTAAGCTTTTCCTGCGGGCCTTCAAAAATCACTTCTGAAAGTGACTCTTGTAACACCTCATCTGCTTTTGCAAACACTTTTGCAACCTCTTTATTATTCTCTGCTAATTGTTTACCCATTCCAACTGCCTGTGAACCTTGGCCCGGAAAAAGAAATGCTATTTTTCCCATTTCAAATCCTCCTCTTATTGGAGTGACTCTTTCTCCATTACGCTTGAAATTGTAGGAATTACTTCTTTCGCTACCATTTCTCTCGTTTGACGAATCGCACTAAATATCGACTGGTCATTAGAAGAACCGTGAGCCTTAATGACAGGTGCTTTCAATCCAAATAATGCAGCTCCCCCATACTCCGAATAATCCATTTTATCTTTTAATACCATAAGTTTTGGCTTTAATACCGCCGCTGCTAATTTGCTCGTAAACGAACTCATTAGTTGTTCTTTCAACATAGAGAATAGCGCAAGTGCTGTTCCTTCTAATGATTTCAACGCTACATTCCCTGTAAAACCATCACATACAACAACATCTGCTACACCTTGCAATAAATCTCTCGATTCAACGTTCCCAACGAAATTAATTGGCGCATCTTTAAGCATTGCAAATACTTGCTTTGAAAGCTCGTTTCCTTTTCCATCCTCTGTTCCAACGTTTAATAGTCCAACACGAGGATTTTCAATTCCTCTTACCTTCTCAGCATAAACAGATCCCATTACTGCATATTGATATAAATGAATTGGTTTTGCATCAACATTTGCTCCAACATCTAACATAACAAAACCTTTTCCATCTACAGTCGGCATTGTAGGCGATAAAGCTGGTCGCTCAATTCCTTCCATACGACCGACAACAAATAATCCAGCTGCCATTAAAGCTCCTGTACTACCTGCGGATATACAAGCGTCTGCTTCTCCATCCTTTACTTGTTGTGCCGCAAGCACCATTGAAGCTTGTTTTTTTCGACGAACCGCTCTTACTGGTTCCTCCGTTGATTCTATTTTTTCGTCTGTATGAAGAATAGTAATTCGTTCATCACTCGTTAAGTATTGACGAATTTCCTCTTCTTTCCCTACTAACGTAATATGTAAATCAGAATATTCCTTAATAGCTTTCATTGCCCCTAATACTACAGCCTTTGGAGCGTGATCTCCGCCCATTGCATCTATTGCGATTTTCATAAGTTGTTACCTTCCTCACTATAATTACTAGATCGATACATTTCAAAAGTGCCTGTAAAAACAAGTTCTTCTCCAACGAAGCTACGCACTTTGACAACCGTCCGTCCCTTATCATTCTCTACATCTTCAACGCGCGCTTTTGCAACAACACGCTCTCCTAATTTTACAGGGCGAATGTATCGAATGGTAGACTTTGCAGTTAAAGCTAATTCTTCATCAATAACCGCAACAGCTAGTGAGTTTGCTTGTGCAAACAGATGATGCCCACGGGCAATTTGATTTCTTTTAAATACATGTTCTACCTTTACTTCAAAGATAGAGATTGCATGTCTATCTAATTCAATATCAATAATTTCTCCAACAACCTCTTCTAACGGTAAAGATTTCACATCTTCTTCATGTTGCTTTGTAGCTACATGTTTAATTCTCTCTCTTAATTCAGGAATAGACAATTCCATACGATCAAGTCGTACTGTTTGTATACTCACTTGAAATTTTTCCGCTAAATCTTCATCCGTAATAAAAGGATTTGATTCGATTGTTTGTTGTAATAACTCTTGTCTTTCTTTTTTACTTCTTCTTTTTTTCATACCGCACCATCCATTTTTATGACTAGGTACTAACAGTAGTATATAATCATTAAAAGTAGAATGCAACAAAAACTTTTGTTGACTCCCTTTAATCGAGCTTCTCTCCTTGGAACACACCTGTCCCATCAAGATACGTACGCAAGGCAGCGTACTGATCATTGTGCCAAAACGCTTCTGAATCTACTAGTATCGCCGCATCTTGCCTTGCTGTTTCTAACGCTCGATAATCATGTACCATGTCAGCAACCTTAAATTCTGGTAAGCCACTTTGCTTACTCCCAAAGAAATCTCCAGGACCTCGTAATTCTAAATCTTTTTCTGACAATACAAATCCATCATTTGTTTCAGTCATTATGCGCATTCTTTCTTTCCCTGTTTCTGATTTAGGGTCTGCTATTAATAAACAATATGATTGTTCACTACCACGGCCGACACGCCCTCTAAGCTGATGAAGCTGCGATAAACCGAAACGTTCTGCATCATAAATAACCATTACAGTCGCATTCGGTACGTTCACACCTACTTCAACAACTGTTGTCGATACAAGAATTTGCACTTTATTTTCACTAAACTGTCCCATTATCTCTTCTTTTTCCTGAGACGATAATCTCCCATGCATCAATCCAACTTGGCATTTCCCTTGGTAATGATGCGTCAGCATACTATGTAAGTCGATAGCATTTTGCACATCAAGTTTCTCAGATTCTTCAATTAGAGGACAAATAACGTATGCCTGTCTTCCTTTTTTTATCTCCTTTTCAACAAAACCGAGAACGCGATCTAACATATCATGTTTTGCCCAATATGTTTCAATCACCTTTCTACCTGCTGGCATCTCATCGATTATCGAAACATCCATCTCTCCAAATGCAGTAATTGCAAGCGTACGCGGAATTGGTGTCGCTGTCATAAATAATACATCTGGACTTTCACCTTTCTCCCGTAAAACTCGGCGCTGCGCTACACCAAATCGATGCTGTTCATCTGTAATAACGAGACCCAACCTATGAAATATAACTTCATCTTGAATTAAGGCATGCGTTCCAACAAGAATATCTATTTCTCCTTGTTCTAACTTCGCTAAAATTTCTCGACGTCTCGCACCTTTAACAGAACTTGTTAACAGTTCCACCTTCATACCAAAATGCGAAAACGTTTCAGCAAGCGACTGATAATGTTGCTCAGCTAAAATTTCTGTAGGAACCATTAAAGCACCTTGATAATGAGCTAATTTCGATGCATAAAGGCCAATCGCAGCAACAACTGTTTTCCCAGAACCAACGTCACCTTGCAATAGTCGGTTCATCCGATAAGGAGATGTCATATCTTTCAAAATTTCATCTACAACTCGGCGCTGCGCACCCGTTAATGGAAACGGCAGTGCATCGATAAATTCTTGTAATTCTACTGAGGGAATCTCTTTCTTCGTCCCTTTTGAATTTTCCCTCTCCATTTTCCGGAGCGTTTGCATTTTCAGCTGAAATAAGAAAAATTCTTCATATACAAAACGGCGACGCGCTTGCTTCAAATCTTCCTGTCCTACCGGAAAATGCAATGCCCTAAGCGCTTCATATCTTGGTAATAATTTATATCGCCCTAACAAACCATCCGGTAACACTTCGACTATAGAATCTCCATATTCCTTTAACGCTTGAGCAATAAAACGACGCATCTGTTTTACTGTAAGTTTCCCCTTTACTGAATAAACAGGTTCCACTTCTTGTTGACGTACAACCGGCCCAAAATGAAGTTCTGATACAGCAATTGTTTGACGATGTTGATCCCATTTACCAGTAATCGTTACCGTTTCATCTAACTTTAATTTTTGCTTATAGTAAGGCCTATTAAAACATACCGCCGTAATTAAATAACGACCGACGAGAACACGAACTGTTAAACGCGATTTCTTCTTACCATAATATTGCAGCAAAGGAGCACTATGAATCTTCCCTTCAACCGTTACACGTTCATCATGCTTTACTTCAGCAAGATCTTTCATCGCATAATCTTCATAACGGTACGGAAAATGTTCTAATAGATGAGAAACTGTATAAATACCCATCTCATGTAGTAACTCAGATGTTTCTCCTCCTATCCCCTTTACATCCGTAACAGGAACTTGTACAACATCATTCAAGATTCTCACACCCCGTCACATTATTTTCTTTATTGCATTTTATTTGAGTACCAATTAGCATCTGTAATCGCTCTCTTTCACCTTATATATTCTATCATAGGCATTCTAAGAGAAACTACTCAAATCCCTTATATAAAACAAGTAAAAAAGAGCCTCACTATTAGCAGCAAGGCTCTTTTCTCTCTTCAATATGCTAGCCTTTTGAATAAAAACTAGTAATAAACTTCATATTACTACTTCTTATCCATTAGCAAGTAAGTAATCCATTTATTTTCAAAACGAATCTTATCTTATTCTACAGAGAAGATGAAAGAATACACTGGTTGGTTTCCAGCATGCACTTCTACTTCTGCATCTTCAAATTTCTCTTCTACAAATTCAACTAACTCCGCTACTTCTTCGTCAGTTGCATCTTCACCTTGTAGAATCGTTACGATTTCAGAATCTTCATCAATAAGCGCTTCTAGCAATTGCTTCGCAGCTCCTACTTTTTCAGCATTTGTAGATACAATTTTCCCATCTGCAATACACATGAAATCATCTTTTTGAATTGCTACACCATCAATTTCCGTATCACGTACAGCATACGTAATTTGACCTGTTTTCACATGAGATAAAGCTTCTTTCATGTTTTCTTCATTCTCTTCTAACGTTCCAACTGGGTTAAATGCTAACATTGCTGCCATACCTTGAGGAACTGTTTTCGAACGAACAACAATAACTTCTTGATCTACAACTGATGCCGCTTGTTCTGCTGCCATTACAATATTTCCGTTATTCGGTAAAATAATGATTTTTTCAGCATTTGCTTCTTCAATTGCCTTCACGATATCCTCCGTACTTGGATTCATCGTTTGACCACCTTCGATAACTTTCGTTGCGCCGATGCTCTCAAATAAAGTTTTAATACCAGACCCCATAGCTACAGTTACGATACCATATGGTTGTTTTTCTTTCGATTGAGCTGGTTGTTCAGGAACCATAGTAGGTTCATCTAATAAAGCAGTATGCTGTTCACGCATATTTTCTACTTTAATCTTAATTAAACTACCGTATTTTTGCCCGTAGTTCATAGCGTCTCCAGGATGTTCTGCATGGATATGAACTTTTACAATTTCATCATCAGACACAACTAGTAGAGAATCACCATATACACTAATATCTTCACGGAATTTTTGTTCAGAGAAATTATGCTCTTTCACCTTTTCAGCCTCTAATTTCACCATGAATTCCGTACAATATCCATACTTAATATCTTCTGTACTCAATTGGCTTTGTACACTACGGTGATGTTCTGCGCGTACCATTTCATTCATAGATGGTTGCGTCGGTGCATCAGAAGAAATCGTTTCTCCTTTTAAGTCAGCTAAAAATCCTTCGTATACCACTACAAGACCTTTACCACCGCTATCTACAACGCCAACTTGTTTTAATACAGGTAATAAATCTGGCGTACGATTTAACGATGCGTTTGCTTCTTTCACAACGTCTTCCATAAACAAAACAAAGTCGCGCTGTTTTTTCGCAACTGTTACTGCATATTTACCCGTTTCTCTTGCAACCGTTAAAATCGTTCCTTCAATCGGTTTCATAACCGCTTTATAAGCCGCCTCTACTCCAGCTTCTAGTGCTGCAGCAAAATCAACTGTTGTTAATTCTTCTTTTTGTTCAATGGATTTAGAGAAACCACGGAACAACTGAGATAAAATAACTCCAGAGTTACCACGAGCTCCCATTAATAATCCTTTGGCTAAACTTACGCCGACTTTACCAGCATGCTGTGAAGGATTTGCTTTCACTTCACGCGCACCTGAAGTCATAGATAAGTTCATGTTTGTACCGGTATCGCCATCTGGAACTGGAAATACGTTTAATGCATCAACAAGCTGAACATTATTTGTTAAATTATTCGCTCCTTGCATGATCATTTGTGATAAACGTTTTCCATCAATTTTTTGAATTGACACAGATTTTCCTCCTTAATGCACATTACAAGTTTATTACTTTAACTCCTTGTACGTAGATGTTTACAGAATCTACTGCTAGTCCTACAGTTTGATCTAATGTATATTTCACTTTCGTCTGCACATTATGTGCCACTTCTGAAATTTTCGTACCATAGCTCACAATAATATACATATCAATATGTACTTCATCTTCATCTTTACGAACAATAACACCTCTAGTGAAGTTTTCTTTTCGTAAAATGTCTGTTAATCCATCTTTTAACTGATTTTTTGATGCCATACCTACGATACCGTAGCAATCTACCGCGGCACCTCCAGCAATTGTTGCAATTACATCTGTACTAATATCAATTTGACCGTACTTCGTTTTAATTTCAATTGACATCTCGTTTCCCCCTTCATAAATGGTGAAAGTGAGCTAGACTACTTTAGTTACTATCATATAATCTTTTTAAAGAAAATTCCATCGTTCTTTCTTTTCACTCTCATATTTTATGTTTTAAATTACACTTTTTTATGATGAGCAAAATAGTCCATTGTTATTATACAACATGTACCACTATAATATGTCAAGCAATTTTTATGGATTTCAACTTTTCTTCATTGACATATAGTGTCAAGTAAATTTTCTTGATTTCTTTTTTCTACGGTGTTGCATTCTCTTTTTAGTTGTGTTAAATTATAGTAGTGTTTTTAGCATCGCATAAAAGACTAACATTGAAAAATTACGTATGGTAAGGTATCAAGGGAGGGAAATATAAATGGCTCGTGTTTGTGCTATTACTGGAAGAAAAGCTCGTTCTGGTAACTCTCGTTCTCACGCAATGAACGCTACAAAACGTAAATGGGGCGCTAACCTTCAAAAAGTTCGCGTACGCATCGACGGAAAAGTTCAACGTGTTTACGTTTCTGCTAGAGCATTAAAATCTGGCAAAATCGAACGTGTTTAATAATAAAAAAAAGAGCCGATAGGCTCTTTTTTTACTATAACAATGGAAAAAGCACCGGTGATAGGTGCTTTTTTTAATCTTTTTTGAAGGTATTTAACATTGCACGAACTATTCCACCAAGAAATTTAGGTAACTTAATTGTATAAAATCTCATGGTTTCCCTCCTAATCCCCATTACTCCACTTGGTCACTATATGATGTAAGGAGCAAAATTGTTTCTTCAATCAGTGCTTCTTATCAACATTAATATGCCAGAAGTAAATGAAAAAGTACCTTTTTCCTCAACGAGTTCGTTACTAATACAAAGTGTTGATCCCCACTCTATTGTTTTATTAGTAAGAGGGTACTTAAAACCAAACAATGTAATCCCTTCCACTATTTCAGTAACTGGTACAAAAGATACATAAGGAAAATTTTTATTTTCTTCAATTATATGTGTACCCATTTTTTTAACTGTTATTTCATTTTTATTGTCCACAATACACATTTCTATCTCTACTTCTAACCCTTTTAAAAGCATCTGTATATTTGCCAAACCGTGATCAAGCCTTCCACCAGTAGCACCAAAAATACGAATTAGTGCCGGCTTCTGTTCTAATGCCCAGTTGATTGCAATTTCTAAATCCGTTTGATCTTTTTCCCGCGGAACAATATGTAATTCGTTCGTTTGCTGTCCCATCCATACTAATTCTTCTTCAGTAACTGAATCGTAATCTCCAAACGCAACAGCCGGGGTAATCCCTTTCTTTAATAGACGGTATACTCCCCTATCAACCGCTGCCCACACTACTTCCTCATTCTCGTATCGAGCAAAATCTGCGCAATATTCCGAAGGTCCTCCTGCCAAAATATGAATAATCATTTTTTCTTCTCCTTCCATTGTAAAAAGGCAATCTGCCATTCGGTAGATTGCCTTTTTACATATTTTTATCCTATCCTATAAATGCCTTACTAGGATAAAAGTTCATCACTACCCACGAATTACGCGAATTGCTTCACCGCGGTCTTTTTGATTGTATACTGCTGACCCAGCTACAAGTACATTTGCTCCTGCTTCCACACAAAGTCTTGCTGTTTCAGCATTTACACCACCATCAACTTCAATTTCCACTTCTAGATTGCGCTCTTTCACCATGTCTGCAACTTGTTTAATTTTCGGTAATACAGAATGGATAAACTTCTGTCCACCAAATCCAGGGTTTACTGTCATAAGTAATACCATATCTATATCTTCTAATACATGCTCAATCACTGAAACTGGCGTATGTGGATTTAATACAACGCCCGCTTTAATACCATGAGATTTAATTAACTGAATTGTACGATGTAGATGCGGACACGCCTCTACGTGAACAGTAATAATATCCGCTCCCGCTTGTGCAAAAGTCGGGATATAGTTATCAGGATTTTCAATCATTAAATGTACATCTAATGGTAATGATGTAATCGGACGGATTGCTTCTACAATTAACGGTCCAATCGTAATATTTGGTACGAAATGTCCATCCATTACGTCAACGTGAATGTAATCCGCTCCGCCCTTTTCTACATCTTTAATCTCTTCCCCTAATTTTGAAAAATCTGCTGATAAAATCGATGGTGCAATTTTAATCATAACTAATACCTCGGCTTTCTCTCTCTAATTTCTTCTACGAATTGTTTATAGTTCTTATAGCGATATTCTGTAATCTTCCCTTCTTCAACCGCAGCTTTCACCGCACATTTCGGTTCAGAAAGATGTGTACACCCTCTAAATTTACAGTATTGGCTCGCTTCTTTCAACTCTGGAAAACAATATGTAAGATCTTCTACTTCTATATCAATGAAATCTAGTGAACTAAAACCCGGTGTATCTGCTACAAGTCCACTCCCAATTGCAATTAATTCTACGTGTCTTGTCGTATGCTTCCCGCGTCCTAAATGGGAGGAAATATCATTTGTTTTCAGCTCTAATTCTGGACGTAGCACATTAAGCATTGAAGATTTCCCAACACCAGATTGACCCGCAACGACAGAAACACAATTTTCTAAGTATGGTTTTAATATATCAATACTTTCTGACGTATTAATAGAAGTAAATAAAACATCATAACCCATCTCACGATAATCATTCGCATAAGCTTCAACAGTTGCTTTCATCTTTTCATCTACTAAATCCATCTTGCTAATACAAATAATTGGCTTAATGTTATGATATTCAATCAGCACTAAAAATCGATCTAACAGTCCAGGATTAAAATCTGGTTCTACTGCAGAGAACACAAGGATCGCTTGATCGACATTAGCAATAGGAGGTCTAACAAGTTCATTTTTTCGATCAAACACTTCAAGCACATAACCTTCAGTTGGATTATCTGCCTGAAAAACAACTTGGTCTCCTACAAGTGGTGTAATTTTATTTTTTCTAAATACACCTCGCCCACGACATTGCGTAACCCCTTCTTCATGCTGCACGTAATAAAACCCACTTAAAGCTTTTATAATTTTTCCTTCTGGCATAGAATTCTCCTTTTTTGTATAAGGTGATGCTGAATTTAAAAATGAATGGATTTAAATTTTCCAAATAACGATTTCAAAACCTACCATATATACTTTCGCTAATATACATTGAATTTCCCATTAAATGCAAAAAAATATTTACAGCTGCATCACTTTACTAGCTTTTTGAATCATATATTTTTGCCTGCTATACCGTCCACTTTGTAGACAGCATAACAGGCAATAATAATAATAATAATAATAATAATAATAATAATAATAATAAGTAGACTTTCACTATTATTGAGTTGGATATGGTACTTCTTTATCAATAATCGTTACTCCATCCCGTACAATTTTATAGTGTCCCTTTGAACCTTCTTGAATTACAAATTCTAAAGAAATAGTCGCTGATTCAGTAATTGTTCTCGTTTCAACCGGTCTATCCATTTTTTGCTGCATGTCTTCTTTATAAATTTCTATTGTTTGCGGCTTTTTTTCACCTGTTACAGCAGGCTCATATGGGATAGAGATATTGTCCACTTTTATCGTTTTAGTCACTTTAGGCTTTTGACCATCAGAGATAATAATAGTTACTTTATCTCCCTCTTTTAATGGTGTACCTGGTTTTGGAAATTGCGAAATTACAAGTCCTTTTTCGACTGTATCTGAATACTCTCGTTTTATATCTGACGTTAGTTTTCTCTCATTCAAATAACCAGTTACACTATTTTCAGTCCACCCCGAAAAGTCACCTGGTCTAATTTGATAAGGACCTTTACTTACCCAGATTTTCAGTTCTTGCTCCGCTTCTATAACCATCTGATCAGGCGTCGGAATTTGTTCTACAATTTCACCTTTTGGCTTATCATTTTCAATATAATTTACCGTAACTTGTTTATATTTTTCTTCTAACTCAGCTTTTACACTCTCAAAGTTTTGACCTGTGAAATTTGCCATCTTACTTTTCTTTTTTCCACCTGATTGATAGATAGTAATTTTAGCGTTTTCTTTTACGACTCTTCCTGCTACAGGGTCCGTTTTTATTACATCCCCAACTTCAACATCATCTGTATATACAATATTAGGCTCCGTCACCTCAAAGCCCTTTTCTACTAATGTATTTACAGCTGTCGTGTATTTCATACCAGACACATCAGGAACTTTCACATCTTTCGGAATAAATAATCCTGGAATAACCGTAAGTGCTAATGTTATTCCTATTGCTAAAAATAAAAATGTTGAAATTAAAACTTTAAGCCACTTGCTACTCCGTTTTTTCTTCTTATCTAACTCAGCTGCTTCTGCTCTTATCGGTTCTTCCATCTTACTCCCTTTTAAAACAATCGTTTCATCACTTACATTTTCAAATAATTGTTCTTGTTGAATAATCGGAATCGCTTTTGTCGCTTCCATATCTTCCGGTATGTAAAATGGTTGCTCATTTATCCTCTCTGGATATAGCGCAGTTTCAATATCCCGCTTCATCGCATTAGCAGATTGATATCGGTGAAACGGATCTTTTGCAGTTGCCTTTAATATAATATTTTCAACACTTTGCGGAATATTTTCATTCCATCTTTTTGGTGATGGGATTTCACTTTGTAAATGTTTTAAAGCTATGGCAACAGCAGATTCGCCAGAAAACGGTTGTCTTCCTGTTAACAATTCAAACATAACTATCCCAAGAGAATAGATATCTGATTGTTTATTTGCTATCCCACCACGTGCCTGTTCTGGTGATAAATAATGGACTGAACCGAGCACTGAATTTGTATGTGTAATTGTTGTTGCACTTGTAGCTGTCGCAATTCCAAAATCTGTTACTTTTATTATTCCATCAGCTCGAATTAAAATATTGTGCGGCTTTATATCACGATGCACAATTTCAAAATGATGGGCATGTGCCATAGCGGATGTTAACTGCTCCATAATATCAAGAGCTTCTCCTATAGGTAACATCCCTCGCTCAATTATGTATTGCTTCAATGTTTGCCCTGGTACATATTCCATGACAAGATAGTATATACCATCTTCTTCTCCGACATCATACATATTCACAATATTTGGATGCGACAACGTTGTAACAGACTGCGCTTCTCGATGGAAACGTTTAATAAACTCTTCGTTATTTGAGTAGTCGAGTCTTAATATTTTTACCGCTACATCTCGGCCAAGTATATCATCATGAGCTAAATATACATTGGCCATTCCGCCACCACCAATCATTTTCAGCAGCTTATAACGGTCATTTAAGCGTTTTCCAATCAGCACGTTGCACTTCACCTACTTTCGTTTGTCGAACCCGCATAATCAATAAGAACAAGTGTGATATTATCTTCTCCACCGCGATCATTTGCCAATTGAATGAGACACTGCCCTTTACCTTCAAGCTGTTCATTTAACTGTAAAATTTGTCGCATATCATCAATAGAAACTTTGTTTGATAATCCATCAGAGCAAAGAAGTAATTGATCATCTTCCTCAATCACCAACGTTTTAACATCTAACCCAACTTTTTCTTCTGTTCCTAATGCTCTTAATAACACATTCTTTTTCGGATGATACTCTGCGTCTTCCTTTGAAATTTCACCATGTTTCACAAGCTCATTTACAAGTGAATGATCTTCCGTTACTAGCGTCATTTCTCCTTCTGATACCATATAGCAACGACTATCTCCTATATGCCCTATTGTCACAAAGCTTGGTGTACAAACAGCTATTATAAGCGTTGTTCCCATACCATTACATTCTGCATTTTGCTGAGCGTATTCATATATACGCTCATTAATAATCCCAACACTAGTATGTAACCATTGTTCTACTTTTTTCGGCTCATTCATATTATGTGTTTGCTTCCAATAATCATGGAATAATTGAATGGCCATCGAGCTAGCTACATCACCAGCTCGATGACCTCCCATTCCATCTGCTACTACCGCTAATACATTTCCATCTAAATTGTGAAAAACTCCTGCACTATCTTCATTATGTTGACGAACTTTTCCTTTATCCGATAGAAATACGGCTTTCATCTCGTCACCTCGTCTCTTCTTTGCGCTCCTTCGCACGCAACTGACCGCAGGCTGCATCAATATCATGACCTTGTTCACGGCGAATCGTTACATTCACTCCACGATCTTTTAACGTTTTCTCGAACAAGAAAATTTGTTCACGTGGCGTACGTACATAATCACGTTCAGGTACGTAATTTACCGGAATCAAGTTCACATGACATTTTACACCTTTTAAGAGCGCAGCAAGCTCTTCAGCATGCTCTACTTGGTCATTTTCTCCTCCAAATAATCCATATTCAAAAGTAATACGACGCCCTGTTCTATTTACATAGTATTTAATAGCTTCCATTAAATCTGGTAATTTATAAGCACGGTTAATCGGCATTAATTTTGAACGTAATTCTGAGTTTGGAGCATGCAATGAAATCGCAAAATTAATTTGTAGATCTTCTTCAGCAAACTTATAAATTTTCGGGATAATTCCACTCGTCGAAACAGTCATATGTCTCGCACCAATATGAAGTCCTTTTTCATGGTTAATGATGCGTAAGAATCCCATTAAATTATCATAGTTATCAAATGGTTCTCCAATCCCCATAACAACAAGAGAACTTACACGTTCTTCCGTTTCATCAAGCGCACGCTGAACTTCTACTACTTGCGCTACGATTTCTCCAGCTTCTAGGTTTCGCTTTAATCCACCAAGTGTCGAAGCACAGAACGTACACCCAATACGACAACCCACTTGCGTTGTTACACAAATGGAATTTCCATATTCGTGTCGCATTAATACCGTTTCAATAGAATATCCGTCATATAATTGGAATAAGAATTTAATTGTTCCATCCGAAGACGTTTGTTTTACTAACGTGTTTAAAGTAGTAATATCAAAGGAATTCGACAATTTATCACGCAATCCTTTAGAAAGGTTTGACATATCCTCATAATTTTTTACACGTTTTTTATATAACCAATCAAAAATTTGTCCAGCACGGAACTTCGGTTCTCCTTGTTCCTTTAACCAATCTTGCATTTCATGAAGTTGTAAAGAGTAAATTGATGGTTTCTTCGTTTCTAAATTTTTCTTTTGTTTTCTTACAGTCGTTTCCATGATGCTACACCTTCTTCCTTAAACAAGCAATATAAAAGCCATCCGTCGCAAAATAATGCGGTAAAATTTGTACTTGACCTTCATCAATATACGGAATTAATTTTTCTGGCATACGCTCTTTAAGCGTAGTATCCCATTCAAATTCAGGATGTTCTTGTAAAAATTTCTCTATTACTTGTTCATTTTCTATTTTCTCAATTGTGCACGTACTATAAACAAGACGACCGCCTTGTTTTAATAATGGTGCTATTTTTTCTAGTATTGCAATTTGAATCGTCGATAATCTTTCACTATCGCCTTTATCTTTTCCTAACTTAATATCAGGCTTACGTCTAATTACACCAAATCCAGAACACGGTGCATCTACCAATATTTTATCAAACGTTTCATTTGCAAAGTGCTCTTGCACTTTTCTAGCATCTAGCGCTTTAGTTTCGACATTTTCTAGACCAAGTCGCTCTGCTTGCTGTTTAATTAAACGTACTTTGTGTGCATGTAAATCAAGGGACATGACCTTACCAGTTCCCTTTAATCGTTCCGCGATATGCGTTGTTTTTCCGCCTGGAGCAGCACAACTATCAAGAACTGCATCTCCCGTATTCGGTTCTAAAGCGCGTGCTACAAGCATAGAACTTTCATCTTGAATAGAAAGAAATCCTTTTTTAAACGCTTCTGTATGCGCTACATTTCCTCTTTCAATCTGAATTGCATCATCTGATAAGTCACCACTTTTTGCTTCTATACCTTCACTTGCCAACAACTCAATCGCTTCTTCTACCGTTACCTTATCAACATTCACACGCGCTGTTGGTACAGGGGGTAACATGTTTACTTCGCACATTTTTTCTGCAGTTTCTAAACCGTATTCTGAAGTCCACTCTTGGACAAGCCAAACTGGATGACTTGTTGTAATTGCAAGACGTTCTACTGGATCCTTGATTTCATCTACAGAAGGTACACCTTCTCTCTGAATCGAACGTAATACACCGTTCACCATACCAGCAATTCCTTTATGCCCGCGACGCTTTGCAATCTCAACCGCTTCATGAATAGCCGCTCTTTCTGGCACTCGGTCTAAATAAATCATTTGATATAAAGATAAGCGAAGCAATACTCTTACCCACGCCTCAACCTTCTTTTTTAAAAAAGGCTGTAAATAATAATCTAATGTGTCACGACGTTGAATCGTTCCATATACAATTTCAGTTAATAAACCAATATCTTTTCTATCAATTGTACTTTTTTCAATTAGATTATTTAAAAGTAAGTTGCTATATGCACCACTTTTTTCCACTTGAATTAAACCATCAAGAGCTAATTCACGAACATTTTGTCTCATGCATTTTCTCCTAACTTCGTTCCAATTTCAGGTTTTGTTCCACGTAAAAATTGTGAACAACTCATACGCTTTTTACCAGAAGGTTGCAATTCAGTAATTTTAACACCTGTTTCATTACTAGTTGCTACAACAAAACCATCTTCTTCGATTGCAACAATCGTACCTGCTTCAGCCGGTTCAGTTACAGGCACTTTTTCTCCCCACCATACTTTAACAACTTGTCCTGCTAAAGTTGTATAAGCAACTGGCCATGGATTCAATCCGCGAATGTGATTGTATACTTCTTCACCTGTTTTTGTCCAATCAATTTTCTCTTGCTCACGTTTTATATTGTACGCAAACGTTACTTCTTCTTCGTTTTGTTTAATCGGTTCTAACTTACCTTGGATTAATAAAGGTACTGTTTTAGATAGAAGGTGTGCTCCTGCTTCACTTAATTTATCAAATAATGAGCCTGTCGTTTCACGCTCTTCAATTTCAACTTCCACTTGCGTTAAGATATCACCAGCATCCAATTTTTCTACCATATACATAATTGTAATACCTGTTTTTTCTTTACCTTCCATAATTGCATAATGAATTGGTGCACCACCACGAAGTTCAGGAAGTAAAGAAGCGTGAACATTAATACATCCATACTTCGGTGCTTCTAAAATTTCATTTGGTACAATCTGCCCAAATGCAGCTGTTACAATTAAATCTGGCTCTAATGCCAATACTTTTTCATATTCATCTTTTTCACGAATTTTTAACGGCTGTAACACAGGGATACCATGTTTTTCCGCTTCAACTTTAACAGGTGTAGGTGTTAATACTTTTTTTCTACCTACTGGACGATCCGGTTGCGTCACAACACCTACTACCTCATAGCCATCTTCAATAAGACGACGAAGCACCGGCACTGAAAAGTCCGGTGTTCCCATAAACACTACTTTTATCATTTAAAAACCGCTCCTTTTAACACCTATTCTAGTTCGTTTTCTTCATAATATCTTGTCACTTTCGATGTAAATAAAACACCGTGTAAATGATCGATTTCATGTTGAATTGCACGCGCTAAAAATCCTTCCGCTTCTAATAAGAATACTTTCCCACGGCGATTTTGCGCTCTTACTTTAATATAATCGGCACGTTCTACTTCACCATAAAGTCCCGGGAAGCTTAAACAGCCTTCGGGACCTACTTGTTCACCACGTTTTTCTAATATTGATGGATTGATTAACTCGATTTTCCCAGTATCATCATCGACATCAACAACCGCTACTTGCAAGCTTACACCTACTTGAGGCGCAGCTAAACCGACTCCGTCCGCAATTAACATTGTTTCATGCATATCTTTCAACAATTTCACTAACTTTTTATCAAAGTTAATTACTCTTTCGCATGGTGTTTCTAACACTTCATTTGGATGCTTTATTATTTCTAAAACTGCCATATTTCCCTCCGCTACATTAACATTGTTGGATTAAAATCAATTGAGATTTGTAGCTCTTTTTGCATTTCTGCTTGATAATGTTCATTTACCATTTTGAGCACGTTCTTTAAGTTTGGTTCCCGTTTGTATTTTATCATGCATTGATAACGATATCTATCTTTTATCCTTGGAATCGCTGAAGCAACTGGTCCTAGCACCATTGTTTGCTGTGAGCAATGCGTTCGTAAATACGAGGCAATTTTTTCCGTCACTTGTACCGCTTTTAATAATTCAGGATGAGATACCGTTACGAGTACAACATAGTAATATGGGGGATATTGTCTTGTTCGTCTCATTTGCATTTCTTGGTCAAAAAACACATCATATTGTTGGTTCTTCGCTAACTCTATACTGTAATGTTCTGGCGTATACGTTTGAATCACAACTTCCCCTGGCAATTCATGTCTACCCGCTCGTCCACTTACTTGCTTCAATAGCTGATATGTCTTTTCACTCGCCCGAAAATCAGGTAAGTGCAGCATCGTATCTGCAGTTAAAACCCCAACGAGCGTTACTTTCGGAAAATCTAATCCTTTAGCAATCATTTGTGTTCCGAGTAATATATCTGCTTTTTCTTCCCCGAACGCCTTTAATAATTTTTCATGCATTCCTTTTCGACTTGTCGTATCTACATCCATTCGAATGACTCGTGCCTCTGGAAATAGTTTTGTAATTTCTTCTTCTACCTTTTGTGTACCTGTACCAAAGAAACGAATGTATGTACTTTGACAAGCTGGACACTCAGTTGGCATATTCTCTTCGTAACTACAATAATGACATTTTAAACGATGATTCATTTTATGATATGTCAATGAAATATCACAATGCGGACATTGAACAACATACCCACAATCACGGCACATAACAAATGTAGAATGACCTCTTCTATTTAAAAAGAGTACCATTTGTTCTTTCTTTTCTAATCGATCTGCTATTTTTTCATGCAGCGCCTTAGAAAACATTGATCGATTCCCGTCACGAAGTTCTTCTCGCATGTCAACAATCTCTACCGTTGGTAAAGCTTGTTCATTCATACGTTTTTCCATTGTTAATAGTTCATAAACACCTTTTTTCGCCCTTGCAAACGATTCAAGTGTTGGTGTCGCACTACCAAGAACGATAGGACATTTATGATATTGTCCTCTCCAGACAGCTACATCTCTTGCATGATACCTCGGATTATCTTCTTGTTTGTAACTTGATTCATGCTCTTCATCAATAATAATAATCCCTAAATTCTCAAAAGGCGCAAAAACAGCTGAACGCGCACCAACTACAACTTTCACTTCTTTTCTTAAAATCTTACGCCACTCGTCATACTTTTCTCCAACAGACAACGCACTATGAAGAACTGCAACTTGTGAGCCAAACCTACCTTTAAAACGATCCACCATTTGGGGCGTTAGTGCAATTTCAGGAACAAGAACGATAGCTTCTTTTCCTTTCTTGAGCACTGCTGCTATAGATTGTAAATATACTTCTGTCTTTCCACTTCCTGTAACACCATATAGTAAAAATGGATTATAAGTTTCATTTGTAATTGATGATAAAATCGGTGTAATAACTTGTTTTTGTTCCTCCGTAAGCGGAAATGGTTTTGTTTGTTCAAAATCATCATCGTCATACGGAGTTCGGTATACTTCCACATACTTTTCTGAAATGAATCCCTTTTTAACAAGTGCTTTTATTGGAGCATCTGTTATTTGTAACTCTTCTGTAATTACTTTCAACGGTGCACTTTTATAATTTTCCACAAAATAATAAAGTACATCTTGTTGTTTTTTACTTTTCAGTTCAAATGCCGCTAATTCCAATTTATCTTCTGGCAACTCCGGCTGAACCACTCTTTGCTTCTTCTTTTGTACTTTATCTTTCACTTGATAAACGACTTCAACCGTACCATTTTTAATTTCTTGTTGAATAGTTCGGTATAAATGTGGCTGTTGCTCGATTACTTCAAAATCAATTGCTTCTTTATCCTGAAATAAATATAGTATCTCAGGTGCTATTTCTTCCTGTTTACAAAGTTGTAGACGTTTTTTATACGTTGCTTTTATCGCAGTTGGAAGCATCACTTGAAAAGCTGAAATCATGTAGCATAACGTTTCACTTGTAAGCCAATATCCAAGCTTTAATAATTCATCATTTAAAACCGGTGTTACATCTAATATTTCATGGATTGTCTTTAACTTCTTACTTTCTACATCCACCGAATCTTTAATCCCAATAATAAAACCTTGCAATTTTCTTGGGCCAAACGGAACTACTACACGCATTCCTGTCTGTACAATATCTTCCCATTTTTTAGGGATAATGTAATCAAATGGTCGATCTGTCTGACGGGCAGGTACATCAACAATTACACTTGCAAATTTCATAAACGATCATCTTCTAACATCATTTCAATTTGCTTCAATATTTCACGAGCTACCTCTTTTTTCATTAAAAGTGGCAACTCAATAACTTTTCCATCTTTTCTATACATTGTTACAATATTCGTATCCGTGCCAAATCCAGCTCCTTGCGCTTTTACATCATTCGCGACAATCATATCTGCATTTTTCTCACGTAGTTTTTTCGTTGCATATTCCTCTACATTTGTCGTTTCAGCAGCAAAACCGATAAGTAACTGTTTATCCTTTTTCTGACCTAACGTTTTTAAAATATCCACCGTTCTTTCAAGTTCAATGACAGCATCACCATTTTGCTTTTTCATTTTATTCTCATGAACATATTTCGGACGATAATCTGCAACTGCTGCTGTTTTAATGACAACGTCTACGTTTTGATAATGTTGAAGAACCGCTTCTAACATATCTTGTGCAGATTCCACTTGCACTGTCGTTACATGTAACGGTGGATTTAATGCTGTCGGTCCTGAAACGAGTATAACATCAGCGCCTAAATTCGCTGCCACTTCCGCAATCGCATACCCCATTTTTCCAGAAGAAAAATTTGTCATAAAACGAACTGGATCAACCTTTTCACGTGTTGGGCCAGCAGTTATTAATATTCTTTTTCCCTGCAATGGTTTGTGTTCTGAGAAAGCTTCCTCTAACCGTGCAATAATTGCTTCAGGTTCTTCTAGTCGTCCCTTCGCCACATATCCACATGCTAAAAAGCCTTCCCCAGGCTCAATAAATGTATATCCTAGCGTTTTCAATGTCATCATATTTTTTTGAACTATTTTATTTTCATACATATGCACATTCATAGCAGGCGCAATCCATACCGGAGCTGTAGTAGCTAACAAAGTAGTTGTAATCATATCATCTGCAATACCACCAGCTAACTTTCCAATACAATTGGCAGTAGCAGGTGCGACAAGTACAACATCCGCCCAATCTGCTAAATCAATATGAGCAATAACAGCTGAGTCTTTCTCATCAAATGTATCCGTATATACATCATGGCGAGAAAGCGCTTGGAATGTAAGAGGCGTAACAAACTTCATTGCCGACTCACTCATCATTACTTTTACAATCGCGCCAGATTGTGTCAATTTACTCGTTAACGCAGCTGCTTTAAAAACCGCAATGCCTCCTGTTACACATAGAAGTATCTTTTTCCCTTTTAGCATATGACTCGTCCTCTTTCTTTTTCAAACTTATAATACTGAAATAGAATTCTCAGCTCGTCAGTACCAATATTTCATTCCTTTCGTAAAAAAATAACAACCTACTTGTAAATAGGTTGTTACCGTTACATAGAAAATTATAAAGTCTATGTTTTATTTTGTCGAAGGCAAAGGCTTATTCAGCTACTTTATCTTCACTTGGTACGTAGCTTAATGCTTCTGCATCGATTTCTTCTAATGCTTTACCTACACATTTATGAGAAACAGGTTTTTCTACAACACAGTTATTAGCAAGTTGCATTTCACGCGCGCGTTTTGCAGCTACTGTTACTAATGTGTACTTAGAATCGATTTTTTGTAGTAATGAGTCAATTGATGGATTTAACATAATTATAGACCCTCCGTCATTTCTTTATAATATTTTGCTACCCTTTCGCGGCGGCAATGTTCGCCAACCACAATTGCTTTAATTCTATCACAAGCTAATTCAACTTGATCGTTTTCTACTACATAGTCGTAAGCGTCCATCATCTCGATTTCTTCTTTCGCTACAGTTAAACGATTTTCAATAACATCTTCAGTCTCTGTACCACGTCCGACAATACGGCTTTTTAGTTCAGATAAACTTGGAGGTGCTAAGAAAATAAATACACCTTCTGGGAAAGCTTTCTTAACTTGAATTGCTCCTTGCACTTCAATTTCTAAGAATACATCTTTTCCTTCTTGTAATGTTTTTTCAACATAGTCAATCGGTGTTCCGTAATAATTACCTACGAACTCAGCCCACTCAAGTAATTTTTCATTACGAATCATTTCCTCGAATTCTTCTCTTTCTTTAAAGAAATAATCCACACCATCTACTTCACCTTCACGCGGCTTACGTGTCGTTACTGAAATAGAGTACTGAAAACGTGTATCCTCATGGCTAAACAGCTCTTTACGAACCGTCCCTTTTCCAACCCCAGAAGGCCCTGAAAGAACGATGAGCAATCCTCTTCTACTTCTCATAAATATGTAAAACCTACCCTTCCTCACTTAAATCTTCTTTATTATTCAAACGATGTGCAATCGTCTCTGGTTGAATTGGACTTAATACAACATGCCCATCATCCATAACAATAACCGCCCTTGTTTTTCTCCCATACGTAGCATCAAGCAAAGCATTATGTTCGCGTGCTTCCTGTACTGTTCGTTTAATAGGAGCTGACTCCGGACTTACAATAGCAATAATTCGATGAGCAGATACAATATTTCCGTATCCAATATTTAAAAACCGCATGGCCATAGTTTGCGCCTCCTAGTAAGTCTATCCGATTTCTCCACCACGTATAACTTTATATATTTTTTGAAAGCTACTCAATATTTTGTACTTGTTCACGAATTTTTTCAAGGTTATTTTTCATTTCTACAACATATTTTGAAATTGTTAAGTCATTTGCCTTAGAACCAATCGTATTAATTTCTCTATGCATCTCTTGCACGATGAAATCCATTTTCCTTCCAACAGGCTCTTCAATCTGCAATGTTTCACGAAATTGCTCTAAATGACTTTGCAAACGAACTAACTCTTCATGAATATCACAACGCTCTGCAAAGATTGCGACTTCTGTTAGCAATCTTTGTTCATCTAGATCTTGATTATGTAATTCTTTTAAGCGATTTTCTAATCGTTCACGATATTTTTGTGTAACAATTGGTGCATGTGGAATAATTGCATTTACACAATTGCTAATCTCTTGTAAACGATACGCTATATCTTTATGTAATCGTTCTCCTTCGCCATCTCTCATCGTTTTCAACATATGAGCAGCTTGACGAACAGCCTCATATAAACTGTTCTCAAAATGTTCATTTACATTTTCTATTTCTTCAATTGCTGTTACTTCTGGCATTGCCATTAATTGCTGAAGTGTAATAGAATCTTGTAATTGAAATTTCCCTTTTATATCTTCCATCATCGATTGGTACTGCTCAAGAAGTGACCAATTCACACTTAATTTTCTTTCAACAAGTCCTTCACCCGCTATACTAATAGACACTTCAATGCGTCCACGTCGAACTTGCTGTGCAATTATTTTACGAATTTTGTCCTCAAATACCATCATTTGCTTAGGAAGTCGAATACTCATCTCTAAAAAACGGTGGTTCACCGATTTCATTTCTACTGTAATTTGAAAAGTATCACTTTCTACTTTCGATCTTCCAAACCCTGTCATACTAGAAATCATTTTTATCACATCCAAGCCATAAAATAACTCAATGAAAAAGGTAATAGAGACAAGGCTCTACTACCTTCTGTAAATTATATCACATTTTCATAACATTGACTATTTCAAGTTTAATCCCTTCTTATATAATATCGGCTTTTTCTTCTTAGTCTTTTTCCCTGTTAATAAAGAACCTACTAGTAAGAAAGTCGGAATTGATGATAAACCTCCAATTAATAACCAATCCCTTGCTTGTATCGGCATTGTGCTAAAGATTGGTTGTAACGGTGGATAATATATAACCACTAGCATGAGTAGTAACGAAATAATAACCGCCCCTACTAAATACACGTTCCCAAATGGATTACGGTGAAAGACAGAATGCTCACTACGACAATCAAATACATGAATAAGCTGGGCAAGTACCAACGTCGCGAACGCTACAGTTTGTGCATATTTCAGTTCATTTGGATGTTGGTTATACGCAATAATAAACGCCACTAACGTCACTGCTCCAATTAAAAACCCTCGACTTATTATTTTCCACGCAAGCCCTCTAGCGAATACCCCTTCTTTCGGGTGACGCGGTGTTCTCTTCATCACATCTCCTTCAGCCTTATCCAAACCTAATGCCATCGCTGGTAAACCATCAGTAACTAAGTTCACCCATAAAATTTGAATAGGAACCATCGGCAGTGGTAATGCAAGTAACATCGCAAATAACATAACTAAAATTTCTCCAACATTTGACGCCAATAAGTAGCGAATGAACTTACGTATGTTCTCATATATATTTCTTCCTTCTTTAATTGCTGATTTAATTGTAGCAAAATTATCGTCTAGTAAAACAAGTGAAGAGGCTTCTTTCGCAACATCTGTCCCTGTAATTCCCATCGCTATCCCAATATCCGCTGTTTTTATCGCTGGAGCATCGTTCACTCCATCACCTGTCATCGCTACTATATGTCCTTGATTTTGCAGTGCCTTAACAATTTTCAATTTATGCTCAGGTGATACACGAGCGAATACATACGTATCTTCTACAACATTTTCTAATTCCTCCACATCCATATTCGCGAGTTCTACTCCTTCAACAACGCGTCCATCTGGTGGTAAAACTCCTAATTGTTCAGCAATCGCCATTGCTGTCACTTTATGATCACCTGTAATCATTACTGTTCGAATACCAGCTTCTTTACACTCTTTTACCGCCTGCGCCACTTCTGGCCTTGGCGGGTCAATCATACCTTGTATTCCAACCAACATAAAATCTTTTTCAACGTCTCTTTCATGTTCAATAGAATCCGTGACTTTTAAAGGTTTAAACGCAACTGCAATTGTTCGAAGCGCTTGACTACCTAAGCTATGAATAGCCGCCTGTACTTCTTTTCTATATAGCTCACTTAACGGCTGCTGCTTATCCCCCCACAAGATTGTTTGACTCAGTTGCAAAAGAACATCCGGTGCTCCTTTCGTAACAATAAACTTTTTCCCCTCTCGATCTCGTACAATAACACTCATCATTTTTCGAGTTGAATCAAAGGGGAATTCACGAATAATTTCAAATTTCCCTTTTAATGCCTCACGTGTTATCCCAGCTTTCATTGCTGCAGCTACAAGCGCTCCCTCTGTCGGATCTCCATCTAATACGTACGCCTTTTTCTTTTGAATAATATTTGCATTGTTACATAGTGAACCAAATGTAAGTAGCTGATAAAGTGATTTTGTCTTAGCTGGATTCACTTCTTTTTCACCTTTCATAAAAGAGCCATTAGGTTCATATCCTTGCCCTGTCACTTTCCACAATTCTCCGCCTGACCACATATGTGTTACCATCATTTTGTTTTGCGTCATTGTTCCCGTTTTATCAGAGCATATAACAGAAGCGCAGCCTAACGTTTCTACGGCCGGTAACTTCCTTACAATTGCTCTCTTTTTTATCATACGCTGTACACCAAGTGATAAAGCTACTGTAACAATTGCTGGCAATCCTTCTGGAATAGCCGCAACAGCTAGCGATACGCCAGCTAAAAACATATGATATACTTCATTCCCTTGATACACACCAGCCAATACAACGAGCGCTGTCAAAATAAGAGCTACAATAATTAATATTTTTCCGAGCTGTTCTAACCTTCTTTGCAGTGGCGTTTCCATTTGCTCTGCATTTTGCAACATATTTGCAATTTGCCCCATCGCTGTATTCATACCAGTTGCTACAACGACTCCTGTACCAGATCCTCGCGTAATCATTGTCCCCATAAAAGCCATATTTTTTTGATCCCCAATTGCAACATCTTGCCCTTGCAATGCTTCTACCTTCTTTTGTACAGGTACGGACTCCCCTGTCAAAGCAGACTCTTCAATATATAAACTTGATGCCTCAACAAGACGCACATCAGCCCCAATACGATCACCACTGGAAAACTTAATAATATCACCTAAAACAAGTGCTTTAGATGGTGCTTTTACCCACTTTCCATTCCGCATTACAGTAACTTGCGGAGCGGCTAGTTCCTTTAAAGCTTCCAATGATTTTTCAGCTTTTCTTTCTTGAAAAAAGCCGAGAATACCATTGATAATAACAATGGCAACAATAGCAATAGAATCAATGTATTCACCTAAAAACGCAGAAACAATTGTTGCTCCAAACAAAACGAGTACCATGAAATCTTTAAACTGTGCTAAAAATACCATTAGTGCAGAAGGCCTTTTTGCTTCTTCTAATTCATTAGTACCAAATTTCTTTACTCGCCCTTCTGCTTCTTTCTCTGTAAGTCCAACCTTTACATTCGTATTCGTTCTTTCTTCCACTTCATGTGCTCGCATTCCATACCAGTTCATCCTGCTATCGACCTCCTGATTCCAGACATACTCTATTGAAAGCTTATTCAGCCTCGTCCAAAAAAATGCTATAATTAACATTTAGTTAGAAAGGAGTGTTCATTTATGGCATTCGATGGATTATTTACAAGAGCGATTACACATGAAATTGAAAATTCTCTTTACACAGGAAGAATTTCCAAAATATATCAACCTTCAAAATACGAGATTTTATTACATATTCGAGCGAATGGAAAGAACCAAAAACTAATTCTTTCATCTCATCCTACATATGCGCGTATGCACTTAACGAATCAAAACTACGATTCGCCAGCAATACCGCCGATGTTCTGTATGCTTCTTCGCAAACATTTAGAAGGTGGATTTATTGAAAAAATTGAACAAATCGACTTAGAACGCATTATTCAAATTACTGTTCGCAGTCGTAATGAAATCGGAGACGAATCATTAAAAACATTAGTAATTGAAATAATGGGACGACATAGTAACATTATCTTATTAGATACGAAAACAAACGTGATTTTAGATAGCTTAAAACACGTTTCATTAGCCGTAAACCGTCACCGAACTGTATATGCTGGTGCTGAGTACGTCGCGCCACCAGCCCAACATAAAATCAATCCTCTGCAAATTGAAACCGCAGATGATTTTATTAGACCGCTAGACTTTCTATCTGGAAATATGGATAAACAACTCGTCGGTGCTTTCATGGGAATATCCCCATTATTTGCAAAAGAAATAGTAAAGAAAGCCGGTATGGTAAACGAGAAAGCATTATCAGAAGCATTTTTCTCTATACAAACACCATTACTATCTCATGCATATACACCTACAATGATTACTGCAAATGGAAAAGAATTCTTTTATCTTTTCCCTCTTACACACTTGCAAGGAGAAGAAAAAACATTCTCATCAGTAAGCGAATTGTTAGATCGTTTCTTCTTTGGCAAAGCAGAACGTGATCGTGTAAAACAACAAGCTCATGATTTAGAACGCTTTATGCAAAACGAAAAAAATAAAAACGAGAAAAAACTCATTAAACTCCAAAAAACACTGCAAGATGCTGGAAAAGCAGATAAATATCAACTATTTGGAGAGCTACTTACAGCCAATATGTACGCTTTAAAAAAGGGCGATAAAGATATTGAGGTCGTTAATTATTACGATGAGAATGGTGGAACTGTAAAAATTACATTAGATCCTTTAAAAACACCATCTGAAAATGCACAACGCTATTTCCAAAAGTATCAAAAAGCAAAAAATTCAGTTGTTGTTGTAGAAGAACAAATCGAAAAAACAAATGAAGAAATTCTTTATTTTGATAGCTTACTTCAACAAATGGAAGCTGCTTCTTCAAAAGATATTGAAGAAATTCGTGAGGAATTAGCTGAAGAAGGTTATGTGCGCAATCGTAAAACGAAAAACGCAAAGAAAAAGCCTACTAAACCAGTATTAGATAAATATGTAGCAAGTGATGGCACAGAGATTTTCGTTGGTAAAAACAATAAACAAAATGATTATTTAACAACGAAGTTTGCCCGCCGTGATGAAATTTGGTTACATACGAAAGACATACCTGGCTCTCACGTTGTCATTCGTTCTTTAGAACCTGCTGAAGAAACTTTACTAGAAGCTGCCAAAATTGCTGCCTATTACAGTAAAGCGAAAGAGTCTAGCTCTGTACCTGTTGATTTCACCAAAATACGCCATGTCAAAAAACCGAGTGGTGCAAAACTTGGTTTTGTTACGTACGACAATCAGCAAACCGTATATGTAACACCAGATGCTGATATTGTAATGAAATTAAAAGCGTAAATAAAAAATGCGTGCTATAAGTACAACGACATTTTTTATATTCGTTCACACTAATTCATATACCCATTTACTAATTCATAACACCTTGCTTTTGTCATCTTATATTTCTCTTCTGAGGCTTCGATACGCCTCATCGTTCCGTTATTTGTATCAGTACCAATTGCTTTAACTTTACTTTCTTTTTCTTTAACCCACGCAATTTGTTTCGTTTTTAACGACTGGAACGCATCAGCTGACATCGTACTTTTTAATGTACTGTAAATTTCATTTAGTTTATTATCCCACAGTTCATAATTTCCTTCTATTTCATTTACTATATCATTGGTTGACATAGCATTCGTATGTTTTTCTTGTTTATCTATAGCAGCTAATTCGCTTAAAACATTTGCTCTATCTATCTTTGAAGAAGATTCTTTTTGCGATTGTTTCTCGTCTTTTGAGCCTGTATACGCACTGGAATCCTTTCTCTGTACTTGTTCTGTTTCTTGAATATTTCTTTCTTTCGTTACTTTTTCATACCTATTTTCATCTACATTGTATGAAATAAGAGATGTTTTCGCATTTACAGTAATTAATCCGTTACTATCTTTGAATATATATTTCTTATCGCCACTATTTTCTTCACTTACAAATGACACATTCTTATCGTCTGGCATTTGTAAAATTCTATTTGCTTCTTCTTTTGTAAGTTTTAAATCTTCAGGAAAAACGAATGACCATTTATCCATTAACCATTCCCCTTCTTTATACACCAAATGAAATTCCCATTCTTGGGCCGCATGACCTATTTCATCTTCTAAACTTAATGTATGTACCGTTAAATTTTCTTTATCTTGTGAAGAAGAAAATCTTATTTCAGATTGAAAATAATTTGGGAATGGTAACATATCAGTCTCTCTCGATCTATTAAAGTTATTAAGCAATTCAGGAAGCTGATTCTCTACAAACTTTTTTGAAACTAATCCCTTAACTCCTTTTTTAACTGTCTCTAAATCCCCAGGATTATTTCGGCTCCATCCATTTTCTTTTTCCATCTCACTAAACGCGTTTGCTATTCCATCTACACTCTTTCTTACAATCTTTTTTGCTTCTTTTTCTGTCACTTCTGGCGCTTCATCAAGCTGGTCAATCATTTTATTCACTTGAACTTTGTTTTCACTTGTTTCACACCCCGTTATAACAAGCATACTAGCGGCCAAACAAAATGACATTACTTTACTTAATTTCTTCATACATTCACATTCCTTAACTCAATTTTTTCGTTACATCTCTTTACCTACAAAAAAACGTAACAATCCCTTATTATAACAATCTTTTAATTTGTTTATACAAAAAATATAATATTTAAATTAAAAAGATTTTGTTTGCAAGTTTACATTATTGTTCATTCACATAAAAACTTACTGTAAAAATTATATATATATTTATTTTACATCCGTCTAGTTTTTTTGACACACAGCTACCCTCTTCTCTTTTATTCTAAATAAATATATTGGCACAATTCTTGCTTTATTAATATAAAAAGGAGGAATTAAAATGAATATAAGAATAACTAACATCCAAAAACAACTACATAATTACGGAATCGACGGGTTACTTATTACAAAGAAAGAAAACCGTCAATATGCAACAGGCTTTACAGGTAGCGCTGGCGTCGTCTTAATCTCTGCCGATCAAGCTGTTTTTATCACTGATTTCCGCTATGTAGATCAAGCGAAATCACAAATAAAAGATGCTGAAATTATTATGCATAAAGGAAATTTAGAAAAAGAAATTGCACATCAAGTATCGAAATTAAACATTCAAAAACTTGGAATTGAAGAAAACAACATGACATTGCAACAATATAAAAACTTGCAAAAATACGTACAGGCGGAAATGATTCAAGTGTGCGAAATTATCGAAAATATTCGTATCATTAAAGACACGCCTGAAATAGAAACAATGAAAATTGCAGCTAATATCGCGGACGAAGCATTTCACCACATTCTTACGTTTCTAAAACCAGGAATAAGTGAAAATGCTGTACGAGATGAATTAGAATTTTTCATGCGAAAAAAAGGGGCTACATCTTCTTCATTCCAAATCATTGTAGCCTCAGGCGTTCGTTCTTCACTTCCCCATGGAGTTGCATCAAATAAAATAATCGAACGAGGGGATATCGTTACATTAGACTTCGGTGCACTTTACGACGGATATTGTTCCGATATAACACGTACTGTAGCAATAGGGGAACCATCGGAAGAATTCAAAAAAATATACAATGTTGTACGAGAAGCGTTAAAACGTGGGACTGAAGCGATTAAGCCTGGAGAAACTGCGAAAAGTATCGATGATATAACGAGGGATTACATTACAGAACATGGATACGGTCAATACTTTGGCCACTCTACTGGGCACGGTCTTGGGTTAGAAATACATGAACCGCTTCGCCTATCCCAAGAAAGTAAGGTAACTTTACAAGAAGGTATGGTTGTTACAGTTGAGCCGGGCATTTACATACCGAACTGGGGCGGTTGTAGAATTGAAGACGATATCGTCATTACAAAAGAAGGCTATGAAGTTATTACAAAATCAAATCGGGAACTAATTGTAATCCCTTGTTAATAACAAAACTTTTTCTTTGCACATAGAATTCCTTCTCTGGAGTATTCATTTAAAGAGGGGGAATTTTAATTGAATTTTATAATTGAGAAAATAGAGGGTTTACAAGGAGAATTTTCAAATCTTGTTTCCATGATGAATTACGCTCGCTATACAACAATGCAAGCAGTGGAAGGTTTAACAATTGAAGAACTTGATTATTTATATGATAAGGACGCAAATTCAATTGGTATGTTATTGTACCATATGGCTGCTATTGAATTTTACTACCAAATTCATACCTTTGAAGACCGTGAACCGACGGAAGCTGAATTAGAACATTGGTTACCTGCTATTGAGTTAGGGAACCTTGGACGCGAGAAAATAAAAGGAAAATCTATAAAATTTTACATCAATACATTACAAGAAGTACGTTCCAAAACGATTGCAACATTTCAATCATTACCTGATGAATGGCTGTTTAAAACAACAGACTTTTGGTATGACAAACCAGCTAACAACTACTTTAAATGGTTTCACGTTTTTGAAGATGAAATCAATCATCGCGGACAAATTCGTTTAATTAAAAAAATGCAAAAATCTCATTCAGTAAAATGAGAAAATGCCACCGAATAAGGTGGCATTTTCTTTTATTCATTAACGAATAACTTTTCGTTTACTTTTTTAACGATTACCACTACCGACATTAATATACATATTAAATACAGCATTTTCACAATAAATAACCACCCTTGAAACATTACAATTCCATCTAGTATCTCATTTCCTTTCAATAGCAAAAACGGAATTGTGCTGATTATAATGACAAACTCAATGCTGAAAACAATTTTCTTCTTTCGACTATATACTTTCCATTCCTTCCAGCGATACATAGGTGCAAAAATCAATGCTCCTATACATAATATAATCGGTATCCATTCACTTTTAAGAAATTGCCCTGAAATAACTGATAATAGTAAACAAACGAGCACACCATAATACCCTATTTTCTCTCTCATTCATACTCCCCATTCTACTTCTCCTTTAATATGTAACTTGCTATGCTTATAACAATTTTCAGAAAAATAACAACGACAATTACAATATAAAGACCTTTTGCAGACGACATCCATTCTTGAAAAATAGAGATTTTTTCCATTCGTTTCTGTCCTTCTATTAAAATAACTCCTATAAAAAATGAGCAAACAACAATGACACCTATCATAATTCCGATACTTTTCTTACTATATTGTTTCATATCATTCCAGTTATATAACAGTACAAAAACAAAGCCGAAAACAGGTATGATACTGATCCATTCATTGTTTGTAAACAAATTTAAAGTGATTAATAGACTACAAGATATAGTAAATCCCCAAAACCCAATTTTTTTGCGCATAAGCCCTCCTCGAATTCCATTTTTAGGATTATTTGTATTGTAACATCCATTTATCGTTCTTACCATTACAGTACATGAAATTTTACTTTTTTCTTTTTCCTATACTCACATACTTTCATTGCTTTCATACAATAAACTACACGAATGCCTAAAGGATGTGAATGTTATGGGAGTTGAATTAACGCTATTACACGCTCTCTACATTATTTGTTTACTCACTATTATTACCTTTTTTATTCTCCGAAAAGATACGACTATCATCTGTATTGTTTTTATCTTTTTATTAGCATTAACTGCAACAAGTTCTATCCCTCTTGCCATTAGCGGAATTTTTCAAAGTTTCATTTACGCCATTACTGAGCTATTACCAACTATATTAATCATCTCCATTATCGTATCAATGAGCAATTTACTCGTTCATACTGGCATAAATGATACGATGATTTCACCATTTACAAAAATGATTCGTACACCTACACTCGCCTACTGGATTATCGGCCTTTTAATGATGACCATTTCTTTCTTCTTTTGGCCTTCTCCAGCTGTCGCCTTAATGGGAGCTATTTTATTACCGGTTGCTGTACGTGTCGGCCTTCCTCCAATTGGGGTTGCAATTGCTATGAACTTATTTGGACACGGCATCGCCTTATCTGGAGACTTCGTTATTCAAGGTGCACCGAAATTAACTGCAGACGCGGCTGGTCTCCCTGTTTCCAGCGTCGTATCTGCAAGTGTTCCACTCGTTATCGTTATGGGCATTGTGACAACTTCTGTCGCTTTTTTCTTCTTACGAAAAGAGTTTCATACAGGCTTATCTATACAAGAAGCTATTCCATCAACTGAGTTTTCTAAAACGCTCACTTCATTATCTCCTCGCATAAAAAAATGGCTCGCTATTTGTATCCCTATCATATATATCATTGATATCCTTTGCATGATTCAATTTAAATTACAAGGAAGCGACGCAACTGCACTTATCGGCGGAACGACTGTTATTATGATTATCATCATTTCCCTCATCGCCTACAAAGGAAATGGACTGAATAAAACGACCGATTATTTCATAGAAGGGCTCCAATTTGGCTTTAAAATTTTCGGACCAGTTATTCCTATCGCTGCACTCTTTTATTTAGGAGATAGTGGATTTGTAAAAATTATCGGTGACTATTTACCGAAAGGTTCACACGGAATCATTAACGACTTAGGCATCGCTTTATCTCAAACTGTTCCTTTAAATCAATATGTATCGGCAGGGACATTAACCATCGTTGGTGTCATTACCGGCTTAGATGGATCAGGTTTTTCAGGTATATCACTTGCTGGTTCCATTGCCAATCTTTTTGGAACAGCACTTGGCCATGGAACAGCTACATTAACAGCACTCGGGCAAATTGCAGCTATATGGACCGGGGGCGGGACGTTAATTCCTTGGGCGCTTATTCCTGCTGCTGCAATTTGCAAGGTAGATCCATTTGAACTTGCACGCCGAAACTTTTTACCTGTTATTATCGGTTTAATTGTCACCACTATCTTTGCGATGTTTATTTTATAACGTAAGCAAGTGTTCTCTTGCTTACGTTTTTTCTTGTAAAATTCATCATGAATTACTGGTTTTCAACAGGGATTCGTTATCCCTTAGCGAAATTATATTAGGAGAGTAATTTTTTCAAAACGTTTACGAGAAACAGATTACTTCAATTAGAAAAGGGGACATAACTATGAATGAATTGATTTTCGTCTTATTAATTTGTCCGTTACTTATCTTTATCGTTTCTGTTATTGGAACGCGCAAGACGAAAACGTATTACGTAATGCCGATTGTAACGTTTGCTAGTTTTTTAATAATAGGTGTTATCGCCTTTACTCCAAAATTTTTCTTTTGGGTCGGCATGTATAGCATTTTCTCATTTATTGTTTCTTATGTGACTCTATTGTTTGTAAGAGGATATAAGCTTGCAGAAAGCGCTAAGTAGTTAAGGAGATTGTAATATGATTTTCTTTGATATTAATGGAACTTTACTTGAAATTATAACAATGATATAAAAAAACGACCGCGTTCCCCCGCGGTCGTCTTTTTTCGTGTTACGCTGTGATCCAAGCTTCGTTAGCTGGATTTTTACGCCACTCTTGTAATTTCTTCGTTTCAGCTTGTCCAATCATACCTTTTTCTGCTGCAACTTCAGTTAATGCACTGTAATCACTTAAAGAATATGATGCTACGTTCGCTGCTTCTAACTTTTCTTTTCCTGCTTCTAGCTCGTATGTGAAGATTGATACGATCCCTAATACTTCACAGCCAGCTTCGCGAAGTGCTTCTACACATGTAATTGCACTACCGCCAGTTGAAATTAGGTCCTCTACTACTACTACTTTTTGACCTTTTTCAGCTTTTCCTTCGATTTGGTTCCCTTTACCGTGACCTTTTGCTTTACTACGTACGTAGCACATTGGTAAATCCATACGATCGCTTACCCATGCAGCGTGCGCAATACCAGCAGTTGCTGTTCCTGCAATAACTTCTACAGTTGGGAAGTGCTCTTTAATTAACTCTTCTAATCCAGCTGCAATCGCTTGACGTACTTTTGGATAAGATAAAGTTAAACGGTTATCACAATAAATTGGTGATTTCATACCTGAAGACCATGTGAATGGATCATTCGGTTGTAAAAATACTGCTCCAATTTCTAATAAATGCGATGCGATTTCTTTTTTCATACTGTTACACCTTCCCACTGTTGTTTTACTGTTTTATACGCTTCAAGCGGATTTTCTGCTTTTGTAATACTACGTCCAACTACGATGTAGCTTGAGCCAAGTTCCCTCGCACGTTTCGGTGTTGCTACGCGCACCTGGTCATTTACATCATCACTTGCAAGACGAATCCCCGGTGTTACTGTTACAAATTCATTTCCGCATACTTCACGTAATTTTGGAACTTCAAGTGTTGAACAAACAACGCCATCAAGTCCACTTTCTTTCGTTAGTTTTGCATAATGAGCAACCGCTTCTTCTAACGTTTTCTCAATGCCGATCTCTTTTTTCATCATAGCTTCCGAAGTGCTTGTTAGTTGTGTAACTGCAATACAAATCGGTCT
Source organism: Bacillus sp. 7_6_55CFAA_CT2 (assembly GCF_000238655.1). Taxonomy (NCBI): domain Bacteria; kingdom Bacillati; phylum Bacillota; class Bacilli; order Caryophanales; family Bacillaceae; genus Bacillus; species Bacillus sp. 7_6_55CFAA_CT2. The sequence goes on along the minus strand of NZ_JH414708.1, from coordinate 913,706 downwards.
CTCTTTTCCTTCTTGCTTACCTTCCTCTAATCCCTCAATCGCAGCTTTCATCATACTGCTTCCCCCAGCAGCATGAACATTTACCATATCAACATCTAGACTAGCTAGGCTACGCATAGCGCTTTTTACTGTATTCGGAATATCATGAAGTTTTAAATCTAGAAAAATCTTATGTCCTTTTTCTTTTAAGTACGTAATAATCGCAGGGCCTTCTTTGTAAAATAACTCCATACCAACTTTGACAAATAACCTTTCCCCTTCAAAGTGGCGCAAGAATTGTTCTACATCTTGTTTCCCTGGAAAATCTAATGCAACGATTAACGACTGTGACATGTTTGCTTCCAGCTCCTTCCTTGACATTCCGAAATGTGATCAAATCCTAATTCATTTAGTAATGCTGGTAACTCTTCAATAATTGTCGGACATACGAACGGATCAATAAAGTTCGCTGTACCTACTGCAACTGCGCTTGCGCCAGCATAGAAGAATTCAATTACATCTTCCGCTGTCTCAATACCACCCATTCCGATAATCGGAATGTTTACCGCTTGGCTTACTTCATGTACCATACGAATTGCTACTGGCTTAATCGCAGGACCTGATAATCCACCTGTACGGTTTGCTAAAATTGGTTTAGCTGTTTTTAAATCTAGACGCATACCAAGCAATGTATTAATCATCGTTAAACCATCTGCACCTGCATTTTCAATCGCTTTTGCAATTTCCACAATGTTTGCCACATTCGGTGACAACTTCACGTATACAGGTACTTCAGAAACCTCTTTTACTCGCTTCGTTAAATCAGCAGCAATTTCAGGATTTGTACCAAAGGCGATACCACCTGTTTTTACGTTCGGACAAGAAATATTTAATTCTAGTGCATGGACATTAGGCGCTTTAGAAATTTCCTTCGCAACCGCTACGTAATCCTCAGCTTGTGAGCCTGCAACGTTCGCAATAATTGGAAGGTCAAATTGTTCTAACCATGGTAATTCAGAATTCATTACTTTGTCTAATCCCGGGTTTTGAAGTCCGATTGCATTTAACATACCGCCCGGTGTTTCAGCAACACGAGGCGTTGGATTTCCATAACGTGGTTGTTCTGTCGTCGCTTTAATCATGATTGATCCTAGTACACTTAAATCGTAAAACTGTGCATATTCACGACCAAACCCAAAGCATCCAGATGCCGGTATAATTGGATTTTTTAATGATAATCCTGGTAATTCAACTTGCAATCTGTTCATAGTACAACCTCCCCGATTGGAAATACTGGTCCGTCGCTACACACCTTCTTGTAAGAATGTCCACTTGGATCTTCTTGTAAGTGGCATACACATGCGAAACAAGCTCCAATACCACAGCCCATACGTTCTTCTAAAGAAATATAAGCTTTTTTCTCTTTGTAACGTCCTTCTAATGCACGAAGCATCGCTAACGGACCACATGAATAAAGAATATCAAAGTCAATTCCGTAATTATCAATTACATCTGTGACAAATCCTTTTGTACCGTGTGTACCGTCTACTGTCGCAACGTACGTATCACCAAGTTCTGCAAATTTTTCTTCATAGAAAACTACATCTTTCGTTTGAAAACCTAAGATGTGAATTACGCGTACCCCTTTTGCAACGAGGCGCTGTGATAATTCATAAAGTGGTGGTACACCAATTCCCCCGCCTACTAGTAAAGCTGTTTGACCAGCTTCTGCTTCTTCTACAGGAAAACCATGTCCTAGCGGTCCTAGTACGTCTACCATTTCACCTTGTTTTCTAGTTGCTAATGTTTTTGTCCCTTGTCCTTCTGCACGATATAGCATTGTAAATTCGTTCTTCTCTTGATCTACATTACAAATACTAATTGGGCGGCGCAGAAGGGGCGCAATGCCCTCTGCTACCTTAATGTGTACAAACTGCCCTGGTTCGTTCATTTGCTGTACTAACGTTCCTTGAAGCACTAATTCGTAAATATTTTTTGCGATTTCTTTTTGATTAACGACGATCATATTTTGCTTTTGCATCATGCATGTACCACCTCGTGACGCTTTGTTTGCGTAATTTCTTTCATTGAATGAGCTGAGAATGTCATAGATTCTAATACTCGTAAGATTGCTCTCGTTGTATCAAGTGATGTTAAGCAAGCCACACCATTTTCTACTGATTCACGGCGAATGCGGAAACCATCACGCGCTGGTTGTTTACCTTTTGTTAATGTGTTAATTACAAACTGTGCTTTTCCTTGACGGATAATATCTAGTAAGTTGTAGTCTTCAGAATCAATTTTGTTTACAACTTGTACTGGGATATTTTGCTCTGCTAACGATTGTGCTGTTCCAGCTGTTGCTAATAAGTTATAGCCGATTTCGTGGAAACGTTTTGCAATTTCCATTGCCTCTTCTTTATCTTTATCCGCTACAGTAATGATTACTGAGCCGTGCGTTGGGATGTTAATTCCAGAAGCAACTAATCCTTTATATAATGCTTTTTCAAGCGTTAAGTCTTTACCCATTACTTCCCCTGTTGATTTCATTTCAGGTCCTAATGTTGTATCAACTGAGCGTAGTTTCGCGAATGAGAATACCGGAGCCTTTACATATACTTCTTTCTCTTCTGGGTGATAGCCAGTTCCGTATCCTTGCTCTACTAGGTCTTGCCCTAAAATAACTTTCGTTGCAACATTCGCCATCGGTACGCCTGTAATTTTACTTAAGAACGGTACTGTACGGCTTGCACGTGGATTTACTTCAATTACGTACACTTGATCTTTGAATACTACAAACTGGATATTTAGTAATCCAACAATGTTTAATCCTTTTCCAAGTGCAATTGTATGTTCAATGATTTGTTCTTTTAGTTTTTCAGATAAACTTTGTGGTGGATATACTCCAATTGAGTCACCAGAGTGAACTCCAGCGCGTTCAATATGTTCCATAATACCTGGAATGAATACATTCTCACCATCCGAAATTGCATCTACTTCAATTTCTTTACCAACCATGTAACGGTCGATTAATACTGGGTGATCTGCATGAACTTTAACTGCATTTTTCATGTAGTGCAGCAGTTCTTCTTGACGATATACGATTTCCATTGCACGTCCACCTAGTACGTAAGATGGTCTTACTAATACTGGGTAACCAATTTCTTCTGCGATTGCTACCGCTTGTTCTACAGTCGTTGCTGTTTTACCAACTGGTTGCGGGATGCCAAGTTTTGTTAAAGCAGCTTCGAATTTATCACGATCTTCTGCACGGTCTAAGTCTTCAAGTGATGTTCCTAAAATTTTCACACCGTGTTCTTCTAGTTTCGCTGCTAAGTTAATTGCCGTTTGTCCACCGAACTGAACGATAACACCTTCTGGTTTTTCTAAATCGATAATGTGCATTACATCTTCAATCGTTAATGGTTCAAAGTATAATTTGTCAGAAATACTGAAGTCTGTTGAAACTGTTTCTGGGTTGTTGTTAATGATAATTGCTTCATATCCAGCTTCTTTAATTGCCCATACTGAGTGAACTGTTGCGTAATCAAACTCAACACCTTGACCAATGCGGATCGGACCAGATCCTAGAACTACTACACTCTTACGATCTGTTACAATCGATTCATTTTCGTCCGCATATGTGCTGTAGTAATATGGCGTTGCAGATTCAAACTCTGCCGCACAAGTATCTACCATTTTGAATACTGGCATCATATTATTTTCTTTACGCATATCGTAAATTTCGCGCTCCGTTTTGTTCCAAGCTGCTGCAATGTAGTGATCGCTGAAGCCCATTTCTTTTGCAGTTTGTAGTACTTCCATATTTCCTACGTTCGCTTTTACTTCACGTTCCATATTTACGATGTTTTCAACTTTTTGTAAGAAGAAGAAGTCCATTTCACACCATTCATTGATTTCTTCTTTCGTTACACCTTGGCGAATTGCTTCTGCTACAATAAACAGTCGTTCATCATCCGCTTTAATGATACGTTTTTTCATCGTTTCTTTATCAAGTTCTTTTAAGTGGTCTAATTCTAAGTGATAAATGCCAAGCTCTAAAGAACGAACTGCTTTTAGTAATGATTCTTCTAAGTTACGTCCGATTGACATAACTTCACCAGTTGCTTTCATTTGTGTTCCAAGCGTTCTGTTCGCTGATTCAAACTTATCAAACGGCCAACGTGGAATTTTTGAAACAACATAGTCTAACGCTGGCTCGAAACAAGCGTAAGTTTTTTGTGTTACTGGGTTTACAATTTCATCTAACGTTAAGCCGACTGCAATTTTTGCTGCTAATTTCGCAATTGGATATCCAGTTGCTTTAGATGCTAGTGCAGATGAACGACTTACACGTGGATTTACTTCGATTACATAGTATTGGAAGCTATATGGATCAAGCGCAAGCTGAACGTTACATCCGCCTTCAATTCCTAGTGCACGAATAATTCGTAATGAAGTGTTACGTAACATTTGATATTCACGGTCGCTTAGCGTTTGGCTCGGTGCTACTACAATCGAATCACCTGTGTGAACACCAACTGGATCGATGTTTTCCATGTTACATACTACAATCGCGTTATCATTTGAATCACGCATTACTTCATATTCAATTTCCTTACAGCCAGCAATACTTTTCTCTAATAAACATTGTGTTACTGGACTATGTTTTAAACCACTTGTTACGATTTCAATTAGCTCTTCTTCGTTATGGCAAATTCCGCCGCCCGTTCCTCCTAATGTGAACGCTGGTCGAACGATTACTGGGTAACCAATTTCATTTACAAATCCATATGCTTCATCAAGGTTATGAATAATTTCACTTGGTGGTGTTGGTTCATTTAAATCTTGCATTAATGTACGGAATAAATCACGATCTTCCGCTTGCTCGATTGCTGATAATTTTGTTCCTAAAATTTCAACTCCGCACTCGTCAAGTACGCCTGATTTTGCAAGTTCAACAGCCATGTTTAAACCTGTTTGACCACCTAATGTTGGTAGGATTGCATCAGGACGTTCTTTACGAATAATACGGCTTACGAATTCTAATGTTAATGGCTCGATGTATACTTTATCTGCTGTTGCAGTATCCGTCATAATTGTTGCTGGGTTAGAGTTAACAAGGATTACTTTGTAACCTTCCTCTTTAAGAGATTGACAAGCTTGTGTACCAGAGTAGTCAAACTCCGCTGCTTGCCCAATTACAATTGGTCCTGATCCGATTACTAAAATTGTGTTAATGTCTAGGCGTTTTGGCATAACTCTTCCCCTTCTTTCTTGAAGTTTTCAATCATTGTTAAGAAATCTTCGAATAAATCATTTGCATCTTCTGGTCCCGCTGAAGCTTCTGGATGGTATTGTACTGTAAATGCTGGGAACTTCTTATGACGAAGACCTTCTACCGTTCCATCGTTTAAAGCAACATGTGTAATTTCAAGATTTGTATTTTCAACTGATTCTTCTTCTACTGCGTATCCGTGGTTTTGAGATGTAATTGCTACTTTTCCAGTTGCAAGATTTTTTACTGGATGGTTTAAACCACGGTGACCAAATTTCAACTTACTTGTATTTGCACCTGATGCTAGAGCGAACAATTGATGTCCTAGGCAAATTCCGAATAAAGGAACTTTACCGATAATGTCTTTTAACATTTCAATTGCTTCTGGTACATCTTTCGGATCTCCAGGTCCATTACTTAACATAATTCCATCTGGGCTAAGGCGTAAAATTTCTTCTGCTGTTGTGTTGTAAGGAACTACAATTACATCACAGTCACGCTTATTTAATTCTCGTAAAATACCATGTTTCATACCGAAGTCTACTAGTACAACTCGGTGACCACGACCTGGACTTGGGTATGGATCTTTCGTTGATACGCGTTTTACATGATCTGTAAATACTGTCGCTTTTAATTGACTTACAATGTACTCTACATCTGCATCCATATTACAAAGGCGTCCGCGTAATGTACCGTATTGACGAATTTTTCTCGTTAATTTTCTCGTATCAATCCCTGCTAATCCTGGGATATTTCTTTCTTTCAAGTAATCATTTAACGAAATTTCATTACGGAAGTTTGATGGATGATCACAAATTTCGTTTACGATTAAACCATTTACAGATGGGTGAATGGATTCAAAATCGTCACGGTTAATGCCGTAGTTTCCGATTAATGGGTACGTGAATGTTACGATTTGACCGCAATATGATGGATCAGATAATGTTTCTTGATATCCAGTCATTCCTGTTGTAAATACAACCTCACCTGACTTTTCGATTTCGCCTCCGAAACCTGTTCCAATTAATACTGTTCCATCTTCTAAGATAAGTTGTCTTTTCATACTAATGCACTCTCCTTTTGCCATGCGATCTTACCACCAACGATTGTCATTACCGGCCATCCTTGGCATTTCCAACCTGCGAATGGTGTATTTTTTCCTTTTGATAAGAATGTTGTTGGGTCAATCTCTTCTTCTTGTTCTAAATCAATGATTGTAATATCAGCTGTTCTACCTTCTTTCAGGCGACCTGCTTCTAAGCCGAATGTATCAGCTGGCTTTTCTGTTAAGAATTGAATTAATTGTTCTAATGTAATAATTCCTTTTTTCACAAGGTTTGTGTATAGAAGTGGGAATGCTGTTTCAAAACCAGTAATTCCAAACGGTGCTCTTTCAATTCCTTGTGCTTTCTCTTCCGCTGTATGCGGTGCATGGTCAGTTGCAATCATATCGATCGTTCCATCTAATAAACCTTCAATTAATGCTGCATGGTCTTCTTTTCCACGAAGCGGTGGGTTCATTTTAAAGTTAGGATCAGCTGATGGGATATCATCTTCACATAACACTAGGTGATGCGGTGTTACTTCTGCTGTTACTTTAATTCCAGCGCGTTTCGCATCACGGATTACACGTACCGAACCTTTCGTACTTACATGACATACGTGATAGTGGCAATCTGCTGCTTCAGCAAGCAGTATATCCCTTGCAATATGTACAGATTCACATACTGATGGGATACCGTTTAATCCGTGTTTCTCAGAAAACTTCCCTTCATGTACACAACCTTTATTAATAAGCGTATTCTCTTCACAGTGCGCAACTACTGCCATATCTAATTTTGCTGCACGTTTCATAGCCGCTAACATCATGCTCGCATCTTGTACGCCTACGCCGTCATCTGTGAAAGCAAATGCTCCAAGTTCTTTTAATGTTTCGAAATCTGTCATTTCAGAACCAGCTTGACGTACTGTAATTGCTCCGTATGGTAGTACGTTAACATGAGCTTTTTCTTCAATACGTTTTTGCAAGTCTTCCATATGTTCTCTGCAATCTGGTACCGGACGTGTATTTGGCATTGCGCAAATTGTAGTGAATCCACCTTTTGCCGCTGCTAGTGTACCTGTTTCAATTGTTTCTTTATGTTCACCACCTGGTTCACGAAGATGTACGTGTACATCTACTAATCCAGGTGCGATTAACTTTCCGTTCACATCGATTACTTCAGCATTATCTGCCGTAATATTTTCTGCTACCTTAGCGATTTTACCGTCTTGTACGAGAAGATCCGTTGCTACGATTTTTCCTTCTTCATTCATATAACGACCATTTTTAAACAAATAATTCATGTTTCATTCCTCCTAATACATTTGGTAAGGCGCGTTTTAGTACAGCCATTCTTACGTAAACTCCATTTTCCATTTGTTTAAATATGCGTGAACGCTCACACTCAACAAGTTCACTTGCAATTTCAACATCACGGTTTACAGGAGCTGGATGCATAATAATGCTTCCTTCTTTCATACGCTTTTCTCTTTCTACTGTTAATCCGTGTTTCTCATGATATTCTTTCATAATGTCTGTTTCATAATGATCATGACGCTCATGTTGTACACGGAGTAACATCATTACATCAACTTCTGGAACAAGTTCATCTAATGGTTTGTATGTTCCAAATGTGTTGTCTTCATCTTTCCACTCTTCTGGACTTGCAAAGTAAATTGTTGCACCAAGCTTCGTTAATGCTTCTGCATTAGAACGTGCTACTCGGCTATGACGAACATCTCCTACTATTGCAATCTTCAAACCTTCAAATCTTCCAAACTCTTGTTTAATTGTAAGAAGATCGAGTAGGCACTGCGTTGGGTGGTTTCCGCATCCATCTCCAGCGTTTAAGATTGGAATATTCACCTGATCTTTTAGTTCATCGAAGTAGCGATCTTGCTCGTGGCGGATGACCACTGCTTTTGTTCCGATTGATTCTAGTGTTCTTATCGTATCGTATAAAGTTTCTCCTTTTTGTACGCTAGATGCATCAACTGAAAAGTTTAAAACATCAAGTCCTAATCTCTTCTCAGCAACTTCAAAGCTAAATCTCGTTCTCGTACTATTCTCAAAAAACAAGTTCGCAACAAAAGTTTGCTCTTTCGTTTTGCTCTCTTTTCCATTCGCAAAATCTTCTGCATCTTTTAGGATTTCTGAAATTTCTACTTTCGATAATTCACTCATCGTTAACAAATGGCTCATCGTCATCCCTCATCTTTCTGATTTTTATGTTACCACTTTTGAATTTTTATAACAACCTTTGCATAAAAATACCCTAGTCATGTGAGACTAGGGTGCAAGAAAGAAGCCACCCTTTCCGGTCTCACAGGACTGAATTAAAAGGTTATTATTATGAAGCAATCTGCTTAGATTGTTTTATTTGTTTCGTTTCCGGTAGTAGTAGATTTAACAGTACACCTACAATTGCTGCTAGTGCCATTCCTTCTACTTGGAATGATTCTCCTACGTGAAGTACCGCTCCACCAATACCGATTACTAATATTACTGATGCAATCATTAAGTTTCGTTTGTCACTTAAATCTGTTTTATCATCTACCATCATGCGTAATCCGCTTGATGCGATTACACCGAATAGTAAGATTGATACACCACCCATAACTGGTGTTGGGATCGAATGAATCAGTGCAGAAATCTTACCGATAAACCCGAACATGATTGCGAATACTGCTGAACCGATGAATAAGTATACACTGTATGCTCTCGTAATTGCTAGCACACCGATGTTTTCACCATACGTTGTATTCGGTGGCCCACCGATTAGTGACGCAATTAATGTTGCTACTCCGTCACCGAAGATTGAACGGTGTAAACCTGGTTTTTCAATTAAATCTCTTTTAATAACATTTCCAAGAACAATTTGATGTCCGATATGTTCTGATATTGTTACTAGTGCAACTGGTACCATCAAGAGTACAATCTTCCATGAAAACTCTGGTGTATATGTTACAAATGGTACTGTGAAATCTGGTACAACAAACCATTTTGCCTCAGCTACCGGCTTTAAGTCTACTAGCCCTTGGAAGTAAGCGAAGATATATCCGCCGATAATGCCAAGTAACACTGGTATGATACTGAAAAATCCTCTTCCAAATATCGAGCATATAATTGTAATTGCTAATGTTACTAACGCTACTGAAAAGTGTGTAAAGCTATATTTGCCATCCGCACCGTTCATCGCCATATTAACTGCTGTATGTGCTAAAGCTAGACCGATTACCATTACTACTGGACCAACTACGATTGGTGGTAGTAATTTCATAATCCACTCTGATCCTGATTTCTTAATTCCTAGTGAGATTAAGATGTACACAAGTCCTGCTAGCAAACCACCAAGCATTGCTGCTCCCGGTCCACCTGCCGTTTTTGCTGTTATAATCGGTGCGATAAAGGCGAATGATGATCCTAGATAGGCAGGTACTTGACCTTTCGTTATAAGAAGGAACGCTAACGTTCCTAATCCACTTGATATTAATGCTACTGATGGATTCAATCCTGTTAAAAACGGAACAAGCACTGTTGATCCAAACATTGCGAACAAATGTTGTATACTTAAAAATAACCATTTTCCCGGTTTCGGTACTTCATTAACGTCTAACACTGGCTTTTGTTCCATTGTTACATCCTCCTTCAGTTTAAATCTTTGCAATAAAAAAACTCTTTGTGCCTGTGCACAAAGAGTCCTACACTTTCGTATGCCAAATTTGACATATGAAAGCCAAGACCCTTTGGCAGCCTCACAGGACTACATTTAAAAGGGCTTTACTTATCGTATATGCTTACTCGATCTTGTTGATCTGTCTCTTGCAAATCAACTTCGATACGCTCTTCACTTGATGTTGGAATGTTCTTCCCTACATAATCAGCGCGAATTGGTAATTCGCGATGACCTCTATCAACAAGAACCGCCAATTGGATTTGAGATGGTCTACCTAAATCCATAAGAGCATCCATTGCTGCTCGAACTGTTCTTCCTGTATATAATACGTCATCCACAAGGATAACTTTCTTCTTCGTAATATCTACAGGGATATCAGAACCTTTTACAAGTGGTTCTTTATTTTTCGATTGTAGTGTTAAATCATCACGATATAACGTAATGTCTAACTCTCCAACTTCCATTTCTTTTCCTTCAATTTGACCAATTCGTTCTGCCAAACGTTGTGCAATAAAAATTCCACGAGTTTTAATTCCGACAAGAACACAATTATCGACACCTTTATTTCGTTCCACGATTTCATGACTAATTCGTGTTAAAGCGCGGCGAATCATTTGGTCATCTAAAACGACAGCTTTCTCTTGCATGCTCTACACCTCCAAGCTTTTTTCTTGCGTGAGAGTAATGGTATAAAAAAAGTCCTCTCAGCGTGTGCGAGAGGACTTTTGAAAAAAGGGTACAACATACCCTAAGTATTTCAAACCGTTACCTTCTCAACCTCACGGGGCTGTGTTAAAGGATCATTATTTAACTGTTGTCAGTATCTCAGTTTTCTTATGATTTGTCAATACTATTTTCGTAAAATATTTAATACGTCTTCAAACACTTCTGGAATCGGTGCCTCAAACTGAATATATTCACCAGTACGAGGATGATCAAAGCCTAAAATACCCGCATGAAGTGCTTGTCCATTCATATCTAACGTTTTCTTCGGACCATACTTCGGATCTCCTGCAAGTGGATAGCCAATATATTTCATATGAACACGAATTTGGTGCGTACGTCCCGTTTCTAAGCGACATTCTACAAGCGTAAAGTCTTTAAAGCGTTCTAACACTTGGAAGTGCGTAACAGCGTTCTTACCATTTTCATCAACTGTCATACTTTGACGCTCTTTCTTATCACGAGCAATCGGAGCATCAATCGTTCCCTTATCATGCGGAATCACACCGTGTACAATCGCTTTGTAACGTCTCGTTACTGTTTTTGCTACAAGCTGATTTACAAGCGATTCATGTGCCATATCATTTTTAGCAACCATTAATAGTCCAGATGTATCTTTATCGATACGATGCACGATACCTGGACGCATTACACCGTTAATGCCTGATAAGTCTGTACAATGGTGCATAAGGCCGTTTACAAGTGTACCACTTGTATGCCCTGGTGCTGGATGTACAACCATACCACGTGGCTTATTTACAACAAGCACATCTGCATCTTCATAATAAATTTCTAAATTTAAATCCTCTGGTTGAATATCTAACTCTTCTGGTTCAGGAATTGTTACTGTAATTTCATCTTCTTCTTTTACTTTATAATTCCCTTTTACCGCTTTTCCGTTTACTGTCACAACGTCATCTTTAATCCATTGCTGCACTTGCGTACGTGACCATTCGTTATTTATCCCTGCAACGAATTTATCAATTCGCTCGTTTTTTTGCTCTGCTGCAACTGTTACTTGTACTACTTCACTCATTCAATTACTCCTTCGCTTTCTTGCCTTCTAATAATGTTTGAATAATAATTAATACAACACCAATACATAATGCTGAATCAGCTATATTGAATACTGGATAGTTGTACGAGAAAATATACACGTGAATGAAATCCACTACTTCTTGTCTAAATACACGATCAATAAAGTTACCAATTGCCCCGCCCAAAATTAGGCTTAACGAAATACCTAGAAGCTTGTCTGTTTTCGCATACTTTTTCATATAAAATACAATAAACACTACAAAAACAACTGTAATAATGTAGAAGAACCACATTTTATTTTCTAAAATACCCCAAGCAGCGCCTCTATTTCGATGTGATGTTATGTATAATACATTGTCGATAATCGGAATACTCGTACCCAATTCCATGTTCTTTACAATTAACCACTTCGATATTTGATCGATAGCAATGACGAATAACGCTATTACATAATATATCATTTTCATTTCCCCCACAAAGACAGTGTACCTCAAAATTTTAGCATAGCTGCTACCTTTTCACAATGAACCTTTATAGAAGAATAAAATAAATTTAAAAAGGTAATATAATATCGTTGTGCGTATTCATACATTTACCTTTTCGTAGAAGAATTCATGAATCGTACGGGCAGTCGGCATTGTCTTCATTTGCTTTGTCGAAATTAATCTCCCCGTCTCTTCACAAATACCATACATGTCTATTTCCATTTTAAATAATGCGCGTTCTACATCCTTTAAATCCTCTTTTATATCATGTAATAGCAATTTTTTCTTTATCTCTTCCTTAATTTCATATCCAAGCTCTTGGCTGAACTCGACATCATATTTGTGCATTACTTCTTTAGCTAGTCTCTCTTGCAACTCTTTTCTCATCAATTGCAATTCTTCTTTTATTTCCATGTAAATTTCATTCACGTGTACATTCCTCCTAGCTGTAATGTACAGTTAGTGTGTCCGAAATTTATTTGCTTACCTCACACACATTTTTCCTTCACAGGAAAGAGTCTGAAAGTGATCTTGATATGCCATCAACAAAAAAACTGACCGCATCAATAGCAGTCAGTTTTTTATTATTTTACATAGTTTTCTTTAACAACTGTTGCACAACGCTCACATAATGTTTCATGTTCAGCATCTTTACCAATTGTTTCTGAAACTACCCAACAACGTTCACATGTTTCACCAGTTGCTTGAACAACAACAACCGCTGTATGTTCATACTTCGGTGCATCTGCTGGCGCTTCATCCATCATACCACCAAGTTTATACTCAGAAACGATGAATAATTGCTTTAAGTCTTCGCTAATAGACTCTAACATAGCTTTCATTTCTGCAGTTGGATATAGCGTAATGCTTGCATTTAATGACTTACCGATTACTTTTTCATTACGAGCTACTTCTAGTGCTTTTAACACGTCATCACGTAATGTCATAAATGCATCCCATTTTGTTTTTAACGCTTCCGCGTCATCTAATTGTACAGCTTCTGGCATATCAGTTAATTGTACACTTTCTTCTGTTACGCCTGGAATATATGGCCATACTTCATCAGCTGTGTGCGGTAAGATTGGTGTTACAAGTTTCGTTAACGCAACAAGAACATCATATAATACAGTTTGAATTGCACGACGATCTTCGTGGTTTGCACCTTCAATGTATAAAATGTCTTTTGCAAAGTCTAAGTAGAATGAACTTAAATCAATTGTACAGAAGTTATGAATTGCATGATACACAGCAGCGAAGTCGTATGTCTCATATGCTTCTTTAACTTTTGTAATCAAGTCATTTAATTTTACTAACATGTAACGATCTACTTCACGAAGTTCAGCTACAGCTACTGCATTTTCACTTGGCTTAAAGTCGTCTAAGTTTCCTAATAAGAAACGGAATGTGTTACGGATTTTACGATACACTTCTGCTACTTGTTTTAAAATATCATCTGAAATACGTACGTCAGATTGATAGTCAACAGAAGATACCCATAAGCGTAAAATGTCTCCGCCTAATTGATCCATGATTTTCTTCGGTACGACGATGTTTCCAATCGACTTACTCATTTTACGTCCTTCACCATCTAGTACGAAACCGTGGCTTAGTACGCCTTTATATGGAGCTTTACCTGTTACAGCAACTGCTGTTGATAATGAAGAGTTAAACCAACCACGATACTGGTCAGATCCTTCTAAATATAAATCAGCTGGACGCTGTAAATCTTCGCGCTCTTCTAATACCGCTTGGTGAGAAGAACCTGAATCGAACCATACATCCATGATGTCTGTTTCTTTACGGAATTCACCATTTGGGCTACCTGGATGTGTAAATCCTTCTGGTAATAGATCTTTCGCTTCACGCTCGAACCATACGTTAGAACCGTTTTCACGGAATAAATCTGCTACATGGTTAATTGTTTCATCCGTAATAATTGGATCACCATTCTCAGCATAGAATACCGGAATTGGCACACCCCATGCACGCTGACGAGAAATACACCAGTCACCACGGTCACGAACCATATTATGAAGACGAGTTTCTCCCCATGCTGGTACCCATTTTGTTTCTGCTACAGCTTCTATTAATTCTTTACGGAATGCTTCAATAGATGCAAACCACTGTGCTGTCGCACGGAAAATAATTGGTTTTTTCGTTCTCCAATCATGTGGGTATGAATGTGTAATGAATGTTAGTTTCAGTAACGCGCCTACTTCTTCTAATTTTTCTGTAATTGGTTTGTTAGCTTTATCATAGAATAAGCCTTCAAATCCAGGTGCCTCATTTGTTAATACACCTTTATCATCGACTGGGCAAAGTACTTCTAATCCATACTTTTTACCAACAACGAAGTCATCTTCCCCGTGTCCTGGTGCTGTATGAACACAACCTGTACCTGCATCTGTTGTTACGTGATCTCCTAGCATAACTAATGAATCACGATCGTAGAATGGATGTTTTGCAACTGTATACTCAAGTTCGCTACCTTTTACTGTTTTCATAACTTCAGCATTTTCCCACTCTAACGTTTTTGCAACTGTCTCAAACAGCTCAGAAGCAATGATATATTTCTCATCATTTACTTTTACAATGCTATATTCAAGCTCTGGATGAACAGAAATACCTAAGTTTGCAGGTAATGTCCAAGGTGTTGTTGTCCAAATGATGTACTTTTCATCACCTTCTAATACGTTCTTTCCATCTTTTACAGGAAATGCTACGTAAATAGATGCTGATTTTTTATCTTGATATTCAATTTCAGCTTCCGCTAAAGCAGATTCACTCGTTGGAGACCAGTAAACTGGTTTTTGCCCTTTATAGATATAACCTTTTTTCGCCATGTCACCAAACACTTTAATTTGTTGTGCTTCATAAGCTGGCTCTAAAGTAATATATGGATTATCCCAATCTGCACGTACACCTAGACGCTTAAATTGTTCACGTTGACGTTCTACTTGTTCATATGCATACTCTGCACATAACTTACGGAACTCAGCAACTGTCATTTCTTTACGTTTTACACCTTTATTTGTTAAAGCTTGTTCAATTGGTAAACCGTGCGTATCCCATCCCGGAACATATGGCGCACTAAAACCAGTCATTGATTTATAACGAACAATAAAGTCTTTTAATACTTTATTTAATGCATGTCCCATATGAATGTCACCATTCGCATATGGAGGTCCATCATGCAATACAAATAAAGGACGACCTTTTGTATGTTCTTGTACTTTTTCGTAAATATTCATTTCAGCCCATTTTTCTTGCATTGCAGGCTCACGTTTTGGTAAATTCCCACGCATTGGGAACTCTGTTTTTGGCATCAGTAATGTATTTTTGTACTCCATGCTCAATTCCTCCTTACATGTATAAAAGAAATACTTAAAAAACGGAATAAAAAAGAGACCTTCTCATCCCAAAAAGGGACGAGAAAGTCTCCCGCGGTACCACCCTAGTAGATCATATACATATGTATAGAATCCTCTTTATATTCTTAACGCGAATACACGCCTACGCTTACTCTATTTGTTCAGCGCGGAACTCCAGGGTGATATTCCCACTATCTCCTTATCCTGAGCTTACACCATCCTCAGTTCGCTATATAAGGTTTGAAAAGGTACTTATCCCTATCTTCGTTTTTCTTAATAAATATGTTGTTTAAAATTATATGTAATAATGAGAAAAACGTCAAGCTTACACTGTTTCTTCTTTTTTCAACAGTTCATCTACTTCGTCTTCTAATTCAATTAGTTTATCCCAATCATCGTTGTTTAACATCTCAAGCTGTGTTTCTAATAACATACGGAAACGAGTTCGGAATACTTTCGCTTGTTTCTTTAGCTCTTCAATATCAAAAGCAACTTTTCTTGATTTTACTAATGCTTCGTTAATAATACGATCAGCATTCTTTTCAGCTTCACGCACAATTAATTTCGCTTCTTTTTGCGCATTACGTTTTACTTCTTCCGCTGCTTCTTGTGCAACAACGATAGATTTGTTTAACGTATCTTCAATATTAGAGAAATGATCTAACTTCCCTTCTAACTGCGCAACTTTTTCTTCTAAAGCTTTTTTCTCACGAATGACCAATTCATAATCTTTGATAATTTGATCAAGAAACTCATTTACTTGATCTTCATCATAGCCACGGAATCCGCGACCAAATTCTTTGTTATGAATATCTAATGGTGTTAACGGCACAACGCCACCTCCAAGTAGTTATCTAAATTTCCTCTTTCAATTATATCTTTTCTTCGACAAAATAGGAGGATTTCCTTCTAAAAAACCAATCATTTTAGTATACCATACAAAATTCTCCATTTGTCGCGTTTTGTTCTACCTTCTACAGAAAATAATTTACTTCGGCCATATCCTCTAACAGAAAAAACATCTCCTGGATAACATTCATAAGAAGTTTGCTCCACTGTTTTCCAATTGACTTTTACTAAACCATTTTTTATGAAAGGTTGTACTTTCTGTCTAGATAAATGTAACATTTCAGCTAACATAACATCTAAACGAAGTGAAGAAACCGTTCCAGATTTCTCTCCCCACGTTTCATGTATCTGTAGAATTTGTTCTCCTTGCACTGACGCTAAAGAGACTTTTACTTTCCCTATTGATTGTAAGTTCATCTCAATATACGATACAATTTCTTTCGCAACTACAATTTGGGCACGATTTTCTTGCAGCAAAATATCACCACATTTTTCTCTTGTTAAACCAAGAGACATAAATGTACCTAATATTTGCCTATGTTCTAGCGTATAAAACTTGGAAGGATAGTCAATTTCTAATACTTCTACTTGAAATTCTTCTTCATTTAATTCTAGATAGTCTGGATAAATAAGTGCTCTTTTACGCTCTGCATTAGGCGTTGCACCACCAAATTGCACAGCAACATCACCTTGTCCTATTACCATAGAAACAATTTGTTGTTGCCTAGGATCGAGAAAATCCGTTAACTTCACTTGATGGTACTCCGCCGCTCGCTTCCACTCTAGCACTTTATCCACAAAGACCTCCTCATCAGGCCTAAAATGTTCGTAGATGCTCATGTATTTACCTTCTTACTATAAGAAATAGCTTAATAAACTGAACAAACCAGTTTTAGCAAGTTTCAACGCAAAGATCGCAACGATTGGAGAAATATCAATCATTCCAAGCGGCGGAATAAAGCGGCGGAATGGTTCTAAATACGGTTCACAAATACGTGCCAGGAACTCTCCAAAAGATGATTCCTTTGCACCAGGAAACCATGATAGGAGAATGTAAATAATAAGTGCCCACGAGTAAATCTCGATAGCATAACTTAACACTATAAAAACTGTTGTCATGGCGTATTACCACCTCTTTATATTTGTTTCTTCTTCTTCACCGAATAACTCTGAAATCGCACCAACAATATCTACATTTTCAGGTGTACACATAAATGTTTTCGGCCCTATTTTTTGAATATCCCCGCCTATAGCGTATACAGTACCACTTAAAAAGTCAACGATACGTACCGCTTGATCAGTAGACATTCTCTGCAAATTAATTACAACAGCTCGTCTACCTTTTAAGTGGTCCGCAATCCCTTGTGCTTCCGAATATGTGCGTGGTTCTAATAAAACAACTTTTGAAGATTGTTTTGCTGTTTCAATACTCACAACGTTTTGCTTCGGTTGCGCTTTCGGAAACGTAACGTCTTGTTGTTCTGGTGGATCTTGCTGCTTTTTCATGTCTGTTTGCTCCTTTTCATAACCATATTGAGCTGCTTCTTTTTCTTCCGGTGTATCAAAAAAGAAGTATTTTACTTTTGACCAACTCATAATAAGATTCTCCTTCCTTTTACGCTTTTCCTACTAAAATCGTTCCCAAACGAATATATGTAGCCCCTTCTTCAATTGCAATCTTGTAATCGTTGGACATTCCCATTGATAATTCTTTACATGGCGCATGTAATAACTCTAGCTCCTGCACCTCTGTTTGCAGCATACGTAATTCCTTAAAACAGCGTCTGATTTCTTCCTCTTCTTCTGTAAATGGAGCCATCGTCATTAGTCCAACCACTTCAATTTTATCGAATTCTTGCAAACTTTGAATAAAAGAAACAACCTCTTCTATTGCCAATCCTTGCTTCGATTCTTCAGATGAGGTTTTCACTTGAATAAAGCATTTCACTTTCTTATCAGCACGTTTCTGAATTTCTTTCGCCAGTGAAAGACGATCTAACGAATGTAAATAATCAATTTCATTAATGATTTCTTTTACTTTTCTCGTTTGTAATGAGCCAATAAAGTGCCAATTAACTTTTGAACCGAAATGCTCGTATTTCTGTAAGAAACCTTCATTTCTATTTTCACCTAAATCGATAACTCCAGCTTCAATTACTTCGTTTGTTTTTTCAATCCCTACAGTTTTTGTAACTGCAACAAGTTTAATATCTTGCAACGAACGTCCAGCTCGAGCGCAAGATTCTTTAATAGCTTCGTTTACAATTACTAAATTTTCTTGTACTGTCACTTGCTTTCTTCCTCCTTAAAACCTATGAAACTCAACATTCTTCCTGTCTTACCTTGATCACGACGATGAGAGAAAAATAGTTGCTCTTCACAGCTTGTACAAAGAGATGACATTACAATATGCTCTTCTTTTATGCCTGCTTGTACACATAATATACGATTAATTTCTTTTAAATTAATTGCGTACTGCCCGTCAGAAATTTTTTGATTAGGAACAGCACCCCTAACTACTTCCTGTGCTGCTGTTAATACACGATCATCCACAACATAACAACAAGATCCGATCGACGGCCCAATTGCAACATGAATTTCATCACTTGAAATACCTTCTGCATTCCACTTTTGAATCATTTCCTTTGCAATCTCTTGTACAGTGCCTTTCCATCCAGCATGCGCAAGTCCTATCATACCATGTGATGGTGCATAAAAATAGAGCGGAACACAATCCGCGTAACAAGACGTTAACAGAACATCTTCATTACTCGTATAAATGCCATCTGTTTTTGAAATGCCGTCCTCATATGAATAGACACCACTTCCCTTTTCCTGTTGCCCTACTTTTTCAACATGATGAGCATGAACTTGTTCAGAGCAAATCCAATTTTCTAATGGTTTTTGTAACTTATTTGCTAAAATGCGTCTGTTTTCATGAACGTTCTCCACGATATCATTCACATGTAATCCTAAATTCATCGCATGAAAGGAGCCCGTACTTATCCCACCATCTTTTGTCGTAAATCCAGCAGTAATGTTTCCAAGTTCTTTCCACTCTTGTAAATACAGTATACCGTCCACATATTTAAATGGTTCTCTCATAATAAAGCGGCTCCTTTTAATTAAAATAACAGAAAAAAGCATGGTACTTCCTGTCTATTTTACCATACTTTTATTTTTTCATAATCCTAACAGAAAAAAAAGAGGAATTTGTAATATTCTTTATGAAATTGTCGGTGTTTGTATTGATTCTGTTACAGAATTAACAGGATTTACTCTTACAAGTATGACATCTTCCCCAATTTTCACAATTTCCTTCCAAGGAATTACAATCTCAACATCTTTTCCAAAAATACCTAGCATACGTGTCTGTTTGGAAATAATAACAGAACAAATTTTCCCTGTGTTCATATCAATTTCAATATCTCCAATATTCCCAATCCTTTTTCCATCTGAAATATTTATAACATCCTTCATCTGTAACTCTGAAATTCGTATCGCCATTTTCATCCTCTCCCTTATATGACAAATTGGAAACTGTTTCTCATATTTACAGGAAGCCACCTATACGAAATTATATGAACACTAATCCCCTACTATGAGCACAAACCATATTACATATAAAAAGGTCTCACCATAATTGGTGAGACCTTATCCTTGAATCGTTTTATTCATTTGTTTAATGGCTGACTTCTCTAAACGTGATACTTGCGCTTGGGAAATCCCAATTTCTTCTGCAACTTCCATCTGTGTCTTTCCTTGGAAGAAACGTTTTCTAATAATCATTTTCTCTCTATCATTTAAACGCTTCATTCCTTCTTTCAATGCTAATTCTTCAACCCACTGCTCGTCCTTTTGTTTTTCATCACTTAACTGGTCCATAACAAAGATAGGATCTCCCCCATCATTATAAATCGGTTCAAATAATGAAACTGGATCTTGAATTGCATCTAAAGCAAATACTATCTCTTCATGAGTTACTTCTAGCACTTTTGCAATATCCATTGCTGTTGGTTCTTTTGAATTTTCTGCAATCAACTTTTCTCTTACTTGCAAAGCTTTATACGCAATATCTCGCAATGAGCGCGATACGCGAATCGGATTATTATCACGCAAATATCTGCGTATTTCCCCAATAATCATCGGCACAGCATACGTTGAAAATTTTACATTTTGGCCTAAATCAAAATTATCAATTGATTTCATAAGTCCGATGCAACCAACTTGAAATAAATCGTCAACATATTCTCCTCTGTTATTAAATCTTTGGATGACGCTCAGTACAAGACGTAAGTTTCCATTCACTAATTTTTCTCTTGCGCTTATCTCTCCACTTTGCATTTCACGAAATAATTTACGCATCTCTTCATTTTTTAATACTGGAAGTTTAGCTGTATCAACACCGCAAATTTCTACTTTGTTTCTCGTCAAAGTGTTCCCTCCTATCGGGAGTTGCTGTACAGTGTAAAGTATTTCCTTTGAAGGGGATTTTATGCATGTGGTTTTTTCACGATTTGTTATTTAAATTATCTTTCCTAATACAACTAAATAGAATAAGACCAGCCTACATAACGGCTGGTCTTATTCTTTACACCATTTTATTAAATTCTTTTCGTAATCTTTTTATAATTCTTTTTTCTAAACGCGAAATGTATGACTGTGAAATCCCAAGCATATCAGCCACATCTTTTTGCGTCTTTTCCTCTCCTCCAGCAAGCCCAAACCGAAGTTCCATAATTTGTTTTTCACGATCATTTAATTGGTGTAATGCTTTCATTAAAAGGTGACGATCTACAGTAGCTTCTAAATCTTTTGTAATAATATCATCATCTGTACCTAACACGTCAGACAATAACAATTCATTCCCATCCCAATCAATGTTTAGTGGTTCATCAAAAGAAACTTCCGAACGATTTTTGTTATTTCGACGTAAATGCATTAAAATTTCATTTTCTATACAACGCGATGCATATGTTGCTAATTTTATTTTCTTTTCTGGATTAAATGTATTTACCGCTTTAATAAGGCCGATTGTTCCTATACTAATCAAATCTTCAATATTTATCCCTGTATTTTCAAACTTTCTTGCTATATATACAACGAGCCTTAAGTTACGTTCAATAAGTAATGACCTTGCTGCCTGATCTCCTTTTGGCAATTTATTCAAAAGAACTTCCTCTTCTTCTTTTGTTAACGGTGGTGGCAACGCTTCACTTCCACCAATATAATAAATTTCATCGGTCTTAATTCCTAATTTCAGCAATACTTTATACCAAAGGTATACTAAATAAAATTTTAATTTCATCATATTATCCCGCCTCTCATTATTAAGCGATTACCATTTTTTGTGAAATCAACATTTTTGGATGCACAATACATTGATACTCCCCATTAGTAGAAAGCTGTTGTGTATTTAATCCAATTAATACTTTGTTTACAACAATAGAACTACCTTCATGGTCAACTTGCACACTATCAGGCTTAATTGCCCACAAAAATTGACTCTCTGCTCCTACTGCACGGAAAGGAATTAAGCGTAATTTTGTCGCCCAACCAGAATCATTTTCTGGTATTTGAGGAATTTCTGTTTTGGAATAAATTTGTTCTGTTAACCAAGATGGTAAGCAATGTTCTAATGATGAAACATGCATAATCATAACGGGTGTTTTTGTTAATGGGTCATAAAGTTGGTTCCCACTGTCAATAAGACCTGCCAGTTCTAGTTCTTCTTCTGCTAATTGAATTTTTTACTTTCACAATTTGATCATAGTGTATTTTCGTGACCTCTACACTTTCAATACGCTTTTTAGAAAAATAATAAATTACTGGAAAACCAAAAATAACAAATAACCAACTAATTGGATCACCGTAAGAAATTGACTGAGATTGAACCAATCCATTTACCATTTCATTCGTTTGCAAAAAGAAATGAGTTCCAATTAATCCTCCGCCAACCATAAAGGTTACAAAGTAAAAAGTAAAAACAGTTTGTGCATAATTTCTAAATGTTGTAAACCCAAATGCTGTATACACAATAAGTAACGAGTACAGTAGTTTCATAATTGGATGTGTCATCATAGAAGCAAAAGGAGTAAAGGCAAAAATAACAATAGTTGAACCTATAAATGCCCCTAACACAAGCCTCCATTTTTTGATTTTCTTTTTTAACACGGTAGCTGTTAATAAAAGCAAAAGAAAATCAATGCAGGCGTTTAACAACCAAACAACGTCGGCGTAAACAACCAAACAATTCACCTCTTTTTTCAAGTTGAGACTAGTATAATGCATATCCAATAGGAAAGTGTGTCAATTTGCGGAGGTGTTTTTTTGTTATTTTGTGATTTCTAGACATAATCTGTCGGTAAAAAATAAAAGTACAAATTCATAGAATGATATACTCTTATTTTCACCAACAAAATATACCAAATAAAAAAAAGACCTGCTTAGCAGGTCTTTTCCATTTAAAAAACAAAAAAGGAGCATGAAAGCTCCTTTTTTTATCGTCTACGACGGTTACGTAAAAATGCTGGAATATCGATATCATCTGAATCTGAATGACGCTCATGTACAACTGGCTCTTCACGCTTCATTTCACGTTTTACTTCACGTTGTTTTGAAGGTTGAGCTACTGGTTGTTGCTGTTGTTGCGTGTGGTTCGCATTCGGACGAATAATTGGTTTTGGTGGTTGAGTTGCAATGCTATCATCAAAACCAGTTGCAATTACAGTTACAACGATATCATCTTTTAATCCTTCGTTAATAACAGAACCGAAGATCATATTTACTTCTGGATCTGAAGCTGAAGCTACGATATCTGCCGCTTCTTGTACTTCATATAAGCTTAAGTTAGCGCCACCCGTAATGTTCATGATAACACCTTGAGCTCCATCAATAGATGTTTCTAGTAATGGACTAGAAATCGCTTTTTTCGCAGCTTCTGCAGCACGATTTTCCCCGTTACCAGAACCAATACCCATTAAAGCAGAACCTCTATTAGACATAATTGTCTTTACGTCTGCAAAGTCTAAGTTAATTAAACCTGGCGTTGCAATTAAATCCGAAATACCTTGAACACCTTGACGTAATACGTTATCAGCTTCACGGAATGCTTCTAACATTGGCGTATTTTTATCAACAATCTCTAATAAGCGATCGTTTGGAATTACAATAAGAGTATCTACATTTTCTTTAAATGCTGCAATACCAGATGCTGCTTGCGTCGCACGCTTACGTCCTTCAAAAGTAAATGGACGTGTTACAACACCAACTGTTAAAGCACCTAATTCTTTTGCAACTTGAGCAACAACTGGAGCTGCACCAGTTCCAGTTCCACCGCCCATACCGGCAGTTACGAAGACCATATCCGCACCACGAAGTGCTTCTTGGATCTGTTCTTTACTTTCTTCTGCAGCTTTTTTCCCTACTTCAGGGTTTGCGCCTGCACCAAGTCCACGCGTTAATTTTCCACCAATTTGCATTTTTGTTTCAGCTTTTGATAGATTTAATGCTTGTGCATCAGTGTTCACAGCGATAAAGTCTACACCTTGTACACCGTGTTCAATCATACGGTTTACAGCATTGTTTCCGCCACCGCCGACACCGATAACTTTTATATTCGCTAATTGATCTTGAGTAGTATCAAACTCTAACATGTCGAAATCCCCCTAGAACCTCATTTTTCGTGTCCAATTTTAATCCCATAAATAACGGAATACACGTTTTACTTTTGACATCATGCGGTCATCATTTTGATTATTATTGTTTTGATTACGAGTTTTTTGTTTCGCGGGTTGCTGTTGTACCGGCGTTGGTGCTGGTGCTGGTACTGGTTCAAAATGCTCTTGCTTTTCCTGCACATTTTTCCCACGTAATTTAGCTTTTTGATAAGAATGTTTAATTAATCCAACTCCACTTGTATATTGAGGCTCACGCACACCAATATAATCAGGAGTTGCTACACGAACATTTTCATGTAAAATATCATATGCAAGATCAAGAACACCTGGCATAGAAGCAATTCCGCCAGTTAGTACATAACCAGAAGCCACTTGCTTTACTCCTAACTTACGCACTTCATCTTGAACAAACATTAAAATTTCCTCTACACGAGCCTCTATTATATCCGATAATTCTAACTGAGAATATTGTTCTGTTTGATCACTTCCCATAATAGGAACCGTAAACATCTCTTCTTCAGATGCTGTATCATAAAAAGCATGTCCATATTTCAACTTAATTTGATCTGCATTTTCTGTTGAAGTTTTCAACCCAATCGCAATATCTTTCGTTATATGGTCTCCACCTAATGGTAATACGCTCGTCGCTTGTAACTCTCCATCTTTAAAAATAGATAAAGTTGTAGATCCTCCCCCCATATCAACAAGGGCTACTCCTCTATTTTTTTCATCTGAAGATATAGCAACTGTTGCAGCCGCTAAAGGTTGAAGACAAATATCAACAATTTCAAGACCTGCTTTTTCTACACAACGAAGTAGGTTATGTAGTAAAGTTCTCGAGCCTGTAATAAGTGTACCTTCCATTTCTAATCTTACACCGATCATCCCGCGTGGATCGTTAATCTCGTCAAGACCGTCTACGATGAACTGTCGAGGTACCACATCAATAAACTCACGTTCTGGAGCAATTGACACAACTTGTGCTGCATCTAGAACGCGTAAGACATCTTCATTCCCGATTTCACGATCTTCATTTGAAACAGCGACTACTCCGTGACAAGGAAGTAGCTGTACCTGGTTTGCATTGACACCTACTACAACTTGCTCAATGTGGATTCCCACCATGCGCTCAGCTTGTTCAATTGCTTTTTTAATTGATCGAACAGTCTCGTCTATATCAACTATCGATCCCTTCTTTAAACCATTTGATTTTACATTTCCAACACCAATAATGTTTAAGCTGTCATTAACCATTTCACCAATGATGACTTTAACATTGGATGTACCGATGTCAAGACTAACATATATTTCATTGCTGTTCATTCTTTGGCACCTCCTTCTTTATTTATACCATACAACTCAATATATGGAACAACAATCGCAACTTTACTATTTATAAGAAAAATATTCAACGTCTTTATACGTTTCCCTTTTTTAACCCTATATTTTTCTTATTTTTATTTAGCATTCAATTAAGAATATCGCAGTAAACTATGAATAACTGCTTATCTTGAAATAATTCTATTTCGAGTGTAAAGTTTACCGCCAAGTATAAGTCTACACTAAGATGTACTCATAGAAAAGTGAAACTTGTACCAATACTAGTATGAATCTAAGAATTTTTACATATTTTTCATCAAATGAACCATTCTTCTAAATTCGTATATATATAATAGAACATTCGTTTCGTTTTTTCTGCTATAAGCAACGAAAACTACCATTCTATTCTTTTTTTTCTTCCGCACCTAATTCTTTCGTATATGCACCTACTTCTAAGTCAATTAATACCTTCTTACCTGGCTCAATTGTTTTTAAAATAAGTGGATAGGCTTCCATACGTTTTGCGAAATTTTGAATCGTAGTGCTCACTTCATAACCTTCATTCATATATAAAGTAAGATGATCTTCATTCGCATTCGTTGGTGAATAGCGAATCTCCGAAATAGATTTTAAAATAGCTGGTGTTAATTTTTCTAGTTCAGCGATTAACTCCTTCATTTTCTCTTCTTTAAAAGGTTCAAAAATCGGTGCTGCAACAGGAAGTTTTCCATTAGGTAGTACATCAAGCGTTTTTCCATTTTCTAACAACGGTTGTAATTTTCCCTCTTTATTTATATAACCAATCGTTAAATATTCTTCGATATGAATATCAATCTTGTTTGGAAAACGTTTTTTTACATTTACTGCTTTAATTTCTTTTCGCTTCGTTAAGTTTTCTTCAGCTTTATGTGCTGTCACTCGGAAATAACTTGTATCATATGTCACGCCTGAATCCTTCATTACTTGCTCATCCGTCATATAGTGATTTCCAAACACACTAATCTTTTTTATATTACTAAGCGGAGACCGAAAATAAATTAAAAAGAGCACTAATAAAAATAAAATTGATATGTATAAAATCAATCGATGATTAACATTTTTTTGTTTTTTTTCTTTTGATTTTTCAATTTTGGTACACGATCTTGTAGTTTAATCACTTTACTATTATTCATGTACGATCCCCCTATGTAACATAAAGAACGGCATGTTCCTCATGCCGTTCTTATCTTCTTATTATAACATAAATGATAATGAGCGGAACGAATAACCGTTATCTTCCAATGATTTCTACTTCTGTGTGCATATCTACATCAAATTTATCCTTAATTGTATGTTTTATTAATTCAATTAAAGACAATACATCTTGCGCTGAAGCTCCCCCGGTATTAACAATAAAATTGCCATGCATTTCAGAAATTTGAGCTCCACCAATCCTATAACCACGAAGCCCTGCTTTTTCTACTAAATCTCCTGCAAAATGTGGGATTGGATTCCGAAATACACTTCCTGCACACGGGTGATTCCATGGTTGCGTTTCACGGCGGTAATCTTTATTATTTTGCATACTACGTACAATTTCTTCACGTTTTCCCGCCTGTAATTGAAACACCGCCTCTAAAACAATACCAGGACGTTTCGTTTGCAATACAGATGCCCGATAAGAAAACTCCAGTTCTTTATTCGTTAACCAGTCAATTGTACCGTCTTCAAACAGAATGAGAGCCTTCGATAATACACTCGATATATCCGATTTATGTGCACCTGCATTCATGTATACTGCACCACCGACACTTCCTGGAATACCGCTCGCAAACTCCAATCCAGCTAACCCTTGACGACTAAGTAAAGTTGACAATTTAATAAGAGGATATCCACTACCAACTCTTACCTTATGTTTTTCGACCTCTAAGTGATCTAATCCTTCTCCTAAACGAATAACAACACCTTCTATGCCTTGATCAGATACAAGAAGGTTTGAACCGCGACCAATTACAGTCCACTTCGTTTTGTATTGCTTTACTAACTGTAATGTTTTTTCAATGCCGGCTACATGCTTTGGCACAATTAAAATATCCGCTGGTCCACCTATTTTCATAGTTGTATAACGTGCTAACGGCTCGTTAACTAAAACACGACCAACGTCTGCTTCTATAAGCTCATTTACTAATTGTTCCATAGACAATCTCCCCCATATTAAGTCTCCTTATGACAATAATATGCAGGGCGTTCACCTAACGTTATCCCTCTATTTACGGGCAGTACAGCTCCTAAATCAAAATTCGGCGATAACAAAGAAATTAGGCGGAATCAGGATGTCAGTAAACATCCTATTAGTGAAAGATAATAATCAACGAGAGAGAATCACTCCCCACTGATTAAAGCCTCACTTTATTTTTTTACAAGCTTATTCATTACTTCATACAGCTTATTTGCTGCATCTGGAATACCTAGTTGCTTAGCCGCTAGCTTCATATTTTGTAATGTTTGTGCATTCAATAAAATCTCATCAATATCACGAATAAGCGTTTCAGCTGTTAAATCTTTTTCAAGTAACATTTTTGCCGCTCCTTTATCAACAACTGAACGTGCATTCTTTTCCTGGTGATTATTTGTTACATACGGACTCGGTATTAACACACTTGGTTTTCCTAACGCTGTTAATTCTGCAAGTGTTGTTGCCCCAGCCCTTGAAACAACAAGGTCTACACCAGTTAGTACCTCTGGCATATTATGAATGAACGGCTTAATAATAACATTGCTTGGGTTCCCTTTTTGCTTCACGGCTTCCATCACTTTATCATAATGTACTTCACCCGTTACATATAGTATTTCGTAGCTTTTGTTCCCAAACTGTTCAATTGCTTCAACGAAGGCATCGTTAATCGGTCTAGCCCCACGACTTCCACCAAATATAAGTACAGACTTTTTAGGAAGAGAAAGCCCAACTGAACGTTTCCCCTTCATTCCATTTTGATCCATTACCTCTGATGCTCGTGGATTACCTGTCATTACCACTTTTGACTCTGGAAAATGCTCTATAGCTGCTTCAAAACAAACAGCAACTTTATCAACATAACGGCTTAAAAACTTGTTCGTTACACCTGGTACACTATTTTGTTCATGTACAATAGTTGGAATACCTAATTTGGCTGCAGCGTATACAACTGGTCCACATACATATCCACCCGTTCCAATTACGATATCCGGATTAAAACGACGAATGTATCGTTTACTATCCTGTACACCTTTTAGAAAACGCATTACTGTTTTCACATTATCTAATGATATTTTTCGTTTAAATCCACTTATAACAATAGATTGAAATGGTATACCTGCTTTTGGAACGATTGTACTCTCTAGTCCATTTTCCGTACCAATATATAAAAATCTCGCTTCTGGATTTAACTTTTTTATTTCTCTAATTAAAGCAAGAGCTGGATAAATATGACCACCAGTACCCCCACCACTCACTAATACACGCACTACTAACTCCTCCGCTTCTCTTTTCTTATTTCCATTATACTTATTTCTATATACATATTGCATTTTTACACACATACGAAAAACCCTGTCTTATAAACAGGGTTTAGTAGCGAGAATGGCGACTTATATTTAATAATACACCTACTGCCATTAACATTAATGTCAAACTTGATCCACCATAACTTAAAAACGGTAAGGTAATACCCGTAACAGGCATCAGTCCTGTTACAACACCAACATTAATCATTACTTGAATCGCAATCATCGCCACAATACCTACTGCTAAAAACGTACCATATAAATCTGGCGCTCCTAATGCGATACGAATCCCGCGCCATAATAATAGACTAAATAATAATAACACAAATGAACCACCAATAAAACCTAATTCCTCGGATAAGATCGCAAATATAAAGTCAGTTTGTGGTTCAGGTAAATAAAGAAATTTTTGTCTACTTTGTCCAAGTCCAAGCCCAAATAATCCACCAGGTCCAATTGCAAGTAATGATTGGATAATTTGAAATCCACTCCCGAGCGGATCTGACCACGGATCTAAATATGATGTAATGCGTTTCATTCGATACGGTGCTGATGCAATTAACCCTACAAATCCTGCTACACCAATCAAACCAAACATTGCAAAGTGAAAGACTCTCGCTCCCGAAATGAATATCATAATGATACATGTCCCAACCATTACCGTTCCTGTCCCAAGGTCTGGCTGTAACATAATCATCCCAAAAGCAAGAAACACAAAACTAAGGGCCGGTAATAAACCACGTTTAAAAGATGTAATCAATTTTTGCCGTTCTGCTAAAAACTTTGCCAAGAAAATAATCATCGCAAACTTCATAAATTCTGACGGTTGAATCGAAAATGCTCCGATTCCAATCCAACTTCGTGCTCCTCCTCGAACAAGACCTACTCCAGGAATAAGAACGAGAATAAGAAGAATGAAGCAAACTAGCAAAATCACTTTTGAATACGTACGCCACACCCAATAATCAATTTTCATAATAAAAAACATAGCTACTACACCCAGACCCGCAAACAGTAATTGTCTTTTTGCAAAAAAGAATGAGTCCCCCATTTTATAAGAGGCCCAAACTGCACTCGCACTATAAACCATAATCATTCCGATTGTCAACAATGAAAGTGTTACGATGATGAGAATAAAATCAGGCGTTTTCTTCATTACCCACAAACACCACCTCTTTAGGCAGAACCTTTTGCCCTATGTAACAAAACATCAGTAGGTGTTAGCCTACTGATGTTTTGATTTACTTTATATAAGTTTATGCACAGCTTGTATAAAAATGTCTCCTCTTTCTTCAAATGTTTTAAATTGATCCCAGCTTGCACACGCTGGAGAAAGAAGAACAACATCGCCATCTTTAGAATGAGCATAAGCTTTCACCACTGCTTCATCTAAAGTATCGACACTTTCAATTATATCTAATCCCGCTTTTTCTGCCGCTCTTACTAGTTTAGGAGCTGTTTGTCCAAATGTTACAATCGCTTTTACATTTTTGAAATACGGAATTAAATCATCGAATTCATTTCCGCGATCAAGCCCACCTGCTAGTAACACAATCGGTTGTGTAAACGCAGATAGTGCTTTCTCAGTCGCTAACATATTCGTTGCTTTTGAATCATTATAAAACTTACGGTTGTTAATCGTTGTTACATATTCTAAACGATGTTTTACACCCGTAAAACGTTTTAACACGACCGTAATTGCTTCATTAGAAGTACCTAATAATTTCGCAATACTCATCGCAGCTAAAATATTTTCTAAATTATGTTGACCAGGTAAAACGATATCGCTTACTTCAACAACTTTTTCACCTTTGAAATAAAGAGCGTTATCTTTTATACACGCGCCATCTTCAATTTCTTTCGTTGTCGAAAACAGGATTTTTTGACCTTTAGAATACGCAGACAAAGCCATCACATCTGCATCATCCGCATTTATTACACTATAATCATTTTCTGTTTGGTTTTTAAAAATATTTGCTTTCGCTAAACCATATTCTTTCTTCGTCCCATGATAATCTAAGTGGGCCTCAAATAAATTTAAAAACGCAGCAATTTTAGGTTGGAACAATTCTACTCCCATCAATTGAAATGATGAAAGTTCTGTAACTACAACTTCATTTTCGTTTGCATCCTGTGCTACTTCACACGCTACAGTGCCAATGTTCCCTGCAATTACAGGATGCTTTTGTCCTTCTTTTAGCATTTCAAATGTCAGCATTGTCGTCGTCGTTTTACCGTTAGACCCCGTAATCCCAACAAATGGTGCTTCTGAAATACGATATGCTAATTCAACTTCCGTAACAATCGGAATTTGCTTTTCTTTCGCAGCAACTAATATTGGATTAGAATACGGGATTCCTGGATTTTTTACTACAAGAGAAATATTTCTCTCTAATAATTCTAAAGGATGACCACCGCATACAACGTCCATTCCTTTTGCTTGTAATTCTGCAGCAAGTACATTCTCTGCTAAAGGCTTTCCGTCATTTACAATAACATTTGCCCCTAACTTTTGTAACAATGTAGCTGCTGCATAACCACTTTTTGCAATGCCTAATACAAGAATATTCTTATTTTGAAATTCAGTTACAGTTTTCAATTACATCCACACCCCGATATAAATTCCTAACACAGCTAATAAAAATCCTGCAGACCAAAACGTCACAACAACACGCCACTCTGACCAACCACATAATTCATAATGATGGTGTAATGGACTCATTTTAAAGACACGTTTTCCTGTTGTTTTAAATGAAATGACCTGAATGATAACCGATAAAGTTTCCATTACGAATACTCCGCCGATAATTACAAGTAGCAATTCTTGTTTTAATAAAATCGCTACAGCTGCAATGGCTCCACCTAAAGCTAATGAACCTGTATCTCCCATAAACACTTTTGCTGGATTCGCATTGAATACTAAAAATCCAAGTACAGCTCCTACAACTGCCATACAGAATATCGCCACTCCAAATTGCTCTTGTGCCACAGCAATAATACTAAATGCTCCAAATGCAATAGCAGCTGTTCCTGATAATAAACCATCTAAACCGTCAGTTAAGTTAACTGCATTTGATCCACCAATAAGCATAAATAGTACAAGTACGAAATACGCCCAACCTAATTCAAACTTAACATCCGTTCCCGGAATCATGATGTATGTGTGGAACGCTTGCCCTTTTCCAATTAAAAAGAATGCAATAGCAATAACAAGCTGACCTACTAATTTTTGTTTTGATGTTAAACCAAGATTTCTCTTCTTAACTACCTTTATGTAGTCATCTAAAAATCCAATCAATCCGTAACCAAACGTCACTAATAGTAATAACGAAACCTCTGCACCTAAATAATTAAACTTAATCGCCATAATAAGTGAAGTTACCATCATAGATACGTATATGACGATACCACCCATTGTTGGTGTCCCTGATTTTTTTTGATGTGACTTTGGTCCTTCATCACGAATACTCTGTCCGAACTTTAATTTTCTTAAAAATGGAATAAACAATGGCGAAAGGGCAACAGAAATTAAGAATGCTACCCCAGCCGTTACTAATAAACCTTGCTCAAGCACATGTAGTCCTCCTCTCACGTTGTTACTCTTCGTTGCTTAAACGCCCCTTAATTGCTTCTTTAGCAACTTCACGATCATCAAAATGATGAACTTCTTTACCAATAATTTGATACGTTTCATGACCCTTACCAGCAATAATAATGATATCATCTGCTTTCGCTTTAGTGATTGCATGGTGTATCGCTTCTTTTCTATCAATAATCACTTCATAATTTTTCCCACTTGCACCATGTACCATATCATCTAAAATAGCCGCTGGATCTTCACTTCTTGGATTATCTGATGTGTAAATTGCATGAGTTGCATATTTTGTTGCAACACTTGCCATTATCGGTCTCTTCGTTCGGTCCCTATCGCCGCCACAACCAACGATACAATACACATCACCTTTTGCAAATTGTTTTGCAGTTTTTAATACATTTTCTAAACTATCCGGCGTATGTGCGTAATCAACAATAACTGTATAATTTTGTCCTCCATCAACAACTTCAAAACGCCCTGGAACCCCAGCTAGTTCTTTTATAACAGCAATGATTGTTTCTAATTTCACACCCGAAACAAGTCCTGCTGCTGTTGCTGCAAGTACGTTATATACATTAAATTTACCTATTAATTTCATCGTAACATTTACACTTTCATATGGTGTGACAAGCGTAAATGTAGTCCCGCCACTCGTCATAACGATATTTTTTGCCATAATGTCACTTGTTGTATCAATACCATATGTTACAACTGTTGCTGCAGTACTTCTCATATACTCTTCTGTTACATTATCATCGCTATTCAGCACAGCGTACTTTTCACGATTATGATTATAACTATTGCCAAGCTGTGCAAATAGTAACCCTTTTGCATGTTTATATTCTTCCATCGTTTTATGATAGTCTAAATGATCTTGTGTTAAATTCGTAAACACCGCTACATCGTAATCACATCCGTGTACACGACCAAGATCTAACGCATGTGACGAAACTTCCATTACCGTGCTGTCCACACCTTGTTCAACCATTTTTGAAAACGTCTGTTGAAGTGTTAGTGCATCTGGTGTTGTATTTTTCACCTCAAATGTTTCATCACCGATTTTCATATTAATCGTTCCAATTAGCCCTGTTTTATGACCATGTGCTCGCATAATCTCATCCATAATATGCGATGTTGTTGTCTTTCCATTTGTACCTGTAATTCCGATTAAATGTAACTTGTGTGTCGGTTGACCATAAAAATAATCAGCTAAAACCGCTAACGAACGAAAAGTATTTTTCACAAGTACAACTGGAACGTCAACATCAATTGGTCTTTCCGCAACAATAGCAGCCGCTCCTTGTGCCGCTGCTTGCTTAGCAAAATCATGGCTATCAACCGTATATCCTTTCATACATACAAATAAGCTTCCCTCTTTCACTTTACGTGAATCAGCTTCTATAGATGTGATTTCTGGATTTTCTTTTGGAACAACTGGAAAATCATGCAAACATGATACAAGTGTATGCAACTTCATTTCACTAAACCCTCTCTACATTGTTTATTTATCTTTTTTCAGTAAGCAACACATTACCTCCTATATAAGGAGGTAAGTGCTACTGACCTATTTATGAATGAGACACTTACTGTCTCAAATTAAGTAACTGTTCTATAAAGAACTCACTTCCACCAATTGTACCATAAAACGTACTATGTTACCTTTAATTCCCGAAGTAAATTCTAATTTTTGAGCCTTCTTTTACTTTAGCTCCCGCTTCTGGTGATTGTTTAATTACTTTCTCTCCATCTCCACTTATATCAAGCTTCAAATCGACGAGTTGTGTTTGTAAGTCTTTCTTTTTCATTCCAATTAAATTCGGAACTTCCACAGTTGGTGTATCGCCCCATTTATATTCTTTCTCAACTTGTTCTTTTCTCGGTTTCACTCCCATAACAGGAAGTGCATCTCGAAGGATATTCCCGACAATCGGAGCTGCTACCACTCCACCAAACTGTGTAACCCCTTTTGGATTATCAACAGCTACATACACAACAATCTCTGGATCATCCGCTGGAGCAAATCCGATAAAAGATACTATATAATTATTCTCTAAATATTTACCATCCTTCACCTTTTGAGCAGTACCCGTTTTTCCACCTACGCGATATCCATCAATATAAGCACCTTTACCAGAACCTTTCGCTACAACATTCTCTAATGCATAACGAACTTTTTCTGAAGTTTCCTTGGAAATAACTTTTCTTTTCTCAACAGGTGTCTTTTTACTAACAACTTGATTATTTTTCGGATCAATAAACTCCTTAGCTATATACGGCTGATACAATGTTCCACCATTTACAGCCGCCGCTACAGCTGCTACTTGTTGAATCGGCGTAACAGAAACTCCTTGGCCGAATGAAGTTGTTGCTTGCTCTACTGGACCAACTTTATCTAAATTAAATAAAATCCCACTGCCTTCACCTTGCAAGTCAATTCCAGTCTTCTGCCCAAAACCAAAATTACGAATGTATTTAAATAATCGGTCTTTACCAAGGCGATCACCAAGTTCAATAAATCCCGGGTTACATGAGTTTTGAACGACTTCTAAAAACGTTTGACTGCCATGACCTCCTGCTTTCCAGCATTTCAATCTAGCTCCACCTACTTCAGCTGCTCCATCATCATAAAACGTATCCTTCTCTAAGTCTACTAAATTTTCATTCAATGCTGCAGCTAATGTAATGATCTTAAATGTTGAACCAGGCTCATACGTACTCCATACAGGTAGATTTCTGTTATACACTTCTGGAGAGACACTTTGAAAATCCGCTGGGTCAAAACTCGGTCGACTAGACATCCCTAAAACTTCACCATTTTTAGGGTTCATTGCAATCGCAATCATACCGTCAGGATTATAAGTTGACTCCGCAATATTCATTTCTCTTTCCATAATCCTTGTAATACGCGCATCGATTGTTAATCCTAAATTTAAACCGGCTTCTGGCTTTTTGAAATCATCACCAACATTAGGCATCCTTTGTCCTTTCGCATCTGCAAAAAAACGCACATGACCTTTGTCCCCATTTAGCTCTTTATCATAATATTTTTCTAGTCCCATAAGACCTTGGTTATCGCTACCTGCAAAACCTAATACATGTGATAAAAAGTTTCCAAATGGATAGTACCGGATAGAATCCTCTGCGATATACACGCCCTTCAGACTTAATCCTCGTACTTCTTTCGCTTTGTCATGTGATATTTTCCTTCCGCCTTTATCTAACCTTACAATCGATTCTTTTTTTGTAATCCTTTTATAAATCTCATCTTTTTCCACACCTAATACTGCAGCTAACTTCTCTGCAGTCTCTGCTGGTTTTTCAATTTGCCTCGGTACAACAAAGACAGTTGGAGCACTTTTATTCGTGGCAAGTTCCACACCATTTCGGTCTAAAATTTTCCCACGTTCGGGTTCAAAAGTAATATTACGACTCCATGAATCTTTCGCACGATCCGTTAACATATTCCCAAGAAAAAATTGCACATATCCAAGACGAATATCGATAATCGTGAAAATAAGTATACCTGATATAAGTATAAAAATAAGTCGTTTTCTAACTGTTACATTTGATACACGCATATCGGAACAAGCCTCCCTTACGCCTAGCTTGTTCCAATATATGCTTGTACTTATTTAATTAGAACTTATTCTCTTTTACCATTACGGCTTTTCTGCTTCTTGCTGTGGTTCGAGTGGCGGTACGAGTGTGACACCTAATTCTGTACCAGGTTGTAATAATGTTCCTTCCGCCACACTTTGTTCTGTTACGTATCCTGTACCAGAAGGTTTCAAGTTAAGCTGTAATGTCTTCGCTAAATTCATAACATCACGCAGTGCCCATCCTTGTATATTTGGCATTGTAGGCTTATCTCCTACCAAGAAGACTCGGTCGCCTTTTAATGTTTGTTCAGTCGCTTTTGGTACTTGTTGCTGTACTTTCCCTTCACCTAGTACGATTGGACGAAGTTTTGCTTTATCAATCGCTTTCCCCGCTTCAGCCATCGTTTTACCATTTACATCCGGAACAGTAGTTTGTTGTTCTTTCAGATGTTTTTTCGGATCTTTCACTTCATTTGGCTTAATCTTTAAATACTCTAAACTATTTTTTGTTACATATTTAAAAATATCAGCTAACGGTTGTGCACCGTTCTCATCATCTTTTAATTTCGGCTGTTTAACAGCTACATACACAACAAGTTGTGGATCGTCCATTGGTGCCATACCTAAGAATGAGAATATATAATTCTGTCTCCCTGTCATATAGCCGCCTTTTCCATCCGGAATTTGCGCTGTACCTGTTTTACCACCAACTGAATATCCATCAATTTTATAAGCTGTCCCTGTACCTTTCGGAGATGTAACAACACGTTCTAATAATTGTCTTACTTGCGCTGCTGTTTCCTTTGTAACAGGTTTTCCTACTTCTTCTGGCTTATGTTCTAATTTTACTTTGTCTGTTATCGGATCTACAATTTTATCAATTGCATAAGGTTTCATCATTTTCCCATCATTTGCAATGGCCGTTGCAGCTTGTACAAGCTGAATTGGTGTTACAGTGGAACCTTGTCCAAAAGCTGTTGTCACTTGTTGTATTTGCTGATCAAATAAAATTGTATTCGATCCTTCACCTGATAAATCAATGTTCGTTTTTTCATCTAATCCAAAACTATGAATATATTTTCGGAAACGTTCTGGACCAAGTTTTTGATCTCCTAAAATTGCAAACGCTACGTTTGAAGAACGCTCTACCCCTTCATCAAACGTGATAGAGCCCCAACCAGCACCACCGTTATGATCTTTTATTTTCCTATTTCCGACTTGATATGTCCCGGACTGATAATAATCTTGGCCTTTGTACACACCTTCATTAATAGCTGCCGCTAACGTGAAAATTTTCATTGTTGATCCAGGTTCAAATGCATTGGCAATCGCGTCATTGAAGAAATATTTAATTTGACGATCATTAGGGTCATAACTAGGTTTAGTAGACATCGCTAATATTTTCCCAGTTTTCGGATCTGCAACAATCCCTATTAAACTTTCTGGCTCATATTGCTTACTTGCTGCTTTCATCGCGTCTTCTAAATAACTTTGGACACGTTGATCGATTGTTAAATAAGCGTTATCTCCATTTTTAGGTGCCTTTACATTAACTTTTCCCCCATCAAGGGACACACCTTTACGATCACCTGTATATGCTACTTCTCCGTTCGAGGCACTTAAGTATTTATCCAAGCTTTTCTCTATGCCAAATTGACCTACCGAGGTTCCATTCTCATTTGGTTTTGCATGACCTATAACGTAAGATGCAAAATCACCGTTTGGATACACCCTTGCATTTTCTGTAATAAAAGATATCCCCGGCAACTTCAACGCTTCTATTTGTTCCTTCTTTTCTTTCGTCAAATCCTTGCCTAACGTTCCAAATTCGACTTGACTTCTACCTTCCTTATTTAAAGAAGCTAAAATATCCTCTTCGCCTTTTCCAAGTACTCCTGCAATTTTCTTTGCAGTATCTTCTTTATTCTCAACTGAGTTAGCACCTTTTAGTGCAGCTACCATTTTGTAAGATTTTGCGTCTTGCGCTAACACATGACCGTTTTGATCATAAATGGTTCCTCGGTTCGCTTCAAGAACTCCTTTTTTACTATGCTTTTGTTTAGCAAGTGCATCTAAATCCTGATTATGAACTGTTCCTGTTGATTGTATGTAAAAAAATCGGGCTAATAACAGCAAAAAGAGCAGGAGGAAAAATATCATAAAATAACCTGCTCCCTTATTGGTATGAAATTTAGTCATATTCTTCTTCATCGTTCCTTCACACCTATTGCCTTATTTGAGGCCTTTCACATTATTCGCATTAATTTCTAGCCCGTGTTTTTTTGCAACTTCAGCGATTCGTTCATAGCGACTTAACTTCTCTACTTCAGCTTGTAATTCTTGATTTTCTTTTTGCTGCTGTACAATTTTTTCTTCTATCGTCGCTGCTTCTACATTAACTTGATAAAGGCCTGCTTTATTTCCAATAAACGCGACACAGGCATACAATAAAAAGCCAATAAACGCTACATACAACAGTTTTTCGATTCTTGTAATTTTCGCTTTAACCTTCGGCTTAGCCATCTGCTGTGGGGGCGTTTGAATTTGCACCTCTTCTTGCGCTTGTTGTTTGTACTTTACAGCTAAATTAGTCATACCTCTCTCTCCCTTTTATCGTTTTTCAGCGATTCTCAACTTCGCAGAACGCGCACGATTATTTTCTTCTAGCTCTATATCAGAAGGTAAAATCGGTTTTCTTGTAATAAGCTTTAATTTCGGCTTAAATTCATCAGGAATAATCGGTAATCCTGGCGGCAATTGTGGCGTTGTACTATTTCGCTTAAACGTTGTTTTACAAATACGATCTTCTAATGAATGGAATGTTATAACACTAACCCTTCCACCTGGCTTAACCATCTCAATAGCAGATTCCAATGCTTCTTCAAATACTTTTAATTCATCATTTACAGCTATACGAATTGCCTGAAACACTCGCTTAGCAGGATGCCCACCCGTTCTACGAGCTGGAGCCGGAATACCTTCTTTAATTAGCTCTACTAATTCTCCTGTCGTTTCAATAGCTTTATTCTCACGATAAGCTTCAATTTTTCTTGCAATTTGTTTTGAAAATTTCTCTTCACCGTATTGGAAGAAAATCCTTACAAGTTGTTCATATGACCAGCTATTTACAACATCATACGCTGTTAATGGGGCATCTTGATCCATCCGCATATCTAGCGGTGCATCATGATGATAACTAAAGCCTCGTTCTGGTGTATCTAATTGTGGGGATGAAACACCTAAATCAAATAAAATACCATCTACTTCTGTTATACCTATTTCCTGCAGTTTTTCAGCTAAATAACGGAAGTTACTCTTTACTGTTATAAACTGTTCACCGTATGAAGAGAACTTTTCTTTCGCGTTTTGAATCGCTATCTCATCTTGATCAAACGCTATTAATTTTCCACCTTCAGTTAATTGGGATAATAAATAAGAACTATGTCCTCCTCCCCCCAGTGTACAATCTACATATGTACCATCTGGCTTTATATCTAAGCCGTCTACTGTTTCCTTTAAAAGCACTGTTACGTGTTTAAACATTGTTGCACCTACTCTTTTTCCAATTAATTATGTTGAATGTATCCCTTCCTCTAAACACATATTTCACGCTTAGAGAATGAAATAATACGAAAGAACGACTCATTTAACTTACCAACAAAGGCAACATACTATACAAATCGCTATTTTCTTTTATTATATACTAAATTTTATCATCTTTTGCGGGAATTTAAATAAAAAACTGTCGAAAAAGCGAATAATACGTTTACATTTTGTGCTATTTTGTCATATATTTAAGTATCCAACACAATTGCCATATCTAACATTTTTTGATTGATAATTCAGAAAAAAATCACTTCACAGTAAATTCAACGGAATAAAAATAAAATCCTGCTCCAAAGAGCAAGATTTTATAGTTTTATAACATGATGTTTTCCATCCCAAGAAAAAGGGTTTTCCATTACACGATTAACGAAATCTAAACCAAACTGATTTAAATAATAACATACATTCCACACACGTTCTTGCGGTGCACCTAATGGACGAAGTGCGAATTGTATACGGCGGAATTTATTTAGCTGAACCTCATACTTTTTCTCAACATTTCTTTTCAACATTCTTTCCAACAGTTCAATTTGTTCATTAATTTTCAATTCGTTTTTCCCTGCAAACGCACCTAACCCTGGCTCTATTTTCTTTACAAATTGCTGTAAAGATGTATGAATATCGGCAATTTCTTTTTTCGCCTTTTCAAAATGATCATCAATCGGTTCCTCTATTTGATTAGACAACCAGTTTTCACGCAGTTTATCGACATCATTTAAAAACGGATCAATTTCTCTCAATTGCAGATCGAATAAATCTGTCGCTATATCTCTCTCCACATAAGTAATTGTAAGACGAGGAACGACAGGTGGCATTTGAAAA
Source organism: Bacillus sp. 7_6_55CFAA_CT2 (assembly GCF_000238655.1). Classification (NCBI taxonomy): domain Bacteria; kingdom Bacillati; phylum Bacillota; class Bacilli; order Caryophanales; family Bacillaceae; genus Bacillus; species Bacillus sp. 7_6_55CFAA_CT2. The sequence continues at coordinate 873,122 of NZ_JH414708.1, read as the reverse complement.
CCGACAGTATGGAATACTTGTTGTAATTCACTCCAATAAGCTAATTCCCCTGGACCTCCAATAAATGCGAGCGTAGGAAATACATACTCTTGCATAAGAGGACGTGTTACAACATTATTACTAAAACGTGCCGGATTTCTCTCCATCTCTTCAATCAACTCTTCGTATGAAAAGGAATGCGCCCCATCCTTTCCAACAAACTTACCTTGATGCTCTTCAAGCAATACTCGTTCATTATCTATTTCCATGAATATATGCACTGCATGAGACTTCGTTTCAATAATCGGTTTGTATCCTAGTTCTTTAATTACTTCCTGCTGATTACGAAGGCCCTCTTGTACCTCTTTATACTTACTTATAATTCGCTTGAAAAATGGAATTTCTAACTTTCTTAATTCAGGATGATGTGAATCAACAAGGATTAAACCAGAATTAGCAAAGATTTTCGTAATAAGATGAGCAAAGAAATCTACATACGTATTCGATTTTTTCAAAGCATCATCAACAAATTTTAATACATCTTTTGTAAAATTTGTTTCTGGGTATGTTTTAAAAATCTCTTCAATCCAATTTCTACAATCTTCAACAGAAAGTTCAGACTCAGAAGCACTTGCCTTTTTCGGATTACGGTCATAAAAAATAGTTTTTTTCATCTTTTTATTTTTCGCTACAAAAGTATGATTAATCTCATCCATATCATGGTCTTCACCCGCAATCCAGAAGACAGGGACAACTTTAACTCCTAAACTTTCTTCCTTTTCCTTTGCAAGCTGCAAAATTGAAATAACTTTATGAATTGTATAAAGCGGTCCAGTTAATAACCCCGCTTGTTGTCCAGCTATAACAACATATGTATTTTCATCTCCAAGCGCTTTTACATTTTGAAGTGTAGATTCTCCCGCTTGTAATTTTGTATTATATTCTAATAAATGCGCTACTAAATCTTGGCGGAAAAACTCCCTTTCACGCAAATCATGTAAACGTTGTTTAAAAGCATCTTCTGTTAACATATAATCAAAACATGACTGTATCTCTTTTTTACCGTTCATATAGTCCGCTACAATACCTTGTTGCGGAACAGAGATTTCTTTTATCTCCATATAATTCTTCCTTTCGTATCCAGTTCTCTCACCAATCCACATTGTAGTCAATGTTTCACGTAAAAGCAAAGAATAACACTTATACTCTTGTTTCTAAACCTTTTATTGCATCGAACAAAAATTGAAGTGTCGGAACTGGTCGTTGCTGTTTCTTAGCTTCTTCTAATACATATCCAACAATCGCATTAATTTCCGTCTGTCTACTCGCTCTTACATCCGCTAGCATAGAAGATGTATTACGAGACGTTCCTTCACACACATTTCGTACCATTTGCCATACCATTTCTTTTTCTCCTCTAATAAGAAATGCTGCCTCCTGAAACACTTGCTCCATCATTTGATAAAAAAAACGATTCGTGATTAATTCACCATTCTTAACTCCCAATAGTGCTGTCAACGGATTGATACATACATTTACTACTAATTTTTTATGCATAATCTCTTCCCAATCCGTTTCTATTTGAACTGGAAAATAAGCAAAAGGAAAATAATTGAATATTTTTTTCAAATGTATAGATTGACCACAAACCACTCCAAATTTTGTTATTCCTATCCCAGTATGATGAACGATATGCCCTCCCTCTTTTTTCGCACCATGTTCTACAATACCAACAGCTATATTTTTACTCCCTATGTTCAGCATCTTTTGAAGATGCGACATTCCGTTTTGCAAAAAGATTAATGATGATGCCCCTTCCACAAACGGTAGTACGTCATCTATATGATATTGCTTCACAGCAATAAATATATAATCTAAATTTTGCGCTACCATACTTTCTATCGGTAAAACAGATGGATATACTGTTTCACATCTTCCATCTCTAATACAAGTTACACCTGTTTCATTTAATTCTTCAGCTTGCTTAGCTGTTCTTGTAAACAACGTAACATCTTGGTTATTTTTTTGTAAATAAAATGTATACAATAGACCAATAGCACCTGGTCCGACAATTCCAATTTTCATTTTTACACAAGGAATTCACACTAAGTGCCCTTGCCTTCCCCCCTTTATATCTTTTTAAAGCACCTGAGTACGCCCTATAATTCCGCTGTCCTCTGCCCAACAAATATACTCTCATTTTTCACTATGTATGTACCACCTATTAATACGCTTCTACTCTTAGTTTAGCAAATCCTCAAAAAAATAAAAAAAGAAATATACTATCTTCTTCATAAAAATAAAAAAATGAGTTATACTATTATTATAAATATTTTTACTTTTCTGCATTCAACGAGACAAGAAAAGGATGTGATGTAATGGGATTCCCAAAAGTTGAGCGCTTGCTCATCAATTATAAAACGTTAGATGAATTCAAAAAATTTAAAGGGTGCGGAGCCCAGGAACTATCTATGCTGGAAGAATTACAAGCAAACATTATTGAAAACGACAGTGAATCTCCATTTTACGGTATTTATTATGGCGGATCACTAATCGCACGTATGAGTCTATATATGAAAAGAAACGGTGGAGAACCATTCGAAATTACAGGTCCCTACCTAGAACTTTATAAACTTGAAGTATTACCAACTTTTCAAAAACAAGGATTCGGGCAAATGCTTGTAAATCATGCGAAACAAATGCAATTTCCTATTAAAACGATAGCACGTATTCATTCAGCTGGTTTTTGGGATAAATTAAATTTCAACCCCGTATCAGTAACTGATGGAGATTTTTATATTTGGCAGCCAGAAGCAAATTTGAATGCGGTTACAAACGAAGAATCGGCTTAAGAAATAAAAAAACAGCTGTATAACAGCTGTTTTTTATTTCTTAAGCTTCTCTAACTTCTCATTCGAGCGAGCATTGTTTCTTTCCGCTACCATTACACTTCTTTTTTGATCGATATAATCAAGTAGTGTTCTATACTCTTCTTCATATACTGATAATCGCTCCAGAAGACGCTCTCTTTCTGTTTGTAATGATTCAACTTGTTGTTGCAACACCGTTAAAGAGTTTTCATCTTTATAATTTTGCAAGAAATCAATAACATCATTCAACGTAATTGACGTAGGTTCTAACACCTTTGTCTCTTTCACTTCATAATTTTCTACTTTACGAAGTTGCTTTGCTTCCTCAATACGTTCTTTATATTGCTTTCTTACGTAAGAATTCCATCTAAACCCACATGCTGCTGGTGTACGAGATAAATTTTTCCCCACTTCCTTAAAGGCAGAAAGTTGTGTTCCACCTTCTCGAATATGCCGGAGTACTACTTCTGCCAGAAGCAAATCTTCATCATCAGTCCAAGCATCTTGTCTTGTTGTCGCCATCTCTCTAGTCCTCCCTATGCATTTTTTATTAAGCATATGCAGTTACTAGAAAAGATAGAATACAACAACTAAAGATTAAGACAAAAAAAATAAACGCAGAAGATATCTTCTGCGTTTATTTTCCCGCAATTACTTGCTGATTACTTCTTTACCTTTGTAAGTACCGCATGCTTTACATACACGGTGAGCTAATTTCGCTTCACCACAGCTTGGGCACTCTACCATACCAGGTACTGATAATTTGAAATGCGTACGACGCTTTCTTTTTACTGTTTTAGAAGTTCTTCTAAAAGGTACAGCCATTCTTCCCACCTCCTTAAAAGAAATAGTTATTTTCATATGAAGGCCTGAACCAGTCTTCCGATTATTTGTCAAAAAACTTTGCAAGTCCTGCCAATCTTGGATCAACAGTCTTTTCTTTGTCTTCTTCCGAAATCACTTGCCAGTCTTGACCTTGCGTCGGTGCTCCACCAGAAACATCATCACTGAAAATTTGCATTGGAATCTCCAAAAGTATATTTTCCTTGATTACGGGCAGTAAGTCAAGTACTTCTCCTTCTAAAGAATGAATTTCAGCTTCAGTTTCAAATTCTTCTTGTGAAGTTTGGAACACCTCAGTTGTTTTAATGTCAAATGGTAATGTCACATCTACTAAAGAGCGAGAACATGGTAAAACCATGCTTCCAGTTATATGTAGATGAAACGTAAACTTACCGGAGCCAAAATCAACTCTTCCCGTTACATGAACAGGATTAATTTCACGAATATCTTTCTCGACCTCTTTTAGCTCACTTACATCTACCATCTCATCCAATGTCAATCCTTTATTTCTCAATTTATTCAATTGATGGATGGACCATTTCATATCATATCACCTCAAGGCAACAAACAAAATTATAGCTAGCCATTTTATATTTGTCAATGTTTTTTCTTTACACTATAATGAAGTCATCATAGTAAATAATATATAGAGTATCACGTTTTTCAAAAAGATGCTACATCGAAAGGAGAGATTACCATAAAAGCTGGTGGTATTGTTGTTGAATATAACCCTTTTCATAACGGTCATCTTTATCATGTGCAACAGACAAAAAAGTTAACACAATCTGATATAATAATTGCCGTTATGAGTGGTCCTTTTTTACAGCGTGGTGAGCCCGCACTCATTTCCAAATGGTATCGCACTAAAATGGCCTTAGCAAACGGCGTAGACCTTGTTGTAGAGCTTCCATACGTCTTTGCAACACAAAAGGCTGAAACCTTCGCAAATGGTGCTATTTCCATTTTAAATGCCCTACGTGTTTCTGAAATTTGTTTCGGTAGTGAGGATGGACAAATCGAAAATTTTTATAATACCATCTCCGTACAAAAAAACGAAGAAGAGACTTTTAACTACCTTGTAAAACAATTCATGGACGCTGGTAATAGTTATGCAAAAGCAACATCGGATGCTTTCTCACACATTTTAACATCTGAAAAAAACATAGATATGTCACAACCAAATAATATTTTAGGCTTCCAATATATGAAAGCAATTCTGTCACAAAATAGCTCTATACAAGCTCAAACTATAAAAAGATTTGCCTCTCATTATCATGATGAAACATTTAATGACCAACATATTGCAAGCGCAACAAGCATCCGAAAACAACTCTTTAGCGAAGAAGGATCATTTACAACAATTAAACCTTTTCTCCCACAGGCAACCACTTCGCTTTTAGCAAATTACAAACAAAACTACGGGATATTACATAATTGGGAACAATACTTTTCATTTTTTAAATATAGACTCATGACAATGTCTCCAGGGGACTTACGACATATATATGAAATAGAAGAAGGTTTAGAGCATCGTATTTTATCAAAAATACAAAACAGTTCCTCCTTCTATTCATTCATGGAAGCATTAAAAACAAAACGTTATACATGGACTAGATTACAAAGAGCTTGTACACACATTTTAACAAACACAACAAAAGAAGAAATACGTAGCGCAAATATAAAACAACACGCACCATATATTCGCCTGCTAGGCATGTCACAAAAAGGACAAACTTACCTTTCAAAAAACAAGAAAAAAATCGAACTTCCAATCCTTACTCATACAAAAACATTCGACCATGCCGCTTTAGATATAGAGAAAAAAGCAAACTCTGTATATTTCTCCATCATGCACGAACCGTTACGCACACAACTATTAAAACAGGATATAACACACCATCCTATTCGCTATGATGAAACAACTACAAAATTCCTATAAAAAACCTCTCTATTTCAGAGAGGTTTTTTCCTTATCCATCTTTTCTAAATATGTTAACGCATCATCCAGCGTATCTACTGGTACAATTTTCATTTTTGTTTTAATATCCTTTGCAGTCTCAAGTGCATCTTTATAGTTCGATTTCTCCGCACCTTTTTCATTTGGCGCAAAGAACACTTCAGCCCCCGCATCGCTAGCAGCCACCACTTTTTGATTTATACCACCAATTGGGCCCACTTCTCCTTTTTCATTAATTGTACCTGTTCCAGCTATTTCATGTCCTTTCGTTAAGTCTTCTTCCACAAGTTGATTATATATTTCTAATGTGAACATTAAACCTGCGGATGGTCCACCAATTTCATGAGAATTAATTTTCACTTTCGGATCGACCACTAATTCTCTTTCCGTAACGATAGAAACACCTATACCGACACGTCCATTCCCATTAGGAATCGTCTTTACATTTAAATTCTCTTTCAATTGTTTTCCATTTCTCATGTACTCAATACTTACAGCATCGTTTTCTTTTTTCCCTGTCATATATTCAATAAATTGCTCCGTCTTTTCAAATGTTTTTCCGTCAACAGCTATAATAACATCACCAAGCTTAAGCTTTCCTTCTGACGGCATTCCTTTTGCCACACCAGCAACTAATACACCTTTATTTTCAAAAGATACTGAGCGATTTGCACGTTTATATGCATTATAAATTGCTGCATTTTGCGAATCTTTCATCGCATAATTTTGGCGAAATTGATATTCTTCATCACTCTCACCTTTTTGCAATATTTCTTCCGCTTTCGAAATATGTGTATATTTATTAAACTGTGCCGCTATTAAATTCACCACATTTGCTGGTCCCATTGAAACCGTAACAAGCATAAAATCACCAGATTCTTTCGTTCCACCCTCAACTTGAACATAAGGCTCTAATTTGGCAGCCATTCCTGGTTTTGTTATATAATACGGTAAACGTACGTAAACAAGTAACATCGCCAATATAACCCCTATTAAGATTGCATATATAAACCGAAAACGCTTAAACATTATGTTTCTCCTTCCACTGCTCAATTAATAAATAAATATTTGAAATATGTTTTTCTGCTTCTACTTCTCCAACTCGAATAATGTCTTCAATGTTTGTAAAAGCACGTGAACTAAATTGCTCTACAGCTGGTCGCATCATTAAATCCGATGCAATTTGCCGATTCATTACAAGCTCATGCTGCATAATTTCAATACTTTGCATGATTACGTCATAAATGGACGTAACATCGCCATTCACCTTAATTGGAGATACATCAACAGCGATAACAATATCGGCCCCTAACTCTTTCACAACCGATACTGGGATGCGATCAATGACTCCACCATCCACTAATAATCTTCCATCTATTTTTTCTGGTACAAACACTCCAGGAACAGATATGCTAGCCCTCACCGCATCTGCAACTGGCCCACTTGTAAAAACCACTTTTTCCCCCTTCAATATGTCAGTAGCCACAACAGCCGTCGGGATATCTAACTCTTCTAAATTTTTATTATATGTAAACATTTTAATCATATCTTTGACACGTTTTCCAGCAATAAATCCCATTTTCGGTACCGTGAAATCTAAATAATACTTCCGCTTAAAAACAGATGCCAATTTATACAATCTTTCAACGTTACTACTTGCCGCATAAAACGTACCTATTAGCGCCCCCATACTACTTCCTGCAATCATGTGAATAGGGATACCAGCTTCCCTTAAAACCTTTATTACACCAATATGAGCAAACCCTTTCGCTCCTCCAGACCCAAGTGCTAAACCAATCTTTGGTTCTTTCATTTTTCTCACCCTTTAATTTTTTTCATTCCTTTTTCATACTTATGGTCTAAATTCACTACGTATCCACGTATACTGAAATGAACGTTTTTTGGGACAAAGGGGGATTTACTTACATGTATGAAAAATGGAAAACCGCTTTCCTTACCATATCAACGCTATTTTTAACCTTTTCTCTTGTACTCCACCCCCAAGCCGCTTTGCAAGCTTCTATTCGCGGGTTAAATATATGGTGGGAAGTTGTATTCCCTTCACTACTACCGTTTTTCATCATTGCGGAACTTCTAATTAGTATTGGTGTTGTAAAATTTATTGGCGTTATATTAGAACCACTCATGCGCCCACTTTTTCGCGTTCCAGGGATAGGCGGATTTGTTTGGGCGATGGGAATGGCTTCTGGTTTCCCTGCAGGCGCCAAATTAAGCGCTAGACTACGAAAAAGCAATCTTTTAACTCAGATTGAAGCGGAGCGCCTCGTTTCTTTCACAAATTCTTCTAATCCACTTTTTATTTTCGGTGCTGTGTCTATCGGTTTTTTTAATAATCCGAAATTAGGAATTATATTAGCCGCTGCCCATTATTTCAGTAACTTTGCTGTCGGATTAATTATGCGTTTTTACGGCGATAATACCGCTTACAAAAATAATACACACACTACAAAAAAACGTCGCTTTCAAAACCCTTTTTTAATTCTTCACGAGACACGCTTACAAGAAAAAAGACCAATTGGTAAATTACTTGGGGATGCCATTGTTTCTTCTATTCAAACATTACTTATGATTGGCGGATTTATTATTTTATTCTCTGTGTTAAATAAAATGATTACTGTATTCCACATTACAGCAGCTCTTTCTTTTATTATGCAACATATTTTATCATTCTTCCAACTAAGTACAGATTTTAGTATACCTATATTATCAGGTATTTTCGAAATGACACTCGGAAGCCAAATGATTAGTCAAATAAATGAAACACCGCTCTTACAACAAGCTATGGTAACAAGCTTCATTTTAGCATTTAGCGGTCTTTCTATTCAGGCACAAGTTGCTAGCATATTAGCTGAAACAGATATCCGATTTAAACCCTATTTTTTCGCACGAATTATTCAAAGTATTCTTGCCCCTATTTTTACATTTGTATTTTGGACACCATTTTATGAGAAAGTGAGTTCTTTCTCACCTATGCCAAAAGATATTCCTGTATTTTTATCCGAGCATCCTTCTATACTACATGAAATTTGGACATCTTTTATACATTATGGACCAATTTTTACATTATTTTGTCTATACTTATATGTTATTTTATTATTTTTGCGCACGTATAAAGAAAAACCCCGTTCACTTTAACGGGGTTTGAAACTTTTCTTTTAAAGCACGCTCTACAATAGGAGGTACAAGATCCACTACACTTCCTCCATACCTCGCAACTTCTTTTACAATACTCGAGCTTAAAAATGAATATTGGTTGTTTGTCATAATAAAAAATGTTTCAATATTTTCATCTAATTTTCGATTCATAGAAGTAATTTGCATCTCATATTCAAAATCAGAAACTGCTCGTAAACCACGTAATATTGCATTTGCATTACGCATTTTTGCATACTCTACTAATAGCCCACTATGCGAATCTACCTTTACATTCGGGATATCCTTTGTCGCTTCTCGAATTAGTTCTAATCGCTCTTCAACTGAAAAGAATGGTTTTTTTGATGAATTGTTTAAAACGACTACGTACACCTCATCAAATACTTTTGCTCCCCTTTTAATAATATCCAGATGCCCAAGGGTAATTGGATCAAAACTTCCTGAAGAAATAGCTATACTTGTCATTCTGTCCCCTCACCTTCATACTTATAAATCGATATTGCAGTAATCCCATAATTCTCAGCTCGTACTTTTACAAGCCTTCCTATTGAATTAGGTAAAACTACATCATTACCATGCTCTGCCATAATTAATCCATCACTATGTAGCAATCCATGTTGATCCATTACACTAATTAAAGATACAATTTTTTGCTCTTTATATGGAGGATCTATTAATATAAGATCGAATGACATTTCACGTTTTATTAACGCCTTTACTGCACGTTCAGCATCATTTCGATATACTTCAGCTTGTTCCTGTACTCTACAACTTTCTAAATTTTGATGAATTACTTTTATTGCTTTACTATCCCGATCAACAAAAATTACTTTATCGATCCCCCTGCTCAAAGCCTCAATTCCAAGACCACCACTACCACCAAATAAATCAAGGGCGATACCACCATCAAAATAAGGACCTATCATATTAAAAATAGATTCTTTTACTTTATCTGTCGTTGGACGTGTTGTATTACCAGGAACCGCTTTAAGTGGGTGTCCTTTACATTTTCCTGAAACTACTCTCATCTGTTGTCACTACCTTTATTTCAATCTATCGAGCGATTATAGAAAGCCATTCCCACTTCGGTAACCGTTAACAAACCACATTCACCTAACTATAGAAAAACTCGGCCTCAAATAACCTCTCGTTATTTTTATGTATTCATCTCATCATTCACTAATATGAACCCAATATGTATATTAGTTCCACTTTATCTTTTTTATCCTATCACAAAATAAAAAAAAGAAAAATAAAAAGCCCAACATAAAATTTAATTTCATTATGTATATCTTCATTTAGATTGGACATAAATAATTATAACAACATCACCTTCGATGTTGTTGCCAACCGCGGAGAAGACTTACGTTTCCCCATAAGTTCTTCCTCCGGTTTCTCCTCTCCCTTTGCCTTCTTACTAGTACATGCTAGTATAAGAAGGGCCCTGCTATGCAGGGTTTTTTTTCTTTGTGTGCTTTTCATTTAAAAAGTGAAATGGTACAGTAAAAGAAAGAGGAGGAAAAGATATGATTCAACGCTTTATAGAACTTGGAGAAGGCTACTCTGATTTATATGAATTACTTGAAATTGCCAAAACAAATCAAGAACGTATAGCACATATGTTACAATTTGAAACGATAAAAAACGATAAAAAAGTGTGTTCGCTTGTTGTAATATTAAAACCAACTACTACTGGTGATTTCCAACCATTATACATATGTCGTGAAGGCATTCCTGTATTTGAAAATAAAAAAAGTAAACGTGTCATTTTATTTGAAGAAACGGCAGAACAACTCGGGAAAAAAGTGGCTACCTTTACTGTAAAACCATCTACAACTTTCCCAGAAAAAGAACTATTTTTTAATCATTTAATTGGTATTTTACGAATGAACAATTTCATTCCTCCGATGAAATAACGTGTTATTTCAAGTGAAAAATCCCCGGCTAAATTTAGCAGGGGATTTTTTCTATTAGCTATAATCGTATTCTTTTGCTCGATCAGGACGGGAATTTTCAAATTCCGTTTTTAAATACGGGCGATACGACTGTTCTATCTTTTTCACAAAAGGAAGTTTGTTCAACTTATGCATCATATGCTCAATTTGTTCCATATCACAATATACTACAGCATATTTTAATCGTTTTGATATGTAATGTATGTTACCATATTTCCTTAAAATCTTGGCATGTTTCAATGAATGTAAATAAACAATCATACTTTGTCGTTGCCCGAACATAATCTTCTCCATCTTCTCCTTTTAAAAACATATATTTTATATTCTATGAAAACCAATCAGAAATTTATAACATTACAGGACAAACTCTGTATACGTTTTCTTCCAACTTCTAAAAAACGGGGCACATCACCCCGTTTTTTTACAACCACAACCTCCGCCAGTACCACAACCTCCACCACAGCCACCAGCATCAAAGAACGGATTTCCTGTTGGCACTTTAATGGAAGAAGACACTTCCGAACCGATTGCTACACTAACTTCGTCTAATAACTTCTGCAAAGCAGTTTCTGCTCTTTTAAAAGCTGCAACCTTATCATGTAAGTCCACAGAACGCTTTAATTCTCTCATTTTCATCGACACGGTAGTATAGTCAGGATGGTATTTTCCAAAACGCTGTACTTCCTCATACCTTTCTTTCATCGCTGTAAATTGCTGAATTAGCGCCTGAAGTTCCATATCTTCATGTAATTCTCTATAATACTTACGATAATCTTCTGCTATATCTGAACAGATAATCGCTTTTGCAAGCTGCTCTGCCTTATCTAATATTAATACGCTTTCTAGCGTCGCTACAATCATGAGAGACACCTCCGAGTATCCATCATACCACATTTAGATTAGAACTACTAATTGAAGTGACTTACTCAAAAGAAAGATATAACGTAACTATTTTTACACTATATCCGTACACACTTATACATTAATATGTTCCGCTATATTATATTTAAGAACATCCCATTTTCCACTATTTTGTTTCACATAACTAATACACGCATTTTTTAATGGTGTCTTAAATGTAATTTCATCTGGTTCAATGGCATGTAAAATCGCTTTTATCGCGTGTGAGTGAGCAACAATAATAATACGTTTGCCAAAATGAGTTGTCGCAACATCTTCTAAAGCAGCAAAGCAACGAGCTACAATCTCTTCATCTCGCTCCATACCTTCTACTTTCCCCTCAGCAATCAACTCTCTAACAGCCGCAACCGGCTTCCCTGAAGCTTCTCCAAAATTCCGTTCAACAAATCGCTCATCTAATAAAATCGATTGTAATCCAACTGCCGTTGCGATTTCATTAGCCGTTTCTTGCGCTCTAATTAACGGGCTACTTATAATGATATCCCACGTTTCTTCTTGTAAAGCAGCTGCACTTTGACTCGCTTGCTTCTTACCAACTTCATTAAGCGGAATATCTTCTCGCCCCTGAATAATTTCTTGAAAATTCCAATCAGTTTGTCCATGTCGTACTAAACAAATTTCCGTCATGCTGCAACTCCTTTTTAAATAATCAACTTCTATTGTAACAAAAGTTCTGCATGACGGACATATTTTTCACTTCCAATTAGGTTGCATTTTGTTGCTTCATATACTGAAACATATCAATCATGATCGAAGCAACGGCCAATTGATTTTGAAACTTTTCCACTTTATCTGGTATCGTTTTTTTGAAATGTTGCATCGCCGCTAACTCAAAAGCATCTTTTTCTTCAGGATTTCGTGTTAATTTTCTATACCAGTACGGTTGCTCTCTAATATAGCGAGATAAATCCTCATCAGCCTTTATAAACTCCATAATTTCTGCTCTCATCATCTTTCCCCCTAATCCTTTTGAAAGAAAAACGGGTTATTTTCTGAAGTACTTTGCTCTTGCTGCGTACGGTTACCTTGAAATTGCTGAATAACTTGTTGCACGCTCCCAATTGCACTCGTCACATTGGCTAAATGGTTCTGCATTTGTTCCACGTCCAACTTTTTAAAAAAAGAAAGCATTTGCCCCATCACATCAGCAGTTTTTTCCTCTTCAGTTCGATTATCTTTTTCTTTTTTATTTTCTTTTACCGAAGAAAACGCAGGCGCTCCATCCGGTCTATAAGTTGCCCATATTGGATCTTCTTCACCGAGTAAGTACCATTCTTCATAAAATTGTTGCCATGTTTTATGACCACTTCTAACCTCATGAACCATTTTAGGGTGATGGTTTACAAATTCTTTAAACTGTTGAACCGATGGATGTAACGGTCCTTTTGTTGTTGGCATAATCCTCACCTCTCCATGTATATCTACTATATAGTAAGAAAAAAAAGGCGCATGGTTCGCCTATTTTTAGACGATTCATGCACCTTTTTTTCTGCTATTTGCATACGGTCAGATTCCCACCTACAATTCAGTGAATACGAAGTAACTAATTTGGTAATGTAACACCCCACCGCTTACAGTTTCGCTTTATTTTCGAATAAAGTTTTGTGTATAAAATTTATCGTATACACCAACACCTAATCCTGTAAATTGTTCATTTAATAAATTCTTTCTATGCCCCTCACTATTTAACCAACCTTGCACTGCCGCAATTCCATCACTATGTTGCGCCGCTATGTTCTCGCCAGCAAGTTGAAATCCTACTTTCCCGCGCTGCAAACGATCTCCTAGCGTACCTAATGTAGGTGAGTCATGAGAAAAATAATTATTGTCTTTCATATCTTTACTGTGACCAACAGCAACATCTGCTGTTTCCTGATTCCATGTTAATAACGGTAATTTATGACGACTTCGAATGATATTTGTTAAATCAAAAATTTGTTGCATATTCCCATTTTCTACTTGTTTTATTTTTTCTGGAGTCAATGGTTGTTCTGCTATTAATTCACCTGAATAAACGAGCTGATACGGTCTTTGGCGTAATAAAGTTTCATCATCCATATAACGAACACCAACAAGCTCATGTGTAAATTGATCAAAATACAATTGCGCCCATCCATCTTCTACAGGTATTAACGGTTGTTCCATGACTTCGGTATCAGATAGCTCAAATTGATAACTATTTTTCCCTCTTTTTAATGAAATTTCATGCGAAAGTGGACTTTTTTTATATACTTCTTCATATTTTTCATTTATATAATAAGGTGGAACCTTAACTTGTTCACCAGCTGCGTATGCTGTTACAACTTTACGTTCAGAAACTCCAAATTGAACATACTGAGTTAAATCCTGGTTGTATACCCACCATTCATATCCGTATGCAGATGGCTCTATTCGAGAGGGTTCTCCCCACTTCGCTAATAGGTTTTCAGAGTCTTCACCAATCATATTTAAAACAGTGTCTGAGGAGTCTTCCTTAATTTGCTTTTTCTTTTTCACAATTTTATTTTCTTGCTTTGATTGAGATGGGGTTAATATATATTGTGAAACGAGTAATTTCCCGTATAAATCAACAGCTAAAATAAAAAATGTAATCATTACGATACGCAATAATTTCTTCAAACGATATACCTCCTGAACAAAACATAAAATTGAGATATACACAAATCCTTTTCTTTCTTTTTGTGTGTACCGTACTCTTTTCACTATATCATATTTTTGTGAAAAAAGTCTGGATTATCCCTTTTCTCTCAATATGAATTGCACTTTCTTATTATTCATACTATTATAAAAATAATGGTGTAACATTAAAAAAGGAGGTATTATATGCAATTTACAAATACGAAATTTAATGGAGCCGTCGTTGAATTAACTCTTTTAACTGAAATCATGGAAAACAACCACTTCGTACTTGCCGGACAGTGGGATTATGAACGAGTTACATACGATTATAAATTTGAAATATTAAAGGATGTTTATTATTTACGAGTGCAAGGAGTTGCTGTTGAAGGTGACATTGGCAGTAGACACGCTGAAGTAAAACTACTCCCCCCCTTATTAGGAAAACATTATTATCCTCACGGCGTTGAATATGGTGATGATGAGACTTTCCCAACGAATGTACTTCAAAAAAGCGAACAACTCCTACAAAATGTCGAAAAAGAGTTAAAAGAATTTCAAATTATTGATTAACAAAAACAAGCGCATCAATATGATGCGCTTGTTTTATTTCCCTTCCCTAAGAATGAATCGTTTTTTTTACTGGATATCCATAAATAGATCCATCTTTTACTTTAATCTCATCTTCCCAAGGAACCTTATATTTACCTTCAGCTAAATCTTTTACAAACGTATATGGATTTTCTTTCACCCCACCAGGAGTTGCTACATATCCTCTTGAACCTAGATTATATATATTATTTTCCAATCCCCATCCTAATCTAGCTTGATCTGCTAGTTCTGGATATACTTCAGCAGTAACAATCTCCCACGGATTTCGATGACCCTGTACTAAAGTAGTCCCATCAAAGTTACATACTTGTCCTTCACCAAAGTAATAAAATACACCATCATAACCCGCTAAGTTTACCGACAATGTATACATTAAATTTTGCCATGCATTTGAGCGATTGGTTAGCATCCATTGTTCACTAACTTGTGTACTATATCCAGAAATACGAATTAAGACATTTGCACCTTTATAGGCTGCTTCACGAGCTACTTCAGGGAACATGCCATCATGACAAATACAAACAGCTAATTTACTTCCTCCAGGTCCATCACAAACAGGTAAGCCTAAATCTCCAGCTTTCCAAGGCTCGACTGGCACCCAAGGATTTAGCTTACGATACTTCAAAATCATTTCACCTTGTGAATCAATAATAACTGCTGTATTATATGGCTCTCCACCATCAGGATTTTTCTCCATTATTGAAAAAACACCATATACTTTAGATTCTTTACATGCCTCAGCAAATAAGTCTGTTTCTGGCCCAGGCACTGTGCATAAAAATTCTTCTGTAGTCCATTTTTTTGTATTGAGCCCTTGTGTACTATATTCAGGAAATACTATCAATTCTAAACCAGGGTAACCTGATTTGGTCGAATGAATTGTTTTTATGATTTGTTGAATTTGTTTATCAATGTCTGCACGCGATTCTACTACTGGTACTGGATATTGAATTAGTGCTGTCAAAAAACCACTAATCGGCTTTACCATACTTCCACTACTACCCATTTAAACTCCCCCTTAAAATAGTTCGTGTTTATTAAAGATAACAATATATATTTGTACCTCTCTAAAAAACTTGCACTACATATGGAATTATTACGCATGAAAGCTAGTAGTAAATTTTATCTCCACTTTTAGTACACGCCTACACTAACTTAACATAAAAAGTTAGAAAATTCAATCTTTTAAAGGTAACTAAAACTAAAAAGAAAAAGCGCATGGAATCCCATACACTTTTTTACTTAGTCTGTAAATACGGTGGCAATTGTTGCAACTGCTCCTTATCCTTTTCACGTTCTCTACGTGCCCATCTAAAGAATACATAGCCTATAATTGTACCGTACACTATTTCCTGGACAATTTTCATTATGATACCACCAGTTTGCTGGTCTTGTACGACTGGCATCCAGTGCAAAAATTCTGGTCCCGTTATATTTAAATCTGATAAAGTGCCCGCTGGTACACATAGTTCCATCGCTTTCATCCAAGCAGCCGGATCCGTATACGTTGCAAATAACGGCGCTGTCGCAAAAATGATTAACGCACAAGCAGGCGTTAATAATATGCCGTTAGCAAACATATAACCAAGTTTCTTTATATCACTTAACGTTTGATATTCTGGTAATGGATTTAACATCGGCCACCACATCATGATTGCTGTAAAAAACAATATAGCGAGACAAATAGGATGAGCTATTTGACTTTGTTTTACTGTATCAAAAACAACTGGTAAATGATAAAAAGAAAACAGGCCGTTAAATACAAACAACGCAATAAGTGGTTTAGCAAATGCCTTTAATATAATTTGAACGAACTTAAAAGAAGTAATGTAACGATATAACCAAATTGGTATACCAAGCAACAGTAACGGTGGAACTGCAATATACATGACTGCCATTTCAAACATATGAGCACTAAATATAATATGGCCAATTAAATCAATAGGTCCTCCCTTTACAAAATACAAAAGAACAATACCAGTCGTAAAATAAAAAATTTGCTTCTTACTTACCTTCGTCGCATTTTCAAATCGCATTCTATATGGCCCAATAATTAAGAAGTACCCAATAAGAATTGAAAGCATAAATAATAAAAAGATTGGACTCCATAAAGCCTGAAAACCAAATATCCACAAGTTACTCATTTTCACACCTACCTTCGTAAGGTTATCTCATAATATGAAGAGGGAGCTGTGACAACACAAGCTCCCTTATTTTTCACTTTTCAAATCCACACGATTGTCATAAAAGCTAAAATTGTAATTAACCCTATTAGCAGACCAGAGTAAAGAAAGAAACTTGCTGCTTCATGTCCTTTATGACTCATATGCATAAAATAATACAATTGAAAAATTACTTGTACCACTGCTAATAGTAAAATAAACGGTACAGAGAAAATCGGACTAAAAGTTTTTGGATACGCCACTGCTACAAATGCAACTAATGTTAAAAAAATCATTAATGCAAACGTAATAACTTGATGCCTCATTTCCTCCGCACTTTTTCTCTTCCGATAAACAAGATCAACTTTAGGATTATTCGTTTGCTTTATCGCCATTGTTTATCCCACCATTCCCATTAAATATACTACAGTGAAAATAAACACCCAAACTACGTCAATAAAGTGCCAATAAATCGATGCAACATAAAACTTCGGTGCATTGTATAAATTTAGACCTCTCTTCGCATTTCTAAAGATTAATGTTAAAATCCAACATAACCCAAACAATACGTGGAGTCCATGTGTACCAACAAGAGCATAAAACGCAGAGCCAAACGCACTACTTCTCATAGTATGCTTAAATTCATGTGTATAATGATAAAACTCATATATCTCAAATCCTAAAAACCCTAAACCTAGCAATACTGTTACTAGTAACCAAAGCTGCATTTTCTTAAAGTTAAAGTTTTTCATGTGATACATCGCATATACACTCGTTAAGCTACTCGTTAATAAAAGCATCGTCATAATGAAAACGAGTGGCATTTGGAACATCTCTTGAGATGTTGGTCCACCATTTGTAGAATTCTTTAACGCTAAATATGTGCCGAATAAGGAAGCGAACAACACTGTTTCGCCTCCAAGAAATAACCAAAAACCGACAAACTTATTTTTCCCTTCAAGGGTTGCTTTTTCAGGCTCTGCTGGAAATGTTTCATTCGTTAACTTTTCATCTACATGCATTATGCCTTGCCCCCCTTATCCTCTAAATCTTCTTTATGAATATGATACCCATGATCATCAATTACTGAACGTAGGAACATTGCGCCAAATGTAATGATTAAACCAATAATTGCTACTAATAACCAGAACTTATCTTTTCCGCCCTGCATATACATCGCACCAAATGCCGCTATAAACAATCCGAAAGAAATAACAAATGGTGAAAACGAAGGATTTGGCATATGAATATCACCAACTGGTTCCGCTGCTGTCATCTCTTTATTACCTTCACGTTTTTCAATCCAAAACGGATCTAATCCGCGAACAAATGGTAATTGTTTAAAGTTATATTCTGGTGTCGGTGCTGGCATTGTCCATTCTAATGTACGTGCATCCCACGGATCACGACCAGCTTTTTCTTTTGATACTGTCGTTTTAATTACATTGAATAGAAGAACAATCGTTCCAAGAGCCATAAACACCGCTCCGATAGAACTAATCATATTCCCCATTTCCAACCCTTGCCCTTCAAGATATGTGTAGTAACGGCGTGGCATACCAATCAAGCCAAGGAAATGCTGAATAAAGAACGTTAAATGGAAGCCGATAAAGAATAGCCAAAACGTTATCTTTCCTAATGTTTCATTTAATACTTTATTAAACATCAGTGGCCAATAATAATGAGCTCCTGCAAGTAAACCAAATACAACACCGCCAACGATTACATAATGAAAATGCGCTACTACGAAATAGTTATCATGAAATTGATAATCAGCTGGTGCAGATGCTAGCATAACCCCTGTAACTCCACCCATTACGAATGATGGAATGAAAGCTACTGCCCACATCATTGGTGTCGTAAAACGAATACTTCCACCCCACATTGTAAAGAGCCAGTTGAATATTTTGATACCAGTCGGAACCGCAATCGCCATTGTTGCAACTGAGAAAATAGCATTAGCAACTGGACCAAGTCCAACAGTAAACATATGGTGCGCCCATACCATAAATCCTAAAAATCCAATTAATACAGTCGCAAACACCATCGATGAATAACCAAACAATCGTTTTTTCGAAAATGTTGCGAAGATTTCTGAGAATATTCCGAAAGCTGGGAGTATAAGAATGTATACTTCTGGATGACCGAAAATCCAGAATAAATGCTCCCATATAATTGTATTCCCGCCCAATGCCGGATTAAAGAAACTTGTTCCAAATAAACGATCTAACATTAAAAGTCCTAATCCTACAGTTAACGGCGGAAAAGCGAATAATATAAGCGAAGATGTTACAAATGTTGTCCATGTAAACATCGGCATACGCATATACGTCATTCCTGGCGCGCGCATATTAATAATGGTTACAAGGAAGTTAATTCCTCCAATTAATGTACCAATACCTGAGATTTGCAAGCCGAGTACATAGAAATCAACACCATGACCTTTAGAGGCTAAAGCTAAAGATGCATAAGATGTCCATCCTGCATCAGGTGCTCCACCTAAAAACCAACTTAAATTTAAAAATACTCCACCAAAGAAAAATAACCAAAATCCGAGTGAATTCAAAAACGGGAACGCTACATCACGTGCACCAATTTGAAGTGGTACAGCGGCGTTCATAAATGCAAACACGAGTGGCATAGCTGCGAGGAAAATCATTGTTGTACCGTGCATCGTTAATACTTGATTATAAGCATCCCCAACAAGAAAAGCGTTGTTAGGAATCGCTAATTGAAGGCGAATAAATAGAGCTTCTATTCCGCCTATTACAAAAAACAATCCACCTGCAATTAAATAGAGAATGGCAATCTTTTTATGGTCTACTGTCGTTAAATAATCCCATATGACAGCACCCATCCCCTGTTTTTTTGCTACAGAACTCACGTTTTCAACCTCCCCTTCGCGAATAGTCCCTCTTTACTTTTCAACTTTTAACGTTTGTAAGTATGCATTTAATGCATCAATTTGATCATCCGTTAAGTTGCCATATTTGCCAGTCATTTTGTTTCCTGGCTTCATATTTTCAGGATCTTTCAGCCATTTTTTTAAGTTTTCTTCATTGTTTTCGGCAATACCGGCAACCATATCGCGATCCGCAAAGTTTGCTAAATTTGGTGCGATACGAGCGGAAGGTGGTCTACTATCATTAGATCCAACTGCGTGACAACCAATACAGCTTTTATTAAATATTTCTTGGCCCTCTTGCGCCTTTGTTGAAGCTACTTCTTTCTTTCCATCAATCTTCTTCATATCAGCAAGCCATTTTTTGTACTCGCTTTCATCTAAAGCTTTCACTTTAAATTGCATTAAAGAATGTGATGGACCGCAAAATTCTGTACAAAAACCATTATAAGTGCCCGATTTATCTGCCTTTAACCACATTTTGTTCACATTGTCTGTATTTGTATCCATTTTCCCTGCTAAAGATGGAACCCAAAATGAGTGTTTAATATCGGCACCCTTCAAATTTAAATACACTTTCTTACCTGTGGGGATGACCAAATCTTGCGAAGTTACTATCTTTTCTGATTTATAAGAAAATTCCCACCAATAAAGATTCGCTGTTACATCAACAACGATAGTATCTTTATCAATATTCTTTTTCTCCATCGCACTTACATCAGCAAGTTTGAATGTATATGTAACCGTTGGAACAGCTAAGATTAGTAAAAGAATAATCGGAATAACTGTCCATATAATTTCTAGCTTGTGATTCCCTTCAACTTGCTCTGGAATATAATCTTCCTGACCTTTCTTTTGTCGGAAACGCACAATTACATACAAGAAAATAATAGTAACTACTAGTACTACTCCTACCATGATTGCACTAGCCAGTAGAAGTAAATCATATTGCATTTTTGCTACTTCTCCTTGCGGAATTAAAGTAGATTGAAAGGCTTTACCGCATCCCCCTAACAGTAAAGCCAGCAGTGAAACGAACGAAAGCAGTCGCCACTGTTTCTTCATACAAACAACCCCCACTTTCCTTGTGAATTAGATTGTACTTTATAGTTAAGTAAAGTAAATCTCAACGTAAAGAAATCCAATTATGTCGTTGTCTTAGAAGAATGTAACTACAATCATTGATACAAATAAGATTGTTAAATAATTTAGGGAATAAACAAACATTTGCACGGACCATTTGATGTCATCTTTCTTACGGAAGCCATAAAATCCTAAAACGATCCATCCGATGTTAAGCAGTGTTGCAATTACCATAAATGTTATCCCTAGTCCACTCATATAAAATGGGAGTGGTAATAAACATACTGTCCAAATCATAATTTGGCGTTTCGTAATTTCAAATCCATGAACTACAGGAAGCATTGGAATTCCTGCATTTCGATATTCATCAACACGTTTCATCGCTAATGCAAGGAAATGTGGGATTTGCCAAATAAACATAATTAAAAATAACATCCAAGCAATTGGATGACCTAAAGATGGATCGATTGCTGCCCATCCAATTAAAGGTGGAACTGCTCCAGATATACTACCTACAACAGTATTTAGTGTATACTTTCTCTTTGTCCATAAAGTATATAGGACAACATATGTGAAAGCACCAATAAATCCCATTAAAACTGCCATTGGTGTTGTTAATAATAAGAATACAAATCCAAGAAGTAATATAACTAGGCCAAATGTAAGTGCAAATCCTGGTTTATACTTTCCAGTAACCGTTGGACGAGTCTTTGTTCTTTCCATTAACGGATCGATGTCTCTATCGATGTAGTTATTTAAACAACATACCCCCGCCATAATTAATCCTGAACCAACGATTGTAAAAAATAGCTTATCCAGATTGTCCATCACACTTAATCCATTAAAGTGTAACGCCAACCAAAATCCTGTAAATACAGTAAGTGTATTTGAGTTTACAATCCCCATTTTAACGAGTGCTGATAAATCTTGTAACCGAGTTGTTTCCGGTACACTTGTAACAGCGGACTCATCATGCAGCTCACTTGTTGCATGGTTCATCACTCTAACCCCCTCTTAAAACTTTCATCTTTCTTTTTGCGCTTATTTCAAATGAAATAATTCGCTTCTATATAGCAATATTATTACAGTAGAAACATTGTTAACCCATTCTACTACTAATCTACGCCCATACTCCAATATATTAAATCATATTTCCCGAACATTTTGTGAAGAAAACATGAACTTTTTGTGTCGGATATAAAAAACTTCATTCTGACTTGTCCTTATCATAACATGATGTTACCTTCTATAATAAACTATTTTGTCCTATTTAACACGTATTCTCCCCATTTCTTTTCAAAACAGCCTATTTTTCACCTAATTTTTTCCTTTCAAACCCTGTTTTTACACCTATTTTCTCTCCCTTTCCTTCCCCCTCCATTTCTTTGCTATTTTATTATTTTTTATATATCATAGGAACTAGCGCGTTTTATTCTATACATAATGGAATGAAAATATTTCGCAATAACTTCATAGCAGAAAGATGGTGAAAGAGATTGCAACGCTTTATTAAATGGTTAGCAGTCATTACAAGCCTTGATTTATTAATAGTTTTATTAGGAGGCGCTTTAGTTACAAAAACAGGTTCTGGTCAAGGTTGTGGTAAATCATGGCCACTTTGTAACGGTGAATTTGTTCCATCTAATTTATCAATGGAAACTATTATTGAACTTAGCCACCGATTAACATCAGGATCAGCTGGAATTCTTGTCACTCTCCTTTGTATTTTGTCCTGGAAATATTATAAACATGTGCGTGAAACAAAAACGTTAGCAATTTTATCCTTCGTATTTTTAGTTGCACAAGCATTAATGGGAGCAGCAGCAGTTGTTTGGGGACAAATGCCAGCTGTACTTGCTATCCATTTCGGTATTTCCTTAATTTCATTTGCTTCTGTCATTTTATTAACGTGTCTTATCTTTGAAATTGACCAAAAATTTGATGCACGTTCACTTATTATGGACAAAAAAATGAAATTTCATATTTATGGTGTAACAATTTACAGTTATATCGTCGTCTACACAGGTGCTTTAGTACGTCACGAACGAGCTAGCTTAGCCTGTCCAGACTTTCCTTTATGTAGCAAAAACAGACCTATGCCAACTCAACTACATGAATGGGTTCAAATGGGCCATAGAGTTGCAGCGATGTTAATTTTCGCTTGGATACTATACGCCATGATTCTCGCTATTCGCCATTACAAGCAGCAACCTGTAGTATATTGGGGATGGATCATTTCATTTATCCTCGTTACACTTCAAGCTGTAGTAGGAGTTTTAGTTGTATTTACAAACGCTAGTTTAGCGATGGCATTGTTACATTCTCTATTCATTTCTTGCTTGTTTGCCGTACTATGCTATTTAGTTATGTTAGGAACAAGAAGTAAAGTGAATGCCAAAGAAGCCGAATCAACTTCTAAACAAACAAAATAATTTAAAACTAAAATCCCTTGCCAATTCGGCAAGGGATTTTTTGCAATAAAAAAGAGCTGTATTTACACAGCTCTTTTCTTATTTTAGTGATCTAATTCAATAAGTAAATCACCCGTTTGAATTGCATCACCATCGTTAACATATACTTTCTTCACTTTACCATTGAACGGCGCTTGAACTGTCGTTTCCATTTTCATCGCTTCTGTAATTGCCATAGAATCGCCTTTTTTCACTTCGTCGCCTTCTTTTACAACTACTTTAATTACCGTTCCTGGCATCGTTGCACTAATATGATTTGGATTCTCACGGTTTCCTTTCACACGTTGTGCAACTGTTGCTTTTACACTCTCGTCTTTCACGATAATTTCACGTGGTTGACCGTTAAATTCCAAGTAAAGAACGCGGTTTCCATCCGACTGAGGTTCTCCAATTGATACTAGTTTAACCATCAATGTTTTACCCTGTTCAATTTCTACATCAATTTCTTCACCTAGTCTCATACCATAGAAGAACGTCGGTGTATCAAGTACAGATACATTTCCATAAAGCTCAGCAACTTTTTCATAATCCATAAATACTTTTGGATATAAAGCATATGCCACTACATCAAAAATCGTTACTTCGCGTCCAAGTTTATGGAATAATTCTTCTTTTAACGCTTCGAAATCTACTGGCTCTAGTAATTCACCTGGTCTTACTGTTAATGGCTCTTTCCCTTTTAAAATAATCTTTTGTAATTCTTTCGGGAAACCACCGTACGGTTGACCTAAATCACCAGAGAACATTTCAACAACAGACCCTGGGAAGTCCATGGCATGTCCACGCTCTAAAACATCTTGTTCTGTCAGATGGTTTTGAACCATAAATAATGCCATATCACCAACAACTTTTGATGATGGCGTTACTTTTACAATATCTCCAAACATGTCATTCACACGGCGGTACATTACTTTCACTTCATCGAATCGATCTCCTAAACCAACCGCCTTCGCTTGTTGCTGAAGATTACTATACTGCCCACCCGGCATTTCATGCATATACACCTCTGTATGAGGCGCATTCATACCACTTTCAAACGGTGCATAGTATTTGCGTACATCTTCCCAATAATGAGATAGTTTTTCTAAAGAATCTATATTAACATCTGGTTGTCTTTCGTTTCCGCCTAACGCATAGTATAGCGTGTTCGCACTTGGTTGTGACGTTTGACCAGCCATAGAACTCACTGCTACATCGACGATATCAACACCCGCTTCAATTGCCTTCGTATACGTTAATATACCATTTCCACTCGTATCGTGCGTGTGCAGATGAATTGGAATCGACACTGTCTCTTTTAATGCAGAAACTAAATCATATGCTGCATTTGGTTTTAGTAAGCCCGCCATATCTTTAATACCTAAAATGTGAGCTCCTGATGCTTCTAACTCTTTTGCTAAATTTTTATAGTAATTTAAATCATATTTACTACGCAGTGGATCATGGATATCCCCTGTGTAGCACATTGTTGCTTCTGCAATTTTACCAGTGTCTCGTACAGCGTCAATTGCAACTCTCATGCCTTCCACCCAGTTTAAGCTATCAAAAATACGGAATACATCAATGCCTGCTTGAGCAGAACATTCCACAAATTTTTGAATTAAATTATCTGGATAGTTTTTGTATCCAACTGCGTTTGAAGAACGAAGTAACATTTGGAATAACACGTTCGGCATTTTTTCACGAAGATCTAGTAATCGTTCCCATGGATCTTCTTTTAAGAAACGATACGCAACATCAAACGTTGCACCGCCCCACATTTCCGCTGAGAATAGGTTCGGTAACATTCTCGCTGTTGGCTCCGCAATTTGATGTAAATCTTTTGTACGAATACGAGTTGCAAGTAATGACTGGTGTGCATCACGGAATGTTGTATCCGTTAAAAGTACACGTTTTTGATCCTGTACCCATTTTACTAATCCGTCCGCTCCACGCTCGTCCAAAATTTGTTTCGTTCCATTTTGGATTGGCTCTGAATGTTTTAAACATGGAATACGAGCATCTGGGAATATTGGTTTTTCTTTTTTCCCTACTCCTGGGAAACCATTTACTGTTACTGTACCAATGTAATTTAACATTTTCGTTCCACGGTCTTTACGTTTCGGGAACAAGAACAATTCAGGTGACGCATCGATAAATGAAGTATCATATTCTCCTGATAAGAAGTTTTTATGCTTTACTACATTCTCTAGGAATGGAATATTTGTTTTAATACCACGAATACGGAATTCTTTTAAGTTACGTTCCATTTTTGCAGCAGCTTGCTCAAAAGTAAGTGCCCAAGTTGTAACTTTTACAAGTAAAGAATCGTAGTACGGTGTAATAACTGCACCTTGGAAGCTATTTCCTGTATCAAGACGCACACCAAAACCACCACCTGATCGATACGCCATAATTTTTCCTGTATCCGGCATAAAATTATTTAGCGGATCTTCAGTTGTTACACGAGATTGAATTGCAAATCCATGTACAACTACTTCCTCTTGCTTCGGAACACCTACCATTTTGCTATGTAATGAATGTCCATCCGCTATTAAAATTTGTGATTGAACAATATCTACTCCCGTAATCATTTCTGTAATCGTATGTTCTACTTGAACACGTGGATTTACTTCAATAAAGTAAAACTCATCATCTTTTACAAGGAATTCTACTGTTCCTGCATTTAAATAGTTTACATTTTTCGTT
Source organism: Bacillus sp. 7_6_55CFAA_CT2 (assembly GCF_000238655.1). Classification (NCBI taxonomy): domain Bacteria; kingdom Bacillati; phylum Bacillota; class Bacilli; order Caryophanales; family Bacillaceae; genus Bacillus; species Bacillus sp. 7_6_55CFAA_CT2. The sequence goes on along the minus strand of NZ_JH414708.1, from coordinate 846,889 downwards.
AACTTCACAGCAGCATCACAAATACGCTGACGCAAATCATCTGAAAGGGATACACTCGGTGCAATTTCTACAACTTTTTGATGACGACGTTGTACAGAACAGTCACGCTCGTATAAATGAATAACATTGCCTTCTTCATCTGCTAAAATTTGTACTTCTATATGTTTAGGTTTTTCAACGAATTTTTCGACGTAAACTTCATCATTACCAAAAGCTGCTTTCGCTTCTGATTTCGCTCGATTATATGATTCTCCTAATTCCTCACTAGTACGCACAATACGCATACCACGACCGCCACCCCCAAGGGATGCTTTAATAATAATCGGGTAATCATACTTTTCAGCAAATTTTTTGACTTCTTCTAATGAATTTACTGGACCATCACTACCAGGTATAACTGGAATTTGTGCTAGCTGCGCTTGTGTTCTTGCTTTCACTTTATCTCCAAACATATCTAAATGCTTACTTTTCGGACCGATAAAGATAATTCCTTCTTCTTCACAACGTTTAGCGAATTGAATATTTTCTGACAAGAAACCATATCCAGGGTGGATTGCATCTACATGATTACTTTTTGCAATCTCAATAATGCCTTCAATATCTAGATAAGCATCAATTGGTTTTTTTCCTTCCCCAACTAAATAGGACTCATCGGCTTTATAGCGATGATAAGAACCACTATCCTCTTTAGAATAGATTGCAACTGTTTTTAATCCAAGTTCCGAACAAGCTCGAAACACACGAATTGCAATCTCTCCACGGTTAGCTACCAATACTTTTTGAATACGTTGCAGCTTTGTCATGATTTTCCCCCTCTACTTTCCTACCACTCTAGAGATAAAATATATACACACCTTAAAAAGCGTGAAGTTCTTCACTTTCCACATTATATTATACTTAGAAAGCTTCACTTTATTTTTATCCATCATACCTTATTTTCTAACAAATGATAAGTTTTCTGTGCAATTTGTTTCACAAAAATAGTATAGCATACCTCTTCCTTTTCTAACAACTTAATTGTATATCACATTTAACTTAATGTGATATATCTTTTGACTGAAAGAGAAATTAGTACATCATATTTAAAACTACTTAAAAATAAAAAACACATCATGCTCTAAAGCACAATGTGTTTTTATTTTACAACTACAAGATGTGGTCCATTTTGTTCTCTTTCTTTCATTAGACCATTCTGTTGTTTCTCTTGTCGTTTCACGTGACTAGCAATATTGAGTAGTATTCCCATTGCAAGTAGATTAGCTAATAAAGAACTTCCGCCGTAACTAACAAACGGTAATGGTACTCCTGTAAGTGGTATTACTCCAGACATACCACCGACATTGATAAACGTTTGAACTCCAAACAAGCTTGCAATTCCGATAGCTATTAAACTTCCAAATGGATCTGTACACTTTTGCGCAACTCTAAATGACCGAATAATAATAAGTAATAAACAGATTAAAATGATAGCTACACCTATAAAACCAAGTTCTTCAGATATAATTGCCATTATAAAATCCGTTTGCGGTTCTGGTAAATAACCATATTTTTGTACACTATTCCCTAATCCTCTACCATTAAGCCCTCCAGAAGCGATTCCAATAAATGAATTCACTAATTGAAACCCATCCTTTTGAGGATCATTAAACGGATCAAGGAAAACAGAAAAACGTGCCTTTTGATATGGATTTAATGCATAATTACCAAGAAGATATAGTGCCGGAATCCATACTATAGAAGTTAAAGCAATTCGTTTAATCCATAAGTTAACCTGTACTCCCGAACAAAGAAACATAATTCCTACTGTTCCTGCAATTAACAAATCAGTACCTAAATCATTTTGCTTTAATATTAAAAACATGATTATTCCAACACCAATAAGTACTGGACCTGACCCTTTGAAAACAGGTGTATTCGTTTCTTGTCTTTTCGCAAAAAAATGAGCTAAGACGAGAATAACTGTTATCTTAACAAATTCTGCAGGCTGTATTCCAAATATCCATCCGTTTGCACCGTTTACTGACTTAGTGAAAAAGGCAGCTGCAGCTAATAAGGCAACACTAGCACCGTAACTCCCCAACAAAAAAATTCGTTTTCTCCAAACTTTATATGGGATAGTAGCAATAATTATTAATACCATTGTCCCAACAACTAAAGTAATTAATTGTCTTTTAAAAAAGAAATTTGCTGGTTTATCAAATCTCGAAATCGCAACAATGGAACTCGAACTATATACCATTATTACCCCCAGCACACATAAAATAACAAGAGGAAGTAACAATGAATAATCCATTGATTTCCATACTTTTTTCATTTCATTTCCTCTTTCTGTTTCAATTTAATTATTGTTGTATTCCATATGTACATGGATTCTTCCTGCTTTATTATACAAATAAAAAGCTCAAACTAATTTAGTTTGAGCCCCCTTATTTGAACCCGTTATTGTTGTTTGTTTGTAAATGCTTCATGAAGTGCAGATAACTCACGTTCGAGCTCACCTAACATTGCTTTCCCTTGTTCTTCTGCAATAAGACCAAGGCGAACTGCAAAATCGACCTCGCGGGATAGTCCAAACATTTGTGTGTCTAACACTTCTTCATATAATGGACATTGCGGCATTGTAAGATGGTCCATTTGCACCTTAATAAGTCTTAAAATCTTCTCTGCATCCGCTTGTAGAAGGGCTAGTGCCTTTTCCTGATGATTTGCTACTGTCTCAGACGCCAAATTGATTCCCTCCGTTTCCGTCCTACTCTCCTCTATCCTATCTATTAATATTAGCGATAGTTTTAATAAATTGCAATAGAAACATTTTTTGTGACAACAGTGTCTAATACTATTATACTGAAAAGTGGGAGTATAACACAAATGGGGGAACAACAATGAGCGAAATTTTATTTATTAACGGAAAAGTACGTTTTCCAATCACTATTGATCCAACTGTTTGGATCTTTGATGATCGAAAAGTAGATTTGACAACTTACTTTGATGAAACTAGAGAAAACACGTCTGAACTAGAAACTTATTTAAAAAACACTTCAGAACATTGGGATCGCGAAATCCGTGATGGTGCCGCTTTTCCTCCAATACAACAAAGTGTGAAGAAATATAAAAAAGAACAGCTGATTACTGGAACATTTGGTATACCATTTCATCCATTCCTTGCTAACGCTGAAATTTTAGAGGACGCTACGCAAGTTGAAATTGAAACGGTAGATCATACAATGACACTTCCATTAGAAACTGTCAAAAATGCTATACTAGGCTTTTCAAAAGAAGGAAAACCATTAAAAGAAGACGGGCCTGTTCATCTCTATTTCAATGATGGATCTAATCAACAAAATCCAATCCGTAACATCCGTAAATTTACAATTATTTAAAGAAAAGGAGTGAGCTTAAGCTCACTCCTTTTTACAATAAATCTGCTGCTAGTTGAGCTAAATTAGATCGCTCCCCTTTAACAAACTTCACATGACCACTAATACGCTGTTCTTTAAACTTCTCTACAACATACGTTAAGCCATTATTATATTCATCTAAATATGGGTGATCAATTTGCTGAGGATCTCCCATCAATACAATCTTACTCTTTTCCCCTACCCTAGTTAATATCGTCTTCACTTCATGCTTTGTTAAATTTTGTGCTTCGTCAATGATAATGAACTGATCTGGAATACTTCTCCCGCGTATATAAGTAAGGGCCTCTACTTCAATCGAACCCATTCCAGCTAAAATAGCATCTAACTCTCCTGGCTTTTTCGTATTAAATAAATACTCTAGGTTATCAAAAATTGGCTGCATCCATGGCCTTAACTTTTCTTCTTTTTCTCCTGGTAAATAACCGATATCTTTTCCGACTGGAACAATTGGTCTTGCCACAAGTAATTTTTTATATAACCCTAAGTCTTCTGTTTGCATAAGTCCCGAAGCTAACGCAAGTAACGTTTTTCCTGTGCCGGCTTTCCCCGTTAACGTTACAAGCGGAATATCTTCACGAAGCAACAATTCTAATCCCATAATTTGCTGCACGTTTCGTGGTCGTATCCCCCACACTTGTTCATTGTGAAAAATAAGTTTCTTTACCTTCTTACCTAAGTGATCCACAATGCCAAGAGCAGAACTAGAGCCCCCTAATGCATCTTTCATCACTACAAATTGATTTGGATAAAAAGGATGATTCGCAATTTCAGATAGAGGCAATTCACCTTTCTCATAAAAATAATCCAATTGTTCTTTTGATATATATCCTTCTAAAAAACCAGAATATATATTTTCTACTTCAATTACGCGATCACTTAAATAATCTTCAGCCTTCAAACCAATTGCATCAGCTTTTACTCTTACGAGTACATCTTTACTTACTAAAATAACAGACTTCCCGTCCTCTTTTTCCTGTTCTTCTAAAGATAGATTTTTTGCTACAGCTAAAATTCGATTATCATTTGTTTTTTCTACAAAAATATCTTGTAGTTGCACAAATGAACGATGGTTCAATTCAATACGAAATGTTCCGCCGTTTTCTAGCGGGATACTTTCATGCAGCTTTCCTATTTCACGAAATTTATCTATTAACTTAGATACATAACGAGCGTTTCGTCCTACTTCATCCATATAACGTTTTTTCGAATCAACCTCTTCTAATACAACTGCTGGAATCACTACTTCATTGGTTTCAAATGAAAAAATAGATAAAGGATCCTGCAAAAGTACATTCGTATCTAACACATAAATTTTATCCAACCTGTTACCCCCTGACTCCACTTTTAAATTTGTAGAACAAGGGTTTCATCCATAAAATATGGACGAACCATTGTTATAATTATATGTACCGTGTAAACGAGGTAGAATCGAAAATCATAGTCATTAAACCTTTTATTTATTCTTTATTCATTTCTATTCAATATATTACTTTTTATTATAATTATTAACGTTAAATCACAATAACCGACTACAAAAGTGAATAAACGAATTTCTTATTTAGCATCTTTATAATTCTCTTATCCCTACTAACACTTCGTTATCCAGCTTTTTCGCTGCCCGAAGATCATATGTTTTTTCATATGTTGGTTCAATTGCAAGTTTTGCTCCATAAAACATAACATCACGCACTTCTTGCACCTTTACTTCTATTACAGTTAATTTTAGAGAAATACCTTCCATTCTATCTGTCAAAATTTCACCTGCACCACTTATAGAAAATACGGATTCATTCGCCATTATAGTCAATACCACACCTGTATTATGACGTATATTTTCCACAATACGTGAACGTTGATCTACTGCAAATCGAATACTAGTTTCACTCACTGCATACACCCAAGAAATAGCACTTACGTTAGGAACTTGCTTTTCGAAATCTGTCGTTGCTATCATAACAATACACTCTTTACGCAACGTTTGTACTAAATCCTCTGTTAAGGTAGGCTCTACTACATTCGCCATATTTTCACCTCCAAACATACTTGGTATATCCTTATCATAACTTATTTTTTGAATTGCGAAAATATTATTTTTTCCCACTATTATTCAAAAACATTATACTTCCATGATATACTTATACTGATAGAATTCGTATTGAGGTGACGAAATGAGAGTCAAATGTATGATTTGTGATAAAAAAGATATGTTAGATGATGAAAATCCTATGGCAAAAAAACTGCGTAATCGCCCTATTCATACATATATGTGCATGGAATGTTCGGAACGAATTGCAGAGCGTACAATGGAACGTCATGCAAGTGGTAATTTCCGATTATATCGTGATAAAAAAATCGAAGATGATTGGTAAAATGTAAATAAGTCCTTACTCATATAGATAAGGACTTATTTATATTTTTCTGGTTCACGATTCATCTGATCCAAAAAACAATCAATGGCTTCTAACGGGAACCTTGCAGATTTCCGTTCTCCATTCATTTCATATGTAATTAAATACATTTCCTCGTTCTTTTCGACTTCCACATTTCTTAATTTATGTTCTTCATATATCATATTTTGAAATAACAAATATGTTTCTTTTGCAGCACTATCATCTGGGCGTGCTTCCGCAACTGTTTTAATTGTTAACCAATTATATAGTGCATCTTGTACTGAACGCATGAAAACTCCCCTTCCTCAGCCTGCTTTTTGTTGTTTCGCTTGACGCAAACGCACTCTATAAATTCCAAGTACAATTGCCGCTACAACAAGCCCTTCTCCAACAGGTAAAAACACAGCAAAAAAGGTTAATACTGTGCATCCAATTGCTAATGATATGTATATCACAATATTTTTTAGTACAGACAACTTTCTAGCAAACCCTAAATTATAAACGAGAGCACTTAATATAATAATCGTCCCATAAAGTAACCACATTCCTAACTCTGGATTTTCATCTACCTTACACAATTTTGCAAAAAAAGACATCCTTTCTAACACACTCTTCCCCCCTAGCAGTAAAATGCAATTTTCTTTATACACTTAATACAAGAGTAACTCGCAAAAAAAATACTGTCCACAAAAATGAGTAAATATTCTAAAAAATAAACAAAATAAAAAAACAACACACTACTACGTACGTTA
>NZ_JH414708.1:809040-839981 GCF_000238655.1 Bacillus sp. 7_6_55CFAA_CT2 | reverse complement strand
AAACTAAACGTAACGTACGTAGTAGTGTTGTTTTTTATTTTTTACGCTTCAACAGATTTCTTTTTCTTAGCAGCTCTTTCGCGCTCACTCTTATCAAGAATCTTTTTACGTAGACGAATTGATTCTGGAGTTACTTCACAGAACTCGTCATCGTTTAAGTACTCTAATGATTCTTCTAAAGTCATTAGGCGTGGTTTCTTCATTGTTGAAGTTTGATCTTTCGTTGCAGAACGAATGTTAGTTTGTTGTTTCATTTTCACAACGTTAACTGTTAAGTCGTTCTCACGAGTGTGTTCTCCTACAATCATACCAGCATATACTTCTGTACCTGGTTCAACGAAGATTACACCACGGTCTTCAACTTGCATAATACCGTATTGTGATGCTTTTCCTGTTTCAAGTGAAACTAGAACACCTTGACGACGTCCACCAACTTGTCCAGCGTGTACTGGTTGGTAGCAATCGAATGTATGGTTTAAAATACCGTAACCACGAGTTAATGTTAAGAATTCTGTTGTGTAACCAATTAAACCACGTGCTGGAACCATGAAAGTAAGGCGAACTTGACCGTTTCCGTTATTCACCATATCTAACATTTCACCTTTACGTGCACCCATAGATTCCATAATAGAACCAGTGTATTCTTCAGGTACATCGATTTGTACACGCTCTACAGGCTCACATCTTACGCCATCAACTTCTTTAATAATTACTTCTGGCTTAGATACTTGTAATTCATAACCTTCACGACGCATGTTTTCAATTAAGATAGATAAATGTAGTTCCCCACGTCCAGATACGATCCACGCATCAGGAGAATCTGTATTATCTACACGTAAACTTACATCTGTTTCTAATTGTGAACGAAGACGCTCTTCAATTTTACGAGATGTAATGTATTTACCTTCACGACCTGCAAATGGGCTGTTATTTACAAGGAACGTCATTTGTAGTGTTGGCTCATCAATACGTAATAATGGTAAAGCATCTTGATGTTCAACTGGACATACTGTTTCACCTACGTTAATGTCTTCCATACCAGAAACGGCTACTAAGTCCCCTGCTTTTGCTTCTTCAATTTCTTGACGTTTTAATCCCATGTAACCGAATAATTTCGTTACGCGGAATTGCTTCACGCTTCCGTCTACTTTCATTAAAGCAACTTGTTGTCCAACCTTCATTGTACCGCGGAATACGCGACCAACTCCAATACGTCCAACGTAGTCGTTGTAATCAAGAAGTGCTACTTGGAATTGAAGTGGCTCTTCGCTGTTATCAATTGGTGCTGGAATATGTTCGATAATTGTATCGAATAATGATTTCATATTCTCTTCTTGATTTGCTGGGTTTGAATCTAAGCTTGCTGTTCCGTTCATTGCTGATGCAAATACAACTGGGAACTCTAATTGATCTTCGTTTGCACCAAGCTCAATGAATAAGTCGATTACTTCATCAACTACTTCATCTGGACGAGCGAAGTCACGGTCAATTTTGTTTACAACTACGATTGGAGTTAAGTTTTGCTCAAGAGCTTTCTTTAAAACAAATCGTGTTTGTGGCATACAACCTTCATATGCATCAACAACAAGTAAAACACCATCAACCATTTTCATGATACGTTCTACTTCTCCACCGAAGTCAGCGTGACCAGGTGTATCTAAAATGTTAATTCTTTTATCTTCATAGTGAATCGCTGTATTTTTCGCTAAAATTGTAATACCGCGTTCTCTTTCTAGATCATTTGAATCCATTGCGCGTTCTTCAACGTGTTCGTTCGCACGGAAAGTCCCCGCTTGACGTAATAACTGGTCAACAAGTGTTGTTTTACCATGGTCAACGTGGGCAATAATTGCTATATTACGTAAATCTTGTCGTTTTTTCAACATGTCCAACTCCTAATGTCTTTTTAATCCTTCTCTATTATAAGAGCGAAGGGGATACAATAGCAATTAAAATAAAAGCAAGAATGAAAATATAGTTGTATTCTTACTTTTGTGAAAGTAAAATGAGATTGGAGGGTGAAGAAATGGAACACATTCAATATCGCTTTTTATTAACTGCAATTATCGGTGTTATTTTCTTAATCGGTATCGGCATTATGATTGCTGAAAATAGTCCAATCGGTATTATTATTTGCATTATCGGCACATTTGTTACAGTTGGATACGGTTTTGTAACAAAAAGAAAAATGCGCAAATCACAATAACGCTAAAAAGTAAGAAGCTTATACACAGCCTCTTACTTTTTTTGTTGCTCTCATATAAACGATAACACTTCTTCATACACTCCTGGTTTTGCAACTAACACACTGCTCTTCTCTATGATAGAAAGTGGCGCTCCAGAGAATGTCGTCACCTTACCTCCAACTTCTTCTACAATTATCTTTCCTCCGCCAAAATCCCATGGTGATAATCTCGGCGTTACATATGCATCTATTCTTCCTGTTGCAACGTATACCATCTCTAACGCTGCACAGCCATATGATCTTGTGCCCCTTGCTTTCTTAACAAGTGCCATCATACTTTCCATATTAAGCAATGGATTATCTGTAAGCCATATCGCATTTAAAGCTACAATACCTTGCTCTACAGTTCCTTTTTTCAGTGGAGGAATTGATATATCATTACAAAAAGCTCCAGATCCCTTGACTGCATGATATAGTTCATCATGCACTGGATCATATATAAGTCCAATCTTTCCGATACCGTTCTCATAAATCCCAATTGAAATCGCAAAATTTCTTTTTTGATGAACAAAGTTCATCGTGCCGTCAATTGGATCAATTAACCAAACAACCCCGTCAGAAGACGTTATCTCGTCTCCATAACCCTCTTCTCCTAAAATATTATGATTCGGGAATGTTTCTTTAATTTTCCCAATTAAAAACTGTTCTATCTCTCGATCCATATTTGTAACTAAGTCAGCTGCATTTGATTTTGTTTCTATAATAAGTGCTTTTTTCATTGATGCCATTAAATGCTCTCCTGCATCCCGAATCCACCGTTTGGCGTGTGCATCAATGTCTTTCCATACTTCTTGCATGTTTAAACACTCCGATCTATACTGTTCACAGAAAAAACGAACCCTTTATAAGGTTCGCACCAACTAATTTTTTATACATATACTATTATTACGCTTCTAAACGAATCATTTCAAGTCTTAACACTTCTAACTTTTGTACACACTCTTCTTTTTTCTGTTTATCATCTTCCATCATCGCATCATATAAAGTTGCTAATTCATAATCTAGCTCCAAACGTAGCACCGGTATTCTCTTTTCAGCATCTGTTCTCTTTAACGCATTAATCACCTGTCTCATATTATTTGCCTCCTCCCAATATTCGTCTGCCCTCGGACTAGAATTAATTCAATTTTCTGATTTTTTGTTTTATACTATACTATGTTGGATAAATCATCTATGCAACAAAATTATATTTTTTTATTTAAATTTTTTTGTGCTGTTTTTTTTATGAATAGTACAAGCTATGCTAAAATAAAAGCAAAATAGGAGTTGGAGGAACAATCATGACAATACAAACATTCAAGTCAACTGATTTTGATGTCTTTACAGTTGATGGTCTCGAAGAACGAATGAGTGCAATTAAAACGAACATTCATCCTAAGCTAGAAGCTTTAGGGGAACAATTTGCAGAATACTTATCCAAACAAACTGATGAGAACTTTTTTTATCATGTTGCAAAACACGCACGCCGCAAAGTCAATCCACCAAACGATACTTGGGTTGCTTTTTCAACAAATAAACGAGGATATAAAATGCTACCGCATTTCCAAATCGGCTTATGGGGTACTCATGCCTTCATATACTTTGGTTTAATCTATGAGTGTCCACAAAAAGTTGAGACGGCTCATGCCTTCTTAGAACATTTAAATGATTTAAAAACAAATATTCCAAATGACTTCGTTTGGTCCATTGACCATACTAAACCAAGTGTGAAATTACATAAAACACTTGAAACCGAAGACTTACAAAAGATGATTGAACGATTAGCTACTGTAAAAAAAGCAGAATTATTAGTTGGTATTCATATATCACCAGAGGAGTTTTCAGCAATGACCAACGAACAATTCCTTGCTAAGATTGAATCTACGATGCAATCACTCCTTCCTTTATATGCACTTTGTAATCGATAGTAGAAAACGGACAATTTATATTGTCCGTTTTTAGTTGTTATCACATTATATCACTTCAGTTTTTATTTTTCAAAATATTTTTTACATTTTTACAAGCTTTTGTTCTTCGACTTCTTTTGCCCTTTGAATAGCACGATATATAGAGTATCCACTTACTTCTTCAAATTCTTTATCAATTTTCTTTTCTTCTGCTTTCGATGGAACAATCTCTTTAAAACGACGATATAAACCCATTAATTCTTCTCTTATAATCCCTTTTTCATAAGCTTTCTCAATCGCTTCATAAAACTTAACAATTGTAACCATTTCCTCATTTGACCAATCATAATCTAACGGATATTGATATTCCATTTCGCACCTCATTTATCATTTCTTCTTGTTTCATTATGCTATCTTAAAGAGAATATTTTATTCTTCATTATAGCCACTCTGCATTATACACTATTTATTCATTTTAATGGAATTGTCTTCCTCTATTCATTAATTGAGGCTAACTATTAAACATACTCACCTTAAAAACATTTTTTTCTATACATCTATAATTATTGGTGATATAATGCTTTTGTTTTATAGAAAGTAAAGTGAAGCTACCATCTCAAAAACGATTTTTTGAATGGCAGAAAAACAAGCCTTATTCTAAAAAGACTAAACTTTTTAGAGCAGGATTATATAAAACAAATTACACTAAATATTATGAAGAAGAAGGGGTGTATAGATTGTCCCAATACGAAACACCATTGTTTACCGCTTTAGTTGAGCACAGTAAGCGAAATCCAATTCAATTCCATATTCCTGGTCATAAAAAAGGACAGGGCATGGATCCTACATTTCGCGAATTTATTGGGCATAATGCATTAGCAATTGATTTAATTAATATTGCGCCACTCGATGATTTACATCATCCAAAAGGTATGATTAAAGAAGCACAGGATTTAGCAGCCGCTGCATTCGGTGCAGATCATACTTTCTTTTCTATTCAAGGTACAAGTGGTGCTATTATGACAATGGTGATGAGCGTTTGCGGTCCTGGTGACAAAATCCTAGTACCACGAAACGTGCATAAGTCAGTAATGTCAGCTATTATTTTCTCAGGCGCAAAACCGATTTTTATGCATCCTGAAATCGATCCAAAGCTCGGTATTTCTCATGGAATCACAATTCAATCTGTCAAAAAAGCACTTGAAGAGCACTCAGATGCAAAGGGCTTACTTGTTATTAACCCAACGTACTTTGGGTTTGCTGCAGACTTAGAACAGATTGTACAATTAGCACATTCTTATGACATCCCTGTACTAGTCGACGAGGCTCATGGTGTTCATATTCATTTTCACGATGAATTACCCATGTCAGCGATGCAAGCTGGTGCAGATATGGCAGCAACAAGTGTTCACAAATTAGGAGGCTCTTTAACTCAAAGTTCTATTCTTAATGTGAAAGAAGGCTTAGTGAATGTAAAGCATGTCCAATCTATTATTAGCATGCTTACAACTACATCAACTTCTTACATCTTGTTAGCATCCCTTGATGTTGCGAGAAAACGTCTTGCTACAGAAGGAACAGCACTCATAGAACGAACAATACAATTAGCTGAGCATGTTCGTGATGCTATAAATTCTATTGAGCATCTTTACTGTCCTGGAAAAGAAATGTTAGGTACAGATGCTACCTTTAACTATGATCCAACAAAGATAATTGTATCTGTAAAAGATTTAGGTATTACCGGCCACCAAGCTGAAGTATGGCTTAGAGAGCAATATAACATTGAAGTAGAACTCTCAGATCTATACAACATACTATGTCTTATCACTTTGGGAGATACACAAAGTGATACAAATACACTTATTGCAGCTTTACACGATTTAGCAGCAACATTTAGAAATAGGGCAGATAAAGGTGTTCAAATACAAGTAGAGATTCCAGAAATTCCAGTGCTAGCACTTTCTCCTCGAGATGCTTTTTATTCGGAAACAGAAGTCATTCCATTTGAAAATGCAGCGGGTCGTATTATAGCTGATTTTGTTATGGTTTATCCGCCAGGGATTCCAATCTTTACTCCGGGGGAAATTATTACACAAGAAAACTTAGAGTATATTCGGAAAAACTTAGAAGCAGGTTTACCTGTACAAGGTCCTGAAGATATGACCTTACAAACATTACGTGTTATTAAAGAGTACAAGCCTATCAGTTGATAGGCTTTTTTTTTCACCTTTTTTCCTTTTCTTCATACGATACTTAAGAATGTAACGTATAGGTGGGGATACTATTATGATTGTAATAGGCCGTTCTATTGTACATCCTTATATTACAAGTGAATATGAGCCATTTGCAGCAGAGAAACAACAAATTTTATCAATAATGGCAGGAAATCAAGAAGTTTATTCCTTCCGAACAGCTGATGAACTCAGCTTTGATCTCAATTTACGAGTTAATATTATTATCTCTGCACTAGAGCTTTTTCAAAGTGGATTTCAGTTTCGCACATTTCAACAATCCTTTTGCAACCCCCAGTATTGGAAAAGAACATCCCTTGGAGGATTCGAGCTTCTTCCAAACATACCATCTTCTATTGCCATACAAGATATTTTTAAAAATGGAAAACTATATGGAACTGAATGCGCAACCGCTATGATCATTATTTTTTATAAAGCTTTACTATCATTGTATGAGGAAGAAACTTTCAATCGTCTATTTGCAAATCTTTTACTTTATACATGGGACTACGATCAAGATCTAAGGCTCATAACAAAAAACGGTGGCGATCTTGTTCCAGGTGACCTCGTTTACTTTAAAAACCCACAAGTGAATCCAGCTACGATTGAGTGGCAAGGAGAAAACACAATCTATTTAGGAAATTTCTTTTTTTACGGACATGGCGTGGGTGTAAAAACAAAAGAAGAAATTATTTATTCATTAAATGAACGAAGAGTCCCTTACGCTTTTATTTCAGCTTTCTTGACTGATACTATTACCCGTATCGATAGCCGTATAATGAGCCAATATGCTTCTTCTAGTACACCACAGACATCCATAAGCTTTATTCCAATTAGAGATGATGCAATCGTTGCAACAGTTGGTCATACAACTACAATTTATTAAAAAAGCGCCTACACATGTAGGCGCTTTTTCTTATTATTAAGCTTTTGTATGTTCTTTATGGTCACATTCGCAATGAGATCCACATTTCCCGTATAGTACTGTTGATTTTTCATCTTCAAAATGTCCAATTGTTCCTTCACATACTTGGCATACGATTGTTCCCATTTTCATTTCCCCCTGAGTTTTAATAGTAATCTATTTATTTATCATTAAGCTTTCGCATTATCTTTTCTAGCACAGTCACAATTTGTTCCACATTTTCCGTAAAGTACCGTCGTTTTCTCATCTTCAAAATGTCCGATTGTTCCTTCACATACTTGGCATACGATTGTTCCCATTTTTCATTTCCCCCTAAGTTTATGGTCCTAAAAACTTTTAGCTGTCCATTTCCTATCAATTATTGGGCTTTTGTATGCTCTGTGTGATCACATCCGCAAGATCCACATTTCCCGTAAAGTACCGTTACTTTCTCATCTTCGAAGTGTGCAATTGTACCTTCACAATCTTGACATACGATTGTTCCCATTTTTCATTTCCCCCTAAGTTTATAATCCCAAAAACTTTTTTGTAACCGCTTAACTTTCTGTCTTTATTTTAATATGTTATACTTTTTACGTCAATAGGTTTTTAGTATAACACATTAAATATTTTTAATTTAAATTAGTATGCGATATTAAGATAAAAAACAGCCATATTTATAAGTACGACTGTTTCACATTAATTATTCTTCATATTCCGCATGTAAAGAAGTTGACGGAACTAGAAATTTGAAAAACTGAGCTAACTCCTTTGCTTCCTCTTCTGATCCTAATTTAAAAATCTCCTGTATATATTGAACATTCTCTACATCATCTCGTCCGAGTAAAGTAGACCTTCCTGTTTGCATACAAACAATGAGCGGCTTTCCAAAAAACATATTTGTATAAATAACACCAAAATCATAACGTGTATCATGTGTCATAAACCCTAAAAATCGTACCTTCACACTTTCATGCTCATCATACAATTTTTCAAACATTAGTTTCCACCTTTCTACATCACGTTTCATTAATAGTATATTAAACAAAACATGTAATACTCCTTTTAATTGTCAAAAAATTCAGTAGGATGTAGAATGATAGTATTCTACTAAGCTAGGGGGAACTTATATGCAACACGCCTTTATTACGCTTGTACCGAAATCCAACCAACAATCAGTTTCAATAGATGATATAAAACAACTTTTTCATTATTATAAAACAGTTACTTCTAAAACTGGTGCCCAAATTAATTACACGTATACAAATACCGCTTTTCCTTATGAAATTTTAGATACATCTACAACAACATTAAAACTTCAATCCACTCACGACCGGTATGACTCAATTTATATTGGTGTTGGTATAGAAAATGAACAATCTTTCATCCAAGTTTCTTTACCACCTAATGCAACATTTGGTGACAAAGGGAAAGCAAATGAATTTTGCCGTTTTTTAGCGAAGAAATTAGAAGGAGAGTTACAATTATTTAATGGAAGAACAATGTATTTTTATAAACGCTAATTTAAAAAATAGATAATATGATTAAAAATAATATACAATTCGAACATGTAAGAAATAAAGCTTGCTTTCTTACGTGCAATACAAAATATGCTATTACATAGGCTAAATATAGAAATACGAAAAAAAGAATAACTTTATAATGAAACTTATCACCATTCGATAATGTTAATACAGTGGAAAAGCCACTCCATAGTAGTAAATGATAAAATATAACATGTAATATTTTCATGGAACCTTCTCCTTTGACATGCTCTATTTTATTAATATATGGGGTTAAGTTTGAATCAATTACATATTATAGGATGATATATATTACCTTTGAAGTAAGTTAAGCCTGAATCATTTGTTAAAGTATTATATATTCATTCGACAAGTACGTTTAAAGACCTTGCAAGTCATTTGATGAAAATAAAAATAGCCCCTCTCTTACAATAAGAGAAGGGCTATTTACATTACTTAAATTATTTTACAATGTGAATTGGCATTCCAAGAGCAACTTCAGCTGCCTCCATTGTGATTTCACCTAATGTTGGGTGAGCATGGATTGTTTGAGCGATATCTTCAGCTGTCATTCCAGCTTCGATAGCTAAACCAATCTCAGAAATAATATCAGAAGCACCTGCACCTGCAACTTGAGCACCTACAAGAAGACCATCTTCTTTACGTGTTACAAGTTGTAGGAAACCGTCAGTGCTGTTTAATGATAATGCACGACCGTTAGCAGCGAATGGGAACTTAGATACAGTTACAGTCATTCCAGCTTCTTCAGCTTGTTTTTTAGTGTAACCAACAGATGCTAGTTCTGGATCAGTGAAGCATACTGCAGGAATTCCGATGTAATCGATAGCTGATGCATGGCCACTAATTGCTTCTACAGCTACTTTACCTTCGTAAGAAGCTTTGTGAGCTAATGGTGGTCCAGGAACGATATCACCGATTGCATAGATGTTTGGTACATTTGTACGACATTGCTCATCGATTTCGATGATGCCGCGGTCAGTCATTTTAACTCCAACTTGCTCAAGACCGATTTCTTGAGTGTTTGGACGACGACCTACAGTTACTAATACGTAGTCTGCTTCTACAGTTTGGATTTCACCTTTAACTTCAAAGCTAACTTTTACGCCAGTTTCTGTTTCTTCAACGCCTTTAGCCATAGCTTTTGTATGGATATTTACGTTACCTTTTTTCTGTAGAGCACGTTTAACAACAGAGCTCATAGCTTTTTCGAAACCAGCTAAGATTTCGTCGCCAGCTTCTACTACAGTAACTTCTGTACCGAAGTTAGCATATGCAGTACCTAATTCCATACCGATGTAACCGCCGCCGATTACAACAAGTTTTTTAGGAATTTCAGGTAAGCTTAAAGCACCTGTAGAGTTGATAACACGTTTAGAGTATTTGAATCCTGGAATTTCGATTGGTGTAGAACCAGTTGCAAGAACAGCATTTTTAAACGTATAAGTTTGAGCTGCATCTTCAGTCATAACGCGTAATGTATTAGCATCTACGAAGTAAGCTTCACCGCGAATGATTTCAACTTTGTTACCTTTAAGAAGGCCTTCAACACCGCCAGTTAATTTCTTAACTACGCCGTTTTTCCATTCTTGAACTTTTGTAAAGTCAACTTTTACGTTTTCTGCAGTAATACCCATGTCATCAGAATGCATTGCATTCTCATAACGATGACCTGCATTGATTAACGCTTTTGAAGGAATACATCCAACGTTTAAGCATACGCCACCAAGGTTAGCTTTTTCAATGATTGCTACCTTTTGACCTAATTGTGCTGCACGAATTGCCGCAACGTATCCACCAGGACCTGCACCAACAACGACTGTATCTAATTCAATTGGGAAATCTCCTACTACCATTGTTATTACGCCTCCATTACTAATAATTGTGGGTCATTCAATAGACGTTTAATTTGGTTTAACGCTTTTTGAGCAGTTGCACCGTCAATTAAACGATGGTCAAAGCTTAGAGATAATGCTAATACTGGAGCTGCAACGATCTCACCGTTTTTCACAACTGGTTTTTCAGCGATACGGCCGATACCAAGGATTGCTACTTCTGGGTGGTTGATAACTGGAGTGAACCATTGTCCACCTGCAGAACCAATGTTTGTAATTGTGCAAGAAGCACCTTTCATTTCAGCTGGAGCTAGACGACCTTCACGTGCTTTACCAGCAAGATCATTGATCTCGTTAGAGATTGTGAAGATAGACTTACGATCTGTATCTTTAACAACTGGTACTAATAGACCTTTGTCTGTATCAGCTGCGATACCGATGTTGAAGTAATGTTTATGAACTACTTCTTGAGATGCATCGTCTAAAGAAGTGTTTAACATTGGGTATTCACGTAATGCAGATGTTAAAGCTTTAACAACGTACGGAAGGTAAGTTAATTTAATACCTTTGTCAGCTGCTACTGCTTTGAACTTCTTACGGTGAGCAACAAGTTCTGTTACATCTACTTCATCCATTAATGTTACGTGAGGAGCTGTGTGTTTAGAGTTAACCATTGCTTTCGCAATCGCTTTACGGATACCACTCATTTTCTCACGAGTTTCTGGATATTCACCAGCTGGGATTGGTTGTGCTTTTGGTGCTTCTTCTTTCGCTGCTGCTGGAGTAGCTTCTACTGCTGCTGGAGCCTCAGTTGCTGCTACAGTTTGTCCACCATTTGCAAATGCATCGATGTCAGCTTTTACGATACGGCCATTCTTACCAGTACCAGCTACTTTATGAATGTCTACACCTTTTTCACGAGCGTATTTACGAACAGATGGCATAGCAATTACGCGCTCATTTACTACTTCTGCAGTTGCTGCTGGAGTAGCTTCCGCTGCTGGAGCTTCTACTGCTGCTTCTTCAGCTTTTGGAGCTTCATCATGATCGTCACCTTTAAATTTAAGGTTTTCGTATCCAGGAGCATCAAATTTAATTAATGTATCTCCTACGATTGCAACTGTTCCTTCTTCTACAAGTACTTCAAGTACTTTACCTTTAACAGGAGAAGGGATTTCTACTACTGCTTTATCATTTTGTACTTCAAGAAGTACATCGTCTTCGTTTACTTCATCGCCTGGTTTAATAAACCATTTTACGATTTCACCTTCGTGGATACCTTCACCGATATCTGGTAGTTTAAATTCAAATGCCACGGAATTCAGCCCCCTGATTCATTTCATTATTATGGAATATGTACAAAAGAAACCAGCATGTGCTGATTTCTTTTGCACATGAAAAGCTAAAAATTAGAAGTTCATTACTTTGTTTACAGCTTCAACAATATCTTTGTGGTTTGGTAACCATACGCTCTCTGCTTGAGAGAATGGGAATACTGTATCAGCAGCTGCAACACGTACAACTGGAGCTTCTAAGTTTAAGATTGCACGGTCGTTAATTTCCGCTACAACGTTAGCTGCAATACCAGCTTGTTTTTGAGCTTCTTGAACTACAACTACGCGACCTGTTTTTTCAACAGAAGCGATGATTGTTTCGATATCTAATGGTTGAACTGTACGTAAGTCAACAACCTCTAAAGAGATACCTTCTTTTTCAAGTTCTTCAGCAGCTTTTAATGCAGCGTGAACCATAGCACCGTAAGCGATAACAGATACATCTGTACCT
Source organism: Bacillus sp. 7_6_55CFAA_CT2 (assembly GCF_000238655.1). Lineage (NCBI taxonomy): Bacteria > Bacillati > Bacillota > Bacilli > Caryophanales > Bacillaceae > Bacillus > Bacillus sp. 7_6_55CFAA_CT2. The sequence continues at coordinate 827,554 of NZ_JH414708.1, read as the reverse complement.
TCACGTTTGATATCAGCTTTACCTAAATCAATTGTGTAATCACCTTCTGGTACCTCTTGACGGAATGAACGGTACAATTTCATATGCTCTAAGTAGATAACTGGATCGTTGTCACGAATCGCAGAGATTAAAAGACCTTTAGCATCGTATGGAGTAGATGGAATAACAACTTTTAGACCAGGTTGTTGAGCCACTAATCCTTCTAAGCTATCAGCATGTAGTTCAGGAGTATGAACACCACCACCGAATGGAGAACGAACTGTTACTGGAGCAGTCCAACGTCCACCAGAACGGTAACGCATACGAGCTAATTGACCAGAAATTGAATCCATTACTTCATAAACGAAACCGAAGAATTGGATTTCTGGAACTGGACGGAATCCTTCAAGTGCAAGACCAACTGCAAGTCCACCAATACCAGACTCTGCAAGTGGAGTATCCATTACACGATCTTCACCAAATTCAGCTTGTAAACCTTCAGTAGCACGGAATACACCGCCGTTTACACCAACGTCTTCACCAAATACAAGTACGTTAGGGTCATTTTTCATTTCAACGCGTAAAGCATCAGTGATTGCTTGAATCATTGTCATTTGAGCCATGGCTTACTTCGACTCCTTTTCTTTGTAGATTTCATATTGTTCAGCTAAGTTGTAAGGCATTTTTTCGTACATGATTTCCATTAAATCAGTTACTTTTTGTTTTGGAGCTTGGTCAGCCTTAGCAATTGCTTGTTTGATATCTTCTTTTGCTTCTTCGATTACTGTCTCTTCAACTTCTTGAGACCATAGGCCTTTAGCTTCTAAGAACTTACGGAAGCGTACGATTGGGTCTTTTTGTTCCCATTCGTTTTCGATATCTTTTGTACGGTAACGAGTTGGGTCATCACCAGCCATTGTATGTGGACCGTAACGGAATGTTAAAGTCTCGATTAAAGTAGGGCCTTCGCCATTTACTGCGCGCTCACGAGCAAAAGCAGTTGCTGCGTATACAGCTAATGGATCCATACCGTCTACTTGAATTCCGTAAATACCTGCTGCTACTGCTTTTTGTGCTACAGTTTTAGCTGCAGATTGCTTTTCTACTGGAGTAGAGATTGCATAACGGTTGTTTTGAACAACGAAGATTGCTGGAGCTTTGAATGCACCTGCAAAGTTCATACCTTCGTAGAAGTCACCTTGTGAAGCACCACCGTCACCAGTGTAAGTAATTGCAACAGATTTTTTACCACGTAGTTTCATACCTAACGCAACACCAGCAGTTTGGATGATTTGCGCACCGATAATGATCTGTGGAGCTAATGCATTTACATTCTCAGGCATTTGGTTACCCATGAAGTGTCCACGAGAGAATAAGAATGCTTGGTATAATGGTAATCCGTGCCATACTAATTGTGGTACATCACGGTATCCTGGTAAGATGAAGTCTTCTGCTTCAAGTGCGAAATGACTTGCTAATTGAGAAGCTTCTTGTCCAGCTGTAGGTGCGTAGAAACCTAAACGTCCTTGACGGTTTAAAGAAATAGAACGTTGATCTAATACGCGAGTATACACCATACGACGCATTAATTCTTTTAATTGATCATCAGATAATTCAGGCATAGCTGCTTCATTCACAACTTCACCGTTTTCATTTAAAATTTGTAATGTTTCAAATTGAGCTGCGATAGCTTTCATTTGCTCATCAACATTAAATAGGGTCTTTTTTGTTTTAGTACCCATTCCGTTCACCTCTTCCTCTCTTGAACCATATTCTGAAACGCTTTCACTGGCTATTTTCCAGTTTAAAAAGCGCAACGATGTAAACCAACATGTTTGTATGTCGGTTGAGAATAATTTTGTGTACCTAACAATCTGTACTAATGTTTTTTCAGAAACATATTAATACAATCTTGATCACGTTTTTTAGTTTACAACTATTCTAATTACGATGTCAATTACTTTGAATACGTTTTTTTATAAATAATATGCAGGTTTCTACTACACAAACGTGTTTTTATTTTTTACATCTGTATTAGTAAGCATTGACCTACTGTTATATTATTCCCTTTTTCACTTATTTTTTCTCTTAGAATAATATGTAAACGATTTAATTCTCTTTAGTTTTTCTCTCTTCGTAACAAAAATATACAAACTACTCTTCCTTTTTTAGGTAAATACCTATACATTTCTACCCTCTCTTCCATACATTATAGTAACCGCAGTATTAGCGGGAAATAATAAAGGAGGTCATCTCATGTACGGATACTCATATTGCTATCCAACTTGTTCATATCCTTCCTACGGTTATGGCGGTTCTTGTGGCGGGTCTGGACGCGGCTTCGCCTTAATCGTTGTGTTGTTTATTCTTTTAATTATCGTTGGTGCTGCTTGCATTCGCTAATGTAAAACGAAACAACTATGGAAAGAAAAAGACGGCTTTGCCGTCTTTTTCTGTTTATCACATACATAACTACTCTATAATAGAACAATTTCCAAAATGCCTTCCCTTTCTTGCCGATGACTTTTTCCATCTCCTTTGGTAGACTAAAGAGGAAAGGAGAGATTACATATGCTTACAATGAAAGATGTTATTCGCGAAGGAGATCCTATTTTGCGCAACGTTGCAGAAGAGGTGTCATTACCGGCAAGCGAAGAAGATACAACTACCTTAAAAGAAATGATTGAATTCGTAATAAATAGCCAAGATCCTGAAATGGCTGAAAAATATAGTTTACGCCCTGGAATCGGATTAGCGGCTCCGCAAATCGGTGTTTCAAAAAAAATGATTGCAGTTCATGTAACCGATGCGGATGGTACATTATATAGCCATGCATTATTCAATCCAAAAATCATTAGCCATTCTGTTGAACGTACATATTTACAGGGTGGTGAAGGCTGTCTATCTGTAGACCGCGAAGTACCTGGTTATGTTCCTCGTTATACAAGAATTACAGTAAAAGCAACTTCTATTAACGGAGAAGAAGTAAAATTACGTTTAAAAGGTTTACCAGCAATCGTATTCCAACACGAGATTGATCATTTAAATGGCGTTATGTTCTATGACCATATCAATAAAGAAAATCCTTTTGCCGCTCCTGATGATTCCAAACCTCTAGAGCGATAATAATAAAAAGGCGGAAGTTAATCTTCCGCCTTTTTATTATGAAATGGGTTCCATATTCACTTATAGCAATCCAGCCCACTTTAGTCCATGATATATACCGTCTTCATTAACATCCTTTGTCACATGATTTGCAAGTTTTTTCAAGTCTTCATGGCCATTTCCCATCACAATACCTGTGCCAACGGCTTCAATCATTTCTAAATCATTTAAGCCATCTCCAAATGCATACACTTGATCACGATTAAAACCTAACTTTTCAATGTATTTCTCAATTCCTTTTGCCTTAGAACCACCATTCGGAATGATATCCATTGAATATGCATGCCAACGAATAAAATGAAAATCTGGATAATGATTAATAAACTTTTCTTCTTCATTTACTTCACAAAAAAGTAGTGTTTGATAAATATTACGTTCCTCATAAAAATTAGGCTCATATGCTGGATGCTCAAAGTTTAAGCTTCCAAAGCCTTCTTTCACATAATCATGATATTCCACTGATGCTCTCATATCTTGATGGTCAAGATATACAAGTGGATATCCTTCTTGTTTTGCAAACTGAGTAAACCTATGTAAAGCATCTGGATGTAACGGATTATTAAATATTACCTCATCTTCAAAGACAACATATTGCCCATTAAAACTAACGTAATTATGTATATCAAGTTCCCTGCGAATATCTTCGAACATAAATGGCGCGCGCCCTGTCGCAATTGCTACATGTACACCTTTTTCTTGTAACTGTTTTACTGCATCTCGTGTAGATTGCGGAATTTTTTTATCATGATCTAATAATGTTCCATCAATATCAAAAAAGACAATTTTATCATTCATTTGTCAAAATCCTTTCTGGCACTCTATATTCCTATTTTGAATATCACTTTTCAAATTCTAAAAAAAAGTATAACATATTAAACATCTGTGAAGAAAGCGTTCCCTTTCTGACCTTATTTATAAATTTTGCATATATATATTAGTAAAACATGTGGATACTTGTTCGGATGAATTTTCTTTTCCATTCTTCCTCATACTATACCTATAACTAACGGCTACTAATCGTTACTATAGAATAACTTTCACTGTATGGGAAAGGACAAGATTCACCCTTCACTTTTGTCCTATCTCTTATATCAGAGATAGAGTTTTCACTAGTAATAGGCATGTTTAAAATAAGGAAAGGAAGGAGTAATCATGCTGAAGAAGCTGAAGAAAAAGCTCAAGCGTTATTTAAACGGTCTAGTCCGTAAAAAGACAATCGCTTAAATTGTGCCCATTTCGGGCTTTTTCTTCATTCTCATTCGAAAAAACATGAAAATCGTGACTGTTTGCTTTATAATAAGTAACAGATAATGCAAAACATAGACAAGGAGAGGTTTTCCAAATGATTTTTAAAGTATTTTATCAAGAAAAATTAACTGAGGTTCCAGTACGTGAAAATACAAAAGTTTTATATTTAGAGGCTACGTCTGAAAAGGATGTTCGTACAAAATTAAATAAGTTCGCATATAATATCGAGTTTGTTCAGTCTGTTACTGGCGCTCATCTTGAATATGAAAAAGAAAACGCTGATTTAACATTAGCGGAAATCGTATAGCGATATGAAATTTCTAAAAAACGACCAAGTTGCTGTATTTGCTCTCGGTGGGCTTGGTGAAATCGGTAAAAATACATACGCTGTTCAATTTCAAGATGAAATTATTATAATTGATGCTGGAATTAAATTTCCAGAGGACGAACTTCTCGGAATCGATTATGTAATACCAGACTACACTTATTTTGTGCGAAACGAAGATAAAATTAAAGGGTTATTCATTACACATGGTCACGAAGATCATATCGGCGGAATCCCTTACCTATTACGTCAAGTGAACATTCCAATTTACGGCGGAAAATTAGCAATTGCACTCATCAAAAATAAATTAGAAGAACACGGCTTACTTCGTAAAGCAAAACTTTACGAGATTCAAGAAGATGACGTTATTAAATTCAAAAAAACGTCTGTATCCTTCTTCCGTACAACTCACAGTATTCCAGATTCGTACGGCGTTGTTGTGAAAACACCTCAAGGTCAAGTTGTTCATACCGGTGACTTCAAATTTGACTTCACACCAGTTGGTGAACCAGCTGATTTAACAAAAATGGCTGAAATCGGTAAAGATGGCGTACTATGTCTATTATCTGATAGTACGAACAGTGAAGTTCCAAACTTTACTATGTCTGAGCGTCGCGTTGGTGATAGCATTCAAGACATTTTCCGTAAAGTAGAAGGACGGATTATATTTGCAACCTTTGCATCAAATATCCACCGCTTACAACAAGTTGTTGAAGCTGCTGTTGAAAACAACCGTAAAGTAGCTGTGTTTGGTCGAAGTATGGAAGCAGCGATTGAAATTGGACAAAACCTTGGTTATATTCGTTGCCCGAAAGATACATTCATAGATGCATCTCAACTAAACCGCTTACCAGCTAATAAAGTTGTTATTTTATGTACAGGTAGTCAAGGTGAACCGATGGCAGCACTTTCACGTATTGCAAATGGTACACACCGCCAAATTCAAATTATTCCTGGAGATACAGTTGTTTTCTCTTCTTCACCAATTCCAGGAAATACAATTAGCGTAAGTCGTACAATTAACATGTTGTACCGCGCTGGCGCTGATGTAATTCACGGGAAACTTTCAAATATCCATACAAGTGGACACGGTGGACAAGAAGAACAAAAGTTAATGTTACGTCTAATTAAACCGAAGTACTTCATGCCAATTCATGGTGAATATCGTATGCAGCGTATGCACATGAACATAGCAAATGATTGTGGCATCCCTGAAGAAAATTGCTTCATTATGGATAATGGCGATGTTCTTGCTTTACGTTCGGATGAAGCTAGCGTAGCTGGAAAAATCCCATCTGGTTCGGTCTACATTGATGGAAACGGTATTGGAGATATTGGCAATATCGTATTACGCGATCGTCGTATCCTTTCTGAAGAAGGACTTGTAATTGTAGTTGTAAGCATTGATATGAAAGAATTTAAAGTTGCAGCAGGACCTGATATCATCTCACGCGGTTTCGTTTACATGCGTGAAAGCAGCGATTTAATCAATGATGCACAAACATTAATTACAACTCATTTAGAAAAAGTAATGGAGCGTAAAACAACACAATGGTCTGAAATTAAAAATGAAATTACAGACACATTAGCCCCATTCCTATATGAGAAAACGAAACGTCGTCCAATGATTTTACCAATCATTATGGAAATATAAGAAAAAGGACAATGCCATGAAGGCATTGTCCTTTTCTTTTCTCTTATCTTAAAAAGTGTTTAAATCGATCCACTTCATCGTCATGACCAATGACAATTAATATATCTCCTGCTTGAATATTCTCCGTAGCTCGAGGGGATACGATAACTTCTTTACCTCGTTTAATTGCTACAATATTCAATCCAAACTTCGCACGAATATCTAATTCAATTAAAGAGTGCCCATCAATTTTTTTATTCGCAATAATCTCTACAATACTATGCTCATCTGAAAGCTCAAGGTAGTCTAGCACATTGCTTGATGCAATATTATTAGCAATCCTTTTTCCCATATCACGTTCTGGATGCACAATATGATCTGCACCTATTTTACTTAACACTTTTTCATGATAATCATTTTGAGCTTTTACAGTAATATTTTTTACACCCAACTCTTTCAAAATCAAAGTCGTTAAAATACTTGAATTTAAATTATCTCCAATAGCAACGACTACGTGATCAAAATTTCGAATACCAAGGCTTTTTAATACCATCTCATCTGTTGAATCTGCAATTACAGCATGCGAAGCTATATTTGCAAATTCATTAATTTTATCCTCATCTGAATCGATTGCCATTACTTCCATGCCTAATTGAGCTAGTTCTCGGCAAATACTTCCACCAAAGCGACCAAGTCCAATGACAGCAAATTCTTTTTCTTTCTCACCCACAAGAATTCCTCCAATAACTTCAAGTACTATTTATTTTCAGTGTAACACACTTTATATGCGTCACAAAAACTATGATTAGCTCTTATTTTTGTTTTTGTATATAAAAATATTGTTGCAAGTAAAAAGCGATACCAACAAGTAGCATAGCAAATACAAATATGTTTCCAAAAGAACTAAATGTTTCAAAAACGAATAATAATGTTTCTTGACCAAAAAAGGCAAATAGAAGCTGTGTGAATGCAAATAACAACGCCCATATGTAATGATGTTGATGGAATAAATAATGCGTTGCACCTAAAAAAGCAATAAACGAAAAGATAAAGATCCACCAATTTTCTAAAAATAGTTGCCAATTAGAAAATTGATATCCATTTACTAATATCGCAATAAGCGCGATAACTGCCATCGTCGGCACACTCCAAAATAATGCCCGTCCTCTAAAGAAACGAGTGCCTTTAACATCTCCTTTTTCATGTGCAATATATGTTAGTACTACTGTGCTTATATACAAAACAGAAAGAATTGTTAAAACGATAATAAGCCAAAAATGTAATTGATAATATTCATGCTCTATATTTGTCACGATTGCAGCTAACATGCACGGAATTAACATTCCCGTCCAACCATCTACTTTTCTTTCATTCCAAAAGACCGTATTACCAATCCTTATTCCTAACAACATAAAAATAATGATACCCAATACAAATAACGTAGTTTTATTCCCTACTAAACTCGTTGAGAAAGCAATTAATCCAATAAATAAAAAGAGCACAAACCCATTCATAATTTCTAGTACAGGTGATAAATATCTCTTCACCCATTTGTATGTTTCGTCATATTCATTATTATCTACTAGACGATAGGCATAAAAACTTATCCCAAAATAAACCGCCGCAATAATAACATACGCATATAAGACGAAACATAAAATCGCACTGCTAATTTGCACGTAATTCCCCACCCTTTTTTCTATGTTTCACATTGATTTTACACACTTTTCATACTAAAAGTAAACATATATAAGTTAGTCAAATAATTAATAATGAGCAGTGGCTAAACCCCCTGCTCATTATTAAAACAGTACAATTAACTTTAATTCTTCCATTTGTATGTAAATGTCTAAAATCAATCTATACGAGCGTTACTTACACCTCAGAACAAAAAGTTTTTTGGAACCTTCAAGAGAGCGGAAGTTTTATTTTCTATTCCCTTTCCACTTTACATATTGGCTTAAAAATGTGATTGCCTTTTCAATCACTTCTTCGTCTGGTTTTAATTTTGCATGATGTAAACCATATTCTGAATTTACTCCAAGCCAAAACATAAATCCAGGGATTTCTCGAAGCATATAACCAAAATCTTCACCCGTCATTGCCTCAGTACATGTAATAACATTCATATCAGTTTGTTTATGTACAAATTCCATAAACTCTCTCGTTAACTCTTCATGGTTATATACTTGATGATACATTGCTCCGTAATCTATAATCGCCTCACACTGGAAAGAAGCTTCGATACCTGCAACAATTGACTCAATTCTGCTTTTCACACGCTTCATTGATTCCACTGATAATGTTCGAATCGTTCCTTCTAAACGAGATTTTTCTGCAATAATATTTTGAACCGTACCACCTGTAATTTTCCCGATTGTAATTACTGCACTATCAAGAGGATTTACATTGCGACTAATAACGGATTGAAGCTGTGTAACAAGGTGACTCGCTGCAACAATCATGTCATTTGCAGTATGCGGATAGGCAGCATGGCCACCTTTCCCTTTTAAATCAATATATAATTCTGAAGTATTGGCAAATAACAGTCCTTCTTTCGTTGCAATTGTCCCCACAGCGTATTCTGGTGCAATATGAAGACCAAGAATTATATTTGGTTTCCATTCTTTTAACTCTTCACTTTCTAACATAGGAAGAGCACCGCCTGGTCCTTCTTCTGCTGGCTGGAATAGAAATACAAGGTCATCATCTATTCTTTCGCTCACAGCTTTCGTTAGAAGGCCTAAACCGATTGTTGTATGTACATCATGGCCACATGCATGCATCATTCCTTCATGAATAGAAGCAAACTCGTATCCAGTTTCCTCTGTAATTGGTAAACCGTCTATATCTGCACGATAACCTATTATTTTTTCGGGATTTTTTCCATTTACTTTAACGATTACACCCGTTTTCCATGTCTTCACTTCCACAAATTCATGAGAAAGTGTTCCTATATAATCTAAAATATACTGTTGTGTTTTCCATTCCTTAAATCCAATTTCTGGAATTCTATGTAAATCTCTACGAATTTGGATAAATTTGCTTACTGTCATTTTTGCACCTCTATCTATAAAAAGCGTAAGAGCCCATTTACGCTCTTACGTCTTTTTTTACTTTTTATTTCTCTGGGTTTAATTGACGAAGCTCTTGTTTAATTTCTGTTTTTGCTTTTGTCTTCTCATCAATTTCTTTAATTACACGTGCTGGAGTACCTGCAACAACTGTGTATGGAGGCACATCTTCTGTTACAACAGCTCCTGCTGCTACGACTGCACCTTTCCCTACTGTAACACCCTCTAAAACAACCACGTTTGCACCGATTACTACATCATCTTCAACGATAACTGGTTTTGCAGAAGGTGGCTCAATAACACCTGCAAGTACAGCACCTGCACCTACGTGACAGTTTTTACCGACTGTTGCACGTCCACCAAGTACTGCGTTCATGTCGATCATAGAACCTTCACCAATTACAGCACCAATGTTAATTGTTGCATTCATCATAATTACAGCGTTGTCACCAATTTCAACATGGTCACGAATAATAGCACCTGGCTCGATGCGAGCTTTAATACCTTTTAAATCAAGCATCGGGATTGCAGAATTACGACGATCGTTTTCTACAACGTAGTCAACGATGTGCTTATTATTCTCATCAAGAATTGTCTTAATTTCAGACCATTCTCCGAATAATACACCTGACTTTTTATTCACAAATGCTTGTACTGTTTCAGGGAATGTTACTTCTTTTAAATCCCCTTTTATGTATACCTTTACAGGAGTTTTCTTTTCACTTTTTTGAATAAACGAAATAATTTCGTTAGCGTCCATCATTTTCATTCTTGTTGCCTCCTAAATCCATTTATAATGTTACTCTACCAAACGAAAGAGCGAGTAGCAAGATAATAATCTTATTTTTCCCTTTGAATTTCTTCTATAATTTCTAAAAATGCTTGTACTTGCTTCAACTGCCTTGCCGAGTCACTTGTTAACAACCATGTTTCTCTCGTCAGTTGAACAGGTGTTTTATACATATTTTCCTGTACTTCCTTTAAAACAGTAGAAGGTAAAAGGGCATAACCTATACCATTTAAAACAAGTTGTTTACATGTTTCAATTTGGTCAACTACAATCGTTCGCTTAGGTGGATTAGAAAATAAACCATACCACCAATTTTGTATTTGTCCATAATAAGTCGAATCACTTTTAAATTGAATGAACGGCCTATTTGTTTCTTTTAACATCGAAATATCTTTTATTTCTTTATCAACTAAATACAGTTCATCTTCAAATAATTGTTGCTTCTGACCTTTATATTCTTGTGTTCCCCTCAGTATAGCAACATGAACGTCTCCTTCATAAAACTGCTTTTGCACTTCACTACTCCATCCAGTAAACAGCGATATCTTGACAGAAGGATATTTATGCACAAACTTTTTCAAAACAGGAGGGAGCCAATATTGACCAATAACTGATGCAACAGCTATTTTTAACGTTCCATGAGTTTCCGTTCTGAAAACAGCTAGCTCACTTTTTATATCTTCTTCCCTTTGCAACATTTCTTTAGCATAATTTGCAACTTTTTCCCCTTCAGGTGTAATTGTCAATCCTTTTTGTGAGCGAATAAAAAACTTCATTCCCCATTGTTTCTCCATAGATTGTAATCGTTGACTCAGCGCAGGTTGGGAAACAAATAAACGTTCCGCCGCTTTTCTCATATTTGATTCCTGAGCTAACACAACCATCATTTGAAAATCATCAATTTGCAACTTTCTCCCTCTTTCCTTAGCTTCCATACACCTTATTTCAATAAGCTTTTCATCCTTAATTTACCCGAATGCTTTCATTCAGAAAATACAATTGTCCAGTGCAAACTTTCCTTATGTTTTATGTCTTTTTAAATATAATACATACACAAGTGATATGCACGAAAAAAAAGTGACTTCTTCGTTTCTATGAAGTCACTTTTCTTACGTTATCGATTATGTTGCCTTACTTTCTTATTCAACAATTTTAAAATAGCCCGACGTGTTAAAATCCCCTCAAAATAGCCTTCTTCATTAACAGCGCAAATAAAAGGATGATCAATTGTCATTTCTAAAGCTTTTGCAAATGAATCGTCTAATTTAAGAACAGGTATATCTTCTTTCATCACCTGCTCTACTTTCATATCATCGAGTCTTTCAAACTCAATACGTTCTAATCCTAACATACCATCTAATATCATGGCAGTACTAATCAAACCATGTAGTTTATACATTGGATCTAAGACAGGTATCGCCGAATATCCAGATTTCACAAGAACGAGTAAAGCATGTTCTAAACTATTTCCAATTTGGACATGAGCTACTTTTTCCGATGAAATCATTAAATCCTTCACAAGAATTTGTTGAAATTCGTCTTTCGGAATACTAATCATATTACATCCCCCATTTTCCCTTTTTCCTGCTTATGTTCACAACTCTATTCACATTTTATGACAGCGTTTTCATATTATTATTTTGTCCTAAATTTATTTCAATAAAAATACAATCACACAGCTATTTTAGCATACAGCACAAAAAAAAGACTACCATTCCGGTAGCGCTTAATACCCTTTATTTTTTAATCTGTAAAATAACCTTGTGATTTTTTTATATTGCATCACATCTGTCTGTTTCAAACCATTCTCAATATCTGTAAGTTCCACAGCTAAAATTTCACTTGCGTAATTTTGCTGAAATAAAATATCTAGTAGTAAACTTTCTTCTTCCTTCGTTAAAACAACTTCCCTTTGCATATACCCCTCTCCTTACACTCGCATCGTTACTCTTATTATATAAAAAATTCAACCTATTTAATAGATGTAATATTCAGTTTTTATTAAAAGATATGTAGCAATCGTATACATACAAAAAAATCATTTCGTATATCGATTTGCATAGCTAAACGCCGCATAAGCATCTGGCTTAATTTTTGCAGTTAATCCCATCGCTCGAATTTTTTCTGTCATATCTAAAATAAATTCTTTTGTTAAACCATCATTCCCAATGTCTAAATGAATTTCCATTATGAATCCAGCCCCATCTTGAGCATAAGGATGCAATAACTCCCATATTGTTTGTATATGAGTAGGCGTAAATAGACATGCGATTTCTTGACTAAACTGCGTTTCTAAATATATTTTCTCACGTAAGGTTGCCGGCTTATCTTTTACTGATCTATGGTGTAAACAGCCCCAGGCACCTTTTCCAACACGATGAATATGGATTGCTGTAATAAACCTCGTATCCTTTTGATGCGCTTGTGAGTCTGTCCCAATGGATAATCGATATAAATTTCGCGGATCCTTTTCAATGAAACTACAAATACGGTTAAAGACCATATCAAAATTTAAATGTCTCTCTGAAACATTGTAAAATTTATGTGCACCGTCCACAGAGTCACGTCCTTTCAATTAGACAGACTTTTCGTATTCTCATTGTATGGGACAAAAACTAAAATTATAACTTCCTATCCTTTATTCGTTTCAATATTTCGAATTACAAAGTGACAAACTTGGCACGTATAAATTACATTTTGATTAGATTGAGCCGTTAATACATGAATAATCTCAGCAGAACTTTGACAATTAGGACAAATCACAACTGGTAAACGTTCCATACGATAACCTCCTAGTTATATTTCTCCCGCTATTTGCAGAACCCAGCGATTGTGAGAAGTTTAGCTTCACATATTCACCCGGTTGACGGGACTCATTTTCCACATGGATAAGCAAACTTGCACGGATTAAAATTTCATTTTAATACCATTGTAGGAAAAATAAAAACTTCTATACATTCCACTAGAAAGTAATAGAACTAAAAAAGGTACTGCCACATGGCAGTACCTTTTTTTATATGTATCAAGAAATGATATCGTAAATCTCAATTGCAACCATGTCGATATTATCGAATTGATACACTTGAGGTTTTTCACCTTGTTGATACACTTCTAACTCATACATTTCACTTTTATCGAAAAATTTCACGCTACATTTGCGCTCACCGTTCACTTCAAAATAGCGTTGTGCTACTTCACCGCTTTCAGCTTGTTCTTGTAGACTAACAAGTCGAGTTAAAATTCCTTGGAGTAGAGACATGAAATCTCTCCTTTCTCTGATCTTCCTACCAATAGGTTTTACAGCTACACTCATTCTATCCGTCATAACAGAAAAAATGTTCCACACTCTAGGATAAAGGTTATTGGCCAGAAACTCAACTAAAAATTTGTCGAAATGCGAAGGAAAAAACAGAAAGAACATATTTCCCCTTCTTTATTGCGGTTTTTATACTGGAAGAATATAATAAAAAACAGAAAAAAGGAGGAATAACAATGAAAAAAATTGAGGTTTATACACAACCCGATTGTCCGCCCTGTGTTATTGTGAAAGAATTTTTGAAGCATAATAACGTTGCATATGAAGAATTTGACGTAAAAAAAGACGCTGCTGCTCGCAATCGTCTTTTATACGACTATGATTCTTATTCAACTCCAACAGTCGTAATTGATGGCGAAGTAGTTGCAGGGTTTCAAATTGAAAAGTTACAACAACTACTCAATATAGAATAGGAATAGGTAAATACCTATTCCTATTCTTACCCCGCTATTTGTAGGTAGTAAAACTCCTACCCCCAATTTAGCTACAGCAAAGAAGTTAGATGGAAGAGTAATCCCTCCCACTGATTAAAAGTTTCACTTTATAATTGTTGCAACCTTTTTATTTCAGTTAAAAGTTCCTGACTTTCATGATATCCTGCTAGCTTCCATTTATCTTGATCCCTTTTCAATGTTACAATTTGATACTGTCCACTTTTTGTCCGCTCATATACATATAAATTTTTATGTTCTTCATCATACGACATTTTTGTTTCTGAATTAAAAGAAAACGGTGCTTCTTTTGCCGGAAGTAAATATTCACCACTTTGTTTATCACTTCTGCTATTTTCATCTGTAAATACTTGAAGGAAATTATCTGTAAAATACGGTGATAACGTCTCTATCATCTTATTCATCGGCAAATGCTTCCCACGAATTGAAAACTGGGTTTCATAGCCTTTTTGTATCGTTGTAAATACTTCTTTCCGATCGACTTCCACTTCCTCTTTTCCTAAAACAGTCGTAACACTATAACCAACTAGAAAGGCAACACATACAAATAGAACAAGCCATATTCCATATTTCCTCATTTTTTCACCTTCCTTTTAAAAGAACTTGTCTTTGTAGTATTCATTGTAACAATGATTATGCAAAGAAAGGACAGATTTCGTTCGTAAAATCTTTACAACGATAGACAGCATTTTCATCACCATTTTCACTATTACCAATTTATGATAAAAACAAACAAAAAATGCACGAATCTCTTCGTGCATTAAAATAAAACATCTTCTTCATATAAATATTCATAAGATAAATCTATAAATAAAAAGTTGTCATCATCAATCGGGAAAGAAAATGTTCGTACCATTTCTCCCGTTTCAATATCTGCATATAAATCTGAAAGCCTCGCCTTATTCTCAAAACGCATTTTCATGATATTCTCGAGAAAATACGGGCGCCAACTCCAGTTCTTCATATAATAATCCGGCATCACAATCCATTCTCCATCTTTTTTCATAACATTTCCTGATTGTTGGAAACCATCTTCATTACAAATAAATATACGAAAACTACACTGTGATACACTTTGACTAAATTGTAATAACCAATCATTTATATCTTCATTCTTTTTTTGTTTTGATAAAACATCGCCAATGCGATCGCGTAACATCTCTGTTAAATTATAAATTTTTTGTAACTTCTTCTTTTCATGCTGAATAAACTGATGACATTCATTACCTAGTCGCTCTTTCAAAACATTCGTTTCAATAAAATCAGGTAAACATTCTTTCAAATAATTACCTTGATAATATCTTCCGCCGTTCTTCCAAGCATATTGCAGTTGATAAAAAGCATCTATTTCTTCATATAACAAAGTTGCACCAATTCTTCTAGCAAGTAATGATAAAGAATATAAAATATCTTGATAAGATTGTAAAAGTGCTGTTTGCCTTAAGTTCGTTAAATCTACTTTTAAAATATCAGGTGCTAACACGCTAATACGCTCTAAATTACTTGTGCCCGTTCCGACTTTATTAATCGAAATTTGAATACCATATGTACGATAATACATAAGCAAATGATTAAATTGCTCTATATCTTCTTTACATTCATGCTCTGTAATCTCTAAAACAATTTGTTTTAAATTTAAACCTTGTTCTTCATACCTCAATAAAAGTTGAAGCAAGCTTTCATCATCATCATTCATTAATACATTAGCATTCCGATGTATAAATAATAATAATTTTTGATCGCTTTCTAAATAACGATTTAAAGCTTTTTCTACTATAATATTATCCGCTTCCAGTTGAAATTCACTTGGAATCGAATCATCGTGAAAGAAAGAAGCTAAACTTTGTATGCCCTCTTCTGTTTGAATACGTCCTACTACTTCGTATCCAATTACAGTATGCTCATCAGCACTAAAAATAGCTTGATAATAAGGAAGGACTTTATCCAAGTTACTCATTACATCTAATGCATCTATCAACGTGCTTCCCTCCCTTTACTTTTCAAAAATTATAACATGATATTTACGGAAAAATAATAAAAAATCCCTTCAGTTTTCCTGAAGGGATTAGAGGGGTAAAATGCTAAGGGGAATTAGCAATTCTACTATGAAGAAAAAAGAGGTCTTAAATATAACGTATATATGACCTCTTGTAAACACTTTTCTTTCATATGTCACAATTCCGTCACATTTAGCCATAAAAAAAATGAATCAAATATTCATTTTTTTATCCCTTTTAAAATGGATATTGATGTAAATGTTGTCCTCCATCCATTGTCATGCAAGTTCCATTTATGTACGCAGCTTCATCTGAACATAAATAATAAGCTAGACCAGCGATTTCTTCTGGCGTACCCAGCCTTCCAAGCGGAACACTTTGTATCGTACGTTTAGCCATTTCTTCTGAAATCCATAATTTATCAGCACCGCCCGTACGTTCAATTGGTCCTGGCGCGATAGCGTTAACTCGTATTCCATATTTACGTCCCCACTCAACAGCGAGCGTCTTCGTCATCGCTAATACTCCTGCCTTCGCTGCAGCCGAATGAATAACTCCTGGACCAGCATCCCATGCATATGTTGCTACCATGTTAATGATATTCCCTTTTATACCTTTTTCAATCCAATATTTTCCGACAGCATGACTACAGTAAAACGTACCGTTTAATACAATATTAATGACTGAATTCCAGCCATTCACAGATAAATCTTCTGCTGGACAAATAAAGTTTCCAGCTGCATTATTTATTAAAACATCAATTCTACCAAACTTCTCATCAATCTGTTCAATCATTTTCTGAATGTCATCCGTATTTCTTACATCCATTTGTACAGGTAATACTTGCCCTGGAAATTGTTCAATTTCCAACTTTGTTTCCTCTAGTTTTTCCTTTGTACGTCCTGTAATAACAACTCGTGCCCCTTCTTTTGCAAAACGAGTCGCCATTCCTTTTCCCATTCCACTCGATCCACCTGTTATAATAACTACCTTTTCTTTCACATACATCCCCTCCAAAAAATGAATACACATTCATTTTATCACTTTATTTAATAGAAATCTTTATATTTTTAAACTTTTCTGATATTTTAGCGTAAAGAACTTTCTTTTTATTCTATTTTTTTTCGTAATCTATACTACTTTTTATTATGTAAAGTATATTTTAAATAAACTGAAAGGAGATTTGAGTAGCCTATAAATGGAATGAAAACATTGAGGTATACTCATATTTTTATGAAGCACATTACAAGAAGAAATTTTTTAAAAATTGGTATGCGTACTTGTCTCTATTCATTTATAACCAGTAGCATCGGATACTACTATGCTAAATATATAGAGCCCCATTTCATTTCTTTTACACAGCACACATTAAAATCACAACTCATCCCAAAAAGTTTTCATGGTATGAAAATTCTTCAATTCAGCGATTTACATCTCGGATACTATTTCTCGCTTCAACATTTATCTAAAGTTGTTTCTAAAATTAATGCTGTAAATCCAGATATTGTCCTTTTTACCGGAGATCTCATTGATAATTATCAAACGTATACTGACACTCCTTTCGTTGCATCCATTTTAAAAAATATACAAGCCCCCTTTGGTAAATTCGCTATTTATGGTAACCATGATCACGGTGGATATGGAACTGAATACTATGAGCACATCATGCGTGAATCAGGATTTGAGCTATTGCTCAATAGTGAAAAAAGAATTCATCTAATGGATAATAGTGAAATTTCTATTTTCGGTCTCGATGATATACTATTAGGCAAACCAAAAATAGAGAAAACATTAGAGCATGCACGGCAAAGTACTTATAACATTGTTCTTGTTCACGAACCAGATATCGCGCCCCAAGTTTCTAAATATCCAATCAACTTGCAACTTTCTGGTCATAGTCACGGCGGACAAGTACAAATTCCTTTTTTAGGAGCTATTATTACACCTTCACTCGCCAAAGACTATATTGAAGGCTTCTATACAATTCAGGATTTAACTCTCTATGTCAATCGAGGCCTGGGAAGAACACGTGTCCCATTTCGTTTTATGTCAAAACCTGAAATCACAATTTTCACACTCCAACATTCGTAATAATTCGCCTATTTTCTTACATATCCTTTCTTGTACGCGCTCATCCACGTTTTGTTTACCATATGATAAAAGTGAGTCCAATAAAGGAGGTATGTTCATGTATCCATATTATCAACCAATTCCAGTCCGTTCAGCACCTATTGGTCCAGTAGGCGACTCACGCTTCTTCCCGTTTTTTGGCGTTCCCTTTCTAGCTGGAATTGCTGGTGGATTGCTCGGCGGAGCATTAGCTTTCGGCCCTCGACCATTTTATCCACCTTATCCACCACCTTTCCCGCCGCCAGCACCTTATCCTTGTTACGGTGGACCATGTCAGCAACCATACTATTACTAAGTTAAAATAACGATTCTTTCAAATATTATTCTCTCAACGAGCCATCTCATTACACGCTTATAATAAAACTATTGTTTCTACTCATCCTTCCATTTTTGGAGCATATGAGT
>NZ_JH414708.1:804461-808873 GCF_000238655.1 Bacillus sp. 7_6_55CFAA_CT2 | reverse complement strand
GTTTTACTTTTTTCATTATTCAGCGTCTGTATTTTGATATGCCATCTTAAACAACTTCACTTGGCTATCAATTTCTTCTGTACTACTATTAATAACATAATAGTAATCACCATCTTTATTTTGTTCACGTGTTTTCACATTATCAGCTAATGTAAGCTGTAAAATCGCCTTAATTCTTGCCTTCATTTCAATATCTAATATTGGGAAAGATATTTCCACTCGCTTCTCCATATTTCGCGTCATCAAATCAGCTGAAGATAAATATATTTTCTCCTCCCCATTATGATGGAAATAATAAATACGGCTATGTTCTAAATATCTTCCAACAACACTAACTACACGAATATTTTCACTTACATTTGGAATGCCAGGTCGTAGGCAACATGTCCCTCGAACAATGAGCTCTACCTTTACTCCAGCTTGTGATGCTTCGTACATTTTTTTAATTAATGGTTTATCTGTTAATGAATTCATCTTAGCGATAATATATCCATTTCCATATTGCCTATGATAACGGATTTCTTCATCTATTAAATCTATAAATTGCTCTCTTATATCAAATGGAGCAACCGATAAATGATGAAAATGTGGCTTTGTTGTATAACCACTTAAATAATTAAAGAAATTGGTTGCATCAACCCCAAAGTCTTTTCTTGATGTAATATATCCAAAATCAGTATATAACTTCGCTGTTGCATCATTATAGTTTCCAGTTCCGAGATGTACGAACCTTTCGATTTTTCCGTTTTTTCTTCTTACAACTAATGTAATTTTACTATGTGTTTTCAAGTGACTTACACCGTAAATAACATGACAGCCTGCCTGTTCCAATTCTTTAGCCCAATGAACATTGTTTTCTTCATCAAATCTTGCCTTTAATTCAACTAATACTGTCACTTGTTTTCCCTTTTCAGCCGCTATCTTTAACGCCTGAATAATCGGTGAATCACCACTTACACGATATAACGTTTGTTTAATCGCAAGTACATTCGGATCGTCCGCCGCATCACGGACAAAATCAACTACCGGCTGAAATGATTCAAAAGGATGATGTAATAAAATATCATGCTCAATTGCTTTTTCAAATACATCTTCTTCATCACCTAAATCTTGAGGTGGTTGCGGAATAAGAGCCGGATATACAAGATGTTCATATAAAGGAGCTAGTTTTTTATATAAAGAAAACAAACATGTTAAATCTAATGGACCATCCATTATATATACATCTTCATCTTTTACTTCCAGAACCTCATATAATAACGCTAGTACTCTTTCATCAATGTGTTCTTTCCCAACTTCTAAACGAACAGCAGCCCCCCACTTACGCTTTTTTAATTCTTTTTCAATTACCTTTAATAAATCTCTCGCACCTTCTTCATGAATCGTTAAATCTGCATTGCGTGTAATACGGAAACGAGTAACAGATGATACTGTATATCCCGTAAATAATTTATGAGTAAAGCTACTAATTACGTCTTCTAATAAAATAAATTTATGCTTTTGCCCTTCGCTCGGTAAAATTATGAAGCGCTCAAGTAATGAAGGAACTTGCACAATTCCTAACTTCGTCCTGTTTTCTTCTTCCGCTTGCTTCTCATCATATAAAAGAGTAGCCAAATTCAAACTTTTGTTTAATAACATTGGAAATGGGCGATATGCATCAATAGCTACAGGAGTTAACACTGGAAAAATTTGCTCATCAAAATACTCTTCTATAAATTCTCGCTGTTCTTTCGTCAAATCATTGAATGTTAAACGTTCAATTCCCTCTAACTCAAGCGCTGGTAATACATAATTTTTAAATGTATCATATTGTACTGTCATTAGTGCATGGGCTTTTATCGCAATTTTATTTAATTGCTTTTTTGGTGTTAAGCCAGCTTTATTTTCTGGCTGATTAAATCCAGCACTCACTTGATCCTTTAATCCCGCTACACGTACCATAAAAAATTCATCTAAATTCGAACTAAAAATACTAATAAATTTCAATCTTTCCAAAAGTGGATTATTTGCATCTTGCGCTTCTTGTAAGACACGTTCATTAAATGCTAACCAACTTAACTCTCGATTATTGTAATAAGCTGTATCATTTAAATTTACTGCATTCCCCTTCAATAATTCCATTCTCTTCACACTTCCCCTTGAAACTTTTTCACTATAATTTAGTTACTTTTATTTTAGCAAATTACAATATTATAAAGTGTAAATTTTTTGTAAAGACATCCGTACAACCTAATGTTTTAGTTCAAATAACAAGTTAATATTCGTTTTTAATACTCTTTCTAACTGTTTTTTTGTTTTTCAGCCTGCACTTTTTCCGCTAATGCCGATTTTTCACATAAAGCTTTAAATGTTAATCCTTCTTCGTTTTCTGTTATAGATATGGTATCAATAAGCGATCGTTGCCTTACATTTAAAGTAGCTGAAAATTGTAAAACAGCTCCTAACAGGCGGATTTTTTTTGTTCGCTTTTATCAAACCAACCTTCAAATGGAGATAAATGTTGTTTAAATAACATTTTTGATTTATACGATGCAATAAGCGCTAGCCTTACTCGATCTTTATGCATCATGCCATCAATTATCTTATTCGCTAATAAATAAAACGTATGTAAACGGCTTGCTTCTTCGTCTATATATTTGCCTATATTAAATACTTTCGCTGCTTGATGGAACACTTCCCAGTCTTTTACTGACATAGAAATAAGCCCTATTTCCTCAAGTTGTTTGCAAATTAGTCTTCCATGTTTAATAAGCTGAATAACAAATTCCATGTCCATTTCGTATTCATGTGATAGTAAATGCAGACTTTCTTCAACTACGTTCGGATAATATGAAATCCCCAAATCTTTTGTCAACTCTTCATAGAAAACACCTTCTCTTAACCCTTTTCTACTTAATACAAATGCCGGTGCCTCTATAACATTAACAAGTGTATGAAATACTTCAACCGCTGGAATAATCGTATCTGCTCGATCTTTTGCCAATCCTTCCAATTTCTGAAGTTCTATGTACGACAATTTTTCCAATTCATCTTTTACACTTTCAATATCTTCTTCTTTCATCTTGTATAAATGTAATCCTGCTATAGGATAGCATATTAAATTTTGATGGATTTTCACTAAGTTCCTAGCACTACCACCAATTGCAATAAGAGGCAATTTCTTATTGATTAACCATGGTAACGTTCGAAATTGAAACTCTAAATACTGTTGCATTCCCTCTAACTCATCTTTAGTAGGAATATCCCCTTTAATAAATTGTTGCTTTAAAGAAAGTGCCCCAAATGGAAAACTATGGTACTCTAAAATCTCTCTATTTCTAAAGTATGTAACTTCTGTACTTCCCCCGCCGATATCTACCGTTATTCCTTCTGAAAACGATGTAGAATTCATAACCGCCAAGTATCCGTAACGCGCTTCCTCATACTCTGATAATACTCTAAGAGTAAAGTCCGTTTGTCCTTCAACAAGCTTTTTAATTTCCTCTTGATTCTCCGACTGTCTAATTGTTGCTGTTGCAACACAAAGTACATGATGCAACTGATGGAATCTTGTACTTTCTTGAAATTGAAATAATGTCTGTAATAATACTTCTATTCCCTCTTCATTCAACACACCATCAATTAAGTAATTCCTTAACCTAGCAACAACTTTCGTATTTTCAATCTCTTTATAAAAACCTCCATTTTGCTTTTCATAAATAACTAAACGCATTGTATTAGATCCAATATCTATAATGGCATACTGTTGTTTTAATATTTCTTTCAAACTTCTCACTCTTTCATTATCAAATTTCAAAAACATATTCTATTACTATTATACAAAATAGTTGTTTTTTGTAACAATATTGCTTTAATATTGAAAATATATACAATCACTTTTTGCGTATAATAAATACCTATTTTATTTATGGTATAATAATGAAAAATTGAAAGGAGATTCAATATGAAACCTTCACAACCACAATCTCAATTACAAAACCAACATTCTATTAATCGACTAGCTCAATCTATTTTCGTTGTGAATCGTCATGCTAAAGCAGCTACTAATCCTAAATATTTATACTGGTTAAAAAAGACAGCTTTAGAACGTTTGATTGCTGAAAAAAAAGCAATTAAAGAAGGATTACATTTTTCTAGAAACCCACGTTTTAGCCAACAACAATCTGATGTCCTTATACGTTTAGGCGATTATTTTTTCCACATCCCTCCTACGAAAGAAGATTTTCGAATTCTACCGCATCTTGGTCATCTTGAATCCTCCTATCGAAATCCGAAAACAACCTTATCTTTAACAGTGGCAAAAAAAACAATTCAAGATTATATTGGTCCTGAAGCATTAAAACAAGAAAAAAAATTAAGTGAACCTGTTCCATGGTATAGTCGTACTTATACAAAAAAATAAAACAGTT
>NZ_JH414708.1:672445-803969 GCF_000238655.1 Bacillus sp. 7_6_55CFAA_CT2 | reverse complement strand
TTTTATTTTTTTCTCTTCTTTAATTTTAATATTTGCTTGTTTATAAAAAGCTACTTTTTCTGTATTATAAGACTTTGTGAATTCATTAAATTTATCTTTTTCTGACTCAATATCCTTATAAGATTGATTTACTACTTTTACTTTTTCACTAATATCTTTTAATTTAGTACCTTTATCTTGTAACATTGTATATAACTCTTTTTCTTGTTTTAAAGATTTGTCATAGCTGTCATACATTTTATTAAATGAATCGTGTCGTTTCTCATACGTGCTTTTCACTTTATCAGCTTGATCTTTCAATTTCTTATCTTCAATTTTCTTCACATACTTATCAGCTGACTTCACTTCTTCTTGCGCTTTATTTAAAACTTCTTTTTCTTTTGCAAGCACTTTTTCTCGTTCAGTTGTATTTTTCACTGCTTGATTCAGTTTTTCTTTAACAGTTTGATTATTATCTTTTCCTTCTTGAACAATCTGGTTATATAATTCTTGTCCTTCTTTCTCTAAAGTCTCAAGTTTTTTTGCATCTTCAAACATTGTTTTTTCTTGTTTAGCAGCGTTTTCAAACGCTACATATAATTCTTCTTCTGGTTTCGGACCGAAACAACCGGCTAATAAAATCATTGATAATGCAGTTACAATTGCTAATTTACTATATTTCAACATCTCTTCCTCCTACTTATAAACGACCATCGTGTAATATAAAAAAGTTATAAAATATGTAATTGTTCTATACACTCGCATCTTTTTTACGAAGATCATTAATATTGTTTGTACAAATTATTACTTGATATTACATTATTCTTTTTGAATTATTTAGCAATTCCATATCCATCTTTAAGTATACTACTTCGTGTTTTTTAAGGCCTGTTCACACTATGTATTACTTTAATGTCCACGGAATTTCACCTCAGTCTTAATAAGACTATAATAGTTCACCTGATAAAAGGTGATCGCTCCGCTCTCACGTCTATCATTCCCTTTCCAGCTTTCTATCAATTAATCTCTTTGTTCATTTTACACAGTACAATCGATATCTCGCAACAACTTACAAATATTCTTTTCATTTCCTAAAAAGGAAAAGTGTAGAGCTTGCTTTCCTCTACACTTTTAAAATAAAACACACTGTGCAAATTGCATTGACACTACCATCATAATTATATGCTTATTTCATATATTTTTAAAGACTTTTATTACAAACGTGGCGTTTTTTTGTAATAAAAGTCAAAAAAATGTTACAAATAAAACATCTTCCTATCATATATCTTCAAATCAAAGCTTCACTCATTTTCTTGCAAATTTCTATACTGGTACAATTGATTTTGCGACTTTCTCAACAGTTCTTCAAACGTTTTTCCTTCTACTGGATAGCTAGCTGCTCCAAATAAAAGAGTGACACTGAGTAAATCACCTTCTATTTCACTTTCAATATTTTTCATTAATCGTTTTGTTATTGTTGATGTTTCATGACCATTATCAATTGCTACAATAACGTACTTATTTTCATCCCACTTTGTAACAACATCGCCCTTCCGAATTGTCTTTACAATGGTACTCTCTAATTTTTGGACTAACACTCCCAACTTTTTTTCTTGCAACGTGTCTTTTAATCCTTCCCATTCTTTTACAGAAAGAATGTACACTGTAATATTACGAGAATCTCTTTCAGATAAAGCAGCTACTTTCCCAAAAAAATCAACAACAAAATCATTGCTTGCCATTCCTCCTACTTCCATACCCATACGCTCGTTCGCTCTTTTATCGTACCAATGTCCAAAATAATAACTTAGTATCATTTGCAATATATAAATAATAAAGACGGTATAAAATGATCGTGAATCCAGTTTTGCAATTACATCCTGAAGTGCAATCCATTCTGTAACTGCCACAGTATTGCCAAGCAATAATCCACTAATTTTCCCTTTATGTTTCATACTTTTCCCCCTTTTATACCAATATATGTTTCTATATCAATAATGTTTTTCTACAAAATAAAAAATGTACATATGCAATGTACATTTCTGCTTAAGCTTGTATACCTTTTCTACTCTATTTCATATATATATAATATAACTTTTATAGAAAGGAGTAATCTATATGCTACAAAAAGAGAATCTATCAGATGCTATGCGTTTACTAGCTGGTTTTCTATTATCATTAAAATTATTATTTACCTCTTTCGGCATACACTTTATTACAAACGATCAAATCGACGCTATTGTTAATGTTGTTTCATTTTTATTTATTCTATACTTTGGCTACAAAAATAACTATGTAGGAAAAAAAGGAATGGAGCAAAAGAAAATACTCAAAAAACACAACCTTCACTAAAAAAGGAACCTTTTGTACAGGTTCCTTTTTATCATTGACGCACAACAACTTCATTTGTTTGCAGTGGGCCATATGATATCTCTTTATCTTGAAATGTATATGTAGCCTGAAAGAATGTT
The DNA here is from genome assembly GCF_000238655.1 of Bacillus sp. 7_6_55CFAA_CT2. Classification (NCBI taxonomy): domain Bacteria; kingdom Bacillati; phylum Bacillota; class Bacilli; order Caryophanales; family Bacillaceae; genus Bacillus; species Bacillus sp. 7_6_55CFAA_CT2. The sequence goes on along the minus strand of NZ_JH414708.1, from coordinate 801,519 downwards.
TGTTTAAGAGCTTTATCTTTATTAGCTTTTATTTTACAACGTAGTTCCACCTTCTCATTCGGTAACAAATCATCAATTCGCCATCTAACAAGCTGGAATAAAAACTCACTTATCCCCTTATCAACTTTTAAAGAATTAGGAATATAAGCAAAGTAATCTCGAATCATATGACTTACAACAACTCTCGAAATCATTTCTACTCCTTTATTTTCCACTTCAATTCGCATAATAAGTATGTCGTTTACATCGTAGGTCAATTCATACGAAAACTGTTCTGTATACATACTACCAATTTGTAATGTAACGGCTACTTGAGGAAATTCGTTTTCCTTTTTCGATCCGTCAATCCACAATACTGGTTGTAGCGGTATTGAATACTTTCCTGTATCCGAAATTCGTCCCCATATTTTCATAATATATATTCACCTCATTTCAGATGTAACATACACACAATGAATTCCCCAAATTACTAAAGCTTGCTACAAGCAATGTTTAATATTTCTCTTCCTTTTATCCTATTCGACAATATGAAGAAAAAACCATTTTTCATCTATTAACAGAAGGTGTTCTTTATGAAATTTTTTTACAATTTACTTCATTTCCTTTATAGCAATATTCAGTATAGCTCACTCGTTCTCTACTCATACGAAAGAATATTTTGACGGAAGAAAAAGTTTACCTTATAGTCAAATTTGACTATAATATTCTTTATGGCATATCAGTGCACTTATGGAAAAGAAATTAAAATCAACTATACATTAAAATTTTTTATCCACTGCACTCAAAACTTAATATAGTTTACTTATTTCTAAAGGAGGGTTATATTTGGAAACTCAACCATTAAAAAAAGACGCCAACAAGACAAAATTTGTTGTTGCTGGTTTACTGCTTGGTATATTAATGGCCGCAATGGATAATACAATCGTTGCAACCGCAATGGCAACAATCGTTGGAGACCTAGGAGGATTTGATAAGTTTGTTTGGGTCACATCAGCTTATATGGTAGCAACAATGGCAGGGATGCCTATCTTCGGGAAACTTTCTGATATGTACGGACGGAAACGTTTTTATATTGGTGGCCTCATTCTTTTCTTATTCGGTTCTGCGCTCTGCGGAACAGCTTCAAGTATTGAGCAATTAAGTATTTATAGAGCTATTCAAGGTATCGGTGGTGGTGCCCTTATGCCTATCGCCTTCACAATTATGTACGATATCTTCCCACCAGAAAAACGCGGAAAGATGACAGGACTATTCGGTGCTGTTTTCGGGACATCTAGTGTATTCGGTCCTTTATTAGGTGCTTATATTACAGACTATATAAGTTGGCATTGGGTCTTCTATATTAATATTCCATTAGGACTTATCTCCTTTTTCTTCATTACTAAATACTACAGTGAGTCTCTAGAATTTAGAAAACAAAAAATTGATTGGGCTGGTGCTATTACACTTGTCATAAGTATCGTTTGCTTAATGTTCGCATTAGAACTTGGTGGTAAAGAATATGCCTGGAATTCTACTGTAATTATTGGCTTATTTACAACAGTAGTTATTACGCTTATTATTTTCTTCTTTGTAGAACGAAAAGCAACCGAGCCTATTATTTCGTTCCATCTATTTAAAAAACCTTTATTCGCAGCTAGTCAAGGAGTTGCCTTTTTCTATGGTGCCGCTTTTATTATCTGTACAGTTTATATTCCAATCTTCATTCAAGGCGTTCTTGGAGGTTCCGCCTCTAATGCTGGATTAATTTTAACACCAATGATGGTTGGTTCTGTAATTGGAAGTCAAACAGGAGGACAATTAGCGTCTCGAACAAGCTATCGTAACATTATGATGGTATCTGGTGTCTTCTTCGTTCTTGGTATTTATTTATTAAGTACTTTAACAATGGACACACCTCGTTTACTCGTAACACTATTTATGATTCTCGCTGGGCTTGGTGTCGGTTTCTCATTCTCAGTATTAAGTATGTCTTCTATTCACAAGTTGGAAATGCGAGACCGTGGTTCGGCGACATCAACAAACTCATTCTTCCGATCACTCGGTATGACTCTTGGTGTAACGATTTTCGGTACAATTCAAAATCATATTTTTACAGATAAACTAAACTCTGTATTCCCCCCTGAACTAGCAAAATTAGCTCCAAAAGGCGGAGACACAAGTTTCTTATTATCACCAGGCGCTACCGCAAAAATTCCTGCTGAAATATTAGCGGGTATTAAAGAAGCTCTCGCTACATCTATTGCGAATACATTCTTCTGGGCACTCATCCCGGCTGTACTAAGTATTATTTGTATTTTACTTATGGGAAATGAACGCCTCTTTACTGGCCCTAAAAAGAAAGAAAAACAAAAGCAAGTTAGTTAATATAAAAAAGAAGCGGCATATTCCTTTATGAAAAAGGATATGCCGTTTATAATATGTATAAAGTGAAACTTTAATCAGTGGGGGTTGTTCATCCCCCACTGATTATTAGCCCTCACCAATCTGGTTTTTACGGGCAGTTAATCCCCACCTACCTTCTTTGCTTCCACTGAATTTTTTGGTGGGGTCTTACTGCCCGTTAATGCGGGATAAAGTTTTTGTATACAGGAGTTGAGACAGCATGAGCATGAAATTAGTCATTCTCGGCTTGCTACTCGAAGGAGATAAACATCCATATGAAGTGCAGCATATTATGAAAGAACGACAAATGGATTGTTACATTAAATATGCTAAAGGATCACTTTATTACGCCTTCGAGCAATTAGAAAAGCAAGGTGCAATTCATATTACAAATGTAATTAGAGACACAAATCGGCCGGACAAAACGATTTTTCATATAACAGAAGAAGGCAAAAAACTATTTCATACTTTACTATTAAAACAATTCGAAGCCAAAAACCAAATATATAAACCTATTTATTCAGCCTTATCTTTCGCTCACTTTAGCAATGATCACGAATTAGTTCCTATTTTAGAAAAAAAGAAAAACGATACTCTTCAATATTTACATACTATGCAAACGATATATGATTGTAATAAAGGAAAGGTTCCACGTGCACAACTATATATTTTGCAAAGTGTAATTGAGCATATTACAGTTGAATTACAATGGTTAAACACCCTCCTTAAAGATGCTATAGCAGGCCGACTTTCAGAAGTTGCTATAGATGAAAATTGAGCTATGAAAGAAGACATCCCTACTTCTTTCATAGCTCAATTTCTCTTTTTATACAGTACTATTATTAATTAATTCAGAATAAAAATTCAGAATAATAAGAAATAAAAACTTTAGAATTTTCTTATTTCAAAACAGTAGACAAAATTCCAAAAATTGTGTTAGAATTTGTTTCAATATCATATCGCTTGTTAAATTCCTTTCAAAAGGAAAATAGGTACACGAAAGTTTCGTTTCGTGTTTAAAAGGGAAGCTTGGTGAAACTCCAACACGGTCCCGCCACTGTAAATGCTGAGATTTCTTTTTAGTACCACTGTGAAAACGGGAAGGTGAAAGAAATTATATGAAGCATAAGTCAGGAGACCTGCCTGTTTTAACAACACTGATAGATTCACGGATGATGATGAGGTGTTAAAACAAAAAGGAAGGCTTATTTTCTATGTCTTTGTACTTTTTGTTATAGGTATTTCCTAGTAAACGGAAATGCTTACTTTCAATTAGGGAGGAATTTAAAATGGCAATTCAAACAAGTAACTTAGGTTATCCACGTATCGGACTACAACGAGAGTGGAAAAAAACATTGGAAGCATTTTGGTCCAATAAAATCGATGAAGAACAATTTTTAACAACAATGAAAGAAATTCGCCTTCAACACGTAAAAGTACAGCAAGAAAAAGGGATTGAACTCATTCCAATTGGCGACTTTACATATTATGATCACGTTTTGGATACTGCCTATATGCTAGGATTTATTCCATCACGTTTTTCTGAGTTTACATCTTACCTTGATATATATTTCGCAATGGCGCGTGGCTCTAAAGATCACGTAGCTTCCGAAATGACAAAATGGTTTAACACAAACTATCACTATATCGTTCCTGAATATGAAGAGGGATTACAAATCTCTTTAAAAGATAATCGTCCACTTCGCTTATACGAAGAGGCAAAACAAGAATTAGGAGTAGATGGAAAGCCTGTTATTTTAGGACCATATACTTTCTTAAAATTAGCTAAAGGCTATACACAAGAACAATTTTCTACCATTTTAAAACAGTTAGTTGTACCTTACGTACAACTGCTTTCAGAACTACATGCAGCTGGGGCACAAGCCATTCAAGTTGATGAACCGATTTTCGCTTCTTTAACGAAAGAAGAAGTTCAACAAGCAAAAGAAATTTATGAAGCTATTCGTAAAGAAGTTCCAAATGCGACTCTTCTTTTACAAACATATTTTGATAGCGTAGAAGAAAACTATGAAGAAATTATTACATTCCCGGTATCCGGTATTGGATTAGATTTCATTCATGGTAAAGAAGGCAATTTAAATGCTATTTCAAAATATGGGTTCCCAGCTGATAAAACTTTAGCTGTCGGTTGTATAGACGGCCGTAACATTTGGAGAGCTGACCTTGATGAAGTACTTACGTTATTTACAACGTTACAAAAACAAGTCCAAACGAAAGATATCATCGTTCAGCCTTCTTGTAGCTTATTGCATACACCAATCGATAAAACAGAAGAAACTCACTTATCGACTGAGCTGTTTGATGCGTTAGCATTTGCAAATCAAAAATTAGAAGAGTTAGTTCTTATTCATTCCGCTCTCACTCAAGGTACAGAAAGCATTAGTAATGAGCTGGAAACATATCGAAACGTACATCATACAATTCGTTCATCTGCTGCACGTAACCGAGAAGATGTCAAAGCAGCACGAACAGCACTAAAAGAAGAAGATTTTTCACGTCCTCTTCCATTTGAAAAACGATACGAATTACAACAAGTTGCCCTGGAGTTACCGCTATTACCAACAACGACTATTGGTAGCTTCCCGCAAACAACTGAAGTTCGTCAAACGCGAAAAGAATGGCGTAACGGTGTTATTTCAAATGAACAATATGAACAATTTATTGAAAAAGAGACAGAAAAATGGATTCGTTACCAAGAAGAAATTGGGCTTGATGTACTTGTACATGGTGAATTTGAAAGAACTGACATGGTTGAATATTTTGGTGAGCGCCTTGCTGGTTTCTCATTCACTAAAAACGGTTGGGTACAATCTTACGGTTCCCGCTGCGTAAAACCACCTGTTATTTATGGTGATGTAGCCTTTATTAACGGCATGACTATTAAGGAAACAGTTTATGCACAAAGCTTAACGGAAAAAGTTGTAAAAGGAATGTTAACCGGACCTGTTACAATTTTAAATTGGTCCTTCGTTCGAAATGATATTCCAAGAAAAGAAGTTTCGTATCAAATTGCACTAGCTCTTCGTCACGAAATTGAACTACTTGAATCTTCCGGAATTAGAGTAATCCAAGTCGATGAGCCCGCACTTCGTGAAGGAATGCCACTAAAAGAAAAAGATTGGGATGCTTATATTACATGGGCAGTACAATCCTTCCTTTTAGCAACTTCTTCTGTAGCAAATGAAACACAAATTCATACTCATATGTGTTACAGTAACTTCGAAGATATTGTTGACGCGATTCGCGCATTAGATGCAGATGTAATTTCTATCGAAACATCAAGAAGTCACGGAGAATTTATTGATACATTAAAACATACAACATATGAAAAAGGCATTGGCCTAGGTGTATATGATATTCATAGCCCACGTGTACCGAGTAAAGATGAAATGTATAAAATCGTAGAACAATCTTTAGAAGTATGTGATCCTAAATATTTCTGGATTAATCCCGATTGTGGTTTAAAAACGAGAAGAACAGAAGAAGTTATTCCAGCTTTAGAACATATGGTGCAAGCAGCGAAAGATGCTCGTTCCCTTTTAAAAACAAACGCATAACAAAAATGGGTTATCCTTTTCTCAGGATAACCCATTTTTTATTCTTTACTTTCAAAAAAGAATTCATATTGTATTTTATATAATTCATCATCCGTTGGCTCTTCAAGAGGAATTGCTTGTAATACAACTGTATACTCACCATTTGGAATAGGTATTTGAAATTTATTAGAAAGAATACTCGTTATAACGATACTTTCATTTTCAACTGTAAAAGGAACCGTAATCGTTCTAACTACTTCTTCTTTTTCAATATGTTTCCCTGGGGTCACTTTCACTTCACAAGTATAATCAGAAAGTGCTTCAAAAATAACAGTTCCATCTGCCTTAGCATAACCTCTTTCAAAATCTTCATCAGTCCAATCTACATAAGGCTGCTCACCGTCATAGTTCATCAACATTAATTGCGAATAAGAAATCGTTAACTCCATAGTTCCCCTTCTCCTTCATTATGAAATATACAACTACTACTTCACTTCAAATTTTACTCGCGTACCATCTGGGTATTTATCTAACTTATTCCCTACCCAAGAGCCTGCTCCGCGGTTATCCGCCGGACTTATATATTCAATATGTGCTCCTTTTCCGCCTTCCTTGCACATCGCCATTGGCCATTCATCGCGATCATACCCTTTTTTTGATGGATATGGTGCTAACGACAATTTCCTTCTATCTGCAGCACCACCACGATCGATTGTACAAACTTCTGAATGCCCTTCTTTTATAGCATCCGTAATATGTTTTCCTGTCTCTGGATAACGTTCTTTCGGAAATTCTAACACTTGATCATACGTATTCGTTTTCTTTACACTTGTTTCCTCTGGCACAAGTACTTCATAAACTGCTACTAAAATAGACAGAATTGCGATAATTGAAATGATAATACCTTTTAATTGCTTCATGTATACCTCCATGTTTCTACCAGTTTCTTTTCCTCCGTTATTATAACAAACTTCTCCTGTATATGTTTTCAGACATTATTTTAGTTATTCCTTGCCATTCCGCCAAAAATTTTCATTTTTTCACTAATGCTGTAGAAAACTAATAGCCTTCCGACATTCTTTTTCAAAGGAAGTCCTCATAAAAGATTGAAATGATATATACGATACTTTTTGGGGAGGAAATATGATGGAAGCTACCTATAAAACGAAAGATGTCACGAATAAAACTGGCATCCCAAAACATATAGTTCGCAAATATAGTCAACTGTTAGAGGAACATGGTTATATGATTTCCAAAACAGCTGATGCTCGTATTTATAAACTTGATGATTTAAAATTATTGAAATCTATACATGAAAGAGCTGCTACATTACAAGAAGATATTTCAGAAACGATACCGATTATTTTAAAAGAAAAAGAGGTCCCACCTGTACCAGTTATACAAGATAAGCAAGAGATGCAAACGAAAGAAAAAGAAGATGGGCGTAACTTTGAGGAGTTCATGTTAAAACTTGAAATGCTAGCTCAATTAAATGAGGCAATTATTCATCAAAATTCTACTCTAATTACACAAAATCGTTTAAAGGATGAGAAACTAGACGAATTGATGCAACAAGTGTATGTAAAAGAAGGCTCTCAAGAAAAAATGCTTCAAGAGTTAGTCGATCACGCCGCTCAAACAGATGCACTACAAAAAGAAAAGATGGACTTATTAATGAATCATATGTATAAACGAGAATCCAAACAGGAAGAAAAAATGAATAAACTTGTTAGTCAAATTTATAACAAAGACAGTAACCGTGATGCACAGCTTATGCAAGTTATTCGAGAAATTCAAGAAACAAAAAGAATGGTTGCTGCCTCAAAAGAGCAAAGCTTCTTTCAATCATTTAAAAGTTTATTTAGCCGAGCAAAACAAGAAAAAACAAACGAATAAACAATATAAAATAAAAAGTTACCTTCCATCGGTAACTTTTATTCCTTATTTTGTACAGCTGGTAATATAATAATTGCTTCAGTGCCTTTTCCGCTCTCACTCTTATATTCCAATGTACCATTATGCGCTTGTAAAATACTAAATGTTACCATAAGTCCTAATCCTGTCCCTTTTTCTTTTAAAGAATAATATGGTTGCCCAAGCCTTGCTAACTGTTCTTTCGTCATACCAACACCACTATCTTTAACTCTTATTATGATTGTTTCATCTTTTTGAATAGCTGTTACTTTTAAATATCCTTTATTTCCTTGAATTGCTTCAATACCATTTTTAACAACATTCATAATAGCTTGCTTCAATTTTGTCTTATCACCAATCGTATAAAGACTTTCTGAAATTTCAACTTGTAAATATACACCTTGCATCGCTGCAAATGACGACATAAGAGTGGTCATTTCTATTAATTGGGCTGATAAACAAATGTGTTCTTTTTTCTCAATTTGCGGCCTTGCTAAATTTAAGTAATCTGAAATAATTTGTTCCGCCCGATCCAATTCAGCTAATACGAGACGCATATAATCCTTATTCTTCACATCTTCCATGCTTTCTAGCAATTGGATAAATCCACGAACAACAGTAAGGGGATTGCGAACTTCATGTGCCACACTTGCTGCTAATTCACTTACAATATTAAGTTTTTCTGATTTTTGCATCTCTGTACGTAGCAATGCATTTTCATTTAAATATTCAGTTAAATACACCTGAAATACCATTGTCATGACCATGATAAGCGAGGCAAATATAAATCCGCTATATATTTGCGAAATATACGGTGTAAATCCTGTTTCCAAAAGAACATTAATCATGCCTAATACTAAAGAAACAAGCACATAAAATGATGAAATCATAAATGCTAAAATTAATTTCTTATCCCTTGAAAAAAGAGACCATTTCTTTGATAAAAATAGCGGAACTATCAATAAAAATATTACTTCTAAAACTGGAAGAAAGCTCATTCCCTTTAGTAACCATTCATATGCAACAAAAATAACCGCTGGGATTAAACCAACAATCCCACCATATAAAAAACCACTGACAATTGGAATGGGGTGAAAGTTATACCCACACACATTGCCAAAACAAATAGAGTATGTCATGGAGAGAACGAGCGTAACGCTAGATAAAAACATAATAAAGTAACGATTTGGCTTCGGAGGCATTTCTTGATAGCGATTTAAACGAATCGCTTCATATAAAAATAGTGGCAAAATTATGATGGCAATTTGAATCAATAAATCACGGATAAGCTCCATAACCTCTCATCCCCTATATGTATTTTGATATGATTATATCATTTTATAGGTGTGTTTGTTTTAAAAATTTTGATTTTTCTTAACATATTTGTTAATTCTTTGTTAACAGCTCATAATAATTGTTACAGATTTTCGAAATGATTGTAAACCCTGTACCAAATTTCCTTCATGCAGTATACAATGAATACGGATTACAAAGAAAATATAAAAATACTTTTTTAGACGGACAACTATAGCAAAATACAGCATATAATCCATACTATCTATGTTTACAAATAAGTGATCATTACTTTAGTAGGAGGAAGATAAATATGGCGGGTACTACGCTTGTTTTAAAAGAAGAAAATTTGGTTGTTCTAGAAAATGTTGAAAAATCAGTATATGAAGAGTTACAGTATAAAGCGGGAGAAGAAAACTGCACATGTGCTGTGAACGAATCAGTCGTTCACCTTGGCAAGGTATCCTCTGTACTCTGGAATGAAGATGAAATAGATTGGGAATACGGATATTAAAAAGTCGCTTATAGCGGCTTTTTTCTCTTTTCTCTCTCTTTCTAAATAACATATACAGAGCGTAATCATAGAAAATGTGATAAAATGAACTTAATTTTCAAACGGAAGAAAGGGAGATACAATGGAACAATTCATTAACCCTAGAGTGAAGGACATCCAAATTTCTGGAATCCGTCAATTCTCTAACATGATTCAAAACTATGATAATTTGATTTCTTTAACAATTGGACAACCCGATTTCCCTACACCTTCTCTCGTGAAAGAAGCGGCTAAACGGGCTATTACAGAAAACTATACAAGCTATACACATAACGCTGGTTTACTAGAATTACGTAAGGCAGCTTGTAACTTTGTAAAAGATAACTACGATTTACATTACTCACCTGAAAACGAAACCATCGTTACAATCGGTGCTAGTGAAGCAATTGATGTTACATTCCGAACAATTTTAGAGCCAGGAACAGAAGTAATTTTACCAGCTCCTATTTATCCAGGTTACGAACCTATTATTCGATTATGCGGTGCAACGCCTATTTTTGTAGATGTTCGTGAAACTGGATTTCGTTTAACAGCTGAAGCGCTTAAAAATGCTATTACAGAAAAAACAAGATGTATCGTACTACCGTATCCTTCTAATCCAACTGGTGTAACTTTATCCACAGAAGAATTAAAAGATATTGTAGATGTTTTAAAAGATAAAAATATTTTCGTCCTTTCAGATGAAATTTATAGCGAGCTTGTATATGAACAAAAGCATACATCTATCGCACATTTCCCAGAAATGCGTGAAAAGACAATTGTCATTAACGGTTTATCTAAATCACATTCTATGACCGGCTGGCGTGTTGGACTTTTATTTGCACCAAGCTATTTAGCAGGACACATATTAAAAGTTCATCAATACAATGTAACGTGTGCTACTTCAATCGCTCAATACGCTGCAATTGAAGCATTAACAGCGGCTAAAGACGCACCCAAAATGATGCGCCACCAATATAAAAAACGCCGTGATTACGTATATAATAGACTCACTCAAATGGGATTAACAGTTGAAAAGCCAACAGGTGCATTTTACTTATTCCCATATGTTGGTCATTTGACATCTTCATCATTTGATTTTGCACTTGATCTTGTCAAAGAAGCGGGACTAGCTGTAGTTCCTGGAACAGCATTCTCTGAATACGGTGAAGGCTACCTTCGCTTGTCCTATGCGTATAGTATCGAAACTTTAAAAGAAGGCTGCGACCGATTAGAAGCCTTTCTAATGAAAAAAGCTAAGAGTTAAACTCTTAGCCTTTTTATGCATAATGATCACAAGTTTGACGTTTTAGTAATTTATGAGGAATAATGATACACTTTGCAGTGGATTCTGCATTCTCTACTTTATCAACTAAAGCTTTTGCTGCCTCATATCCTAGCTGATAAATATTCACATCAACTGTCGAAAGTGGAGGGCTCGCAATTTCTGATAATAAAGCATTATTAAAGCTTACAATAGAAACATCTTTCGGTACAACGAATCCTTTTTTAGAAAGAGCACTTAACACACCAAGTCCAATTAAGTCATCCGTTGCCATAATTGCCGTTGGCGGTTGCTGCAGTCCCATTAATTCCTCAACGGCTTGTTGACCACTTTCCCTCGAAAAATCAAAATGTAAAATATATTCTTTTGGTAATACGATGTCTGCTAATTTCAAGGCATCACTCATACCAGCTAAACGATCTCTCGTTACAAGTAAATCTGATCCACCACCAATGAACGCGATTTGCTTATGCCCTAATGAAATTAAATATTCTGCTACTTCTCTTGCAGCTGTATAATTGTCATTATCTACATATGTAATTTCATCTTTTCGATCATATGGTTTTCCTATTAAAACAAACGGGAAATTTTGTTCATGTAAATATTGAATAATCCGATCATTCTCCCTTGAATATAAAAGAATAATGCCACCAATTTGGCGTCCCTGTACCATCTTTACGACACCATTAAAAATTTCTTCTTCCGTTTCACCTGTCGACATGTAAAGCGCATAACCTTCTACGTGTGCAAATGAACTAATCCCTCTTATAACTTCTGGGAAAAATGGATTTTGAAAAGCTTTACTTGCAGAACTTGGCATAACAAGACCAAGTGTTTTCGTCGTTTGGTTCGCAAGATTTCTCGCATTTAAATTGGGATGATACCCTAATTCACTCATCACTTTCCTAACACGGCGCTTTGTCTTTTCACTTATACTTGGATTATCAGCAATTACACGAGAAACTGTTGATGGTGCAACATTCGCTTGCTTCGCCACATCTTTAATTGTAACTGTCATAAAAATCCCCCTCCTCTCATTTCTCTGCCATTTTTCATATATTTTATCTCGCACTCATTGCAAGTCATAAACTTTCATTTCTTATATCTTGCAAAACTAATCCTATTCTCCCTCTTCATGTATTGTAAGGGATATAGCTATTTTTTCCTATACTATAATATACTATTTATTTCACTTCTTTTCACATGTGATGTCAAATCTCTTTTCATCTCCCTATAAACTTATTTATAGGGAGATGAAAAGAAAAATGGGACGTAATGTCCCATTTTTCATCCTTTTGTACCTCCAGCTGTTAAACCAGAAATAAAGTATTTTTGTAGTGATAGGAATAAAATTGAAATTGGGATCGCAATTAGCACAGAACCCGCTGCAAACGTTGTAAATTCATTACCGAATTTCTTCGCAACCATTTCATATAATCCAACTGCTAAAGTATAATTTTCTGGTGTTCGCAAAATAATACTCGCTAAAATGAAATCTGTAAATGGACCAATGAAAGTAAATAACGCTACAACCGCTACGATTGGCTTTGCAAGTGGCATAATGATTTGCCAAAAAATACGGAAATGTCCTGCTCCATCCATACGAGCTGATTCATCCAGTTCTTTCGGAATCGTATCAAAATACCCTTTCATAAGCCATGTATTCATCGGAATAGCCCCGCCTACATAAATTAAAATTAATGCAAGGTGTGTATCAATTAATCCTGTTAATTGAGCTAATACGTATAGAGCAATTAACGCTGCAAAGTTTGGAATCATTTGCAGAATTAAAAATGTTAATAAACCATTTTTTCTTCCAACAAAACGATATCTCGAAAATGCATAAGCAGTAAAGCTAATTGCTAACACTGAGAAAATCATCGTTAAAACACTTACTTTTAATGTGTTTTTATACCATAGTAAGTAATTACTATTCTCTAGATCTAATAACTTACGATAATGATCTAACGTTGCATTTTGTGGAATAATACTTGATCCAGATAAACTATCACCTGGATTAAACGATGAGCCAATAATCCATAATAACGGATAGAAAATGATGGCACACATTACGAAAATAACTAAATAACTTAATGAGAGACGTAACATCTTCTGTCTTTTAATATTCATTTACATCATATCCTCTTCTTGGAATGATTTTGTTCTCTTAAATTGCCATAACGCAACTGTAATAACAATTAACGATAATATCATTGTAAGAGCTGCTGCTTTTCCGTACTGCGCTGAAGTCATCGTTAACTTATAAATCCATGAAATTAAAATATCCGTTCCACCTGCGTCTTGTCCAGCTACAGCAGGACCTCCACCATTAAATAGATAGATGATACTAAAGTTATTAAAGTTAAACGTATATTGCGTAATTAATATTGGTGCTGTTGCATATAACACAAGTGGCAATGTAATTTTACGAAACTGTTGCCAAGCTGTCGCTCCATCTACTGTAGCCGCTTCATATAGTTCTCCCGGAATCGATTGCAGTATACCTGTTGTCATCGCAAAGATAAACGGGAATCCAAGCCACGTTTGAATCATAATTAAAGCAATTTTCGCCCAAAATGGATCTGTCATCCAAGCAATCTTTTCAATTCCGAATAAAGCTAATACTTGATTGTTAATCGCTCCGAATGTTTCATTAAACATACCAGAGAAAACAAGAATAGATACGAATGCTGGAACCGCCCACGGTAAAATGAAGATTGTTCGAATAATCGCCTTTCCTTTAATACCAGGCTGATTTACGATAATCGCTAAGAAAATACCAAGTGCAACTTGTAATGTTGTTGCAACGAATGTCCAAATGACAGTCCAAGAGAATACACTTACAAATGTCTCTCTCCACATCGGTAAAGTGAAAATATCAATAAAGTTTTTAAAGCCCACCCAATCTACTAATTTAGCTGGAGGAGAATGATATAAATCATAGTTTGTAAATCCAATTAAAATTACGAAGATGATTGGAAATACGACAACAAAGATAAGTAGTAGAAAACCTGGTGAAACCATTAAATAAGGAAAACCTTGATCTAACAAATTACGATATTGCTCTTTTACAGAATTTAACGGTGTTCCGCTATCACGTTTCTTTCCATTTTGGTATGCATCATATAAGTTAAATGCATATATGCCTAGCCCAAAAGCGATAACGATAAGGGCCAAGATTCCTTCTACTAATAGAAAGACAGAATGGTCACGTGGAACTTCTGTACCAAGCGTTACAATACCCCATAATCCCATATTTAATAAATCAGCAAAGGCTACAATAAAAGAACCTGTTAATACTAGAAAAATAAGACCTTTTACAAATTGTTTATTATACATTTGGCCCACGCCTGGAATGATTGATAACATGGTTGCCATTTTCCTATGCTTTGAATGGTTTAACCCATTTGCTGGTTCCATAGATGTTTGCATGTTCCTTCCCCCTTTTTTCTTCCTACATGGAAGGGAGAGAATTCGTGCCTCTCATATTAGAGGCACGAATTTCACCTTATTTTTTCTTGTTATGATTTGCCTCAATATTACCTTTAATTTGTTTCACTGCACTATCAAGCGCCGCTTTTGGTGCCTCTTTATCTGTAACAACTAATTGAAGCGCATCTCCAGCTGGTTTCCAAACTTCTTGCATTTCTGGAATGTTAGGCATTGGAATTCCATTTTCAGATTGCGTTGCAACTGCTTTTGCAGCTTCGTTATCTTTAATAATTGGATCTTCCATTACTGATTTTACTGGAGGAATTTCTTTTGTTTTCTCAAATCGAATTTTTGCGTTTTCTTCATTTGTTACCCACTCAGTGAATTTTGTAGCTAAATCATTTTGTTTAGAGAAACTTGTTACATGCCATCCTTTAACCCCAACAAACGTTTTCATTGGTTGACCATTTGGTAATTTCGGCATTGGAGCAACGCCATAATCAATCCCGTTCTTTTCCATTGCTTGGAACGCCCATGGGCCATTCATGATAGAAGCTGCTTTTCCTTCATTGAATAGTCCATCAGCAGCAGGCCCACCTGATTCACCGATAATACCTTTTGGGAATAATTTTTCCTTGTACCATTTTTGAAGATATTCAGCACCTTGTACTGCTCCACTATTATTTAATCCAACATCACTTGCATTTGGCTTTCCATCTTTTTCACCAAATACATAACCGCCCATACCTGCCATGAATGCATTAGCAAAGTAGAAGTTATCTCCTAATGCTAAAAATCCGTACTTGCCATCTTTCGTAAATTCTTTTGAGAAGTTAAACAGCTCGTCCATCGTTTCTGGCGCTTTTGGCATTAGTTTTTTATTGTAAATAAAGACTGGTGTCTCAATTGCTTTTGGTAAACCATATAATTTTCCGTTATATGTCTGTGCTTCTATTGATGAATTAGTAAATTTACTCTTTACAGCATCATCTGCTTTCACTTCAGAAAGTAAACCTTCTGTTACTGCATTTCCGATTTGATCGTGTGGCAATGTTACAACATCTGGTCCAGTCCCCGCTGGCCCATCAAGGCGTAACTTCTTCACTTGATCTGTCATTTGCATTTCAACAACTTTTACTTTTACTTTATATTTTTCCTCAAAGCTTTTCACTGCTGGTTCTAAACCAACACCTTTTTTATCATCTTCCCAAACAAGAAGATCATAGTCTTTTTTCGCTTTACTTTCCTCTTTTTTCCCTGAATCTTTCGGTCCACATGCAGATAACATACCAATAGATAATGCTGAAACCGTTAATAATGATAATGCTTTCTTCATCCCAAAAACCTCCCTAAATTGTCTATGTACCTCAGTAACTGAAAACGTTTGCATTTGATAGTTTAATTGAAGCGCAAACAATATCTCAATCTATGAAAACGTTTGCGCTATTTGTCTATCATTATACATTCTTTTATTCATTTTGCAAATATTAATTTAAAAATTATGTCATTATACTCTTTATACATTGACTTTATATAAAATGAATACTACTCTTATAAGCAATATTAAAGCTACGAGAAAGGCAATCGTTTGCAATACAGGCTTTATTATTACACTTAAGGGAATACTATGTATAGAGATATTGAAGGGGGATTTTCTATATGTTTAAAGAAGCCATTTATCATAGGCCGAAAGATAATTATGCATACGCTTATGATGAACAAACAATTCACATCCGAGTACGTACTAAGAGAGATGATATTCAAAGCGCCGATCTTATTTACGGTGATCCTTACGAATGGAAAGACGGGAAATGGATATCAGCAAGTACACCCATGAAAAAAACGGGTTCTACTGCATTATTTGATTATTGGTCCATTGCAATCGAACCAAAATTTAAGCGCTTACGTTATGGGTTTGAATTAAAATCTGAAACAGACACTCTTATTTATGCAGAGCGAGGATTCTTTTCTAGCATTCCAAATGATGATGTTGGTAACTTTTTCTGTTTTCCATTTATTCATGCAGATGATGTATTCAAAGCACCATCTTGGATTAAAGACACCATTTGGTATCAGATTTTCCCTGAGCGATTCGCTAATGGCGATAGTACGCTGAATCCAGAAAACACCCTTCCTTGGGGAAGTGCGAATCCAACTCCAACTAATTTTTTCGGCGGAGATTTTTCTGGTGTTATTCAAAACCTTGATTACCTTGTTAAGCTTGGCATTTCCGGAATATATTTCACACCTATTTTCAAAGCTCATTCAAACCATAAATATGACACAATTGAATATATGGAAATTGACCCACAATTTGGGACGAAAGAAACTTTTAAAGAGCTCGTTGAAGAATGTCATAAGCACGGTATAAAAGTAATGCTCGATGCTGTGTTTAATCATAGTGGATACTTTTTCGAGAAATTTCAAGACGTACTAGAGAATGGTGAGAAGTCCGCATATAAAGAGTGGTTCCACATTCATGAATTTCCGATTATAACCGAACCACTTCCAAATTATGATACTTTCGCCTTTACACCGTATATGCCTAAATTAAATACAGCTCATCCAGATGTAAAAGAATACTTACTTGAAGTAGGACGTTATTGGGTACGAGAATTCAATATAGATGGCTGGCGCCTTGATGTCGCCAATGAAGTCGATCACAACTTTTGGAGAGAATTCCGAACTGAAATAAAGACACTAAATCCTGAAGTATATATTTTGGGAGAAATTTGGCACGATGCCCTTCCGTGGCTACAAGGCGATCAATTTGATGCTGTCATGAGCTATCCTGTTACAAATGCTCTACTTTCTTACTTTGCTAACGATTCCATTAAAGCAAGTGAATTCATGAAGCAAATTACAGAATCTCTACATTCCTACTCTATGAATGTAAATGAAGCAGCATTTCATTTATTAGACAGCCATGATACTCCAAGAATTTTAACAACATGCAACGGAGATAAAAATAAGTTGAAATTGCTCTATGTATTCCATCTTTCTTTCATCGGCTCTCCTTGTATTTATTACGGGGATGAAATTGGTATGGATGGCGGCATGGACCCTGATTGCCGTAAATGTATGATTTGGGATACTAAAGAACAAGATCATGCATTATTTACCCATATACAAACATTGATTTTATTACGTAAACAACATAAAGCATTTGGAGGACATGGTACTTTTCAATTCATCGAAGCAAATGATGAACATAATTATATTTCTTATACGAAAACATATGAGGATGAAACTATCTTTTTCGTTTTAAACCCTACTAATAGTGAAGTTACAGTTTCACTCCCTCTTCATGTTACTGGTAAGAAAATAATTAACATTTATACAAACGAAGAATTTTCAGCGGAAGCAAGTGTATTACAAGTTACACTTCCTCCATATGGATTCTCCATATTAAAATGGTAATCCAAAAAAGCCTTATGCCAAGTTCGAAATGGCATAAGGCTTTTTCTTATTTCAATTTGAACACTATCGCTTCATACGGACGTAATGGAATGTTATCTATTGATCCGATTTCTACATCGTAATTGTGTATAAATAACTCTGATTCACTATAACTAATATCCTTAGGCATTTCAAATACACTTTCATCCGCAGTAAAGTTTGCAATGACAAGTAGTTTTTCATCTCCATATGTTCTTACATAAGCAAAAATAGAAGGGTCATTATCTAATATTAAATCATATGATCCATACACAACTATTTCATTATTTTTGCGTAGTTCAATTAATTTCTTATAGTAATAAAAAATTGAACCTTCATCTTGGATTGCTTGTTTCACATTAATCTCTTTATAGTTAGGATTTACAGTAATCCAAGGTTCACCTTTTGTAAATCCAGCGTGATTCTGATCATTCCACTGCATCGGAGTTCTAGCATTATCACGACCCTTTATATAAATAGATTCCATTACTTTTTCTATATCTTCACCATGGTCTATCACTTTTTCTTTATACATATTTAACGTTTCAATATCTCGATATTCATCAATTGATTGGAATCGAACGTTCGTCATTCCAATTTCCTCTCCTTGATAAATATATGGCGTTCCTTTCATCATATGAAGAACTGTCGCTAACATTTTTGCTGATTCAATGCGATACATTCCATCATTACCAAAACGAGATACAACGCGAGGCTGATCATGATTATTCCAATAAAGGCTATTCCATCCGGTATGCTCTAATGCTTTTTGCCACTTTGTTAAATTCTCTTTTAAAGTAAGAAGTGAGCATGGTTTTACATCCCACTTTCCACCTTCTCCTGAATCTAAATCCATATGTTCAAATTGGAATACCATTTGCAACTCTTTTCGTTCTTCTCCAGTATACAATTTCGCTTCTTCTGTCGTTACACCAGGCATTTCACCAACCGTCATAATATCATAATGCGATAATACTTCCTCATTCATTTCATGTAAATATTTATGAATGTTTGGACCGTTCATAAAATGCTTATGACCTGAAACATACCCCTCTTCTTCTGTTTCAACAGCTGGTAATCCCTCTTCTTTAGAAATAAAATTAATAACATCCATACGGAAGCCATCAATTCCTTTTTCTAACCAAAACTTCATCATTTCATAAACATCTTGTCTTACCTTTTCATTATCCCAATTTAAATCTGGCTGTTTTTTAGAAAACAGATGTAAATAATATTCATCCGTCATTTCATCATACTGCCATGCAGATCCACTAAAAGCAGCTCCCCAGTTGTTCGGTTCTTTCCCTTCTTTTCCAGGGCGCCATATATAGTAATCTCTATATTTATTATCTTTTGATTTACGTGATTCAATAAACCAATTATGTTCATCCGAAGTATGATTAACAACTAAGTCCATCATAAGTTTCATATTACGTTCATGCATTTCATATAATAGCTCATCCCAATCTTCCATTGTTCCGAACTCGTTCATAATTTTACAATAATCGCTTATATCATAACCATTATCATCATTTGGAGATTCATAGACTGGTGATAACCAAATCACATCAATCCCTAACTCTTTTAAGTAATCTAGCTTTGAAATAATCCCTTGAAGATCTCCTATACCATCACCATTACTATCCATAAAGCTACGAGGATAAATTTGATATACTACACTTTCTTTCCACCATTGTTTTTCCATTATGCTACCCCATTTCATTCATCATTCATTTTTCTCTTTTTTAAGGCGCAAACGTTTTCATTAATGAATGATAACAGATTCTATCTCAATTTAAAATAGCGCTTACAATTTTTATTGTTCTTTTTCTAAGAAAACATATGAAAACCACTAATAAATCTCCAATAAATGAAAACGTTTTATTTTTTTATTTATTTTTTGAATCTATTCGTTTATAATGAACTCAAAGAAAACGTTTGCATAATTATTTCTAGGGGGAAATACCATGGCAGAACTTAAATTAGAAAACATTTATAAAATATATGATAATAACGTAACAGCTGTAACTGATTTTAATTTACACATTCAAGATAAAGAATTTATTGTATTTGTCGGTCCTTCTGGATGCGGAAAATCTACAACATTACGAATGGTAGCTGGACTTGAAGATATTTCAAAAGGCGAGTTTTCAATTGATGGTAAACTAATGAATGATGTTCCTCCAAAAGATCGAGATATCGCTATGGTATTCCAAAACTACGCTCTTTATCCACATATGAGTGTATATGATAATATGGCATTTGGATTAAAACTTCGAAAAATACCAAAAGATGAAATCGATCGTCGTGTGAAAGATGCAGCAAAAATTTTAGGACTTGAACAATATTTAGATAGAAAACCGAAAGCATTATCAGGTGGACAGCGCCAACGTGTTGCGTTAGGTAGAGCAATCGTTCGAGATGCAAAAGTTTTCTTAATGGATGAACCATTATCAAACTTAGATGCTAAACTCCGTGTTGCAATGCGCTCAGAAATTTCTAAGCTACATCATCGCCTTGGAACAACAACAATTTATGTAACACATGACCAAACAGAAGCAATGACTATGGCTTCGCGTCTTGTCGTTATGAAGGATGGAAAAATCCAACAAATTGGAACTCCAAAAGAAGTATACGAAACGCCAGAAAACATTTTCGTGGGTGGATTTATCGGCTCACCAGCGATGAATTTCTTCCGTGGTAAATTGACTGAAACCGATTTCGTTATAGACAATACTATAAAAATTAAAGTATCTGAAGGAAAAATGAAGATGCTACGTGAACAAGGCTATGTAAATAAGGAAATTGTTTTAGGTATTCGCCCAGAGGACATTCATGATGAACTACTATTTTTAGAAGCTTCGCAATCTACTGCCTTCACAACAAAAATTGAAGTCGCTGAATTATTAGGTGCTGAATCCATTTTATATATGAAACTTGGAAATCAAGATTTTGCAGCACGTGTAGATGCAAGACATACGTTTTCAACTGGTGACCAAATTAAATTAGCATTTGATATGAATAAAGCACATTTCTTTGATAACCAAACTGAACAACGTATTCGCTAAAAAATTTATCTTTACTATACACATACAAAAAAACCGTCCACATATATTGAGGGCGGTTTTTATTATTATACTAGGGCTTCTACTGTATGAAATGATTGTCCTTTTGTGCTAATAATACCGAAAATCGGTAAATCACTAAGCACCACTTCTTCTTGCTGTTTCATAAAAGATGACGTTAATTGTTTTATCTCTATCCAAACGTCATTAATACAAAGTACATTGGAATCGTTCTCTTGTTGGCGAGAAAAAATAGAATCTATTTTATATAAACCTGCATTTTGAAAAAGCATATCAATGCGACTGAATGCATTCAAAGTAATGCTAATAACGCGTTGCCAATCTCCTTGCTTTCCCATATCATAGGATACAAAAAGTGCCTCTCCGCCTAGATTCATAATTTCCTCCACTGTTGCTTGTCCACTCTCTTGATCAATGTCCGTCACAATAACTTTTGCGCCTTGTTTAGCCAACAAAAGAGCTGTATTACGTCCAATACCGATGCCACCGCCAGTTACGATAGCAACTTTTCCTGCAAGCTTCATTTTCATTACCCCTTCTATAAGTCTTACCGTCATTCAGTATACTCCTTTATAAGATTAATCTGCAAGCAAGAAAATTGCTATCTCATTTGTAAACGTTTACTTTTTATCCTTCTTTTTTCTTATTATTACGCTGGTCGAAAACTAAACCGATGAAAATTAAAATCCCCCAAAAGATTACACTACCTCCAGTCATTTTAATCTCCCCCTTATTATATAAAGTGAAATTTTAATCAGCCCCAATATGGCGGAATAAAGATATTATTTTTAATCATTATATCATTTTCTTAATTTTCAATCTATTATGAATAGAATTAACACATTTTAGCTTTTCCTTACTGTAAACATTCCCCATATACTTATAAAATCAAAAAGACCCTTTTATATATAAAAAGGTCTTTTTTTCATTATACAAGGCTTATTACTTTCGTTTTTGTAATTAAATCCTGAAAACCACAATTATCTTTGCGGAACAACATCATATATATATTACATATTAATGGAATTCCTAATAGCAATACGTTCGGTAATAACACTACAAAAAATCTTATAATTAATGTTTGCAACGTTAGCTTTTCACTCTTCAATGAAATTAATTTTATTCTCGTTACCTTTTTTCCAAGTGTAACACCGTTCCAAATAAAGGGTAACACAATAAAATATATCGCCATTAATATAAAAACT
Source organism: Bacillus sp. 7_6_55CFAA_CT2 (assembly GCF_000238655.1). Lineage (NCBI taxonomy): Bacteria > Bacillati > Bacillota > Bacilli > Caryophanales > Bacillaceae > Bacillus > Bacillus sp. 7_6_55CFAA_CT2. The sequence continues at coordinate 779,392 of NZ_JH414708.1, read as the reverse complement.
ACTGCGAAATCATATCTAAAATCACCTAAGCTTATATTAAAGCGCTTAAACATAGCACTATAGTTTCCGGTCATAACAGCTACTACTGCACCATACATAACCGAGATTAAAAACATGTCAATTAGGGAAGCACCTATGCGATTCATTACAAGCGCTGGACGATGCATCTTTAACTTCATTTTATGTCGACTCCTTCATATCCTTCTTTACCCGTCTCATCGTACCACTTCTAAAAAACATTGTAAACTAGCGTTTCTCTTACTTTTCTTGTACAATTTGTTACAATAGCATTATAAAGGAGGTTCCCATATTGAAAAAATGGATAATCCTATTCGTCGCCTTCCTATTAACTGGTTGTGCAGGAAACACAGGTCACTTAACTTATACGGTTAACGATGAATACGAACTCATACGTACTTCTGGAAATGCATTTGAACTTTTCCCCTCGCAAGATGCTGTATATGCCACACAATACATCCCTGCAAAAATTACAGACATTGCTTGGGATGATAAATACATTATTGCAAAACAAACCGAGGAAAAATCAGATCCGAATAACCCTGACGCAGCAATTGCAAATAAAAAAAGTGAACATTATTGGATTATTGACGTAAAGCACAATAAACGTTTCGGTCCCTACAATGAAAAGCAATTTAATGAACAAAAAGATGCGTTTAAAATTAAGGTGCCTTTTCAAAATGTAGATTCATACATAAAAGAAATAAAAAAACAGTCAGCATAATATTTGAATGCTGACTGTTTTGTCTTACATTATTTTAGTGAGATGTTAAACGTTTGTGGCTCTTTTACAACATCTTGTGTTTCTGAATCCCCTGCAAGTAAATCATCAGTTGTAAACTGAATATCCTTTACCTTGTCTTTTCCATCGTCAAGTATTAAACCAATAATACCATCTCTTGTTTCACCAGGCTTATAGTCTTCTCTTGATACATTTTTTGTACCAACTAACGTATCTTCGTCATATAAAAAGTTTTGAGTGGCTACTTTAAAATGTTGCTTACCATTAATCATAACATCATTCATAGAGAAAAATTGCATATTTTTATTTCCGGTATTCTCCACTTTATATGTAATCTCAACGTAACGAATTGTATTACTAATCTCTGTTCCACTTAGCGATGCATATAATTCTGCATCTTCTTGGCTTACTTTATCCCCTAATCTCCGTTTTACTTCTTCAGGGGTTAGTGCCGTGTATACTTTCAATGTTTTTTTTGCCTTTTCACTCATCTGTGATAAAGAAATTACTTTCACATCTTGTACGTGAATTTTCATTGGCGCTACTTCAAATGTTTGATTCACAGAATGCATCTGCTCTAACTTGAAAGTACCCCATCCTGTTTCTTTCACTTTTTGTCCTACTTTTTTCAGCTCACGCCCACCATATTCTTTTGTTTCAGGAATAGATTCTTTCTTCTTTGGTTCAGCTTTCTTTTCTTCTTGATGGAAGCAACCACTTAACATAAGAAGAAAACTACATAAAACAAAAATACTTTTCCATGCTTTCATCATTTCATTTCTCCTAACGCTATCATTCATGAATATAAAATTAGTCCCTGGCTTTGTAAACTATAGAAACAATGACAAGTCCACAAAATGAACTTGTCAGTCCAGATACTATTATACCTCCAATTTGGAAAATATGAAAATAGGGATCTAGGAACGCGTGCACGATAAATATAATAGTTGCTACAACAATTACTGAAACCCAATACTTTCTTTTTTCCGAAGCTAAAATAAAATCTTTACCCATTTCATTTCTATACTTCCATAAAACGTATACTAATAATAGAACACCAATACATGTACTTCCATGTTGCATATATTTATAAACAGAGATACCGTACCATTCTCTTTGTAATAATGGTATTTTCATAACAAAATAGCCTGTCTTATGAGTGAATGCATCCCAAACAACATGCGTTAACATACCGAATAATGCTGAATAACAAAATACAAAAAGATTCTTCCATGTATGAAGCCCCCACCGCTTGTCTACTACATATGTATAATACCCAGCAAACGGTTTAGGTAAATGCGTTATAAAAGGCTTTTTTAAAATGTAATGATATATGTATGCTAACAAGAAGACAAGTGGTAAATTCAAATATAAGAATCCAAGCCACGTATGCCCAATTACACCATACGGTCTAAAGTGTAAAAAATATTCAAAGTCAGGCGCCATACTACCTAATATAAGAGCCGTTACTGAAATATGTTTAGAATGCTTTTTCGCAAAAGGAAGAACTGCTGCTGGATGTGCAAATGTAAACGGCATACTTTAACTCCTTCTCACATTTTCAATAGAATACCATATATCATAACGAGAGAATGGATCTTCATGCAATATTTATTTTCACATTGGAATATGATAGTTTAAATGATATAATCCACATAAAATATTCAGAAAATAAGGAAGGAATTCAGGTGTCATTAACACTTGTATTTGCCGCCTTTTTAGAATCAAAATCCGTTATGAATTGAGGTTTATATATTGATTGACGTACCCTTTTTACAAAATGTTACATTAAAAAAAGAAAATATCCCTAATTTTTCCGGATATCCTTACTGCTTACCTGCTATCCGAACATTACAATCACTAGTTTTTCATCCAAATGTAACATTCATTATTGGAGAAAACGGAACAGGTAAATCAACATTACTTGAAGGAATTGCAATTGCGTTAGGTTTTAATGCAGAAGGTGGAACGAAGAACTTCCGCTTTAGCACAAACGATTCCCATTCATCTTTACATGAATACCTTCGAATTTCAAAAAGTTTCAATACACCAAACGACGGTTTCTTTCTTCGCGCTGAATCATTTTATAACGTTGCTTCTTATATTGATGAAATAGATGCTATAAAATCTTACGGCGGCGTTTCACTACACGAACAATCACACGGCGAATCGTTCTTCTCATTATTTATGAATCGTTTTTCAGGACAAGGTTTATACATTTTAGATGAGCCTGAGGCAGCTTTATCACCAATGAGACAACTTTCCATGCTTATTCGAATGCACGAGCTAGTGGAACAAGGTTCACAATTTGTTATTGCGACGCATTCTCCTATTTTAATGGCCTACCCTGAATCCACTATATATTCTTTAACACAAGAAGGGATTCACGAATCCACATTAGAAGAAACTGAGCATTATCAAACGACGAAACTTTTCTTTGAAAATCGTGATCGATTATTTCATCATCTATTTGAGTCGTAAAAAAAGAAGCAGCAATAGCTGCTTCTTTTTTATAGTGCTTCTATAAATAAGGCAACCCCGATACCGCCACCGACGCATAAAGAGGCAATTCCTTTTTCTAACCCACGTCTTTTTAATTCGTGAATTAAACTTACTGTAATACGAGCCCCTGTACAACCAATTGGATGCCCAAGTCCTACGCCACTACCGTTTACGTTCACTTTTTCACGGTCTAAGCCTAACTCTTTCTCTACAGCTAAATATTGAGCCGCGAAAGCTTCATTAATTTCAAGTAAATCTGCATCTTCCAATGACCAATCTACTTTTTCTAAACCTTTACGAATTGCTGGTGCTGGTCCAATACCCATAATTTTTGGATCTACTCCAGCTACTGAATATCCAACAATTCTAGCTAACGGTTGTAAACCTTTTTCTTTCGCTTTTTCTTCGCTCATTAATACTAGAACTGCACTCCCGTCATTAAGGCCAGATGCATTCCCCGCAGTCACTGATCCATCTTTACGGAATGCCGGCTTCAATCCAGCTAATTTTTCAGCTGTAATATCTGCACGTGGATGTTCATCCTTCGAAAATATAACTTCTTTTCTACGCTCTTTTATTGTAATAGGAACAATTTGATCGTCAAAGTATCCAGACTCGATTGCCTTCAGTGCCAATGTATGACTGCGAAGAGCAACTTCATCTTGTTCCTCTCTTGTAATTTCATATTGTTCAACTAAATTTTCCGCTGTTTCACCCATCATAATATGGTGAATCGGATCTTCTAACACTTCCCACACCGTATCACGAATTTCTCCGTGCTGTAGACGTTGTCCCCAGCGGTGCTGTTTCAATGCATAAGGGCTCGAACTCATCGCTTCTACTCCACCTGCAACAACAACATCACTTACACCTAATTGGATTTGCATTGCAGCTGACATAATTGCTTGCATACCTGAAGAACATTGGCGTTGGATTGTATATCCCGTAACTGTGTCAGGAAATCCTGCCGCTAATGCAGCTGTTCTCGCCGTATTTGCTTCATCAGTTCTTTGAATACAATGACCTAAAATTACTTCATCAACTTCATGTGGTTCTACCCCGCCTCGTTTTACAGCTTCCTGAAGTACAGGAACAGCTAATTCTACTGGCGTTACATTTTTTAGCGCTCCTCCAAAAGTTCCAATTGGCGAACGAACTGCAGCTGTAATAACAACATTATGCATTTTGCACTTGCCCCTCTCTTATGTACCCTAGTAAGTTTTTAGGTGAAATTCCATAAGATGTATATCTATAACTATCATACTATAAACATACTAAAAAATCAAAATATTTGATATAATAAAAATAGAAGGAATTAACCTTCTATTCTGTTAGTGCATATAAAAACTTTTGTAAAATTTTCTCTGTTGTTTCATTCAATTTTGGCAACTTATCTACTGGAAAATATTGAAGTTTCAACCCTTCATGATCGAGCTTTAATTCCCCACTCACATGATGTGCCTGATACAGATGAATGACATTGAAAATTTCATCGCCATTCGGATAACGGAAATATACTTCTTTTCCTGATAGAACACCAAGAAATTGCATTATTTTTGCAGTTAACCCCGTTTCTTCAAATAACTCTCTACGTGCAGTTTCTTCTGTCGTTTCGCCCAGTTCCATCGCCCCACCAGGTACACCCCAATCATATGTATCTGAACGATATTGAAGCAATACTTCTTGATTATCATTTAATATAATGATTGCTGACCCAACGAGAATAAGTGGCCTTGTCCCAACGACTTTGCGTAACTCTTCAATATACCCCAATATGTAAACTCTCCTTTCCTCACCCTCCCTTATCATAACAAAATTTTTCTCCTTTTGTTGATGTAATTTCCAAGAAAAAAAAGGAAGTTTCCGCTTCCTTTTTTCCCATTTCTATTTCTTAAAACTTTCATATTTTACAGCTTCAAAAGCTTCTTCAATTTCATCATTACGATAATGGACGTATGTAAATCGCCCTAATTCTACTAATCTTGCTATTTCTTGTAACGCTTTATGCTGCTCATATGTTTCTTCCAGCTTAATATGTACATAAAACTTCATCAACGGATGTTCATATAAAGGTTCTCCCACCTCTACATATACATCTTCAACCCCTTGCACAACTCTTACATAACTTGCAAATTGATAAAGAGCTTCTCTGTCTGAAACGATTTTTAATGTATACATATATTCTCCCCCTTTTCTTTACTATATCAAAAAGATGATCACACCATGTTATAGAACTATGAAATTTTTTCGACTTGTCATCTATATATTCAATAAAGAAGGCGTTTATCCATACATGACATCTTTTTCCCACATATATTATAGGAAGAACTTTTTTTCATTTGAGGTGTTCCTTATGGATCCATACGTCAATATATGTATTTGTATTACTCCCGGCGCCGATATTTCTGATGACCGCATCGCAAAAGATTTAGCTGTTGCAGAATCAATTTGGCACCCCATTACATTTCAAATTCAAGAAGTAATTGTATTAAATGAACTTTTCCGTTTTTTTGACCGTGAAATCAGTTATAAAAATTCCATTCAAAGTCAAGAAAAGCTGGCATCCTTTTTCCAAACATGTGTAAATGAAGCTCCTGAATGCGACCTTTATATTTGTTATATTGGCAGTGATTATTTCAAAGAAACAGCAGTAATTGCCTGCGCTTATTCTTTAGCAAAACAACAGCAACTTACTGGCTATATCGTTTTAACAAATTCGGCTGCTCCTATGAAAAATATATATACGCTCGCTCACGAAATCGGTCATATTTTATTTACAAGACGTGTTCACGGAAAACTTACTCATGCAGATCCTCATTCTCCAACCGGCTCGGAGCACCACCCTTCTCCAACAAATCTTATGTATCCGATAGTCCCTCGTCCAGAAAACGTTCATATTCATTCCTTATTAACAGCAGAACAAAAAGCGCTCTCTTTACAAAGCTCTTTATTACAAAGAAAAAAACAGTAACCCTCATGTTACTGTTTAAAACAACTTATTCCAATCAACAAAATAAATCCCGGCTGCTAGAAATAAAAATAGACAACTAAATGTAAATGTAATCCCTCTAAAAATCCCTATATAATATTTCTTTGGAAATAATTTTTTGTATATCCAGAGCAGCCGCTTTTTATTGAATTTCTAGTTCATACTTTTTCTTTCTTCAATTTTTAAAGACCATTTCATTAATCCATATATACTTCCATACATAAGTAAGACCTTTGCAATTCCCCAAAATACACTACTTTCTTCTAAGTCTTTAAATAAGAACATAATCGTAAGAGGAACAATTAGTACAAAAACACCCATCCAGCCAAGAACATATACTTCACCAATAAGAAGTAATAAAAAGATAATTGCTGCTAATATATATGTTTGCATTGTCGCCAATTGCAATACAGGTGTCCCATACCATTTATTCATAAACATCAATAACACCAATAATAAAATAGGAACCATTACTATTACATAAATCATCCCAAATTCTACTAATTTACTTTTAAAAGAAGACATTCTAAATGCAACAATCGTTCCAATAATCGTAATGATTAAAACGATAGGATAACCAATTAACTGTACATTTGTTAACGTAAATTGTTGATCTGGACTTCCAAATAAAATATTTGTCAGTAACCAATATCCACCAATACCAATAATCATCCCTAAAATACTTTTTATGCTCCCGCTTTTATCCTTCTCCATCTCTTTCGCTAATTCTTCCGCATACTCTTTTGGTGAGTCACCAAATATGTCACTTACTGTCTTTCCCTTTTTTTCACCTTCTATTAAATGAAGCTCTGCATCTTCTAGAAAAGCGTCCACATCTTCTTCTTTAATCCCTTTTGTTATTAAATATACTTTCGTATCGATTAAAAATTTTTCACTTTCTTTAGAAATCTTCATTATAACACCTCCCTTATTTAACCATTTCTCTTCTATTCGTCTTCATCATAATTTCAACAAAAATTAAAATAAATAAACTTCCATATAAACATATAATTTGAAATAACATTGGTACGAGATCTTCCGATGTAAATGTTTTAAACACTAACATAATTGAAAGTGGAATAATTAAATATAAGTTTTTAAACCATCCATTAAAATACATATTTACCGCTACTGTAATAATAAAAATACCACCAGCCAATAAATAACTTTGCATTTGAGTGAATATAAACATTTTTGTAGGATATATCACATCTAGTACCGTAATAACTCCCATTAAAAACATTGGCGCTATCATTACTAAAAACCACATAGAAAACCACGTTTTTGAAAAACTTGTTACAAAAGTCATTTTGCGAAGTAGAAAATTAGGACCTATAACAACTAAAATAAATGAAAAACTATAACCGATACACTGAATAAGTGAAATCTGTAACATTCCATTATTCACTATTAAGATAGAAGCAATAATCCAAAACGATACGATATTCATTACTGTAAAACCAATTTGCTTCCACGTTTCCTGTCTATCCCTTTCCATCACTTTTACAAGTTCATTTGCATATTCTTTCGGTGAGCTTCCGAAAATATCTTCTACACTCTTCCCCTCACTCTCACCTTCTATTAAATGCAACTCTGCATCTTCTAAAAAGTTTTCAATATCACTTTCTTTTACACTCTTTGCCGTCAAAAATAATCTCATATCTAACAAAAACTTTCGTGCTTCTCTTGATAGCATTATTTTTTTCTCCCCTTCCCTTCAAGTAGACGCTCTACACTACTTTGCATCGCTTCCCAGCGATCCATAAATTCATCAAGTGCTTCCTCGCCTTTTTCTGTTAATGTATAATATTTTCTCTTTGGACCAGATGGAGATTCCTTCATTACGCTTATTATTAGTCCTTCTTTTTGCATTCGTATTAATAACGGATAAATACTTCCCTCACTCGCCATTGTAAAACCATACTTCGCTAGCTTTTCACTCATTTCATAACCGTATATTTCGCCTTCAGAAATAATAGCAAGTAAGCACCCTTCTAAAATCCCTTTCAGCATTTGACTTGTCGACATAATTTAAATCCTCCTACTATCTTGTTTTACAAGATAGATAAGCGTAAGTATCTTGCTTTACAAAATAGTATAGCAAAGACTATTTTGCAAAACAAGATAGCTAATGATATTTTTTTCCAAATGTTTGCAGGAATTTCATTATAGCTTCTCTAAATAGAGCACTATGAAAACTTTATTATGAAGGGATGTTTTTCATCATGGTTACAAATCGAGTTGTCTTTTTAACAGGTGCTGCAAGTGGTATTGGTTATGAAATGGGAAAGGCTTTTGCAAAAGAAGGTGCAAAAGTTGTGATTACCGATCGACTTGAAGAACGTGCAAAAGAAGCTGCTGAACAATTACAAAATGAAGGTTTTCAAGCTATCGGTTTAAAATGTGACGTTACATCTGAAGAGGAAATTACAGCAGCAATTTCTCAAACAGTTGATCATTTCGGTTCATTACATATATTAATTAACAACGCAGGAATGCAACACGTTTCCCCCATTGAAGACTTTCCAACTGAAAAGTTCGAGCTACTAATTCAAATTATGCAAATTGCTCCGTTTATCGCAATTAAGCATGCCTTTCCGATTATGAAACAACAAAAATATGGTCGTATTATTAATGTCGCTTCTATTAACGGCCTTGTCGGATTTGCTGGAAAAGCTGCCTACAATAGTGCAAAACATGGCGTAATTGGATTAACAAAAGTTGCTGCTTTAGAAGGTGCTACGAATGGTATTACTGTTAATGCCCTTTGCCCTGGTTATGTCGATACCCCTCTTGTACGTAATCAACTACAAGACTTAGCTACTACACGAAATGTACCACTTGAAAATGTTTTAGAAGATGTTATTTATCCACTCGTCCCACAAAAGCGCTTATTACAAGTACAAGAAATCGCTGATTATGCGATGTTTTTAGCGAGTGAAAAAGCTAAAGGTATAACGGGACAAGCTGTTGTTATAGATGGTGGTTATACCGCTCAATAAAAATAAAGTTTGCTCAAGAAGAGCAAACTTTATTTTTATTCCCGAGGATCTTCGTACTTTAGTAATTGCCGCGGGAGCTTCTCAATTGCAACAATTACCCCCTCTAGTTTACTTTCAATACGGTGGAGTAAATATAATGTTACAACAATCGGAAACCCTACATTACCTATCATCTTGATCCACTCTTCCACCCTCTTCCCCTCCTTTCATTATATAAGTAAGAGAAAACACTGCATTTAGGCATAAAAAAACAAGCTATTAAATTTCAGCTTGTCTTTCAAATAATGTCAGAATTTCTTTTTTATAATCTCCACGTAAAATCCCTTTCTCAGTAATAATTCCTGTAATTAATTCATTCGGCGTTATGTCAAATGCTGGATTATAAACATCCGTTCCAATTGGTGCTACTTGTTTTCCAAAGATTTTTGTAACTTCTGTTTCATCTCTTTCTTCAATAATAATTTCGGCTCCAGTTTCTTTCGTAACATCAAATGTTGACAGTGGAGCAGCAACGTAAAATGGGATATTAAAGTGCTTTGCTAAAATAGCTAAATTCATTGTCCCTATTTTATTGGCTGTATCTCCATTTGCGACAATTCGATCCGCTCCCACAATAATCGCGTTTATTTCTTTCGTTTGAATAGCATGAGCTGCAGTATTATCTGTAATAAGGGTCACATCAATATTTGCTTGCTTCAATTCCCACGTCGTTAAGCGACCACCTTGTAAAACTGGCCTCGTTTCACACGCATATGCATGTAAACGCATACCTTCCTCTTTTCCAATATAAAAGGGAGCTAATGCAGTTCCATATCTGGCAGTTGCAATACTTCCAGCGTTGCAGATTGTTAAAATATTATCGCCATCTTTAAAACATGTTAACGCATATTCCCCAATATTTCGGCACACCTCTTCATCTTCCTGCTGAATGCGAAGCGCTTCTTCTTCTAATATTTTTTGTGCTTCTTTTATTGTAGTAATCTCTCGAATAGATTCTCTCATACGATCAATTGCCCAAAATAAATTTACTGCCGTTGGGCGTGATGTCCCTAAATAGTTACAGTCTCTATTAAACTTCTTTTGAAATTCTTCGATATGTAAAGTATTATATTTTTTCGCTGCAAGCGCCAAACCAAATGCAGCTACAATTCCAATTGCAGGCGCTCCGCGTACTTCTAACATTATGATACTTTTCCAAACCTCTTCAATAGTCGTTAATGTTTTGTATTCTGTGCTATGTGGCAATTTCGTTTGATTTAATACCGCAATTGCATCACCTTTCCAACTTACAGATCTCGGAACAGTAACGATTGTACTCATACTTTTACACCCCTTGAAACTGTCTGTTGAAATAATGTTCGAAACAGTTGAATATCAGCACTTTTAGATTCATATTTTATTAGTTCTTTTCCTAAGGATAGCGCTTGTTTCTTAGCTTGAATTCTTGTTTCTTTATTTTCTATTTCATCTAAATCTGCTACATGAGCTAAACCAATTGTTCTACGAATTAGTTCACATCCGGCAAATCCAACAGCATCAGTAAAGATATTTTGCAAAATAATTGGTAACCATTGTTTTTCTTTCGTATATGCTTCTACACCTTCCCCAATCCATAACTTTGTAAAAGTCTCTACAAAATAACTCCACGTCTTTTCTATATGAAAAAATAGTACTCTTCTCTTTTCTTCTTCTCTAGATAAAGCATTTAATAATAGATTTGCAATAAATTGACCTATGTCAAATCCAAATGGGCCATATGTCGCAAATTCTGGATCAATCACTTTCGTTTCAGAAGGTGACGAAAAAATACTACCAGTATGTAAATCACCATGAATAAGAGTTTCTTTTCTTGTTAAGAACTTATATTTATATTGTGCTACTTTTAGTTTTAAAGTTTTATCACTCCAAAGTTCATCAACCACGAGCTGTAAATCTGGCTCATAATCATTTGTATCATAATGTCCAAATGGATCTGTAAACACTAAATCCTCTGTAATTTTACAAAGGTCCGGATTTACAAAGGCACCTTCTAGTACCCTCTTCTCTTCTGACTGTAAACCAAAATCTGAAGTGTAAAATAAAACATGTGCTAGAAAACGACCAATATGCTGGGATAAAAGCGGATATTCTTCTCCGTCTATTAATCCTTTTCTTGTAATTGTTAGTCTTGATAAGTCTTCTATTACCGTTATCGCTAACTCTTCATCATGACTGTACACTACTGGAACATAATCCGGTACATACTGCGCAAAAATTTGCAGTGCCTTGCTTTCAATCGTTGCTCTTTTTATAGACAATGGCCAGCTTTCACCAACTACTTTAGCATAAGGCAGTGCTTGTTTTATTATAATGGATTTCTCTCCATCATCTAATTTGAACACGTAATTTAAGTTTCCATCTCCAATTTCATGACAAATGACATTTGCCTTCTCTTCAAAATAGCCATGATCTTTCGCATATTGTACAGCTGTTATTTCTGTTAATGAATAATATCCCATCGTCTTCTCCCCCTTTTTAAATTCAGAGGTTTTTCTAACATAGAAAAACCTCTTTCCACTAAGAAAGAGGTTTGAAGTTTATCTTCTCCCCTCTTATCTGCCAGAAAGTTTTACTTTCTGCTGGAATTAGCACCGTGCCTTTTGGCGTAATAAACGCCCCATTTCACAATGGTATTACGGTCGGTTGCTGGGCTTCATCGGGCCAAATCCCTCCACCTGCTCTTGATAAGAGTTGTATAATTTTTTGAATTTTTAACTTTATGTTGAAGACTATACCAAGAATAAAAATCACTTGTCAACATTTTATTTGTATAATTCTGGACGGCGATCCGCAAAAACTGGAATTCCTTTACGTACTTCTTTAATTTTCTCGAATACAAGCTCTCCAAATAAAATTGATTCCTCTTCATTCGCCTCTACTACAACTTCACCCCAAGGATCTACAATTAAAGAATGACCTGCAAACACATTATTTGAATCCTTTCCTGCTCTATTACACGCAACAACATAACATTGATTTTCAACTGCTCTTGCTTGCAATAGCAAACGCCAATGTGCTAAACGAACTAATGGCCATTCAGCTACAACAAATAATAATTTTGCCCCTTTAGCAGTATGGACACGCATCCACTCTGGAAAACGAATGTCATAACAAATTGTTCCAGCGCATTCAACATCATCTAGCTTAAATTCGCCCGTACCATTACCAGCTATTAAATATTTATGTTCATCCATAAGCTGAAATAAATGTACTTTACTATATTCGTTGACTAGCTGTCCTTCATTATTTACAACATACATCGTATTTGTAACGCCTTGATCCGTTTGCTTCGCTATGGACCCACCAACAATATGTACATCATATTGCTTCGCCCATTCTATTAACTTTTCTTTCGTTTCTACTCCATCCCTATCTGCAATTTCAGAAAGTCTCGTTAAATCATATCCTGTTGTCCATAGTTCTGGTAAGACGATAACATCTGGCCTTTCCTTCATAGCTTCGCTTATTTTATTTTTAGCATTCTCAATATTTTTTTCTACATCTCCAAAAACAATATCCATTTGAATACATGCGACTTTCATTTTTTCAGCCCCATTCTTATTTTTCTCTTTACAAAATACTGGAAAGATTATATCATTTGTCACTAGAATTGTAACAACTTTCAAAAGAGGTGGAAAGTATGAAATTATTTCAACCTTCTGAGATAGTAACATCATTGCCAACACAATTTTTCGCTTCACTTGTTGCAAAAGTTAACAAAGTCGTTGCAGCTGGTCACGATGTTATTAATCTAGGTCAAGGTAATCCAGATCAACCAACACCGCAGCATATCGTAAAAGCTTTACAAGATGCTGCCGAAAAGACCATTCATCATAAATATCCGCCATTTCGCGGACATGAAAGCTTAAAGGAAGCCGTGGCTACATTCTATAAACGTGAATACGGCGTCGAATTAAACCCAAAAACTGAAGTTGCTATTTTGTTTGGCGGGAAGGCTGGACTAGTAGAATTACCGATTTGTTTTACAAATCCTGGTGATACGATTCTCGTTCCGGATCCAGGTTATCCAGATTATTTATCCGGGGTTGCTTTAGCAAAAGCACACTTTGAAACAATGCCGCTTATTGCAGAAAATAACTTTTTACCAGATTATACGAACATTGATGACTCTATTGCAGAGCGTGCAAAATTAATGTTTTTAAACTATCCAAATAATCCTACCGGTGCTACTGCATCAAAAGATTTTTTTGATGAAACCATTCACTTTGCTAATAAACATAATATATTAGTTGTTCACGATTTTGCTTATGGCGCTATCGGATTTGATGGTCAAAAACCTGTTAGTTTCTTGCAAGCAGATGGTGCGAAAGATATAGGAATTGAAATTTACACATTATCAAAAACTTTCAATATGGCTGGCTGGCGCATCGCTTTTGCTGTAGGGAATGAAAGTGTGATTGAAACAATTAACCTATTACAAGATCATATGTATGTTAGTATATTCGGTGCAGTTCAAGATGCTGCTCGAGAAGCGCTATTAAGTTCACAGTCTTGTGTAATAGACCTTGTAAATAGTTACGAATCTCGAAGAAACGCTCTTATTTCAGCCTGTCACTCAATTGGTTGGAATGTAGACATTCCAACAGGATCATTCTTTGCATGGCTTCCCGTTCCAAAAGGGTATACCTCTGAGCAATTTTCTGATATTTTACTAGAAAAAGCACATGTCGCAGTTGCTCCTGGTGTTGGATTTGGTGAGCATGGGGAAGGGTATGTCCGTGTTGGTCTCTTGCATACAGAAGATAGATTACGAGAAGCCATTAATCGAATTGGTAAATTAAATTTTTTCAAAAAGTAATTGACAACACGAAAAATATCTGACAAAATTCAGTTATCTTAAAATTTTAAACATTTCTAAATACTTCTTATCAAGAGCAGGTGGAGGGACGAGCCCGACGAAACCCGGCAACCGATCTACAATTGTAGACACGGTGCTAATTCTCGCAGCATTACGCTGACAGATAAGGAGCTGGTTGTAAAAAAACCTCTCCTTAGCTGAGAGGTTTTTTTATTTAACTAGGAGGTTATAACAATGAGCGGAATTATAGCGACGTATTTAATCCATGATGATTCACATAACTTAGAAAAAAAAGCTGAGCAAATTGCACTCGGTTTAACAATTGGCTCTTGGACTCATTTGCCACACTTATTGCAAGAACAATTAAAGCAGCATAAAGGCAACGTCATTCATGTTGAGGAATTAGCTGAACATGAACATACCAATTCGTATTTACGTAAAAAAGTAAAACGCGGAATTATTAAAATCGAATATCCGCTATTAAACTTCAGTCCAGATTTACCAGCGATTTTAACGACTACATTTGGAAAGCTATCACTTGATGGCGAAGTAAAACTAATTGACTTAACTTTTTCAGACGAGTTAAAAAAACATTTTCCTGGTCCAAAATTCGGGATAGATGGTATTCGAAATCTTTTACAAGTGCATGATCGTCCCCTTTTAATGAGTATTTTTAAAGGAATGATTGGACGAAACATTGGGTATTTAAAAACGCAATTACGCGATCAAGCAATTGGTGGTGTAGATATAGTAAAAGATGATGAAATATTATTTGAAAATGCATTAACACCACTTACGAAACGCATTGTATCTGGAAAAGAAGTTTTACAATCTGTCTACGAAACATACGGTCATAAAACGTTATATGCCGTAAATTTAACAGGACGAACTTTTGATTTAAAAGAAAATGCTAAACGTGCAGTGCAAGCTGGAGCTGATATTCTATTATTCAACGTATTTGCTTACGGACTAGATGTACTACAATCACTTGCAGAAGATGATGAAATCCCAGTTCCTATTATGGCACATCCTGCTGTAAGTGGTGCTTATTCAGCATCCAAGTTATATGGAGTTTCATCTCCATTATTACTTGGAAAGCTACTACGTTATGCTGGGGCTGACTTTTCATTATTCCCATCTCCATACGGAAGTGTTGCGCTAGAAAAAGAGGAGGCTCTTACTATCTCAAAATATTTAACTGAAGACGATGCATTTTTCAAGAAGAGCTTTTCTGTTCCGTCTGCTGGTATTCATCCTGGTTTCGTTCCCTTTATTGTACGAGATTTCGGTAAAGATGTTGTTATTAATGCTGGCGGCGGGATACACGGACATCCAAATGGAGCGCAAGGCGGCGGTAAAGCTTTCCGTACTGCAATTGATGCTACTTTGCAAAATAAACCACTCCATGAAGTAGACGACATAAATTTGCATAGTGCACTACAAATATGGGGAAATCCCTCTTATGAGGTGAAATTATGAGTATTCAAGTATTTTGTGATTTCGATGGCACGATTACAAATAATGATAACATTATGTCCATTATGGAAAAATTCGCACCACCAGAAGCCGAAGAAGTAAAGAATAAAATTTTATCACAAGAACTATCCATTCAAGAAGGTGTTTCTCAATTATTTCAATTCATACCTACTAATCTGCACGATGATATTATTCAATTTTTAATAGAAACTGCTGAAATCCGTAGTGGTTTTCATGAGTTTATACAATTCGTAAAGGAAAATAACATTTCTTTTTACGTGATATCAGGTGGAATGGATTTCTTCGTCTATCCACTCTTACAAGGAATCATTCCAAAAGAGCAAATTTATTGTAATGAAACAGACTTTTCAGCAGAGTTTATTACAGTTAAATGGCCTCATTCTTGTGATGATCATTGTCAAAATCATTGCGGATTATGTAAATCATCATTAATCCGTAAATTAAGTGATACAAATGACTTTCATATTGTAATTGGAGATTCAATTACTGATTTACAAGCTGCGAAACAAGCAGATAAAGTATTTGCTCGTGACTTCCTTATTACAAAGTGTGCAGAGAATTATATTGCTTATACACCGTTTGAAACATTCCATGATATTCAAAATGAATTAAAACATTTGTTGGAGGTGAAATCATGAAACAACTTTTTCGTCAATGGTATGACTTAAGCGAGATAAAAAAAGAATTAACAACTCGAAATTGGTTCCCAGCAACAAGTGGTAATATTTCTATAAAAGTTAGTCATGAGCCACTTACTTTTCTCATTACAGCAAGCGGTAAAGATAAAACAAAAACCACTCCAGATGATTTTCTATTAGTAGATCATGTAGGAGTTCCTGTTTTAGAGACTGAATTACGCCCTTCAGCAGAAACAATATTGCATACACATATTTATAACAATACGAATGCCGGGTGCGTACTTCATGTTCATACAACTGATAATAATGTCATCACAAATTTATATAGTGATGCAGTTACCCTTCAAAATCAAGAAATTATTAAAGCTCTCGATATTTGGGAAGAAGGTGCAACAATTCACATTCCTATTATCGAAAACCATGCCCATATCCCAACGCTTGGAGAAAACTTTCGAAAGCATATACAAGGTGATTCGGGAGCGGTATTAATCCGTAACCACGGTATTACCGTATGGGGCCGAGATAGCTTTGATGCAAAGAAGAGATTAGAAGCTTATGAGTTTTTATTCCAATTTCATATAAAACTACTATCAATTCAAGGAGGCGTTTCTAATGGCGCAAATTCGTATTCATGAAGTAAATACTCGTATTGAAAATGAAGTGGAAGTATCTAAATTTCTACAAGAGGAAGGCGTTTTATATGAGAAATGGAATATTTCTAAACTTCCTACTCATTTAAATGAAAATTATTCTTTAACAGATGAAAACAAAGCTGAAATATTAGCTGTTTTTTCAAAAGAAATCGCTGATGTTTCAGCACGTCGAGGTTATAAAGCACATGATGTAATTTCACTTTCAAATAGCACACCTAACCTTGACGAATTATTAATTAATTTCCAAAAAGAACATCATCATATAGACGACGAAGTCCGCTTTATCGTCAGTGGTCATGGCATTTTCGCTATTGAAGGCAAAGATGGGAAATTCTTTGATGTTGAACTTGAGCCAGGCGATCTAATATCTGTTCCAGAAAATGCAAGACATTATTTTACCTTGCAAGATGATCGTCAAGTTGTAGCTATTCGTATTTTTGTGACAACTGAAGGCTGGGTTCCAATCTATTAAGGTAGTTAGTTGAATAAAAGGACTTGGATCCCCTTTTCCAAACTTTTATTCACTCTACATATATACATCCTCCTATGGAACAGGCTTATTTCACTTTTGAAATAAGCCTGATTTTTTATTTACTCAAAAGTACCATTTCATCACAAATTTAACGCCTTGATTTTTCAAGTGTATTTTTTGAACATTTATTGAAATTTTTCTGAAAATTCTGTTTTGCATGTGATATACTACAATTAACTAAGAAGGAAAATAATATCGCAAACAGAGGGGGATAATCATGAGCTTACTTATCGCACTTATACTTGGAGTTACATGTGGGGCATTTCCTGTTATTTTAGGAGCTATTATGGAAGAGTTAGAAATTGGTGTTTTAGGATTTGTCGCATCTTGTGTAAGCGCTTTATTATTTGGTTTATTCGGCGCTATTCCTGTTTCAATTCTGTGTGCTTTTTATATAATACGCCATGCTCGTACAAAACAATTTGGTCCTAATCACATCGCACAAATTATCCCATTCCCAGTTGAACGATGTCGCCGAGCTTCTAACTTATAATGACTAAATAAATAAAAGTCCTCAAATGAGGACTTTTATTTATTTTCTTCTAGAAATTGAAACAATTCTTGTAGATGTAGGGCATCTTCACCATAGCTAACAGATACATGAAATATACCGTCAATCTCAGCTTGCATATAAAGATCCACTCCATCACGATCATATTTCAATGCCAAATAAAACTCCATTTCTTCTAACATCTTTTTAGAGGTTCGAATTACATAATGCCCCTTCTCATCTCTTCCATATTCAAAGTCTGGTTCAAAATCATATTTTTGTTTAAAAGCTTCTTTTTGTTTTTCATTAATTTGCATACAAGTAGCTCGCTGTACAGTATCAATCATCTCATCAAACTTTTGAAGGTCCACCTCGTTTACCCCCTTATATATTTTTTATATAATACTTGTGTTCCACTATTTTCTTCGCCATCCTTAATTAACTCTTCATACAATTCTTTCGCCAAACTTAAGCCTGGGACTGGTAATTGTAATTTTTCTGCTTCCTCTAAAGCAATCTTCATATCTTTCATAAAATGCTTTACATAAAATCCTGGCTCAAAGTCTCCTTTTAACATTCGAGGAGCTAAATTACTTAATGACCAACTACCTGCTGCCCCTGTTGAAATACTCTCTAATACTTTATCTGGATTCAATCCAGCCTTCTTCGCGTAAGCAACAGCCTCACATACTCCAATCATATTGGAAGCAATCGCAATTTGATTACACATTTTTGTATGTTGTCCACTCCCAGCTGGTCCTTGTAATTGAATGTTTGTTCCTAACTTTTCAAGTAAAGGTAAGCATCTATCATATATTTCTTTCTCTCCACCTACCATAATTGCGAGTTTTGCTTCTTTCGCACCAACATCTCCTCCTGAGACAGGTGCATCTAACGTATATATATTTTTGCTTTTTGCAACTTCATTAATACGTTTTGCTAAAGTAGGTGTAGATGTCGTAAAGTCAATTGCTATCGTACCTTCTTTTGCATGTTCTATAATTCCTTCTATACCAAAATACACTTCTTCTACATCATGTGGATATCCAACCATTGTCATTACAATATCAACTTGCTTCACTAACTCTTTTGGCGTATCACACCATTGTGCACCATCTTGCACTAAAGAATCTGTTTTTGCTTTCGTTCTATTATATACATATACTTTATGACCATCTTGCATTAAGTGATAAACCATACTTTTTCCCATTACGCCAATACCAATGAAACCTATTGATAAAGTTTTATGTTCCATTTTCTCATCCCCTTTGTTCTAATAAATCATTTACCATCTTTCGGAACTCTTTATTAAAGTCATCATCCATACTATTTTTTACATTTGAAAATAACATAACAAAAATTCCTTTTTCTTTATTAAAATTATTGAAAGTGTTCCAACCAGATAATACACCATGATTATGAAAATAATCTGGATATATATAAAAACTAAATGCATATTTCCGTTCTGCTGAAGGCGAAAACATTGCTTGTATACTTTGTTCAGAAAGAAGTTTTCCATTTATAATTGCTTCGTCTAACTTCTTCATATCTCCAACTGTCGTATACATCTCACCACAACCATATAGCCAATCCATGCCTAACTTCTGCGCTGGTACAAGCTCTTGATTTTTTTTCACATAACCCTTTGTAAAATTTTTATCTCCAGGTACCATATTTCCCATACCGGATTCATGCATATCTGCTTTTACAAATATGTTTTCTTTTATGTAATCTCCTAAAGGTTTTTTCGAGATATGTTCTATTATATAAGCAAGAACCATATAATTATAATCTGTATATCTCCAACCTGTTCCTGCAGGAAATTCTAAATTTTGACGTCCAATCCAATTAACTAACTGTAAACGGGAAGCAGCATTCACATTTCCTTTCGCATGTTCAGGTAAACCAGAGGTATGGGTTAACAAATGATATAGTGTAATATTTTTATTCTCCGGAAATGAAGGAATATATTTATTTACATTATCTTGAATATTCAATTTACCTTGTTCTTGCAACTGTAAAATAGATGTGGCAACAACTGTTTTCGTAATAGAACCAATACGATATTTTGTTTGAGGCGTATTTTCTATTTTATTTTGAACATCAGCATACCCATATCCTTTATTCAATATAACACGCTCTTTATCTGTTACCAAAACTGTTCCATTAAATTGCTTTCCGACTAAATATTGATCTAATTTTTGAGATATGCTAGCATAATCAATTTGTTGCTCTTCTTTTTCTTCTATATTCCCTTGTACTTCTGATTCAATAGTAGGATTCACTTTAGTTGTTAATACAGTGTTTTCCTTTATATTGGGGCTAACAAGAAAATAGTATACTCCGCCGCCAACTATAGCAGACAGTGAAGCCATCACCATTACTTTTTTTATCATATTGATCCTCCATAATTCCTTCACTAAAAATTGTCCCCCTATTCTATTATCAAACAATAAAAAAAAATCGCAACAATTTGTTGCGAAAAATTACATTTTTTCTTTTCTATACACACATACTTGATTCTTCCCATTTTTTTTCGCTTCATATAATGCAATGTCCGCTCGTTGCATTAATTCTTCTCTTGTAGTTCCTTGTTCATATAACGCAACTCCAAAGCTAGCTGTTAGCTTCGAAATTCCAGTGAATTGCTTTGTTTCAATGAAGAATCGTAATGACTCCGCAACTTGAAATGCTTCCTTTTCTACTGTATTTGTCACTAATATAATGAATTCTTCTCCTCCCCATCTTGCAAATACATGTTGTTGCTCCACTTTAGATTTCATAAGCTCTGCAAGTTGTATTAATGCCAAATCACCAAAATCATGACCATATGTGTCATTAACCGTTTTAAAATTATCTATATCAAATAAAATGATAGCTATTTTCTCATCACTACGTATTACCTTTTCCCACTCTACCTCTAGTATTTGTTGAAACTTTAAACGATTATAAATCTCTGTCAATGAATCTACCATAGCAAGTCTTTCTTGCTCTTGATAGATTTCATCTAATTCTGTAATTTCCGTGCACTTTACAATAAATCTTGATAAATCTTCTGGCAATGGTGTCGCACGTAATAGAAAAGTAGATACTGCCCCTTCATAATTTAACATCTTAATTCTTCTACCACTAGATAAAGTATCGTCTAGCCATGTTATATCATGCGTCGTCGAGTAGTATCCATTTTCTCTAATAAAATGTTCAGCAAATACTAAATGTTGCTCACGATAGGCAAACAAATTTTCATATCCGAAAAAAGCTAAAAAATTTGTATTACAATCAACTATTTCATCATCTTCTACTATAAATAATAGATCATTTTGAAAATCAAACATCGTTTGAAGCAATTCCTGCTGCAAACTAACTTGCCTTACTAAAGAAAGTTGATACAAACTCTTATTCACTTCCTCTAACACTGCTTGCGGAGTTACAGGAGCTATTACAATATTACGTATTCCTAATGCAAGTACATCTGTGAATTCTTTTGTTATTTGTTGATCCCAAATGACAATGAATGTACTGTGCGGAGTATACATATTCTTTATATATTTTATTTGAGAATAATCTGTTACATACGTAATGATAATGTGTGGTTTCGTTCTTTGAAATAATAGTTCGCCCTCTTCAAAACTATTTGCTATAAACATACATTTGGGATGGATATTTTCTACCGTTTGTTGATGCTTACATCCATTTTCTATATAAAGGACATTTAACTGCAGATCTTGTAACACATTTTGGAAAACCGTATTCTCTAATAAAAAATGTAGTATGTTCATCACTAGTCTTCACTCACTTCATATATCTTGTTCTACTGAATTCCTCACAAACTTTTTTAAAAGACTGGTCTCCAATAAACTTTAATTTGTGAGAGATACATATTAACAAGCTAATTGAGAATGTTATCTTCGCTTTTCACTCTATAAATTCCTTTTTTAGTGTATGATTGTAGGAATTGTATCGTTTGTATGAATGCCCTAGCTAATTTTTAAAACTTGACAATTAAAATAAAGATATTATATTCTTAAATTCGATAACTTACAAAATGTAAGTAGTGTATATTATTTTTTTGAAAATAATTCGATATACAATTTGGAGGATATACAATGACAAACGACAACTTTTTTGATGTTCTATATGAACGCACATCTACACGTGCATTCAACCCAAATAAAGAAATCTCATCTACAGAATTACATGAGATTTTAAAAGCCGCAGCACAAGCACCTTCCGCTTGGAACTTACAACACTGGAAATTCCTTGTTTTTCAAGGTGAAGATGTACAAAAACGATTACACCCAATAGCTTATAACCAACAACAAATTCTTGATGCTTCTGCAGTAGTCGCTATTTTAGGCGATTTAGAAGCTTATAAAAATGTTGAGCCGGTATATGGTCCAATTGTAGAACAAGGATTTATGAAAGAAGAAGCAAAAGAACGCTTAGCTAAAAATATTGAATCTGCATATGCTCGTGAACAATTCCCAAGAGATGCTGCCTTTTCAAATGCATCTTTAGCAGCAATGCAACTTATGCTTGCAGCTAAAGCAACTGGTTGGGATACTTGTGCTATTGGTGGCTTCAATCCACAAGCACTGACAGACGAATTTAACGTTTCATCTCGTTACGTTCCAATTATGCTTATTACAATTGGTGAATCAACTTTAAAAGGCCACCCTGCACCTCGCATGAGCGTAGAGCAAGTGAGTGAGTGGGCAAAATAATAAAAAAACGAAGTAACTACGTTGCCTTCGTTTTTTTATTTCCTGTCATACTTTTGTAATATTACTACAAATCATTCGACATTTATACTTATGGAAAAGTATATTCTATTCCCTCCTCATAAATAAACGTGACGTTTCGTGTCGAATTTTGTTAAGGTGTTGAAATATACCCGTGTATTTTTGTTACAATTGTGATACAATGATAACAAATAGATAACAAGAGAGGGATTTTCATTGAGTTCATACGGAAGCTTTATCGCACTTTTATGTTACATAGTAACTGTACTGCTTCTATATTTTATTGGTGATGCCGCAAACATCTCCATTTTACAATTTCCAAAAGAAGAAGCATTCCAATTAGAATCAGAAAAACATACTGCACGATCCATTGTGCCACTACTCCTAGCTCTCCCTGTATATATCATCGTTTTATATAAAAGTAAAAAAGTGTAAAGGCTACCCATTTCATTTATTTCGGTGGTTTTTACATTTTTTTGTTATATTCCCCCTATTTTAAACATCATTCCATACTAAACACCCAGCTAGTCATTTAAAATGAGAAAATCCCCTAGAAAAAATTCCACTCTCTGTCCAGTCACTAACTACCGAACTTACATAGATTATAAGTGTGAAGGGGGTGATGAGGATTATGTTTGGATCATTTGGATGCTGTGATAACTTTAGAGACTGTCATCATCGTGAAAGAGAGTGTGACCATCGCGAACATCGCGAGAAAGAGAGAGAAGTAGTTAGACCACAACAACCAGCTGTATGTAACGTACTTGCTAGCATTTCAGTTGGAACAGAGCTTTCTCTTTTAAGCATTAGAGGTAATGGCACTTTCAATAATGTAATTTTTGAAGGTTTCGCTAACGGTGTTGCTCTTTTCTCTGCTTTAGCTCGTAATAACAAAGACGACAAAGATAACAATAAAGACGATAAGAACAATCAAAATCGAAATACTTTTACTGGTATTTTACGTGTATGCCCAACTGATATCGTTGCAATCGCTATCTAATTCTGTCTCTTATCCTCAATAGTAAGCAAATAAGATTTACTTTTCTCATAGAAAAAACCTGAGACCGATTTCAAATCGGCTCAGGTTTTTTTATTGTTTATATGCTTTTAACTAGTTCAACAACTTCTTCAGCAGTTGACATCATTAATGCTTTTTCTGCTAATGTTTCCATTTCTGCTTTTGACAACTTGCTTAGCTGTGTTCTTGCAGGAAGAATAGATGTTGCACTCATACTGAACTCATCTAAACCTAATCCTAATAATAATGGGATAGCAAGTGAATCGCCCGCCATCTCACCACACATACCAGCCCATTTGCCTTCTTTATGAGCAGCATCGATAACCATTTTTACAAGACGTAAAATAGATGGGTTATATGGTTGGTATAAGTAAGATACTTGTTCGTTCATACGGTCTGCAGCCATTGTGTATTGGATTAAATCATTTGTTCCGATAGAGAAGAAGTCAACTTCTTTCGCGAATTGATCTGCTAATACTGCTGAAGCTGGGATTTCAACCATCATACCAACTTCAATAGAATCAGAAACAGTTGTACCCGCTTCTACAAGTTTCGCTTTCTCTTCTAATAAAATCGCTTTCGCTTGACGGAACTCATCAAGAGTTGCAATCATTGGGAACATAATTTTTAAGTTACCGTATACGCTAGCACGAAGTAATGCACGAAGTTGTGTACGGAACACATCTTGCTCATCAAGACATAAGCGAATTGCACGGTATCCTAAGAATGGGTTCATTTCTTTTGGTAAATGTAAGTATGGAAGCTCTTTATCTCCACCGATGTCAAGTGTACGAACAACGACTGGTTGACCTTCTTTTACACCTTCAAGAACTGCTTTATACGCTTCGAACTGCTCTTCTTCTGTTGGAAGATTGTCACGGCCCATGTATAAGAATTCTGTACGGTATAAGCCAACGCCTTCTCCGCCATTATCGATAATACCTTGTACATCATTTGGTGTTCCGATATTTGCAACAAGCTCAACGTGATGTCCGTCACTTGTTACAGTAGCTTGGTCTTTTAATTTAGCCCATTCAGCTTTTTGCTCTTCAAATTTCGCTTTCTTTTCTTCAAACGAACGAAGAGTTTCTTCTGATGGATTTACAATTACTTCTCCATCTAAACCGTCAATGATAACGATATCGCCGTTTTGGATTTTCTCCATAACAACTTTCGTACCAACAACAGCTGGAATTTCCATAGAACGAGCCATAATTGCAGAGTGAGATGTACGTCCACCGATATCAGTAGTGAAACCTTTTGCATACTTACGGTTTAACTGAGCTGTATCAGATGGTGTTAAATCTTCAGCAATGATGATTACCTCTTCAGAAATTGTACCAGGATTTGAGAAGTTAATTCCTAGTAAATGTGCAAGAACGCGTTTTGTTACGTCACGAATGTCCGCAGCACGTTCTTTCATATATTCGTTATCCATGTTTTCAAACATAGAAATAAACATTGATGCAACTTCATCCATTGCAAATTCAGCATTTACTTTTTCGCTATTTACTTTATCTTTTACTGGGTTTACTAGTTCTGGATCATTTAACACTAATAAATGTGCTTCAAAGATCGCAGCTTTGTCAGCACCTAGTTCAGCAAATGCGTGGTCCTTAATAGCTTCTAATTCAGTTTTTGCTTTCTCAAGCGCAGCGTCTAAGCGTGCAATTTCTGCAGCTTCGTTTGTAATTGATTTCTTTTCGATGTTAAATTCAGGATTTTCAAGTCTGAAAGCCTTTGCAATAGCAATCCCACTTGATGCAGCGATCCCTTGAATGTTAAGAGTCATTATTCTCCTAATCCTTCATTTTTCATAGTTTCTTCGATAGCTGCTAGTGCTTGAGCTGCATCATCACCATTTGCAGTGATTTTAATTTCTGCGTTTTGTTGAATGCCTAAAGACATAACGCCCATGATTGATTTTAAGTTAACGTTCTTTCCGTTATACTCTAAGTTAATGTCAGAACCGAATTTGCTTGCAGTGTTTACAAGTAGAGTTGCTGGACGAGCATGAATTCCTGAGTCGCTAGTTACTTTAAAGATTTTTTCCATGATAATTTATCTCCTTTAAATTACAGTATTTTTTAGTTGTATAGACGTGAGTACTACACCATCTATTGTATATAATAGGCGATGTTCGGTCAACCACATCGCCTATTATAATTATAAACATTTTGCGTCAAATTCCTACTGAATGTCAATAATAGCGGTTTCGCCCTTCTTAACATTTCCATCTTTTTTCAATTCGACTTGTTGCCCTTGTTGTAAGTTTGTAAAGACAATTGGTGTAATGATAGATGGTGCATTTTCTTTTACAAATGCAAGATCTACTTTTAATAATGGTTGGCCTTGTTTCACCTTGTCGCCTTGTGCTACAAGCGCTTCAAAACCTTCACCATTTAATTTTACAGTATCAATACCGAAGTGGATTAAAATTTCTTTTCCGCCTTCAGATTGAATGCCAATCGCATGTTTTGTAGGGAATACATTGACAATCTCACCGTTCACTGGAGAAACTACTGTTCCTTCAGTTGGTTCAATTGCAAATCCGTCTCCCATCATTTTTCCTGAGAATACTTGGTCAGGTACTTCTGTAATTGGTAAGATTTTTCCTTCGATTGGTGATACAATTGTTTCATTTTCATCAACTTTTTGAGGAGTTTCTTCCACTTTTACAGGTTCTTCTTTTTCAACATGAGGTGTACGACCTGACATAATATCATGAATTTGTGATTTTAATGTGTCAGATTTCGGCCCGAAAATAGCTTGAATGTTATTTCCAACTTCAAGTACACCAGCTGCTCCAAGTTCTTTTAAGCGGTCTTTGTTTACATTCTTTTGTTCGTTAACTTGAACACGTAAACGAGTAATACAAGCATCTAAAGAAGCAATGTTTTCTTTACCACCAAGTGCTACTAATACTTCACGAGGAAGTTCGCCTGCTTCTGCTTTTCCTGCGCCGTCATTTGCATTTGCCACTTCACGACCAGGTGTTTTTAGATTCCATTTGCGAATTGCAAAGCGGAATCCGAAGTAGTAAATAACTGCTAGTACAAGACCAACAATAATTACCCACCACCATGCTGTACGGCCTGGTAATACACCGAATAATAGGAAGTCAATTAAACCACCAGAGAATGTCATACCAATTTTAACACCTAAAATTTGCATTGTCATAAATGATAGACCAGCAAATACAGCGTGAATTCCGAATAATACTGGCGCTACGAATAAGAATGAAAATTCAAGTGGCTCTGTAATACCTGTTAAGAAAGATGTTAATGCTGCAGAACCTAAAATACCTGCTGCTAATTTTTTATTTTCTGGACGTGCTTCATGGTACATTGCTAAAGCTGCTGCTGGAAGACCAAACATCATGAACGGATACTTACCAGTTGTAAATGTACCTGCTGTTAATTCTACACCGTCTTTTAACTGTGCCATAAAGATTTTTTGGTCACCACGGATTAATTCGCCAGCTGCATTTGTATACTGACCGAATTCGAACCAGAACGGTGAATAGAAAATGTGATGTAATCCAAATGGAATTAATGAACGTTCAATTAAACCGAATATAAATGCTGCGATTGTTCTATTTGCATCAATCATTTGATGTGAGAACGTGTTTAAGCCACCTTGAATGTATGGCCAAATGAAGCACATGATAATACCTACTATTAAAGAGAATGTTGCAGTTGCGATCGGTACGAAGCGCTTACCTGCAAAGAAACCTAAGTATGATGGTAATTCAATGTTGAAGTATTTATTATAGCAATATGCCGCTACTATACCGACGATAATACCACCAAATACTCCTGTTTGTAGCGTTGGAATACCTAATACGTTTGCATACGCTGGATCTGCAAATCCAATTTTTACTGGGTCTGCTCCAGAACTTGTTACTTTCACTAGCTTATCTACTTCTAAGAACACACTCATCGTTTTGTTCATAATTAAGTAGCCGACGAATGCTGCTAAACCAGCTACTCCGTCTCCACCAGCTAAACCAATTGCTACCCCAACTGCGAATAATAATGCAAGGTTAGCGAAAATAATATCACCAGATTGTTCCATAATTTTTGCAACCATTACGAACCAATCTGCTTTTAAAGCAGGAATAACATTTGTTAACTGTGGATTTTGAAATGCATTACCAAATCCAAGTAAAATACCTGCCGCCGGTAAAATCGCTACTGGAAGCATTAACGCTTTTCCGACTTTTTGAAGAACACCAAAGATCTTCTTAAACATGGAAACCCTTCCTCTCTTATCTATATTGATACCTTCCGACAAACGCCAAAAAGACATGAGGAAAAAAAGATAGAACGATAGCTATACAAAGGGTAGTATATCCCTTTCTCTAGCTTACATTCCTTACTTTTCTCCACTCATGCCTGATCGAATCAGTAACACGTGTCAAAAATAGGTTTACGTATAAGTTCACTATAATTAAGGCAAACGTTTTCGTTACTCACCTTAATGTGTTTGTCGAAATTTGTATAACTTTGCAATAGTTATTATACATAACTATTGTAAGCGATTCAATCATTTTTTTTAACGTTTTCATTTTAGACAAAAATATATGACTTTTTACACATGCTCTGCCTTCACTAAGCGTTGCAAGTGCATCGTTAAATAAATACTTTCAGCTTCATATACAGGTAGTTGCAACTCTTTTTGCATGACCTTAACTAGCTTCCAAGCCAAGTTATAGCAAACTGGATACTCCGCCTTTAATAAATCAGCAAAACTTTGCGATTCTTCTACTTTTTCTCCTTTTTTCACCCTCTCAATAGCATATTGAAGATGACGAATAAGGCGTAAATAATGAATGCTCTCTTGGTCTAATGTAATTTGTAAGTTTGTCTCAATTAAAGATACAAGTTGTGCAATGAGACGGGAGTTTTGATTAACTGAAGATAAATCAGAATTTGTAAGCGAACTGTAAATGTGAAGTGCAATAAAACCAATTTCTCCTTCTGGCAATGTAATTTGCAAACGAGAATTTAAAAGTTGTACAACACCTTCCGCAATTGCATATTCCTCTGGATAGAGCATTTTTGTTTCAACTAAAAAAGGGTTATCAATTGTAAGTCCTTGTTTTAACCTTTTAATCGCAAATGAAATATGATCCGTTAACGCAATATGAATATGTTCATTTAGTGGAGATTTCGCTTTTTCTTGAATGTACAGCATAATATCGTTCATCAATTCAATTAATTTTTCACTAATATGCGGCACTAATAATTTATATTGTTCACGATCACGTTCATTTTTTAAGACAAACATTTTTTCGATTTGTTCTTGCTCCAATACATCTTTCGCTTTTTTCCCAAATCCAATTCCTTTTCCAATCACTACTACTTCCTCGTGTTCAGGATGGCTAGCAATGATGACATTATTATTTAAAACTTTTTTAATTTCTAGATAATTATTCATATAACACCACCCTCGTACTTAAATAGCCTACTTTCATGTTACAGAATATTCTTCTTTGTCGTCAATGTAAAACATCTGCCATTTAATAAAAATTCATTTTTTAGACATGTTTATATATGATGCGTATAATGTAAGAGCAACTGTACATAGAAAGGAGATAACAGCATGATTAAAATGTTTGTAAGTGATATCGATGGTACAATGATGCAACACGGAGGTCTTATTGATGAACAAGATGTTGCGGCACTACGCAGCCTTGCCGAACAAAATGTTATTCTTTGCTTCGCTTCCGGAAGACTTGATAATGAAATTGCAGACTTAATGAAAGCTGTAAATACAAATTTTCATCGCATTAGTGTAAATGGTGTTTTTGTATATACACATGAAAATAAACAACTATTATCTGCAACTTTTGATTCCAGCATACTTCCCGATTTGTTAGCTATGACGAATGAAGATCCTTATTTCCGTTATGTAAGTGATGAGCATAATTATTACATTGAAGAGAAAACACCTTTTATTCAAGAACTTGAACAACAAGTAACTATGACTTCTGTTGAAGAACCAAACTTACTACAGAAGATTGATGATACAATTTTCCCAAATAAAATTTCTGTCGGTGGAACAAAGGAGAGCTTGCAACTCCTTCAGAAAAAAATTGATGAAAAATTCCACGGGAAAGTTAGTACTTTCATCTCAGCAGAACAATGTTTAGATGTAATGCCACCGAATGTTAGTAAAGGCTCTGCCATTTCTGTTTTATTAAATGAGTTTCAAATAAAACCTGAGGAAATTGCTTGTATAGGGGATTCTTACAATGATATTCCTATGTTTTCTTTAACTCCTCACAGTTTTGCTATGTCACAAGCAGATGATGCAGTAAAAAATCACGCTCACTATGTAGTAAATCACGTCAAAGATGCTGTTAACCACGTAATTGCTCATAATAAAAATACGACTCATTCCTTATAAGGATGAGTCGTATTTTTATTTCTTTACATGTTAACCATTTTCAATTCCACTGTACTTCACAAACTGAAATATACTATTTGTTACGTGCGATATTCGTAATAAATTTATAACGATCTCCACGATAAATACATTTCACGTACTCTAGCGGTACCTCACCTTCTGAATATGACCATTGACGCATTACAAGTACAGGCGCCTTTTTAGGAATATGCAGATGTTCAGCTTCATTTTCCGTCGCAACGGAAGCTTCAATTGACTGAGTAGCGCTAACAAGTTTAAAGCCCAGTTTTTTCTCTAAATGTTCATATAAAGATTGTTGCAATATCTCTTCGTTAATATCTTTTACAAGAGCTGGCGACAAATATGTCGTCTCAAAAGCAATCGGTTCATCATCAGCTAAGCGAATACGCCTCACTTCATAAACCGATTCCCCCTCCTGTATTCTCAACCGGTCTGCTATTTTCGCAGTAGCTGGAACTAGGCGGAAACTAAGTAATTGACTACTTGGGTTCATCCCACGAGAAATCATGTCTTCTGTGAATCCCGTCATTCCTTGCAATTTTTGTTCCACTTTCGGAAGTTGGACAAATGTTCCAATTCCACGCTTCCGATATAAATAGCCTTGTTCCACTAAATTATTAATCGCCTGTCTGATTGTCATTCGACTCACTTCGAACTTATCACAAAGTTCATTCTCAGATGGGATTTTATCTCCCGGCTTCCATTCGCCGTCCTCAATTAGCTGTTTCACCCACTCTTGAATCTGATAATAGATCGGAAATGGTGAATACTTGTCGATGTTCATCAGCAATCGCCTCACTGCATAAAGATAGAGCTTCTTGATCAGCGATTACGGTTACATTCGGATGACGTTGTAAAACTGTAGCCGGACACTCTTCACTATATTCACCTTGCAATAATTCTTTAACAGCTTCTGCCTTTTTAGAACCCATAGCAACTAGTAGAACTTGTTTCGCTTTCATAATGCTTCCAATTCCCATTGTAATCGCATGAGTTGGCACATCTTCTTCTTTTTCGAAGAAGCGAAGGTTTGCTTGGCGTGTAGATTCTGTTAATTCAACAATGTTTGTTGGAGAATTAAACGGTGTTCCTGGCTCATTAAATCCGATGTGACCGTTTTCACCGATTCCAAGAATCTGTAGGTCAACTGGGTTAGCAGCTAGAATGCTCTCGTAACGTTTGCACTCTTCCTCTAAATCACTTGCCATCCCGTTTGGTACATAAGTTTGTTTAAATGGAAGATGATCAAACAACTGTTCTTGCATGAAATAATGATAGCTGTTTTTATCTTCATGTGGTAAATTTACGTACTCATCTAAGTTTACAGTGGTTACACGGCTTGTATCAAGTTTATTTTTTCGCATTTCTGCATAAATACCTAATGGAGAGCTTCCTGTAGCCATTCCTAACGTTGGATTTTCTTTTGTTTTTACAACTTCTTCAATTAATTTATAACCTGCTTCTGCTAGTTCTTCTGGAGTTTTTACAACAAGAATATTCATTTAATTACTTCCCTTCCTTCATATGAATTCCTAAACGAACCGTATCATATACATGTAAATCTTCATTCATCACAACAAAGTCTGCATCTTTTCCTACCGCTAATGCACCTTTATTATTTAATCCAAACTCTTCTGCTTGGTTAACTGATGTCATCAGTACTGCATCTTCGATTGAACAACCTGTAAATTCAATTACATTTCGGAAAGCTTGATCCATTTTTAAAATACTACCAGCTAATGTTCCATCTTCTAATCGAGCACTACCATCTTTTACATGTACTGGCTGTCCGCCAAGCTCATATAATCCATCTTCAAGACCCTTTGCACGCATTGCGTCAGTGATAACACTTACTTTTTTTGGTCCTTTTAACTTATATGCTAATTTCACCATATCAGGGTGAATATGAATGCCATCTGTAATTACTTCAACCATTACATCTGGATTTAATAACACATGACCAACAACTCCTGGTTCACGGTGATGTAATCCACGCATTTGATTGTATAAATGTGTCGCATGTGTAATCTTTCTATTTTTTAGTTGCGCATCAATTGCATCTGTATGCCCCATTGTGCCAACTACACCAGTTTCAGCAAGATATTGTTCAAACTCTAACGCTCCCTCTTCTTCTGGTGCATATGTTACTAATTTAATTAAATTCCCACTTGCTTCTTGCCATTGTTTAAATTGCTCAATATTTGCAGGAACGATATGTTCAAGTGGTTGTGCACCTGCACGTTTCTTTGAAACATAAGGTCCTTCTAAGTGAATATATTCGAAATGCGCTCCTTTTTCTTTTGCTTCTTTTGCAGCAGTTAACGCTGCTTCAATTGCCTCTGGAGCTTGTGTCATTGTTGTTGGGAAGTAAGTTGTAACCCCTTCTTTTAACATTTCTTTACCTAGAGTTACTAACCCATCGCTATTTGCATCCATCGCATCAATATCGTATCCACCATGAATATGAACATCGATCATACCTGGAATTACAATCTTCCCTGTAGCATCAAAAACAGTTTCATTTTCTTGTGGTACATATTGAGCCATCAAACCAATTTCTTTAATGGTTTCTGCGTAACGAATAAATCCGTTTTCCACTATTTCTTGACCTGTGTAAATTTTGGCATTGATGACAATTTGCGTTTTCATTTTCATCGATCCTTTCCCATGAATTACCTACTTGTTATTATTACCTTATTCGCCTAGTTCCATCTTAATATACGCACGAGTAGTTGTCTATACATTCTAATGAAATTTCCTTTTTATTCAACAGAAAAGGAAATTTCTTACGTCTCTTATAATTATAATATATATTATTCATTTTTCCAAAAAGGGACAGTATCGCCCCCTAATCTAGAAATCACTTCAATAATGGCATTAACCCGCTAGATTCTAACATAATATGTTCACCATCTGTTTCCATTTCTACTGTACGTTTATTCGTTCTATATACCATTATACCGTGCCTTTTTAAGCGTTTCACTACACTTTGGTGAGGATGTCCATACGGATTACTACTCCCGTACGACAAAATAGCAAACTGCGGTTCCACTTTTTTTATAAACGTTTCACTTGTTGAAGTATATGAGCCGTGATGCCCCACTTTTAACACATCTGCATGGACATCAAATTGTTTTAATATTTCATGTTCTGTCCGTACATCCGCGTCACCCATTAATAAAAAATCCGCTTTTCCATATCGCACCTTTAAAACAATTGAGGATTCATTATTTTCATCTTTTGATTTCCCGTTGTTTAATACTTGTATAGAAACATGTGGATCCAGCGGTATATATTGTCCTTCCTTTACTGAAACGAAAGGTATCCCTCTTTTTTTAATATTATTCCGATACGTATGATAAGTAAGAGAACTATATGTTTTTCCGCTATCTAATATAAGCGATACCGGCATTTGCTCTACAATTGGAATTAACCCCCCTATGTGATCCATATCGGGATGCGTACTGACAATTACATCTAAATGATTAATCCCTTTCTCAATTAATTTCTGAATAATAACCTCTCCTGCTTCATAAGGTCCTCCATCAATTAACATTGTTTGTCCATTTGGCATTATAATAAGTGTTGCGTCACCTTGCCCCACTTTTAAAAAGCTCACTTTCATTTTACTAAGATGTTGCCGATGCATATGTAAAGGAGACGTAGTATGAATGGACATCATATACCTTTTAGCTGATGCGCTATTTAAAGAAAAACATAATAAAACAGAAACTAATAATAAAATAATCCGCATACCTCTCATAACTCGTCTCCTTTTTTCATTTAGTATGGCACTGTAAATAATTGATATACAAAAAAAGCTTAGCAAAATGCTAAGCTTTTATTTCGATATCTCTTGTAAGGAACCGAAGAATAAATCTGCTTCATTCATTTGTTCATTCTCTTCAGAAAGCAGTGGTAAATCATCTAATGTTTTCAATCCAAATGTGTCCAAAAATTCTTTTGTTGTTCCGTATAAAATAGGACGCCCTGGTCCTTCTGCTCTTCCCATTTCTTTTATAAGTAAATGTGAAACCAACGTTTGTAACGCCTTATCGGTTTTAACTCCTCTAATCTCTTCCATTTCAGTCCTTGTGATTGGTTGGCGATATGCAACAATCGCTAAAGTTTCGAGGGCAGCTTGTGAGAGTGAAGCAGCTGTTGGTGTATCTATTAATTTTTGATAATATGAAGCATGTTCTTTCTTTGTAGCAAAACGATATACTTTTGCATACTGTACAATTTGCAAACCACGGTTTGCACCTTCACATTCTTGTTGCATTTCTTCTAAAATATTAATTACTTCATTCATTTCAATTTCAAGAACTTTTGCTATTTGTTCTGGATAAATCCCTTCATCACCAGAAACAAATAAAAGGCCTTCAATAATTGACTTTTGTTCTTTCCTATCCATTTCACGAGCTCCTTCCTTCTATTTTCCCATAAAAATACACATCAAAAAACCGAATCACAATTAATGCGTTCGGTTCAATATTTTTTCTCTTGTTCCAAACGATACATTAAAACATAGCATGAGATAAAATGTTTCTATCCCATTTTCACATACTTGCTCTATGCAGATTTATTAGAGCTTGATACGAAAATTTCATCAAAATTATGTTCTTGCTCAATTATGATTTGTTGATTTTTCATAAGTTCCAGAACTGCTAAAAATGTTACAACCATTATTTCACGTTCATCATCAACAAACAAATCATAAAAACTTTGGCGACCACCCTTTATTTTTAACTGCTTTAAAATATCAGTCATTCGCTGTTCAATTGGTATTTCTTGACGAGTAATACGTGTTGTTACAGGTTTTTTTGCCTTTTTACGGCGCATTAATTTTTGAAATGCTGCTAGCATATCATATAACGTAACATCAAGAGGTAAGCTTGTCTCCTCTTCTTGTTGCAACGATGTAAAGTCAATTGGTGGACGTGTATATAGCTGTGCTCTTTCTTGTTCTCTTTCTTTTAACTCAGTAGCAACTTGCTTATATTTCTTATATTCAATTAACCTCTCCATCAATTCTTGACGAGGATCATCTATAAAATCATCACCGTTATCAAGTACATCTTCTTCATGTTTCGGCAACAACATCTTACTTTTAATTTGTAATAACGTTGCAGCCATTACTAAATACTCACTTGCAACATCTAATTGAAGTTCTTTCATCGTATGCACATAAGATAAATATTGCTCTGTAATATCTGCTACAGGAATATTATATATATCAATTTCATAACGATGTATTAAATGTAACAATAGATCTAACGGCCCTTCAAAAGCCTCTACTTTAAAATTATATTGCACAAAGCATCCCACCACATTTTTTCTATAACAACATAAGTATAGAGCATACTCATGTTCTATCCAACCTTTTTAAGAAATTTAATTAAAAATAGACCGATGCCTATGTCATCATGCCCACCACTTCATATGATAACAGTGTAGTAAGAACAATGTAGGAGGTCAAAAAACTATGGGTCACGTTGATTGTGGTTTTAGCGGCGGGTTCGCATTACTTGTTGTACTGTTTATTTTACTAATTATTGTAGGAGCAGCTTGCTTCTGCTAATATGAACAATAACGGCTAGGGGGAAACCTCCTAGTCGTTTATTGTTCATATTTCTATGATACACTTATATGTATAACCGTTAGATAGGAGCGAGAAAACATGTATCCTACCGAATACATACAATTTTTAATTCATTTCCATGGAGATTATGACTATTTTGAATGCCACGAAATACTAGAAGAGTATTGGAAAACAAAACCAAGAGGTAATCGTGATCATTACTTAGTTGGTCTCATTCAAATCGCAGTTTCTTTATACCACCAAAGACGTGCTAATTGGAATGGTTCCACAAAAATGATGAAAAGCGCAATCACAATTTTAGAAAAAAGCGGTGTGCCTTTACAACGTTTAGGAATTAATCAAGTACAACTTCTTTCCTTGCTCAATGAAAGATTGCAATCTATCCATAAAAAAGAACGTTTTTTACCTTTATTTTTACCCTTATCAGATCCATCGTTAGAGAAGCAGTGCATAGAGTTATGTCAAAAACAAAACCTCTCTTGGAAAGACTTGAATGCTATCCCAGGTGAATATATTATAAACAAGCACACTTTGCGTGATCGCACAGAGGTCATTACTGAACGAAACGAACAATTACAAAAAAGAAAGCAGAGATAATAAACTACTTATCTCTGCTTTCACGAATGTATATTTTGTTCTAGCCCTTTACATTTTTCGCAAAAACTTGCCGTTTGCTCATTTCCGCAAATTGTAAACTCAAGAAATTTACTCTTTAACTCTTGAACCATCTTCGTCCCAATCCCCACATGACGGTGAGACGGGTTCACACTCAAATGCTGAATTTCTAATACTTGATTCTCTTTTTTTACAATCCCCATTATTCCAACAAAATCTTCATTTTCTTTCCACAAATACAATTGCCAATCATCTTTTGCTTCATATTCTTTCATTGTCAATTGTAATGTTTTCACATCTTTTTCAGTTGGCATAAACGAAAGAAGCCCCATTGCAATTTTTTCATAACTTTTTTTAAAACGAATTAACATAACCCTTATCCCTTCTTACAAAAGTTACAAACTAGTAATCCCCTCAATCACTCTTTTCATATCACATTCATTTTACAATATTTTCAACAGAGTGAGAAGAGTCTAAAACAACTTGATAATCATACAAAGCGAAAAGAAGAAAGTCAAATCTATGTTTCAGCACTATTCCTTTAATAAATAGAGTTAAAAAAGAAAATTTTATATGGAATGGAAAGAAACATATCATTCAACAGCACTTCATTTATAGTTACCCTAAAGCAGCACAATTCTAGCAAAATTAATATAACAAAAAATATTTATTGAAACATATAATGTAATGTATTCTATGTAATTGGTTAAAGGTTTGTTCTCACAAGCAATATATTTTAGCAACAATACTACTTGTATGATGAGCTGTAGAAGAAGTACTCAATCTCATTAAAAATAAAAAAGAGAGCAAAAGCTCTCTTTTTCCTTACCTTATTCTTCCCAAACTTTAACTTCTTTCATTACATCGCCTTGACGCATTTTTAATACTGTTTCAATACCGCTTGTTGCTTTACCAAATACAGTATGAACACCATCTAAATGCGGTTGTGGCTCATGAACGATAAAGAATTGGCTACCGCCTGTGTTACGGCCAGCGTGAGCCATAGAAAGTGATCCTACAAGGTGTCTATGAGGGTTTCCATCAGTTTCACATGGAATAGAGTAACCTGGGCCACCTGCACCTGTACCTGTTGGGTCTCCACCTTGGCTTACGAAGCCAGGAATAACACGGTGGAATGTAACACCGTCATAAAATCCTTGCTCTGCTAATTTTTTAAAGTTTTCTACTGTTTTCGGTGCTTCTTCTGGGAAAAATTCCAAGTCGATTTTTTCACCGTTTTCCATTAATATGTATCCTAAAGTTTTCATGCGTATATGTCTCCTTTCAATTATCTCAGCACTATATTACCACATTCATGACTAGAAACAAAAAGAATCCGACAATCTAGATACTTCTTTTTTGAAATGTGGAAAAAGCTAGGTGACAAATAAGAAATATATACTATAATAACTTTGTTGCCCGAAAATTTTAGAAAGAGAAAGGGAGCGATTTTTCGTGAAAACGAAATTATTAGCTCTGCTATTAGCTGTAACGGTATTTATGATGCCAACAGCTTCATTTGCAGACATCATCGAGGGAGAATCAATTGTTACATTAGGAGAGAACTTATCCGAACAACAAAAACAAGATCTGTTAAAAGAAATGAAAGCACCAAAAGATGCTACAATTATCACTGTATCTAATGCGGAAGAACATAAATTTCTAGAAGGCATTGTTCCAAAAGCACAAATTGGTACGAGAGCAATTTCTTCTTCTATGATTACATACACAAAACCAGGATCTGGTCTTATTGTACGATCAAAGAACATTAACTGGGTAACAGATGCAATGTACACTAACGCTTTGATTACAGCAGGTGTAAAAGATGCAGAAATTCAAATTACTGCACCTTTTAAAGTTTCAGGAACTGCAGCTTTAACTGGATTAATGAAAGCATACGAAACTGCGTCCAATAAACAAATTCCTGAAGAAGTTAAAAAAGTAGCGAATGAAGAAATGGTACAAACAGCCCAGCTTGGTGATAAAATTGGTGAAGAAAAAGCAGTTCAACTTGTTGCAAAAATTAAAGAAGAAATTGCAAAAGAACAGCCAAAAACAACAGAAGATTTACGTTCATTAATTAAAAAAATTGCTGACCAACTCGGCATTACATTAACAGATGAACAGTTAGATAACTTAGTATCGTTATTTGATAAAATGAAGAATCTTAATATCGATTGGAATCAAGTTGGTAGTCAATTAAACAAAGCAAAAGAACATGTTTCTGCCTTTTTAGGATCTGAAGAAGGGCAAAGTTTTCTAGATAAAGTGAAAGATTTCTTCTCAAGTATCATTGATTTTGTTAAATCTTTATTCAAGTAAAAAAGAAGCCCGCCAATGACGGGCTTCTTTTTTATACAAGTAACGGTAATTTCATAACAGCCTCTTCAACCGAACGCACTATATGATTTGCTTTCTCCTTTACATATGGATGGGCATGATGAAGAGTAAATGAATGCGGGGTTACTTCAAACATAGAAATATCATTGAAAGAATCTCCAATACAAGCAACTTCATTTGCTTCAATTTGCAAATGATCCATTAGTCGCTTTAGAGCACTCCCCTTACTCACGCCTCTTGGCATAATATCAACATAGCGTTTACCTGATATAAAAACTTCCGCTTCGCCTTGAAACGTATCTCGTAGCTCTTGATCTAACGTCACAATTTTCTCTTCTTCTCCAAAAACAAACAATTTTGCAGGGTGTACAGTCTTACCAAACTCTTCTTCTAACGCTTCAATTTCAGCGATATGCACGCCCATATATGCTTCAAAATTATGGTGATGTTCATTCTTCCTTTTTGTATATCGCTGCTCATTTGCACAAACAATATCCGCTAGTCCTTTTTTATGTATATATCGATATATTTCCTGGGCAACCACATTTTCAAAACTCGATTCATGAAATAAATTTCCATCTGGAAGTAACATTGTCGCTCCATTTAAGCCAGTTGTGTAATATGGGAATGCAAACCTTTTTACAACTTTATCAATTCTGTGTGTAAAGCGGCCAGAGGCAAAACAAATATTTGTCCCTTTCTCAGCTAACCAACACAGCGCACGTTCATCTTCTTTTTGCATATGATTCACATCGTAAACGAGCGTGTCATCTAAATCACTTACAAATAATTTAATCATGTCCTCTTCCCCTTTCATACACAATATCTACTCTAAGTGTACACAAAAAATGTTTGATTTTTGTTAAAAAATAATAAATTTTTGCTAAAAAAAATAAACGGGTGTATAATCCCGTTTATTTTTGTCTTTTTACATTTTGAGGTCTTACAATACTTGGTCGTACTTTTAAACTAGACATCGTTGGACGGAGTAAAATTTTTGTTAACGCGCCCCAATCAAATGGTAAAAAACGGCCATAAATAAGGTGTTTGTAAACTTTTTATAGACGTTAAAAAATAAAATTAATATCGTCATACCAATTACAAATCCCATCTCATGGAAGAGACCTGTTAAAATAATAACAAACAATTTCCCAACCTTATTCCCTAATCCTAGTTCATAACTCGGTGTTGCATATGCACCAACCATCGAAACTGCTACATACAAAATTACTTCTGGCACAAACAAACCTACATCAATTGCAATTTGACCAATTAATATAGCGGAAATTAACCCTGCTGCAGACGATAACGGCGTTGGAGTATGAATGGCTGCCATCCTTAAAAACTCAAGTCCGACCTCTGCCATTAACACCTGTAATAAAATTGGTAAATGCGTCATCTTAGTCGGTCCAATAAAAGCAAGATTTGCTGGCAAAAGAGTTGGATCAAATACAAACACTAACCAAAATGGTAATAAAAATAACGAGAATATAACACCTAAAAAGCGCACCCAGCGTAAAAATGTACCGACAGCTGGATTTTGTCTAAACTCTTCCGCGTGCTGTAAATGATGAAAATATGTTGTCGGTGTAATCATAGCACTTGGCGATGTGTCAACAAGTACTAACACATGTCCTTCTAGTAGATGATTTGCTGCTACATCTGGCCTTTCTGTATATCGAATAAGTGGGAATGGGTTATAGCTTTGCTTTACAACAAATTCTTCTACTGTTTTATCCGCCATCGTAATTCCATCTACATCGATGTTATTTAATTCTTGTTTTATAATCTTTACTAAATCTGGATTTGCAACATCTTGAACGTATGTAATACAAATATCCGTTTGCGATCTATCTCCTACTCGAACCATTTCATTTCGAAGACGTGGATCTCGAATTCTCCTACGAATTAACGCTGTATTTACAACGATATTTTCAACAAATCCATCCCTCGCACCTCGTACTACCTTTTCGGTATCCGGTTCTGTCGGTGTTCGCCCTGGATAACTACGAACATCGATCGCGAACGCTTCCGTTTCACCTTCCACAAATATCACGATCAGTCCTGATAATACTTGGAGCATTACCTCATCCATCGTTTTCACTTTACTTACTTGTTGATGGATTAAGCGATTCTCTAAAAGCTTCACTGTATCTTCTTCTACATCCCTTATCTCATTTGTATCCACCGCTTCTTCTAAAATAGGGATAATATAATTTGTATCACAAAGTCCGTTTACAAATAACACACCAATTTCTTTATTCAAAATTTGAAATTTACGAATGCCGACATCGTATGTAACGCCTAGTCCAACTGTCTGCTTTAAATAATTTTCATTGTCACTTATGAAAGTTGATATAGGAATATCCACTTTTTTAGGCTTCGTCATAAAAACCACTCCTTTCCAAAATTAATTGAATTGCTTTCTTCGTAATAGGTGATCCCCTCTCCCATTCATCATTTCCACACATCTTACCAATGTCACCGACTCCAACAATGACAGGAACATTTAAATCGTCTAAACAATATATTGTATCTCCGCTAATCCTGCCAATTTCACCATCTGGAAGTCCAAATTTATCAACACCGTATTCGGTTAAATTCCCGTTCCGATCTACACTTACATCTACACGTGCCCATTCCCAATGATGCGTATTAGACGCTACTGCTAAAATACCGAGCACATCAATTTGTTTATGGGTAGCCACATATTTTAATGCCTTTTCACCAGATCCTTCTCCAATAAATCCACTGTCATCAAACATGACAAATACAGGGTCATATGGCGTTTGCATAATAAGCTCAACAACTTTTTTCCCTGTCAATTTGGTTGGATTACTTTGTGATGCTGAAATACACCTTCCCCCAAATTCCTTCGTTAAAAGCTCAATTGTCCGCTTTGCATATTCATCTCCATCTGTGACCAAAACAACCCTTCGTCTCATTTGATTTATCCTTTCGGTTTACATATAAGTGCTATAAAAAATGAAAACAATATCGCTGCGGAAATGCCCGCAGACGTTAAACTAAACATGCCAATACCAATTCCTAAATATCCATGTTTTTCTGCTGCATGCATTGCTCCGTGCAATAGTGAATGTCCAAAACTTGTAATAGGGACTGTCGCTCCAGCACCTGCAAATTTTATTAGTTTATCGTACAATCCAAATCCATCTAAAATTGCTCCGATGACTACAAAAGTTGCCATTAAATGAGCTGGTGTTAACTTTACGAAATCTAACAATAGTTGCCCAATTAAACAAATAGCTCCACCTACAAGAAATGCATATATAAAATCCACAATTCACTCTCCTTTAACTCTCTCAAATACGACACCATGTGCAATTGTTGGAATCGTTTCCTTCTGTTGCATCATCATCGGGCTTAATAATGCACCAGTCGCAACGACAAAAATTCGTTGTAAATTCCCTTTTTGCATCTCGTGTAATAAATGGCCATACGTAACAACTGCTGAACAAGCGCACCCACTACCACCTGCAAACACTTCTTCTTGACTTGATTCATAAATCATCAATCCACAATCATTGTATATATGCCCAAGATCATAACCTTCCTCAAGTAAAAGTTGTTTCGCAATCGGCGTCCCAACAGCTGATAAATCACCCGTAACAATCAAATCATAATCATCGGCACTTCTTCTTAAATCTTCAAAATGTTGTTGAATTGTATGAGCTGCTGCTGGAGCCATCGCTGCCCCCATATCCAAAGGATTTGTAATTCCTAAATCTTGCACTTTTCCGATTGTAGCTGACGTAATTTTAATTGCACTTTTTTCATTGCTAATTAATATAGATCCTGCACCAGTCACAGTTGAATTTGCTGTCCCTGGTTTTTGCCCACCGTACTCTGTTGGATAGCGAAATTGTCTTTCAGCCGTTGCATTATGACTGCTTACTGTAGCTAAGACACGATTTGCAAATCCACCGTCTATAAAAGCTGAGCCAACTGCTAAAGTCTCCATAGACGTTGCACAAGCGCTAAACATTCCTAAAAAAGGAATGCCCCACTTACGCGCAACATAATTTGCTGTCACTGTTTGATTTAATAAATCTCCCGCTAAAAAGAAATCAATTTGCGATGTTTTTATATTCCCTTTTTGCACTGCTTGTTGAATTGAGTCTGACATTAATCTTCGTTCGGCGAGCTCCCAATTTTCTTCTCCACAATGCAAGTCAT
Organism: Bacillus sp. 7_6_55CFAA_CT2; assembly: GCF_000238655.1. Taxonomy (NCBI): domain Bacteria; kingdom Bacillati; phylum Bacillota; class Bacilli; order Caryophanales; family Bacillaceae; genus Bacillus; species Bacillus sp. 7_6_55CFAA_CT2. The sequence goes on along the minus strand of NZ_JH414708.1, from coordinate 736,522 downwards.
CATATGAAATATCAAATTTTTTCCCAAGAGGGCCCTCAGCTTCTTTCGGACCGACAGCAGTACCCGTTGCATTCACATATATATCATTTTGAAATACCCACGTTTGTTTTCCGGTCAACCTCATACTAGCCCCTCCTTTAAGACATAAAAATTTTAAAGGTATACCTTATTAACCCAATGATATATGCACCAACAACCCCAAATACAATCACACTTCCTGCCAGTTTAAACATATTTGTAGCAATCCCTAGAACAACCCCTTCGCTCTTATGTTCTAAGGCAGCGCTCGCCATAGAATTTGCAAATCCTGTTACCGGTACCGCTGATCCTGCTCCAGCAAATTGACCGATTTTATCATATACACCACACCCTGTTAAAATCGCGGATAATAAAACAAGGGTTGCAACAGTTGGGTTTCCTGCCTCTTGTTCACTGAAGTGAAAATAATGTATATAAAATTTCATCAATACTTCTCCAACTGTGCAAATGAGTCCACCTACAAGAAATGCTTTGATACAATTTAGTAAATAGTTTGGCTTTGGATGATACTCCTTCACTTTATTTATGTAATCATCCTTCAATTTCTGACTTGTCATTTATATACTGCCTCCTACTTTACGAAATAAATCCAGTGAAACAACGATCCTATTACTTTCCCAAGTACAAGAGCAACGAGTAAAACAATAATCTTCCCCTCTACCCCTACTCGTTTCGCTAAAATAGGTAGAACATTTAACACCTCTGTTAATGCTGCAGCAAGCATTCCAATGAACGTGCCACAAAATATCCCTAATATAACGAGCCAATATTGCGACGTTTGAAATGTAATGTTTTTCAAACTGCACCAAGCCCCTGTTAAAGTACCTGCAATGACTGCCCACTCAAAATATTGAATATGCTTTCCACTTCTCGTTAATTGGGCTAAACGGGGGATTATACCAAGTACAGCTAAAAATGCGACATATCCGCTACCTACCGCAATCCCTCCAGCTAAACCAATTAAAATAACAAATCCATACTCAATCATCGGTAAGTTGTTTCATATTATCCTTGTTTTCATTAACGATTACATACTGATCAAGTGACTGTTGGTATTGAAACATCTCAACTTCTAGCGGACTCGGCTCTTCATTAATTCGCTTTTGAAATACATGATTAAAGAATAAAACCATCCCTAAGCCAAGACCTAAAGAATAAGGAATTTGAAATAAAAGTGGTTGCGCATTAAATTCTCCAGTAATCATGTAATATAACCGTTGATGTACTTGTTGCATACTTACATCTTCATGGAAATAAATGATCGCAAGGGCCGCTCCAATGAAAAGTAACAGCCATACAAGCCCGAAAAAAATTGGGTGTGTCTTCTTTTTTTCGTATATAATTTCAACAAGAGTTTGTCCAGAACCGAGTAAATTAATTTGTAGATGAGATGCTTTCTGTTGAATAATCTCAATTACTTTCATAACATCAATTACAACATGCGTCTTATCATGCGCTGTTATTTTGTAAACTATCTCATTTTGTAACAACTCAACTACGGAAGAATCTCCGGCAAGTTGAGCAACATCGCCCAGCTTTACTTCATAAGTAGGAGAAACTTTTAAACGATTGCGCATTTTAATATAAATCGTTTGTTCCAACTTTCATTCACCCCTTCACTCTTCCTCGTAGTTGTAGTATGGTTATTGAATTTTTTTCTAATACAATTTTTTCATAAAAAAACATCTGCACCATTTCGGTACAGATGTTTTTTACTTATGCCTTTTTCTTAAATAAGTTTGCAATACTTAATGCAAGCCCTCCCCAAATGACTACTATTCCAATAACCATCATCATAATTGCTGATCCACTCATTATGAAACACCTCGATCTTTCCATTCTTTTTCAAGCTTGGCAGAATCCGAATGTATTTGTGCATTCCATTTCTTTAGACTAATAATTAGCGCAACGATAAGGAAGGCTGCTGCTATCGACCAACCATACGTTATAACAAACTCAGTCGGATAATCTCCATAATTCTTTTTAATATTTTGGATTGTACCATCAATTAGCATATACCCTAACATAAGCGGAGTAATAACGAGTAAACTCACTCTCCAAAACGTTCCTAATTTAATATCAGATACAAAGTTTGCATGATTTTGATAAACTGGTAAACGACGTAAAATGAGCCCTATCGTCACTACTTCCGCAAGTGCAATTGTAATTAATCCGAAATTATTAGCGAAATAGTCGACAACATCTAAGAACATAAGCCCACCACGTGTTGCAAATACAAGAGAAACTAACACGAGAAGGGTTCCCATAATTCCAATGGTTTTTTCCCGACTTAAACTGAATTTTTCAGATACAGCGGCAAAACATACTTCCGCGAGTGAAATAAGTGATGTGATTCCAGCAACCGTTAACGATAAGAAAAATAATACACCAAACAACGGTGACATCGGCAATTCATTAATAATTTGCGGAAATACTACGAACGCAAGCCCAACGCCAGCACTTGCTACTTTATCAACCGGTACTCCCATATTATTCGCCATAAATCCAAGAGCTGCAAAGACCCCAATACCTGCTAATAATTCAAATCCTGAGTTGGCAAATCCAGTAATAAAGGCATTATTTGTTGTATCCGAGTTTTTCGGTAAATAACTAGAATACGTAATCATAATTCCAAATGCTAAAGATAAACTAAAGAATATTTGACCATAAGCAGCAAGCCATACTTTCCCATCAAAAATACGACTCCAATCTGGTTTAAAGAATGCATCTAGTCCTTGCATAGCACCTTCCATCGTCACTGCACGAACGACGATAATAAGGAACATAACAACTAATAAAGGAATAAATATACGGTTAACAACTTCTATTCCTTTTTTAACTCCTTTAAATGCAACGCCAAGTACAATAATCCAAACGAGAGCTAATGGAATTAATACTTCCGGTACAAGTCCTCCAAATTGCCCTGGCTTATCTGCAACATGTAAGTACTCTTTAAATAAAAATGATTGCGTGTCTTTTCCCCATGCTCCAGTAATTGCAAAGTATGTATACGATATAGACCAAGCAATAATCACTGCATAATATGTTGAAACGATAAATGTTACGCACATTTGCCACCATCCAATAAATTCGGCACGCGGGCTAATACGGAAAAATGTAAGTGGTGCTGAACCACGATGACGATGACCAAGGGCAAACTCAAACGCTAACAATGAAATACCAGTCGTTAATAATGCAAATAAGTACGGTAAAAAGAATGCTCCTCCTCCATTTTCATACGCTGTATAAGGAAAACGCCATATGTTTCCTAATCCAACGGCAGATCCGACCGCTGCAAAAATAAATCCAGCTCTCGTTCCCCATTGTTGCCTCGTTTCCATGTTTCCTTCCCCCTTTATGACAAGTTCATACTTGGATTATATTTTAAATTGACTAAATTATCAATAAATTCTGTTAATTTTTGCGAAAATTAACATCTCTCTCCTATTAACGGCGTAAAAAAATCGAATAGACAATTATTCGTCTATTCGATCTTTCATCTGTTTTAATATTTTCTTTTCAAGTCTTGAAACTTGTACTTGCGAAATGCCTATGCGCTCTGCTACTTCTGACTGTGTTTGATCTTTATAGTAACGCAAGTATACAATTAAGCGCTCTCGTTCATCTAGTTCTCTAATCGCTTCTTTTAAAGCAATTTTATCGAACCATTTCGTTTCAGATTGATCTGCAATTTGATCTAAAATAGTGATTGGATCTCCATCGTTTTCATATACAGTTTCATGTATAGACGAAGGGGCCCGGCTCGCTTCTTGTGCTAGAACAACTTCCTCTGGCGTTAGTTCTAGTGCCTCTGCCACTTCATTAATCGTTGGAGCCCTTCCGAATTCTTTCGAAAGCTCATCTCTCATCTTTCGAATTTTGTTTCCTGTTTCTTTTAAAGACCTACTAACTTTCACTGATCCATCATCACGTAAGAAACGTTGTATTTCACCAATAATCATTGGAACTGCATATGTTGAAAATTTCACGTCGAAAGATAAATCAAATTTATCTACCGATTTCAAGAGCCCAATACATCCAATTTGAAATAGGTCGTCTGGTTCGTATCCTCGATTAAGAAACCGCTGTACAACCGACCAAACGAGGCGCATATTACTTTGAACGATTGTATCTCTCGCTTGTTGATCTCCATCTTGACTTTTTTGAATTAACGCTTTTAGCTCGTGGTCCTTTAACTGAGGTTTCTTCTTCTCATTTTTGACCTCTATGTCCATAGGCTATTCTCCTTAATTGCATAGAGCGTTACTATTTGATAAGTATTTTGTCAAATGGATTGTTGTCCCGAAAGATTCGTTTGAAATAACTTCTACTTCATCCATAAAATTTTCCATGATAGTAAATCCCATTCCGGAACGCTCTAATTCAGGTTTAGTTGTAAAAAGGGGTTGTCTCGCTTCATCTAAGTTAAAGATTCCAATCCCTTCATCTCGAATCGTGAGTTTCACCATTGCTTCTTCCAAAATTACAGAAATATAAACAATACCTTCTGCATTTCCTTCGTATCCATGAATAATTGCATTTGTAACCGCTTCTGACACAACTGTTTTAATCTCCGTTAATTCTTCCATCGTTGGATCTAGTTGTGCAATGAAAGCCGCTACTGTAACGCGAGCGAACGATTCATTTTGACTTAATGCTGAAAATTGAAGGTTCATTTCATTTCTCATCTATGCCACCCCCAACGTCGCGAGCGCGTGCGCTTCACTTTCTTCTAAGCGAACGATTTTAAATAAGCCCGACATTTCAAATAAACGCTTAACAGGCGGTGAAATTGCACAAACAACCATTTCTCCACCTAATCCCTTTACGTGTTTATATCGGCCTAATATAACACCTAGACCAGAACTATCCATAAAAGATAAGTTCTCTAGGCTCAAAACAATATGATGAACACCATGTGTCTCAATCATATCTGTTACTTTCGTTCGCAACTCTTCAGCCGTATGATGATCTAATTCACCCTCTAGTCTCACACATAGGACGTCACGTTTTACTTCTAATTGCATGGAAAGACTCACACGATTTCCTCCTTATGCTCAAACTTTACTTATTCACATACATAAAGATTTTCGTGATACAAAATAAGAATCCTTCCTGCTGACAAAAGAAGAACTATTTCGTCATAAAGTGAAACCTTTCAGCATTATTCACTTACATACGAATAGAAAAGCGGCAAAATATTTGCCGCTATTTTGATGTTGAAAACATCCCAAAACTTCTTTTAAATAACTCCCACCAGCTCGCTGCAGCAACATCTTCTTTTGCTACAATTGTTTGTTTTAATAAAACATCTTTATCTTTTTTAATAACAAGTGTACCAAGCGCGTCACCTTTTTTTAATCGGTGCTTTTACTTTCTTTTCAGCAATTACTTCTTGTTTTACCTTGTCCATATTCTCGCCCTTCTTCATAAGAAGAGAAACATTATCTGATGCAACTAAATCTACTTTTTCTTTTTCCCTTTCCCTACTTGAACTGTCTTAATTTTTTCGCCGCGCGTATACAATTTCTTTGTCATATATTGACCAAATGCGTAGTCAAGAAGCTTCGTCACTTGGTTGTTCCGTTCTTTTGATGTTGGTGCTCCCATGACAACTGAAATGACACGCATGCCATTTTTTTCAGCCGATGCTGTTAAACAATATTTCGCTTCTGTCGTAAAACCTGTTTTTACTCCATCTACGCCAGGATAAAAACGTACTAGCTTATTCGTATTAACGAGCCAAAACTTTTTATCCGTATCTTCACGTAAATAATCTTCGTACTTACCTGTATATTTACGAATAAGTGGATACTTCATCAATTCTCTCGCCATTATAGCCATATCATTTGCTGTCGAATAATGGTCTTTGGCCGGAAGACCTGTTGGGTTTTGAAAATGTGTATTTTTCAGCCCTAGATCTTTCGCCTTTTTGTTCATCATATTTACAAATCCTTCTTCTGAACCCGCGATATGCTCGGCTACTGCAACAGATGCGTCATTTCCAGATGCAATTGCAATACCCTTTAACATCTCATTTACAGTCATCTCTTCCCCAGGTTCTAAAAAGATTTGCGATCCACCCATTGAAGCTGCATGTTCGCTCGCTCTAACTTTATCGGTCAGTTTTAGTTTTCCTTTTTCAACTTGTTCCATAATTAAAAGCATTGTCATAATCTTTGTCATACTAGCAGGTGGTAATTTTTCATTTGGGTTTTTATCAAATAAAACTTTACCTGTATCTTGCTCAATTACGATTGCTGACGACGCTTGTTCCGCTAACTTCGGTGTTGTTTCTTCTGTTTTCTCCTGCTTCGTTTTCTCAGATTGTGCGAAACTCACTGAAGTTCCAGAAAGCAATAACATGAAACAAACAAGTATTCCAAAAACTCGCTTCATGACTAACCCTCCATTCTATATCAGACCTATTTTTTCCAATTTACCTTTTTTTAATACCAAATTTTTCTAAAATTTTCAGTTGACAAATACATTCGTCCCCTATATTGTATTAAGTGTATTACACGCAGTAGTACACTTAATACATATGAGGAAGGAGACATTGCTCTTGCATATTCAACTTGACCCAAGAAGCAACACTCCGATATGGGAACAAATTGTTCAAAATATAAAAGAACTCGTATTGAAAAACATGTTGGCTCCAAGTGATAAACTTCCTTCTGTACGCGAACTCGCTTCTTTACTCGTTATAAATCCAAATACAGTGAGTAAAGCGTATCAAGAGTTAGAGCGACAAGGAATTATTGAAACGTTACGAGGAAAAGGAACATTTGTATCCCAATCGATTACCCCAACATTAGACGAAAGGAAAATCGCTATGGTTGAAAAGCAATTTCATCAATTACTATTAGAAGCCTCTTATCTTGGTATTACGAAAGATAAAATTCATGATTGGATAGATTCATACTATAAAGAGATTGGAGGGAATACGGATGTTGAAAGTGACAAGCTTGAAGAAAACAATTGATAATCAAACAATTTTAGACGATGTTTCTTTCACATTGCAAAGAGGGAGTATCATCGGATTACTCGGAAGAAATGGCGCGGGAAAAACAACTTTATTGCGAACGATGGTCGGTATTTTAGACCCAGACGAGGGAACTGTTACATATGAGGATATCGACATCCATAAAAATCCTGAAACGAAACAAAAAATCGTATATGTTCCGGATTCTACTAACATGCTGAACGGTTATACAGTAAAAGAAATCGTGAAGTTTTATAAATCAGTTTATACAGCATTTGATGAACCATATTTCTATGAACTACTAGAACATTTCAACTTACCAAATAAACGAATTCGTAGTTATTCAAAAGGAATGAAAGCACTGCTCGCCATCATTTTAGCCGTTTCTACAAAGGCAGAATATATCATTTTAGATGAACCGACAAATGGACTTGATCCTATCGTGAAAAGGAAAATTTTACAGTTTCTCGTTGGAGAAGTTGCAGAAAAAGAGATTACCATTTTCATCTCCACTCACCATTTAGATGAAGTAGAACAAATTGCAGATACAATTATTATATTAAAAGGCCATACTATCTCGTCTATTACATCACTAGACGATGCAAAATCACGATTTGCTAAAATACAAGTTGCTTATGAACGTTCACTACCTCAAAAACTAGAAAACTTAAGCAATATTAAAATATTAAATCAAACAGGAAAAGTATATACAATCTTAATCGAAGGAAATGTGGCTACAACACTGGAGAAGTTTTACAAAGAGCAACCTATACTTATTGAAGAATTAACAATGTCACTTGAAGATGTCTTCGTTACGACACTGGAGGAGGATGGGTATGTTTCATAAAGCGTTGTGGATGTGGAATTGGAAGCGTGGGAAATATGCTGCGTTACTTTTTCTCTTCAGTTCACTTTATTTTTTATCTTTCGAATACTATCAAGAAGCAGAAACTCAACAGTCTCTCTTTCTCCATCCAGAAAAAATAGGTGAAGAAAAGTTCTACTATCATTATTCTTTTTATTCTTCTAATTGCTTTTGGTTAGGTATTATTACAATTATCCTATCCTGTATATTAATTGGCTGGGAGCGAAGTAATCAAAATGGAGATTCACTTATGACATTTCCATTTAAAAGACGTGATATGTTCTTATCGAAATGGGTTTTTGGTGGATTTTTCATTGTACTATCATTTCTAATCAATTGGGGTCTTATGTATTTTATTTATAAATCTACGATTCACTTTGAATATCAATCTTTCGAACCATTTCATCGATATTTCCTGTACGCAATTTTCACATATATCGCTATCTATACTGTCTCTTTATGTATAGGTACATTTACTGGCAGTATTATTTCACAAAGCATCTTCAGCATTACTTTTTGCATAATGGGAATGGGAATCTTTTCACTCTTACTCCTTTTCTTTACAGCTCACGCTGAGGCAATACAGGGGAATAAAAGTTATACGAATTTTGAAAACATTTATAAATTCAATAAAAAGACCAACATTTCAAGCGCTATATTAGACTTTTCAATTAGTTATAATTACCACCCTACTGTCCAATCAGATGAAGATCATGGAAAAGTAATACAAAGGGGACCCACTTTTCATAGTTACTACTCTGCAAAAGTAATACTTGTTCCTATCTTCTATACTATTTCCAGCTTACTAATTGGTATGTTTCTTTATGCACGATCACCTAATGAACATAATAAGAAAATTTTCCTTTTTCCAAAATACAACTCACTCTGGATGTGGGGTACTACCTTTTATTTTGCATTAATAGGTGGGCAAATGTTAAAACGTTTTGATTTATTATTTAGTTACTATGTTGGATTCTTTTTATTTGGAATCGTCACTTATTTTATATTATCACGTCTTACAAACTATAAAGTTTTTTAAAGGAGAGATCCTATGTTTCAAAAAGCATTATGGGTGCATACCTACAAACAAAGTAAATATATTGTTTGGCTATTTTGGTTAGTAAGTTTTTATGTACTATCATATAAATACTATTTAGCAGCTGCCGAGCAATTAAAATATTTTCATGAACATAATGAATGGAAATATATATACCGATATAATTATCAACTTTCACTTCCCGATGCTATTATGGTTCAAGGAGGACTCCTTATTATATTAGCCTGTATTCTTATTGGATGGGAACGTCAAAATCAATCAAGTGACATTTTATGGTCTATGCCATTTAAACGAACACATCTCTTCATAACGAAATGGCTTTTTGGTGTGTGTAATATTGTAGCTATCGTTATACTAAATTGGGGACTTTTTGCTATTATGAAAAAGACAACCTTTCATAATAAGTATCAAATATTTTCACCATTTCATACTTACTTCTTATACATGGTTATTATCTTAATTGCTATATATACACTTGCATTATGCATAGGAACAATTGCTGGTAATATGATTTCACAAGGATTTTTCAGTGTTGCTATACTTGGATTCCCTTTTATTTTGCCGACTCTAATTGCCGGGGCTATTTCTATTCATACGGTTGGACTTATTTCCAATCATCCCGTCTATACGGAGGAAAATGTAGATCGTTACGGTTCAGTAATAGAAAAAGTGAGTATTTTAGCGCCAGTTCGCGGATTCAATATTAATTTTAATTACGATCCTCAACGTGCTTATACTGATCAACAAGGCGTACGTCATGTTGAACCTAATTTTACGTATATTCCTTCAGCAACAAAACTTATCGGTCCAATCGTAAATATACTTATTCTATTACCTTTAGGAATGTACTTATATACAAGATCACCTAATGAACAAAACGGAAACTTTCTATTATATCCGAAGCTTAAAACACTATGTATGATATGTTGTGTAACCTTTATTGGAATGTTTGGAGGAATGGCAGCGGGCGGAAGTCATTCTATCGTAAATTATTATATTGGTTTTATAGGGACCAGTACGATAGTCTACCTACTATTATCTTGCTTATTAAAATTCAAATTTTCTTGGCGTGTGAAATAACCTCCTTTTAAAGGAGGTTATTTCACATTCTCTCTCCTATCCCCATACACCATCTCTTCTTTCATCCCAAATCCATCACCATTTTGCACAATTTGCTCTGTCGGTGCAACTACACTTTCGGCAATTTTCCATTCCCCACGCTCTTTTACGAATACTTGTAGAAAATAGTTCATGCCATCTAATTGATATGCATTTTCTTTTTTCACATTATAGTGAATCGCAATGTAGTACACTTGAATGTTTTCTTTCCCTATTTTTGATACGTATTGCGATAGTCTCGGTATATAAAGTGCTGCTTTCTGAAAAGATAGTTGCTTCGCTTTAACAAGCGATGAACTTGTTACATTACGTAATGTGTCCCGATTACGAATATTATCGCTATGGTGGAATAATACTGCGTTTTGCATAGAACGAACCCATAATTTTGAATATAAGACTGTATTATCGTTTTCGATGTACTTCACTTCTTTTCGCACCACTTGGATAGGCGTATCTGCGTACGTGAATGTTTGAAAACAGAAAAAACTACCAAATAAAATGGTAAGTGCAGCAATATATTTCATAATCTTTCCTCCGATCTTTTAATTAAAGTATCGGAGTTTCAAAATATTTTTATTCAAAAGAAAAAGGATAGGAGTGCTTTCGCTTCCTATCCTCATTTATTATAATACGCGGCCAAATAGTTCTAAGACCATTTCTATTTCTTGGTCGCTCCAACCTTTAAATCTCTCTTTATAATATTCTTTACGCACAGCTTCAAGTTTTTCAGTTACTTCTCTTCCATGCTCTGTAATTTCTAAGTACACGATTCGACGATCTGAATTAGAACGTTTTCTTTCTACTAATCCTTTTCGTACGAGACGATCTGTAACAGCTGTAATATGACTGGAGGTTACGTTTACTTCACTCGCAATTTGCGAAGCCATCTGTGGACTGTTTAAAAATAACGCACGTAATACAGAAAATTCATTATATGGCATATGTTCTGCAAAACGTGTATTAATATCATTTTGTAATAAACGTATCATTTTTCGAAATGATGCAGATAAATCTAAAATCAGCGTTTCTCTTTTTTCGTTCAATAGCCTCGTCCCTTTTTTATCATATTTACACATATTATAATCTATAAATACCTATGTTGTATATGCTTTCTTTCCTCAACATTCTCATTTATGTAACTTTTTTCATATAAATTTCTTTTTTGTTCACACATATACATATAAAAAGGATGGTGATGGAAAATGCAGGGTGGAATGAATCCTTATTTACACAACGTACGCACTGCTAATACTGGTAAAGAAGCTACTATTACTGTACAAGGAGAAGGTGTTGTAAAAGCAAAACCGAATGTTGTTATATTAACACTCGGCATTCGAACAGATGATAAAAATGTAAAACAGGCTCAAGAAGAAAATGCAGTGCAATCCAAACAATTGCTGGATGCACTTAAACAGCTTGGTATTGCCGATAAAGATATAGAGACGATTTCTTATACAATTACTCCTCAATACGAATATGTAAATGATAAAGCATTGCTACAAGGATACCGTGTAGAGCATTTGTATGAAATTACCGTTTTAAATGTACAAAAAGCTGGGGAAGTATATGATATAGCCGTTTCAAATGGCGCAAATGTAGCAAAAGGGTTACGTTTCCGAGTATCTCATCCAAATAAATATTATGAGCAAGCTCTCATTCAAGCTCTGCACCAGGCAGTAGAAAAAGCTCGTGCTATTGCGAGTACATATAATTTAAATATTAATCCTGTTCCCCTCTCATTCGTTGAAGAATCTGCCCAATTACCAAGGGAGGTTACGTCTTATGCTACTTTACATGCGCAAGCAGCTCCACCTATTCAATCGGGAGAATTAGAAATTATTTCAACAATACGGGCAATTTTTACGTATTTATAAATAATTTCATTTATAAGTAAACGTTATCATTTTCCTTGTTGTAAAAACATGATGTTCTGATATAATAAAGGACGGTGAGCTCTTACGAAAGAGATATCACGGGTGGGAGAGGGATATGAAAAAGAAGGTTTAACATGAAAGGAATACTTGAAAGAACATTTAAATTAGGTTTACACGAAACATCACCAAAACAAGAAGTTTTAGCTGGAGTTACGTCATTTTTCACAATCGTATATATTATGATTGTAAATGCGTCAATCTTATCAGATGCTGGCATTCCTCTTGAAGCTGGAATTTTAGCAACTGTTTTTAGTTCATTTGTCGGATGTCTACTCATGGCATTTTGGGCAAATGCACCTGCTATTCTTGTCCCGGGTATGGGTGTAAATGCATTCTTCACGTACACAGCTGTGCATACGCTTGGACTAACTTGGCAAGAAGCATTGGCTGCTGTCTTTATCTCTGGTATTATTTTTGCAATTGCCGCTTTTACACCAATCGCTCGCGTGCTATCAGTATCAATTCCAAAGTCATTAAAGGAAGCGATTACTGTCGGCATCGGATTATTTTTAGCGTTTATCGGATTGCAAAAAGGTGGTTTAGTCGTTTCGAACCCAAATACTGCTGTGGCAATGGGGAAATTAAGTAATCCTGTCGTTCTTGCGACATTACTTACTCTTATCATTGCACTTGTATTATTTATTCGTAACGTACGTGGAAACTTTTTATGGACGATTGCAATAGGAACTGGTATCGCATGGCTATTTGGTCTTGTGGATACGAGTCAAGTGGGAAATAGTTCATTCTCATTCGCTAATTACGGTGATGTGTTTGGAGCTATGTCATTTGGGAAACTTTCTTCCTTACCATTTTGGATTGCAACATTCTCTTTAAGCATGGTGCTTATTTTTGAGAACATGGGACTTCTGCACGGTTTATTAGAAGATGATCGTAAATTCCCACGTGCTTACCAAGCCAATGCAATTTCAGCAATGACATGTGGTCTATTTGGCACAAGTCCTACCGTTTCAACAGTAGAAAGTGCCGCAGGTATTACTGCAGGTGGTAAGACAGGTCTGACGTCTATCGTTACTGGGTTGCTATTCTTTGCATCACTGTTTGCTCTTCCATTTGTCAAATTAATTCCTGATAGTGCCATTGCACCAATCTTAATTATTATTGGCGGTCTGATGATTACAAGCATTCAACAAATTCCTCTGAATGACTTTTCAGAAGGATTTCCAGCATTCTTAATTATCGTTATGATCCCGCTCACATATAGTATCGCTGATGGCATTGCGTTCGGATTTATTGCTTACCCTATCTTAAAAGTTGCTCTTGGAAAGCGTAAAGAAGTCGCACCATCTATGTATATCATTACATGCTTATTCTTAGCTATGTTTGTATTACATGCTATTGGTTAAAAAAACACCGAGGAAATCCTCGGTGTTTTTTTACTTAAACCATCCTTTTTTATAAAACCAGGCCATCATTCCGCCGCCAATTAGTGCCATAATAAGTAGACAAATAAAATAACTATATTGTCCACCAAGCTCTGGCATATGCGTAAAGTTCATTCCATATACTCCCGCAATAAATGTTAATGGCATGAAAATAGTCGAGAATACAGTTAATGTTTTCATAATGTTATTCATATGATGTGAGTTTAATGAAAAATAACTATCCCGAATATCTGCTGTTAACTCTCGGCTTGCCTCAATCATTTCTGTTAGTTTAAGCAAATGATCATGTATATCTTTAAAGTAAATTTCATGATCGCTTATACCGTAAAAACGAGTCGAATTTAAAATACGATATAATAAATCACGCATCGGAATGATTGTACGCCTTAGCTTTGATAAATCTGTACGTATATCAAATACCTCTTCTAATACACTTCCTGCTGTCTCCCCCGTTAAATTATCATCAATTGCATTTAAATGATCCTCAATGTAATATACAGGCGCAAAATAGTCATCTACAATTTGGTCGATAATTGTATGAGCTACGTGTAAAGGACTATTTTTAATACGCTTCTTTTCTCCAAGTGTTTTCCATACTCTTTCGATTGCATTGTTATGAGAAAAGTGGAAAGAAACAATATAACGATCACTAATAAATAAATCGATTTCGTGCGGTTCTAGTCCATCTTCCCCAAATGCATGAAGTACTAAAAAGTTATATCCATCATAAAAATCAACTTTTGGCCTCTGTACATATTCTATACAGTCTTCAATTGCAAGGGGATGGAACTTAAAATGGTCTTGCAGAATATATGTATACTCTTCTTTCGTTGGCTTATATAAATCTAGCCAATACCATACAATATGGTCTTTCTTTGTTTCTTCTAGAGAAACATCATATAATACTTCATCTGTTTTTGTTACTGCACAAATTCTAATCATAATTTCACCCATTATTATTATAAACAAAAAATAGTAAAAAAGCCAAGGAGAAATCTCCTCAGCTTTTTTATTACTTCGTTACGATACCGTGTACTAAAGTTGGTGCATCTACATGTTCTTTAGAAATCTTCATGTTCTCATAAATTTTCGCTTTTACATCTTCAACATTTTCGCGGTTTGCGTAAATTGTAACAAGGGATTCACCTTGCTTCACGCTATCGCCTACTTTTTTGCGCAGCATTAGACCAACTGCTAAATCAATTTCAGACTCTTTCGTTGCACGTCCTGCTCCTAAAAGCATTGCTGCTGTTCCGATTTCGTCTGCAACGATTTCTGATACATATCCGTCTTCTTTCGCTTCCACTTCAATTTTAAATTGTGCTTGTGGCAATTTAGAAGGATCATCAACAACAGATGCGTCGCCGCCTTGCGCTGATAAGAACGTTTTAAATGATTCTAGCGCTTTTCCGTTGTTCATTACTTCAATTAGCTTTTCACGTGCATCTTCTAAAGATGAAGCTTGTCCGGCAAGGTACACCATTTGACTTCCAAGTGTTAAACATAACTCTTCTAAATCTTTCGGCCCTTTACCTTGTAATGTATCAATTGCTTCTTGTACTTCTAGTGCATTACCAATAGCTTCACCAAGTGGTTGACTCATATCCGAAATAACTGCCATCGTGTTACGACCAACGTTATTACCGATACGTACCATTGCTTCTGCTAAACGTTTTGCATCTTCATCCGTTTTCATAAATGCACCTGCTCCAGTTTTTACATCAAGAACAATTGCATCTGCACCAGCAGCAATTTTTTTACTCATAATCGAACTTGCAATAAGCGGAATTGAGTTTACTGTTGCTGTTACATCACGAAGTGCATATAACTTTTTATCAGCAGGCGTTAAGTTACCACTTTGGCCGATAACTGCGATTTTGTTTTCATTTACAAGACGCATGAATTCATCGTTTTCAATTTCCACATGGAATCCTGGGACTGCTTCTAATTTATCAATTGTACCACCAGTATGTCCTAAACCGCGTCCAGACATTTTCGCTACTGGTACATCTAAAGCAGCTACTAATGGACCTAATACAAGTGTCGTTGTATCACCAACACCACCTGTTGAATGCTTATCTACTTTTACACCTTCAATAGCTGATAAGTCGATTGTATCACCGCTATTTACCATTGCCATCGTTAAATCAGCACGCTCTTGATCGTTCATATCTTGGAAGAAAATTGCCATTGCAAGTGAACTTACTTGATAATCAGGAATATCACCATTTGTATATCCTTCAACAATAAAATTAATTTCTTCTGTCGTTAATGCATGTCCGTCACGTTTTTTTGCAATTAGGTCCACCATTCTCATTGTGAGGTCACCCCTTCATTTGTTTTACGATTGCTTTTACTAATGCTAAGAAGTTCGCTTTAACACGTTCTGTCGTTTCAATTACTTCATCGTGGTGAAGTGGCTGATCTAAAATACCAGCTGCCATATTTGAAATACAAGAAATACCTAATACTTTCATACCAGCATGACGCGCTACAATTACTTCAGGTACTGTTGACATACCAACTGCATCTCCGCCAAGTGTACGAAGCATACGAATTTCAGCAGGTGTTTCATATACAGGACCTGTCATTCCTACGTATACACCTTCTTGTACTTTAATATTTAAGTCTGCTGCAACTTGTTTCGCCATTTCGCGAAGTTCTACCGTATATGACGTAGACATATCAGGGAAACGTACGCCCATTTCAGAATCATTTGGTCCGATTAATGGATTCGTACCCATGAAGTTAATGTGGTCTGAAATTAACATAAGATCGCCTGGCTCAAATGATGTATTTACACCACCAGCTGCGTTTGTTACAACAACTGTTTCTACACCTAGTTCTTTCATAACACGAACTGGGAATGTTACTTTTTGCATGTCGTATCCTTCATAGAAGTGGAAACGTCCTTGCATTGCTACTACTGTTACACCTTGAAGTGTACCGAATACTAGTTGACCTGCATGGCCTTCTACAGTTGATACTGGGAACTCAGGGATTTCACTGTAAGGTACTGTTACTGCGTTCTCAATTTCGTCTGCTAATACACCTAGTCCTGATCCAAGGATTAGTCCTACTTGTGGTGTCTCTTGAAATTTCTCTTTTAAGTATGAAGCTGATTTTGTAATAAGTTCACGATTCATTTGTTTATCCCCCTATTTCTTTAGCTCGTTTAAGAAGCTTGTTCCGTATTCTGGCATTTTCACACCGAAGTTTTCTGCTACTGTTGCACCAATATCAGCAAATGTTTGACGAAGTGGTAACTCTTGTCCGCCTTCTTTCATGCTTGGGCTATATGCTAATAATGGTACATATTCACGTGTATGGTCAGTACCAGGATGAATTGGATCATTACCGTGGTCTGCTGTAATTAGTAATAAATCATCTTCTTTTAGTTTTGCGAATACTTCTGGAAGACGTGCATCATATTCTTGCAGAGCTTCTCCGTATCCTTGTGGATCACGGCGGTGGCCGAATAATGCATCAAAGTCAACTAAGTTTAAGAAGCTAAGACCTGTAAAGTCCATATTTAATGTATCTACAAGCTTATCCATTCCATCCATGTTAGACTTCGTACGAAGTGATTCTGTTACCCCTTCGCCATCATAAATATCAGAGATTTTACCGATAGCAATTACATCGTAGTCACTATCTTTTAATTCATTCATTACTGTACGGCCGAATGGTTTTAGTGCATAATCATGACGGTTTGGTGTACGTGTAAAGTTTCCAGGTTCACCAACGAATGGACGAGCAATAACACGACCTACCATGTATTTCTCATCTAATGTTAATTCACGTGCAATTTTACAGATTTTATATAACTCATCAAGTGGCACTACTTCTTCGTGTGCTGCAATTTGTAATACGCTATCAGCAGAAGTATAAACGATTAAAGAGCCTGTTTCCATTTGCTCTTGACCAAGTTCATCAAGAATCTCAGTTCCTGAAGCTGGCTTATTACCGATAATTTTACGGCCTGTTTTTTCTTCTAATTCATCAAGTAATTCTTTCGGGAATCCTTCCGGGAACACTTGGAATGGTGTATCAATGTAAAGGCCCATGATTTCCCAGTGACCTGTCATTGTATCTTTACCAGTAGATTTCTCTTGCATTTTTGTGTAATATCCAAGTGGTTTCTCTACTTTAGAGATACCTTTCATTTCTCGAATGTTACCAAGACCTAATTTCACCATGTTAGGCATTTGTAACCCATTCATATGTTCAGCAATGTGACCAATTGTGTCAGATCCTAAATCACCAAATTGCTCAGCATCTGGTGCTTCACCGATTCCCACAGAGTCCATTACGACTAGGAATATACGTTTATATTTATTCATAACTGCGACCTCCTATAAGTTCAGTTCTACTTCTTGTAGTATGTTCAAAACGCTATAAAGTGAAACTGTTATCCAAAAGAATTCTCATTGTCAAACAGTACTTCTTTAAATCATTTTCTAACCTATTTCGTTTACTTGAAACGATTCAAAAACATTTCTAGTTTTTTCTAAGTCAGATGTCAGACATCTGATACTGATATCATAACATGTTTACGCTTTCTTTTTAATACATTTTCGTAGAATTTCTCATTTTCTTCACACTTCTATTGTAATCCATTCTGCAACGAAGTGCTAATTTTTTTATGATTTATTTCTTCATATTAAAAATAAAAAGTAGCTCTAAAGAGCTACTTTTTATTTTACTTCTATTGTTTCTTCTTTATGTTCATGCAATTCGCCTTTTCTTACATGTACTTTCACTTTGTAAGCACCGTTCTCTTTGAAAGTATGTTTTGTTTCATACTCTCCTTTATTCCCTTCTTTCGCTGGAATAAATTCGTGTTTTTCAACACCATCTTTCCAAATCTCTAGTTGTACTTCAGCACCAGTTAGGGCTTCTTCTTTTTGTTTTAAATGAACTTTCATTGTAGATTCAGCATTTGCCTTTATGTCTCCAGCCATAAGATGGATCATTGTGTCACTTTTATGATCTCCATGTCCTGCACTGTGATCACTATTTTCTTTTTTTGCATCTTCTACTTTCGCATTTCCTACAGCAACTTTTACTTCTGGCATAACGTGCATTTCACGTGCATTTGTGTGAGCGATAATATGGTATACTCCATCCGTTTCGAATGTTTTCTCTACTGCATAAACACCTTTTCCTTTATGCTTACCATCTAACATCTCGTGTTTTTCGTCGCCATCTTTCCAAATTTCAAACTTTACATCATCGGCATCCGTTACTTTTTCTTTCCCTTGTGTAACAAGTGCTTGTACTTCTGTTTTTTCACCTGGTTTAATTTCTTTCGGATTTGTTTGTACTGCTACTTTTACAGCTTCAAGTTTCTGTTCTTTTTTCGGTTCTTCTTTGTTTGTATTACAGCCAGCCAACGCTAGCATCGCGATAAATAAAGTTATAATCAGTTTTTTCATCATCATTTCCTCCTTTATACTTTATTTAGTATAGAGGAAATACATTGTAATATTCCAGTCTTCTGCTGAAAACAATATACGAAATGTTTGTGAAGTTTCTGTGAAACGCTCTTCCCCTCTTAATCTATGAAAAAAAGAGCATAGTAACTATGCTCTCGGATGAAACTGTTTATATACATCTTTTAATCTAGTTTTTGAAACGTGCGTATAGATTTGCGTCGTTGAAATATCTGCATGTCCAAGCATTTCTTGTACAGCACGTAAATCTGCTCCATTTTCTAATAAGTGCGTAGCAAACGAATGACGCAACGTATGAGGTGTAAGCTCTTTTTCAATATTTGCTTCTTTCGCTAATCGTTTTAATATTTTCCAAAATCCTTGTCTTGATAATCGATTACCATGATGGTTTAAAAAGAGTGCATCTACTACTTTTTTCCCCATTAATTCTCTTCTTCCTTTTTCAATATACTTTTGAATCGCTTCCGTTGCTAAACTTCCTAGTGGAATAATTCTTTCTTTATTCCCTTTCCCTATGCAACGAACAAATCCCATTGTTAAATGTACATCTTCTAAATTGAGTGCAATCAATTCTGAAACACGAAGTCCTGTCGCATACAGTAACTCTAGCATCGCCTTATCACGAATCCCAAAAGCACTTGTCATTTTTGGTGTTTGAAGTAACGCCTCTACTTCATCAACTGATAATACTTTTGGTAATTTCCGTTCCCCTTGTGGCGTTTCAATATGTACGGATGGGTCGTGTTCTACCGCTCGTTCACGAAGTAAAAATTGGTGGAACGAACGAATTGATGCGATATGACGCGCCAATGTTTTCGAAGATTTTCCGTTCTCTTTTAAATACTGCAAAAAGTTAACAATGTGTAAACGGGTCACTTCATGAAAAGTTTTCGTCTGTTCCACATTTTGCAAATACTTTACGTAGCTTTTTAAATCCCGTTCATAAGATACTACTGTATTCTTTGCTAATCCTTTTTCGACAACCATATAATGAATAAAATCTTTTAATTGATCTTCCACTCTACACTACTCCCCATTTTCATAGAAAAACATCATTCTATTTACGAAAGCATCCTTTGCCGGTTCTTCATTCCCTGATACTTTTTCTACAGTCTCTTCTTTAGGTTTTTCATAACGATGATAGCTTTCATATTCTTCATTTATCCATAGTATAGCGAAATAAAACAAAATCGTACAACTTGTAAATAATAAAAATACTTTTATTCCATCAAAAGTTAATTTTAAAGCTCGGCGCATTGTAAATTCCTCCAAAATATAAGTTATTACAACATATGCCAAGCTTTCACCAATTTATACCTTATTCAAATAAAAAACCTCTTCCTAGATAAATAGGAAAAGGTTATTTTTCATCCGTTTCATTTTCTTGACAATTTTTACAAATCCCATGGAATGTTAAACGATGATCTTTCACCTTAAAGCTCCAGTCTCGTTCTACTTTCCTTTCCACTTCACCAAGTAAATCTTCTTGTATTTCTTGTACAGCACCACATTGTGTACAAATCAAATGATGGTGGAAACGCTGCGCACCTTCTTGGCGTAAGTCATAGCGTGAAACACCGTCTCCGAAGTTAATCTTATCGACAACTTTTAACTCAGATAATAGTTCTAAAGTTCGATAGACGGTTGCTAATCCGATCTCTGGCGACTTTTCTTTTACAAGGAGGTAAACATCTTCTGCGCTTAAATGATCTTCTTCATTTTCTAGCAGCACACGAACTGTTGCTTCACGTTGCGGTGTTAATTTGTAGCTCGCTGCATGTAATTGCTTCTTAATTCGTTCAATTCTTTCTTCCATTCGGTACTACTCCCTCCTCGCCACTCTTACACCATTATATCAGAAGAAGGGCTTCTGTCAAAAGAAAAAACAATAAAAACAAATTGATAATTATTCTCAAAAAGTATTTATTTTTTATTAATAGCCTCAACGACTTCTTTCATTAAAACTGGTGATGCGTAAGCCTCCACACTAGAAGCAAGTGCTAACACTACTCCAATTACGAGAAAGAAGCATGTATAACGGATTAATAATGGTAATAGTGGCTCGGTTATTTTTCTAATAAATTGATGCCTAATCATCCGTAAAGAAAAACTTGCAGCAATAGTTGTCATAACGAGAAAGACTGGAATGATAATTAAATTTTGTGGCAAAACAGATACAAATGCTAATAATAGTCCATTCCATCCATGCTGACTTACTAAAAAACCAACTGTAAATCCAACGACAACTCCTTTTACAAATAATAAAATAAAAATAAGTGGTAATCCAATAATTGAAATCCCTAAAATCCAAATAAACCCGATGTATTTTAATTGCGAAAAGTAACTTTCTCGAAACATTTCGCCCGCAATAGCAAATTCTCCTTTAGAGACTTGTCCAAAAAAACGTTGTAAATAAAATGATAAATCTTGTTTTTGATTGATTTGTAAACTATTCACCAGAATGGCTCCGAATATTACTCCCATCAATAATAAAACGGCGTTAAATATATATAATGAAGAGTTTTCCTGTATGTGAGACATTACACGGTCTTGCCAATTTTTTCGCCACATTTTTCTTCCCTCCGTTCACACTCTTATTAAAAATGTATGAAAGAAAGAAAAAAGTATGACGAATTAACATTGAAATTCCGCTCTACTTTGCTAAACTAAAAAGTAGAGAATAGGAGGGATTTCTCTTGAAACCATTATTATTAGATTTTCCAACATTATTTCAAACTGAACGCTTGCAAGTTCGTAAACCATTTCCAGGTGATGGTGCAGAAGTATATGAAGCAATCCAAGCTTCTCTAGAAGACTTAGTACCGTGGATACCAATTAACGCTGAAACAGAAGAGAGTGCTGAAGAAATTGTTCGCGAAGCTCACGGACAGTTTTTACTTCGTGAAACACTTGATTTTCACTTATACGATAAAGTATCTGGTACATTCATCGGAGCAATTACACTAAAGCCTGAAAACTGGGATATTCCAAAGTTTTCACTTCACTTCTGGCTACATAGTGCCTATACAAAACAAGGCTATATGACCGAAGCTGTTAAAGGTGCAATTCAGTTCGCCTTTGATAAACTAGGCGCTAGAAGAATTGAAATTCGTACTGATGCAACAAATATAAATGCATGTAGCTTAGCAGAACGTCTAGAATTCATTCTAGAAGGTACAATGGAAAATGATTTCCTAGCACCAGATGGTAGCTTACGTGATGCACGTGTATATGCAAAAATCAATTAAAAAACACTCGCCTTTGGCGAGTGTTTATTTTTGTAGTTGTAAATATTGTACTGCAAACATCGTCTTCGCATCATGAATACGAAGATCTTTCATAAGAGTAATCGCTTCTTCTAACGATACTTCCATTAATTCCACAAACTCATCTTCATCTAACTCAGCTTTATTTTCTTTTTTTGTCAAACCTGTCGCTTTATATACATATAAAATTTCATCTGCGAATCCTGGAGATGTATAGAAAGAAGTAATGAGCTCCATATTTTCACATACATATCCTGTTTCCTCTTCTAATTCACGAACTGCTGTTACCTCAGGTTTTTCACCAGGTTCTAACTTGCCAGCCGGAATTTCTATAATCGCCTTTTCAAGTGCTTTACGATACTGCTCAACAAGCACAATTTTCCCCTCATCAGTAATAGCAATAATAGCAACTGCACCAGGGTGATTTACAATTTCACGTTTACTCATTGCTCCATTTGGTAATACTACATCATCAACACGAACTTTTATAACTCTACCATCAAAAATCGGCTCAGTTTTTACTGTTCTCTCTGCAAGATTACTCACACTACTTCATCTCCCTGTTCTATTTCCTATTCTTTCCTCATACATTTTACCACATTGAAAGGAGCGTGATAAAAATGAAAGTTTATATTTTACCAAATCGCGTCACTTTAGTCGGAAAAGCATGGCAAATTCGCCATAAGCTAAAGCAATATAGCAAAGAGTATACAACTGTACAAGAGTGGATTACAGCAAATAAAGTGAAACATTAATCATGCTTTTACGGGCAGTTAATGCGCAGCGAAAAGTAAACGTTTGTCAACCTCTTTTCCCTCTCGTACAATAAAGGTAAGGAGGTTGACCTATGAAAAAACGTCAATTAGGAAACTCAGATTTGTTTGTTACAGAAATGGGCCTTGGCTGTATGTCTCTCGGTACATCTGAAACAGAAGCTATGCATATTATCGATGAAGCGATCGATTTAGGAATTAATTTTTTTGATACAGCAGATTTATATGATTACGGATTAAATGAAGAATTTGTTGGAAAAGCCTTGAAGGGAAGAAGAGACCAAATTGTACTTACAACGAAGGTTGGAAATCGTTGGACAGAAGAAAAAAATGGTTGGTCTTGGGATCCTTCTAAAGCTTACATAAAGACTGAAGTAAAGGAAAGTTTACGTAGACTTCAAACTGATTATATTGACCTTTACCAACTTCATGGCGGAACGATTGAAGATCCAATAGATGAAACAATTGAAGCTTTTGAAGAATTGAAAAAGGAAGGTATTATTCGCCATTACGGTATTTCTTCTATACGCCCAAATGTCGTTCGTGAGTATGCAAAACGCTCAAACATCGTTAGTGTACTAATGGAATATAGCCTTTTAAATCGTCGCCCTGAAGAATGGTTCCCACTTCTGAATGAACACCAAATTAGCGTCATTGCCCGCGGGCCACTTGCAAAAGGAATTTTAACTGACAACAATGCAAGAAAAATAGAAAGAGTAAAGGAAAAGGATTATCTTTCTTATTCTTACGATGAATTACATACAACTCTAGCGAGTGTAAAAGAAACGATTGGAGAACGCTCTTTAACAGGAACAGCTATTCAATATTGCTTACATAATAAGACTGTTGCAGCTGTTATACCTGGTGCAAGCTCGCTTCAACAATTACAGGAAAATATACGAGCTAGCCAACAGTTACCTTTAACGAAAGAAGAATATATACAACTTCAAAAGATTGTTAAATATGACACATATGCTTTGCATCGTTAAAAATATCGAATTACCGATAAATAGAAGACTGTCTCCAGTATCAGGAGACAGTCTTTTTTATAACGTATCATATTTATCAGGATTCGTTCCTACATGTAAATCACGATTCAACGTGTTAATTTGACGTATCTCTTCTTCAGTTAGTGCAAAATCAAAAATAGTAAAGTTTTCTTTAATACGAGATGGTGTAACAGATTTAGGAATTGTAACAATCCCGCTTTGAATATCCCACCTTAATATAACTTGTGCAGGTGTTTTTTCATATTTGTTAGCAATAGCCTGAATGATTGGATGCTGGAATACTTCTCCGCCCCTCATTAACGGACTCCATGCTTCCATTTGAATTTGCTCATCTTGACAATAATTGCGCAACTCAAATTGCGTCAACATCGGATGAAGTTCCACTTGGTTTACCATCGGCTTCACTTTGCAATTTGGTAATAATAGTTCTAAATGATGTTTATGAAAATTAGAAACACCAATCGCGCGCACTTTACCTTCTTCATACAATTTTTCCAAAGCTCGGTACGTATCAACATACTTCCCTCTTACCGGCCAATGTATTAAATATAAATCTACATAGTCCATTTGTAATTTTTTTAAACTCTTTTCAAATGCCTCGAGTGTCTCCTCATATCCTTGATCGTCGTTCCATACTTTTGTTGTAATAAATAGATCTTCTCTTGGAATTCCTGATTCACGTATCGCCTCTCCGACACCGCTTTCATTTTCATATACAGTTGCTGTATCAATCGAACGGTATCCAACTTCTAACGCTGTTTTTACTGCTTGCTTTACTTCGTCTCCTTCTTTCGCTTTATATACGCCTAGACCAATCATCGGCATTTTCACGCCATTATGAAGTGTAGTTGTTGGAATATGCACAGTCGTCTCCCTTTCATTGTTACATTTTTTATAAGCCACAACTTTATTTCAACAAGATTCATCCCAAAAGTCAAAACATACGTACAGTTTACATAACACTTTTATATAGTTAAAAAATAACGTGAATTCATTCACGTTATTTTTTCTCCATTCTTTCGCTTTTTCATCCACATTGCGCACAAACTCATTTTTTCCTTCCGTATATAACGCGCCATCATATGTATACTTTTCGGCTAATTCTTTCTTTAAGGTTGCATATGTCTCTGCTTCTTCACAATGAGCCATCATATAATCACGAAATGCTAAATGCCTTACTATCTCTGGATTTCCTTTTTCAAACACGTGTAAATGATACGAACTTTTTTCTTCAGTTCCATGAATAAAATATCGGCGTCTTGAAATACCATTTTCCCCTTTTACGATGTAACCAAGCTCTATAAATCGTTCATTCCACCCATCTACTCTTTCGATATTTTCTACTTCCATGATCATATCAATAATAGGTTTAGCTGCCAGTCCAGGAACTGACGTACTTCCAATATGATGAATTTTTACCGTTTCTGGCATCGCTGATTTTAATCTTTTAGCCTCCATTTGAAATTTTTCACTCCAATGGTTTTCATGTGGAACAACGACAATTTTTCTCATTCTAACTCCCCTTTTCTTACAAGCTCGTCAAAAAATGATCAGTGGTATTTCACTGATCATTTTTTATTATTTAAAGTCTTTCCAAGTAAGGTTACTTTCACTTAGCAGTTCTTCAAATGATTTATTCTTTTCACGTTCTTTTTGTTCTTGGCGCTTTCTTTCCAGTTCAGCTGCCTCTTTTTCCTCTTCTCTCACTTGCAACTCTTTCTTCTTACTCTTTAATTGTTGCATGAGTGAATCATTTAATTGATCGCCTAATGTAAGTGTTTCTTTCTTTGGTTGATTCACTTGCGATTGTCTTTGCATTTGTCTTTGTTTCTTTTTCTTCATGCTACTCACCTTTTACTTTTTTCTCCATTATAGTAGATACACGATGAAATCGACAATAAAAAAGGGTCTTTACTCTATTATTCACTTTTTGTAAATATGTTAATTTTTCGAAAAGACTAAATTTTTGTGTAGCTATAATCCTATGAATCTATTAAAATTATGTCGTATGATGTCAGATTATAAAAAAAGGAGAATTATATTATGTGGAAAAAAATTATTCCTGCCGTTGCTGTTTTAAGCACCATTACTTTTTCAAGCGTATTTGCCGCTCCCCCATCTCAGAATCCAGCTGAACAAAACCGCTACATAGACGTACAAATGCTTGGTATTAATGATTTCCATGGACAACTAGATACTGTTAAAAAAATCAATAATAAAGAAGCTGGTGGCGCTGATTACTTAGCTACTTATTTAAAAGAACGTAAAAAACAAAACCCTAATACACTTCTCGTACATGCTGGTGATATCGTCGGAGCTAGTCCACCAGTTTCAGCATTATTACAAGATGAACCGACAATTGAATTTTTAAATGACTTAAAATTTGATGTTGGTACAATCGGAAACCATGAATTTGATGAAGGTATTGATGAAATGCAACGCCTCATTTACGGTGGATATCATGAAAAAACAGGAAATTTCAAAGGAGCTAACTTCCCCTATGTAGCTGCTAACTTCTACAACAAATCAACTGGCCGCTTATTTTTACCACCGTTTACTGTAAAAATGGTAGATGGTGTTCCTGTAGGATTCATTGGGGTTGTTACAACTGATACACCAAATGTCGTTATGCCTACGATGCTTAACAATGTACAAATTACTGATGAAGTAGAAGCAATTAATAAATCAACACAACAATTAAAACGTCTCGGCGTTAAATCTATCGTCGTTCTTGCTCATGTCGGTGGAACAACCGATGAGTCTGGGGTAACAAATGGCGATCTTACTCGAATTGCAAATGAAACAGACCCAGAAGTTGATGTTATTTTCGGTGGACATAGTCATACGTATGTAAATGGTACAGTAAATAATAAACTAATTGTCCAAGCAAATTCATACGGAACGGCTTTCTCAGACGTGGATGTAACAATTGATCGTAAAACAAAGGATATTGTAAAGAAAAAAGCTGAAGTTGTTACAACGTATCATGAAGGTGTAGAACCTGATAAACAAGTAAAGAAAAAACTAGATCAATATAAAGAAAAAATTGCACCACTTGTAAATGAAGTAGTCGGAAAATCTACAGCACCTATCGACCGTAAACAAAATGATGCTGGTGAGTCCACTCTTGGAAATTTAGTTGCCGATGCTCAGCGTCAAACAATGCAAACTCAAATCGCCCTCATGAATCCTGGTGGCATTCGTAATGACTTAGATGCTGGTGATATTACGTGGGGTGAGTTATACGGCATTCAACCTTTTGGAAATCAATTAATTAAAGTAGATTTAACAGGTCAAGACATTCGCGATATTTTAAATCAGCAATGGCAAAAAGGAACAACAAGAATGCTTCAAATTTCAGGTATTCAATATACGTGGGATGCAAATAAACCAAACGGTGAAAAAGTTACAAATATACGTTTAACAAACGGTGAAGAATTATCTCCATCTAAAATGTATAGCGTAGTTGCAAATGCCTTCTTAGCTTCTGGCGGTGACGGATTCGTATCATTTAAAAATGGTAAAAATGCAGAAACTGGTCCAAACGACTTTGAAGCGTTAGTCGATTACGTAAAACAATTAAAAGAACCAATTCAGCCAGTTATTGATGGAAGAATTCAAAAAGTAAATTAAGTGTTTCTCTAATAATAAATTTCATTTTTCACGCCATAAAGGATTTATACTGATCCTCTATTTTATACGTAATATACATCATAAAAAGGATACTCGTTCTTCCAATGAACATAGTATCCTTTTCTTTAGTTATCAAAATGTGATGTTTTGTCAACTTCATATTGCTGTAAAAATTGGTGCAACGCCTCTTCTACAAGTTTAGATTTTTGAATTCCTTTCGATTCTGATATAAGGTCCAATTGTGATAATATTTCTGTATTAATAGAAAAGGTTCGTCTCTTCTTCTCTGTACTTTTACTCATAATTGGTACAATTACTTCTTCTCTTTTTCTTAATAATTCATAAATGCTTTGTAATTGCTCATAAATTAACAATTGATAATCTGTTTTCTCATATTGAAGGGCGGTCGCTTCTTGGAGTTGTAAGTGACGTGGTTCTTCTCCATCTCCTACAAAAATACGTTTCTTCTGCTCTCCATCATATTCGTATCCAATCAATCTTAATTTCTTCGATAATGTATACGGGCTTATTTCAAGACGTTTTGCTATAATAGCGATGGGTTCACGTCTATTTAAACCATCTATAATTTCTCCAATCGTCACAATTTCCCTCCTCCCGTGTTGAAATGACACTAGTATGGTATGTTACAATGATTTTCTAACAGTATATGCAAAATGAATAGCCTGTGCGATTCATACGATTTCACAAAAGGAGGTTTTCAATATGCTTTTTCGTAGCTACACCCCTCAGTTCTATAATGAAAACAAACAACTCATTCCTAATAGTATCGCTACGATAGAAAGCGTTATGATTAATAATCGAAAACAAACTCTCCTTATGCGTGGACAAAACGTAGAGCAACCTATTTTATTATGCTGTCACGGCGGACCTGGGATGGCACAAATCGGATTTATTCGCCATTTTCAAAAAGAATTAGAGAAGCAATTTATTGTTATTAATTGGGATCAGCGCGGGGCTGGTAAATCCTTTTCACTGAAAGATTTCGGAGCAAATTTCACAATCGAACAATTCGTTTCCGATGCAAAAGAAGTGATTCAATATGTACTTAAAAGGTTCAACAAACAAAAACTATTTCTCGCTGGTCATTCTTGGGGAAGTATTATTGGGCTTAACATAGCACATCAATATCCAAAGTATATCGAGGCTTACATCGGTATTGGGCAAATTGTACATATGAAACAAAATGAAGAATTGCTATATCAACATTTAATTCATTCTGCAAAAAAACATGATCATAAAAAGGCATTAGCTTCCCTTTTAAAATTAGGCAAACCACCATTTTTAGATACGAGACGTCTCATTATTCAAAGAAAGTGGCTTGGCACATTTGGAGGCGCAATCCAAAACGGATCTTCCTTTTCTTTCATACGAAAAGGTTTCTTTTCTCCTGAGTATACGCTATTAGATTGGTTCAAGTTTCTCGCAGGAAATTTAAAATCTGGCGTTTTATGGGAAGAAATGCTGACAATCGATTTCTTTTCTTCTATCTCAAGTTTATCTATTCCAGTTTATTTTTGTTCTGGTCGCTATGATTATCAAACTCCTTATGCACTCGTTCAGGAATATTGCGATATTATTGAAGCGCCTATAAAAAAGATGATTTGGTTCCCAAATTCAGCACATTCTCCTGATTTAGAAGAACCAGAATTATTCGCTAATTCTTTGCAATCAATTAAACAAGAGCTAGCTTTTCAGCATTAGTAACAAAAGGTTCTTTTACATTTCATAGAAAACATTTTATAATAATATGTCGCAAGTATGTATAAACATCGCAAAATGTTTCATATTTACTTGTCTTAACAGAATAAAAATTTAGGGAGATTACATTTATTATGAACGCTGTACTCGTCGCAGTAGCAATTATGCTATTGCTTAGTTTGTTACGTGTCCAGGTCATTGTCGCCATCATTGTTGGAGCTTTAACAGGCGGAATTATCGGCGGACTCGGTATTTCAGAAACGATTAACACTTTTACAACTGGTCTTGGAAACAGTGCTCCAATCGCTTTAAGTTATGCAATGCTTGGTGGTTTCGCTATTTCCCTTTCCAAAACAGGACTTCCAGATGCTATGATTCAAACTGCATTAAAATGGATTGGCAATGAACAAGACACGAAAAAACAAGTTTATTCTAAAATACTTATTTTATTCATTATTTTAACGATGGCTTGTTTCTCACAAAATGTGATTCCTGTTCACATTGCTTTCATCCCCATCTTAATTCCAGCACTTTTAAAAGTATTAAATGAGCTGAAAGTGGATCGCAGACTTGTCACATGTATTATTACATTTGGATTGATTACTCCTTATATGTGGATCCCTGCAGGATTCGGAAAAATTTATCATGACGTATTGCAAACCAACGCTGCGCAAAGCGGCCTTACATTTGATGTCACACTTATTCCAAAAGCAATGACTATTCCAGCAATTGGTATGATTATTGGATTATGTGTAGCGGTATTCATTACGTACCGAAAACCTCGTACGTATGAAACAGAACAAATTCATACTACCGAAAATGAAATCGTTCCCTATACAAAACGTAGCATTACTTTCGGGTTATTATCTATCATTGCTACATTAACTGTTCAATTAACAACAGAATCAATGATTTTTGGTGCTTTAGCAGGTATTATCGTCTTATCGGTTAGCGGCAGTCTACCACTTAAAGAAGCAGATGCGATATTAACAAGCGGAATGCGTATGATGTCCTTTATTGGCTTTGTTATGATTGCTGCCGCTGGATTCGGCGCTGTTCTTCGAAAAACAGGACATGTTGAATCTCTGGTGCAAACGAGTGCACATATAATCGGAAATAATAAACCACTCGCTGCATTTCTTATGCTCGTTATTGGACTTCTCGTTACGATGGGAATTGGTTCATCCTTTTCAACCATCCCTATCTTAACAACCATTTTTGTACCTCTTTGCATTCAGCTTGGATTTAGTCCAATGGCCACAATTGCTATTATCGGTACAGCCGGAGCGCTAGGTGACGCAGGATCTCCAGCATCGGATAGTACCCTTGGACCAACATCCGGTTTAAATGCTGATGGTCAGCACCATCATATATGGGATACATGTGTACCCACTTTTCTACATTACAATATACCGTTACTTATATTTGGCTTTATTGCCGCAATTACATTATAAAAAGGTGCGTATAAAACGCACCTTTTACTTTTTCATTTTTCCTTTTAATTGTTGAAAAGCTACTTTTCCGTTATCTTTGACACGGCTTTCAATTGTCGGTAGTGATGAACCTATCCATTCACACTCTATGCTCCCATTCGGTCCAACAATTTTTAATTTATCTGGTACATGTATATTTAGAAATCTCGCTGACCGAATTAACTCAATAGCAATCTGATCACTTGAGGCTACAATTCCATCTATATATGGATTGTTTTGCAATAATGTAATAAATTGTTTATTTGTATACCCTTGTACACATTCTTCTCGATAAGAGATTCCTTCATCCCAAACAGCGTCTAAAAACCCTGCTATATGATCTTCCACTTCTTCACTTTCTTCTCCCTCACCGAAATATGCAAGAAAGTGACACCCTTTCTCTTTTAATAAAGAAACAGCTCTCTGTCCACTTTCATAATAATTTCCATGTGATTGTTGCTCATCGATCACAACAAACGGAAATGGAATTTTTCCTACACTTTTAAAAACTGCTCTTGTCAAAATAACACCTGCAATGTTATTTTGCTTCAGCATATGTATGTATCTATCTTTATTCTCTATATTACAAATAATGATTTGATAACCTTCTTTATATGCTATTTCCTCAATACAATGTAGCAAATTGATGTTTGATTGGTTACATAAATTATCTACAAGTAATGCAATTATCGTTGAATTCTCTTTAAATAGTGGCTTCGCTGCACTGTTTGGCCTATAACGTAATTCTTCAATTGCTTCCTTTACTTGTTTTACTGTGTCCTCATGAACGTATCCTTTTTCATTAATAACTCGTGAAACGGTTGCGACTGAAACACCTGCCAATTTTGCAACATCACGTATAGTTGCCACATCGTCACCCCTTAATATGGTAATAGATTACAAATTTACGGTAACCTAAATTACACTATCCGTCAAGATTAATAACTCACATTTCTGAAAATTGTTACATCATTTCACTAAACGATACTCCAACTGAATTTCATGTAAAATTGGGATATTATCATATCCAATACGTGGAATTTCTTTCTTTATTTTTCGTGCCTCCTCTACCGCATTCACATATAAATTAGTCATTACAAAATTACGTTTTTGGTAAAATCGTAACGCATTCATATTATCATTTGTTGTAATAAGCCAAACCTGTCTGCACCGTTCTTCTTCTGCAACTTGTAATACACAATCCACAAGTTTCGTCCCTATTCCTTTTCTTTCTTCAAAGCTATCTAGCGATACAATTTCGCACATATTCCCGATCACTTCATACGTTATAATTCCGATTATTCTGTCATCTAAGAGCGCAACAAATCCTGGCAACTCTTCTAACTGATGTCCCTTACCACGTGAAACCATCAATGAACTTCCCCAGTTCTCACACATGAACATTCGGATTGTTTCTTTCATCGCTGGCGTAATTTTTTGTATATGCAGCATTTCCTATTTCTCCCCTTTTATATCATTGTGATACAATATAAGTGTATCACATGTAACGGTATTTGGAGGATGAGGTAAAGTATGAAACGTTTTTTTGCAGCATTGTTTACTATACTAGGTGCAATAACTGCCCTTGGGATTTTCTTTACAAATAAAGTGATGTACTTAAAGAAAAAAACAGAGGAAGAAGTACTCGAAAGAGAAACGAAAAAACATTTTCGTATAGAGGATTTTGATGCTCTTCATAAAGAAGAAATTCATATCCCTTCACAATTCGGATACGACCTTCACGGATATTACATTCCTGCTGGTCATTCCACCAATAAGTTTATGGTTTTTTGCCACGGTGTAACTGTAAATAAAATAAACTCTGTAAAATATGCAAACTTATTCTTAAAAAGGGGATATAACGTCCTCATTTACGATCATCGTCGTCATGGTAAAACTGGCGGAAAAACAACAAGCTATGGATACTATGAAAAACATGATTTAAAATCCGTAGTTGACTGGCTAAAAAACCGTTTTGGCACCAATATTACACTTGGTATTCATGGTGAATCTATGGGAGCTGCAACACTTCTTCAATACGCAGGACTTGTAGAAGATGGTGCTGATTTCTATATTGCAGATTGTCCTTTCTCTGATTTTCACGGACAATTACAGCACCGTTTAAAGGTTGAATTCCATTTACCAAAATGGCCTTTATTACCTTTAGCAAACGCATTTTTGAAAGTTCGTGACGGTTATACAATTCGTGAAGTTTCACCAATCGACTGTATAAAAAACATTAACAATCCCGTTCTCTTTATTCATAGTAAAGATGACGACTATATTTTAGCTGATATGACAAAAGCGTTATATGAAGCGAAAGAAAATAATAAGCAGCTTTATATTGCAGAACACGGTGCACACGCTTGCTCTTATAACGAAAATAAAGAAGAGTACGAAGCAGCCGTCGATCAATTTTTAAACACATATGTGAAAGAAACAAAAAACAGGCTTGCATAAGCCTGTTTTTTATTGCGCTAAAACGTCTGTAACTTGTTCCATATTTTCAGAAATCCATTGCATTGCATCATCTAACGTTGGGAATTCTGTCGTTTGAAATGTTACTTCATCTTGAAGTAACCAAACATCCTTTGCCTCTTGCCCTACACCTGCAATGGACCAATGTAACAAACTATATGGATGATTATCATTCAAAAATGATGCCCACGTGCGCTCATTTGCAATGTTTCGTAATGTATGTAATTGTTTATCCATCTCTCGTCACCTTACTCTAGTCAGTTATGAAAACTATTATAACACTCTCTTCTTTCTCAAACAAAGTGCTCTTTTTTCTCCGCTATTTGCGGGCAGTAAAACTCCCACCTCAAAATTCGGCTGAAACAAAGAAGTTAGGTAAGAGATTAACTGCCCCTAAAAGCCCGATTGGTTCAACTAATAATTAGTGGGGGATGCCTCCCTCACTAATTAAAGTTTCACTTTATATTGCCAAGCACTTCCCTTGATTATATGATGAAATTAAGCGTTTGGGAAGGAGGGATAACGTTGGCAAAAGTACAAATTAAAGTAAATGATAATGGCTCTTTTCGCGTTACAGGGGACGTGGAATTAGTCGACTCACAAGGGAATGCATTCCCAGCAAAACCGGCATTTTCTTTATGCCGTTGTGGTTTATCAAAAAATATGCCTTATTGCGACGCTTCGCATAAAGGTAAATTCGAGTCTGTTGTTAGAGCACCAGAGGCAGAATAATTTTACATGTGACATGCACATTTTTTTGTGCATGTTTTTTCTTTTTAGCAACTCCGTTATATCCCTTCTCTTTACAACATTTCTAATACTTTTATTTCCATTCCAGCCTGCATATATTTTCACACAATTCTTCACATTCGAATATTTTTTACTAGCCTTTTATTTTTTTTGTGCTATAATTTGAGCAAACAGCATCCTTCGGGGTCGGGTGAAATTCCCAACCGGCGGTGATGAAGTGAAAACTTCTAAGTCCGTGACCCGTTTTCAACTCGAAAACGGTGGATCTAGTGAAACTCTAGGGCCGACAGTATAGTCTGGATGGGAGAAGGATATGTTTCTAGTTTTTTATATAGTGAATACACTTTTATTTCAGTATGCATATTTTTAAAGATTCATTTTGATTCTTTATATATGTTTAATTTTCTATACTTATTTTTTATACTGAAATAAAAAGAGACAACTAGCGTTTAAAAATTCGATATTTTGCTAGGTTTTTTCCTTATGCAGAAATATCAATTATCGTTAGGTTTCTTTCCTATGCTTTCGTATTCAAACTATATTTCTAGAAATCACGTCTCCCAAACCCCAAGGATATTAAATCCTTGGGGTTTTTTGATTTTTTTTGGAGAGGTGAAGAAAATGACAGATCAAGAATATATGAGGATTGCCCTGCAGTTAGCAGAAGGAACATCAGGACAAACAAGTCCAAATCCTATGGTTGGTGCTGTTGTTGTAAAAGATGGAAACATCGTTGGTATGGGCGCTCATTTACGAGCTGGTGAAGAACACGCAGAAGTTCATGCCCTTCAAATGGCTGGTCAGAACGCCAAAGACGCTACCGTTTATGTAACACTGGAACCGTGTAGCCACTTTGGAAAAACACCACCTTGCTGTGAATTGCTCATCGAAAGAGGAGTTAAGCGTGTTGTAATTGCTACTCTCGATTGTAATCCGCTCGTTTCTGGTAACGGAAAAAGAAGATTAGAGGAAGCTAGAATTGAAGTAACTACCGGTGTTCTTGAAGCAGAAGCAGTTTTATTAAATCGCTACTTTTTTCACTACATGAAAACGAAACGCCCTTTTGTAACAATCAAAACCGCAATGAGCTTAGATGGAAAAACAGCAACTGTAACTGGTGAAAGTAAGTGGATTACAGGTGAAGAAGCACGTGCTGATGTTCACCAATATCGCCATACACATGATGCAATTCTTGTTGGAGTGAATACAGTTATAGCTGATAATCCTCATTTAACAACAAGAATTCCAAATGGTGGGAAACATCCTATTCGCGTTGTTTTAGATACCCATTTACGAACGCCACCATCTTCTCATGTTATAACAGATGGTTTAGCACCGACATGGATTATTGTCGGTAAGGATGTAAAGAAAGAGAAGATATCTTCTTATGAATCTAAAAATATAGCTATATTCCAAATGGAAACGAAGCATATAGAAATCGAGGACCTTCTTTCCTTTCTTGGAGAGAAACAAATTCTTTCTCTATTCGTTGAAGGTGGCCAATCGATTCATGCAAGTTTCTTAAAAACAAACAATTTCAATGAAATTGTAACCTATATAAGCCCGAAATTAATTGGTGGGAAAGATGCTCCTACTTTATTTGGAGGAAATGGTTTTTCAAAATTACAAGATGCGCTTTCCTTGAAAATTCAAGAGATGAAACAAATTGGTGATGATATAAAAATCGTTGCGAATGCCCGAAACGAGGTGACGAAATGTTTACAGGAATTGTAGAAGAATTAGGAACGATAGCAAACATGCAACAAAGCGGAGAAGCGATGAAATTAACGATTCATGCAAAGAAAATTTTATCAGATGTTCACTTAGGTGATAGTATCGCGGTTAACGGTATTTGCTTAACTGTAACAAACTTTACAACTACTTCATTTACAGTTGATGCAATGCCCGAAACGATGCAGTCGACATCACTTCGTATACTTAAACCGCACTCTAAAGTAAATTTAGAACGAGCAATGGCTGCAAACGGACGATTCGGTGGACATTTCGTTTCAGGACATATTGATGGCATCGGAACGATTTTAAATAAAAAACAACATTACAATGCCGTCTATTACAAAATAGCAATTTCTGATGAACTGCTGCGCTATTGTTTGCAGAAAGGGTCCATTGCTGTTGATGGAACGAGTTTAACGATATTTGCTATAGACGAATCTTCCATAACGATTTCACTCATCCCGCACACAGTAAGCGAATCTGTCATTGGGGAAAAAAATGCCGGAGATATCGTAAATATTGAGTGTGACATGATTGGTAAATATATCGAACGCTTTATTACTAAACCTACAAAACGAGTAGGTTCAATGACTGAAAGCTTTTTACAAGAAAACGGATTTCTATAAGGGGGAAGCACAATGTTTCATCGTATTGAAGAAGCTCTAGAAGATTTAAAACAAGGTAAAGTCGTTATCGTATGTGATGATGAAAACCGAGAAAATGAAGGCGATTTTATTGCTTTAGCAGAGTACATTACACCAGAAACAATTAATTTTATGATTACACATGGCCGTGGTCTCGTTTGTGTACCGATTACAGCAGGGTACGCAGAACGTCTACAATTAGAACCAATGGTATCTCATAATACAGATTCACATCATACTGCGTTTACAGTGAGCATTGACCATGTTTCTACAACAACAGGGATTAGCGCTCACGAACGTGCAACTACGATACAAGAATTGTTAAACCCCGCATCAAAAGGCGCTGATTTCAATCGACCTGGACATATCTTTCCATTAATTGCGAAAGAAGGCGGTGTCCTGCGTCGTGCAGGTCATACAGAAGCTGCTGTTGATTTAGCAAAGCTATGCGGTGCCGAACCAGCTGGAGTTATTTGCGAAATTATAAATGAGGACGGCACGATGGCACGTGTACCTGATTTAATAGAATGCGCAAAACAATTTGATATAAAAATGATTACAATAGAAGATTTAATTGCTTATCGCCGCCATCATGAAACACTTGTGACGAGAGAAGTGGAAATTACATTACCTACAGATTTCGGTACTTTCCACGCAATTGGCTATTCTAACTCATTAGATACGAAAGAACATATCGCACTTGTAAAAGGTGATATTTCAACAGGTGAACCGGTACTTGTACGTGTTCATTCTGAATGCTTAACAGGAGATGTATTCGGTTCACATCGCTGCGATTGCGGACCACAACTCCATGCAGCACTTGCTCAAATTGAGCGTGAAGGAAAAGGTGTTCTTCTTTATATGAGACAAGAAGGAAGAGGCATTGGGCTTCTTAATAAGCTTCGCGCTTATAAATTACAAGAAGAAGGATTCGATACTGTAGAAGCAAATGAAAAACTCGGCTTCCCTGCTGATCTTCGTGATTACGGTATCGGTGCTCAAATATTAAAAGATTTAGGTTTACAAAGCTTACGATTATTAACGAATAACCCAAGAAAAATTGCTGGCTTACAAGGTTACGATTTAGAAGTAGTCGAGCGTGTACCGTTGCAAATGCCGGCAAAAGAAGAAAATAAATCGTATTTACAAACGAAAGTAAATAAATTAGGACACTTACTAAACTTATAATTAAAGGAGAGATTTATTATGGTATTCGAAGGTCATTTAGTTGGTACAGGATTAAAAGTTGGAGTTGTTGTTGGACGTTTTAACGAATTTATTACAAGTAAGTTACTTGGCGGCGCTTTAGACGGATTAAAGCGTCACGGTGTAGAAGAAAATGATATTGATGTTGCTTGGGTTCCTGGTGCATTTGAAATTCCTTTAATCGCTAAAAAGATGGCTAGTAGCGGAAAGTATGATGCTGTTATTACACTAGGTACTGTAATCCGAGGTGCTACAACTCACTAC
The DNA here is from genome assembly GCF_000238655.1 of Bacillus sp. 7_6_55CFAA_CT2. Taxonomy (NCBI): domain Bacteria; kingdom Bacillati; phylum Bacillota; class Bacilli; order Caryophanales; family Bacillaceae; genus Bacillus; species Bacillus sp. 7_6_55CFAA_CT2. The sequence continues at coordinate 698,715 of NZ_JH414708.1, read as the reverse complement.
GATTACGTTTGTAATGAAGTAGCAAAAGGTGTTGCGTCTTTATCACTACAAATGGACATCCCAGTTATTTTCGGCGTATTAACGACAGAAACAATTGAACAAGCGATTGAACGCGCAGGTACGAAAGCTGGTAATAAAGGATATGAATCAGCTGTTGCTGCAATTGAAATGGCTCACTTATCAAAACAATGGGCATAAAAAAAAGAGGCTGCGGCCTCTTTTTATTTTTTCACCTTTTTTTGTACATCTTTTATTAATTCATTCATCGTTTTTCCTTCTGTTTTTATATGAAGAGCTTGTGCTGTTCTCCATACATTCTCTCTTTTTTTCGCTTCTTCTATAATAGTAATTTCTTTTCTAACTTCCTTTAAATCTTTTCCTTCCGTTTTCAATCCAAAATGTTCAGCTTTCGTTCGAAAGTGTTGTTCGATTCTTTGTTGCATCTCTTTTTGTTCAGGATTTTCAGCAGCCTTAACTGGATCAGAACTTATTGCTTTTATTAAAATTAAACAAGTCATAATCGCTAATATGTATTTGTACATGTAAAATCCTCCAACCCAATATAAATTACATATTTACTATGTACAACTAGGGCTTGGAAAATTCGTCCACAAAAATTCTTTTTTTCGCTCAAAAACCAATAATATCAAGCGTTCACAACTATTTATTACATTTTATTTACAAAAAAAGCAAACCCTTTTACAAGTTTGCTTTTTCATCTATCTTATAATGCACATTCTTCAATCTCAAATCCTAAATCTGCAATCATACCCCAGTCCGCAGTCGGCTCTTGCCCAGCTGTCGTTAAGTAGTCCCCGACAAAAATAGAATTTGCTGCAAATAAACCGATTGGCTGTACAGAACGTAAATTGATTTCACGTCCTCCTGAAATACGAATTTCTTTTGTTGGGTTTACAAAACGCATCATTGCAAGTACTTTTAAACATTCTACTGGCGTTAACTCTTTTTGCCCTTCAAGAGGTGTCCCCTTTACAGCAACAAGGAAATTACAAGGGATAGAATCTGCATCTATACGTTGTAATTCAAATGCAATTTCAGCACGCTCTTCAATTGTTTCTCCCATGCCAAAAATTGCTCCAGAGCATGGTGAAATACCAGCTTGTTTTGCTTTTTGAACTGTATCAACACGATCATCATACGTATGAGTTGAACAAATACTATCGTAATTATTTGCATGTGTATTTAAGTTGTGATTATAACGGTGCACGCCTGCTTCCGCTAAACGTCCTGCTTGATCTTCATTTAAGAAACCTAAACAACAACAAATCTTCAAGTCTGTCGTTTCACGAATTTCCTTAACTGCTCCAATTACGTGATTTACCTCTTTATCCGTCGGACGACGACCAGACGCTACAATACAATATGTACCTGCTTTACGGCGTATTGCTTCATGTGCCCCTTCTACAATCTTCTCCTGCGTTAACCATGCATATTTATCAATCGGTGCTTCTGAAATAATAGACTGTGAGCAATATCCACAATCTTCAGGACATAATCCAGATTTCGTATTAATAATCATATTCAATTTTACTTTCTTACCAAAGTGATGATGGCGAATAATGTAAGCTGCATTCATAATTTCTAAAACTTCTGTATCATCAGCTTCTAATATCGCTATTGCATCTTCTTTCGTAATCATTTTCTCTTCCACTACGTCGTATGCAAGTTTTTTCCAATCCCTTTTTGTTTGTACTTGTTTCATTTCATCTCTTCCCCTTTTTTGTTATATGTATAAATAAAGCATGATACGTTGCCATTATCCCTTCATTTCCCGTGAAGTCTCTTTCGTATATGCGTAGCATCGCACGAAAGAGTGAGGGACTTTGACAATATGATCCTTCATTGCTATTAGTTGCTCCTACTTTTCGAATAGAATGCAGAAACTCCTTAACTTCTGTAAAACTCTCTATGTAACATGTTTCAGAAACATGCACATCCCCTGTTTCTATCTTACATATATGAAGCAACTGATCTTTTGAATAAAAACGTTGACCAATCGATATTTCATTTTTTATATTTCTTTCTTCTTTCGCACGTTGGAACGAAGCATGCAATTCTTGAAATGTTTCATGTCCAAACGTTGAAAAGAGTAATATCCCATCTATAGACAAATGTTGAAATAAATTTCTTAACACTTGTTGTAAATTATTTAACCATTGAAATGTAGCATTTGAAATAATAACATCATAGGATTCTTCTAATCGTAATTGCTCAATATCTTCACAGTGAAACGTTACATTTTTTACATTTTGTCTAGTTTGCGCAATCGCAATCATACTTTCAGCAAAATCAACTGCTGTAATATGTGCTTTCGGAAATAACTTTGATAATTGTTCTGTTACATACCCCGTCCCGCATCCCAGTTCTAAAATACGTATTGATGCCGTTTCACTATATCGTTCCTTTAAGATTGAAAGTAATGAATGTGCCATCTTTTTTTGTACATTTGCATATCGATCGTAAGATACGGCTGCCCCATTAAACCGTTTTTGTAGTAACGTTTTGTTGATCATGTCGTATCCCCTCTACAAATTGAATTATCTCATTTGCACAATATTCAAAATTCGTTACACATAATGCATGCCCTGCTTCACTTACTACTTTCAGCTCGCTGCTGCTATTCTCCGTCATACTACGTGCCGCAGACAATGGGCATATTACATCCTGTTCTCCGTGAATAAGTAGTATAGGTACTTTAATTTCTTTTAGTTCTTCTCTCATATCTGTTTCTATTAAATAATCCAAACCTAGTTGTAAAGACTGAATAGAATCACCTTTAAAACGGTCTACAATGTCTTCAAAGTTTTTATTCCCTTTTAGCTCATCTTTCGTAAACATATTTTCATAAAAACGCTTGAGCGTATCCTCTCTCCTTCTCGCCAAATTCCTTTTCAGCCGTTCTATATGCAAAGCATTCCATCCATTACTATAGTCGCTCGTATTTGTAAATTTAGCAGTCCCACCAATTAATACGATGCCTTTTGCCTGAATCTTTTTATAAGCTTCAACTGCTGCTAACGCTCCTAGTGACCATCCAACTAAAATTACGTTGTCGTTATGCGCTACATCTATAATTCGTTCCGCAAATTCACTTCGTTCTTTCACATTACGCCAATCTACGCATTCAACAGGATATCCTTTAAAATACGGAAGTACTAAATCCCAAATATTCTCTTCCATTCCCCATCCGGGGATAAAAATAATCTTTAGCTCGTTCATACGAAAATCTCCTCTTCTTTCGCAATGTGAATAATTCGGTCAATAGCCCATTTTAAATCAGCTATTGTATGTTGCGATGTAACTGCAAAGCGAATTCGAGAACTATGAACCGGCACAGTTGGCGGACGAATTGCAATGGCCGCAATCCCTGCCTCTTGCAACCTTTTACTAAATCGTAAAGCATGTTCATTTGAACCGACTACAATCGGTACAATATGAGTTGAACTATTCCCAATATCAAAACCAGCATCCCTTAATTTAGTTCTGAAGTATTCTCCGTTTGCTATAAGGTTCTCTCTTCTTTCATTATCTTCTTTTACAATTTCAATTGCTTTTTGCACTGCTCCTAACGTACTTGGTGGTAAAGCTGTAGTAAAAATAAAGCTTCTCATCATATTTTGTAAATACTCTATATAAATTTCATCACCTGTCAAATACGCACCATAACACCCTAAAGCCTTGCTAAACGTCCCCATATGTATATCAATTTTTTGAGCAAGATTTTTTTCTATATGAGATAACCCAGCTCCGCCGATTCCATATATTCCACTCGCATGTGCTTCATCGACTATAATGATTGCCCCGTATTTCTCTTTCAGCTGTACTAAATCTCTCAAATACGCAGTATCACCATCCATACTAAAAACGGTATCTGTTACGATTAATTTTCTGCTTTCAGGCGAAGCCATTTTCAACAGCTTCTCTAAATGATCCAAATCATTATGACGATACCTTTTATGCTCTGCCCCGCTTAATATGATTCCATCAACAATACTTGCGTGATTTAACTTGTCACTAAAAACAATATCGTGCCGAGAGGCCAAAGAAGATATGGCACCTATATTTGCCGTATACCCACTATTTACAATTAAAGCTCTTTCAGTACCTTTCCATTCACATATGCTTCTCTCAACCTCTTCATATAATGGATGATTTCCTACAACGAGACGAGAGGCAGTCGCTCCAGTTCCATATCTTTTTGTACAGGCAATAGCAGCTTCTTTTAACCTTTCATCTCCAGCTAACCCTAAATAATTATTTGACGCTAAATTTAACATCCTTTTTTTATCTCGAATAAGCCAAGTCTCTTCTGCCTTCTCTGTTACATGCAAATCACGATACTGCCCTTGCTCATGTAATTGTTGTAATTTACATTGAAGGTGCGCCCGCCACGTTTGATTCATTTTGGATAAACTCCTCTAATTTTGAAATCATAATATGTTCTTTTGCAGATTCTAATACTTCTTCTTTCGTAAACTCACCTTCAAAGAATGGTAATAATCCTAAAACTGGTACCCCGCTCAGCTCTTCAATCATCTCTTTATTTTCTTGCACTCTTTCCATTTCACATTCTTTGCAACCTGATAAAATGACACCCGCTACGGTTAAGCCATGCGCCTTTGCGTAAGCAATCGTTAACACTGTATGATTTACTGTTCCTAATGTAGGACGAGCTACTACAATAAGAGGCAACTGTAATTCTTTTGCAAAATCAATTACTAAAGCATCTTCTGTATATGGGACAGCAAGCCCACCTGCCCCTTCTACAAATAAGCTATTAAACTCTTTTAATAGTTCATTATAGTAATCAGTAATTTCTTTTAACTTTACTACTCTTCCAGCTCTTTTCATGGCAAGTCTCGGAGCAAGTGGTTCTTCAATAGAATAAGGGCAAATTTCATTTTCTTGTGTCGGCACACCTGATAATGCTTTTAACCTTGCCGCATCTCCCTCAGGGTTTGATGCAACATGCCCACTTTGCAACGGTTTATATACTCCGATGTTATATCCCAATTCTCTAAATACACCGGCTAATGCACCGGCAACGACAGTTTTCCCCACTTCAGTATCTGTTGCTGTTATAAAAAAACCGCTCATTATTCTCCCTCCGTAACATCCGAGATTGCTTTATACAAAATACGTAACATATCATCAATCTCCTCAATTGTAGAAGCAAGAGGTGGCATAAATACAATCGTATTACCGAGCGGTCGTAAGATCATACCCAGCTCTCTTGCGCGTTTACATACTTGAACACCGACTCTTTCTGTCCAGTCAAACGCTTCTTTCGTTTCCTTATTCTTCACAAGCTCAATACCAACCATTAATCCGCACTGACGAATATCACCTACATGTTTATACGCAAAGAGCTTTTCTAATTGCGCTGCCACATAATCCGTTTTATGTGCCACTTCTTCTATTAAATTTGTTTTTTCATATAGCTCTAAATTCGCGATTGCTACGGCACACCCTAACGGATTGCCTGTGTAGCTATGTCCATGGAAAAATGTTTTTTGTTCTTCATATTCTCCTAAGAAGGCATTATATATTTCATCCGTCGTTACCGTAACTGCAATTGGTAAATATCCACCTGTTAAACCTTTCCCAGCAGTTAAAATGTCTGGCGTCACATTTTCATGTTCACACGCAAACATTTTCCCTGTACGCCCAAATCCAGTCGCTACCTCATCTGTAATAAATAATACATTATACTTAGTACATAAATCGCGCAGTCCTTTTAAATATCCTTTTGGCATTGTAATCATCCCGCCAGCACCTTGCATTAATGGCTCCACAATGATGGCAGCTACTTCTTCATGCTTTTCTTTCAACAATTCTTCCATTTCTTCTAAATGGCTTTTTACAATTTCCTCCCTATTATTTCCGTAAGGAGAACGATATGTATATGGATACGGCATTTTAATCGCATCAAATAAGAGCGAACTATACACTTGGTGAAACAAGTCTATTGCTCCTACCGAAACAGCTCCAATTGTATCACCGTGATATGCTTCTTTTAATGTAACGAATCTTTGTTTCTTTCGTTTCCCTTTATGCTGCCAATATTGGAAAGCCATCTTAATTGCAATTTCAACAGCGGTAGAACCTGAATCAGAATAGAATACCTTCTTCAATCCATCTGGTACAACCTCAATAATTTTTTCTGCTAATAAAATAGATGGAACGTTAGCAAGTCCTAACATAGTAGAATGAGCAATTTTATTTAATTGCTCACGAATTGCTTCATCTAATTCCGGTACTTGATGTCCGTGAACATTTAACCATATAGATGAAACACCATCCCAATATTCATTACCATTTACATCGTATAGCTTTCTTCCCTCTCCACGTTCAATAATGACAGGATCTTCTTCTAAATAATCTTTCATTTGTGTAAATGGGTGCCATACGTAAGCTTTATTTTTCTCTGCTAATTCTTCATATGTATAAGATGATTTTTCAATCGTTTTACTATTTATTGTCACAATTGTCACCCCTAATGTTAACTTGTTTATAAATATAGTTAACATTAAATCTGAATGACTGTCAATTATTTTAAAATCAAATAGTTCTTAAAAAAGAACAACTTATCATACGATAAGTTGTTCTACTTTCCATGCTGTATCTTTCCAATTTCTAAAATAATTTCTTCATCTTTTTTCCCCTCTGTATCAATTCCAAGTTGCTTAGCGTGCTCAATTAATAAATCATGACGCTTCTCAAACCTAGCGGTATTTACTTCTTTCGTAACCTCTTCTTTTGTTTTTCCCTCTGTAGAAACTCCTAGTTTCTCTGCTGCTTTTTCCATTGATTTCTTCTCTTCTATTTCTTTTACTTTCTTCACTTCTGATTGTTGTATTTGCTTTTGTTTCAGCTGCTCTGATTCAGCCGCAAAAGCTGTGTAAATTCCAGCACTTCCTCCAATAACTAATAAAGTGGTAAAAAGAATTATTTTTTTCTTCACTCTTTCCTCCCCCTTTCAAATTCATTATAACGTACATTTTTACAGCATTAAAAACAATTATCCTTTATTTCCCTAAAAAAACATTTAATATTTTTATTGACATGTAAGATGAAAATATGATAAAAATTTAACTAACATCATATGAATCGGCGTTGATAGGATTTAGTAGTATTTCGATTTCTGATTTCAGAGAGCTGGTGGTCGGTGCGAACCAGTACAGAGCGAATTATGAATTACCCCCTGGAGCTTCTTTTACGAAACGTGAGGAGTAGTGAAAGACGGTTATAGACCGTTATGTCTAAAGAGTGGTGAAACGACACTGTTTCACAATTTAGGGTGGTACCGCGAATTTTTCGTCCCTGCATATATTGCAGGGGCGTTTTTTTATTTTATAAGCGCATATCATATGACCCTTTATTTTGTGATACATTCATTTCACAAGCTAGGGTGGTACCGCGATTTCTTCGTCCCTGCATAATTATATGCAGGGACGTTTTTTTATCCAATCTTTTCCGTATCATATAGAAGAACAAACAATTACCGGTGATTTGTCACAAAATTCTAAATTTTAGAAGGAAATATACAATATTGGCGAATTTTATATAAAAAAGAGCTATTTCATATTACTTAGGAGGGGAAAACAATGGTTTCAAAAATTGAGTCTGTTCTTTTAACAATTTTTATCTTTTTCTGTATTGGTTTTAGTGTTATTCAATTAGAAGTTTCACCACACATCCCAATTTTATTTGGTATCGTTCTTTTATTAGCATTTGGATTCTTGAAGAGAATCTCTTGGTCTACTATGGAGAAAGGGATGATTAGTAGTATTTCAGCTGGTATTCCATCTATATTTATTTTCTTACTTGTAGGCGTATTAATTAGCGTTTGGATCGCAGCTGGAACTATTCCGACTTTAATGGTATACGGCTTCCAACTTGTATCTCCAAAAATTTTCGTTCCAACTGTTTTTGTTGTTTGTGCAATTGTTGGAACGAGTATCGGTAGTGCTTTTACAACTGCTGCAACTGTAGGACTTGCCTTTATGGGAATGGGTACTGCCCTTGGATACGATCCAGCTCTTATTGCTGGTGCAATTATTTCTGGTGCATTCTTCGGAGATAAAATGTCTCCTTTATCTGATACAACAAACTTAGCGCCTGCTGTAACGGGTGTAGATTTATTTGAACATATTCGTAACATGCTTTGGACAACAGTACCAGCTTTCATTATTGCTTTTATCGCATTTTTCATTTTAGGAAGCGGATCTGATGGAAACGTTGATTTCTCAGCATTTATTAACACATTAGAAAAAAATACAACGATTTCTATCGTTACACTGATTCCTATTTTATTACTGTTCCTATTCGCATTTAAAAAGGTACCCGCAGTTCCAACATTACTTGCAGGAATTGTGGTAGGGATTATTATTCTCTTTATTTTTAAACCTAGCACTTCTTTAGCTGATTTAATAAAAATTATGCAAGACGGTTACGTTTCTAAAACTGGTATCAAAGATATTGATAGCTTATTATCTCGCGGTGGCCTGCAAAGTATGATGATGTCAATTGCTCTTATTTTCCTAGCTCTTTGTATGGGAGGATTATTACAAGGAATGGGTATTATAGCGCAGCTGATGAATATTATCTCTAGCTTCGTAAAAACTAGTACACGCTTAATTATTTCTACTGCTTCAACTGCAATTGGTGTAAACTTCTTACTTGGTGAGCAGTACTTATCCATCGTTTTAACAGGACAAGCATTTGCTAATAAATACGATGAAGTCGGTTTAGAACGTCGTAATTTATCGCGAGTATTAGAAGATGCTGGTACAGTAATTAATCCACTCGTACCATGGGGTGTAAGTGGCGTATTCTTAACAAACGTTCTTAGCGTTCCAACATTCGATTACCTGCCATACGCAATCTTCTGTTTAGCATGTCCAGTCGTAACCATTATCGTCGGCTTTACTGGATTCGGCCTTTCATGGAAAAAAGAAAAAGCAGTACCAGTTTCATAATATAATAAAAAGGATTACCAAATCGGTAATCCTTTTTATATTTCTCGACTATCTATTCGCTTTCTTTCTTCTAAATAACATAAGTAATCCCGCTCCAACAAACGCAAGACCCGCTCCAATTGTAGAAGCAATACTTGCACCTGTTTTCGGTAAATCACGTTCATCTTTTTCAGCTTCTTTATTTTCACTTACAGTTGTTGTTGTTTCTTTTGTATTTTGATCATCTGTTGTAGTTTGTCCAGATCCAGTATTGTTTCCATCTTGTTTTGGTTCATTACCATTATTACCTTCTTCTGTTGGTGGTGTTGGGTTTTCTCCATTACCTGTTGGCGGTGTTGTTGGATTTTCTCCCCCACCTGTTGGCGGTGTCGTTGGATTTCCTTCACCAGTTTCTTTATCATCATTTTTCTTCGTTATATCAATTGCATATTTAGCAAATTCATTTTCAGATGGTCCAACATATGATATGTTCCCATCTTTCTTTATATACTTTTGTGCATTTGGTGAAGAATCAAATGTTGTATGTAATTTATCTGCAACAATCGGTTTAAACGTCCAATTTTGATCAGCTGCTGGATCAATATTTTTTATTTTTTGCATATACTTCACAATGATTTGACGTGTTTCATCTTGTGATTGGTATACAACCTCCCCTTTACTTACACCTGGGAACGTTTGACTACTTCCACGATAGTTATTTGTAGCGACGATGAACTCTTGATCATCAGCTACTGGCTTACCTTCATATGTCATATTTACAATACGATTCGTATTTGCATTTACAACTTTTCCATCTTTATCGTATTTCGCCGGTTGTGTTACATCAATTTCGTATTTTAAGCCATCTAAAATATCGAAGTTATATGTAGGATAGCCTATATTTACTAATGGCTGTTCTTCTGTTTTCTTTGGATCAATTGTATTAAACTGACCTGCAGACATTTCAAGCCATTCTTTCACTTGTGCCCCATTTACTTTTACAGCATATAACGTATTTGGATACACGTATAAATCTGCAACGTTTTTAATTGCTAACGTTCCAGCTGGAATATCCGTATAATATGTAGCACCGTTTCGGCCACCTGCTTTAAATGGTGCGCCTGCAGATAAAACCGGAATATCTTTAATCTTTTCGTACTCTGGTTTTTTAAGTTCTTGTTCTACGTACCATTTTTGCGCATTTGTCACAATTTGTACGGAAGGATCATCTTGTACTAATGAAAAATAACTATTAATTGGTGCTTTCGTTTCACCTACAGGTGTATTTACATAGTCGATTGTCGCTTGATGCTCATCTTTAATTTCATTAACTAATTTTTGATCAGATTCTACTAATGGGGTACCTTTACTATTAGCAATCGGGCGAAGTTGCGGCTTAGATTGATCTTTTTGTACTTCCCATTTTCCGTTTACCTTTTTCAATTGCATATCAATAATACCTAAGTTACTACCAAAAACACCAGGCATTACAACTGGAACACCATTAAATACATCCTTCACTTCAGTATGTGAATGTCCCATTAATACTGCATCTACGCCAGGAACTTGTGTTGCTAAATGATATGATGCATTTTCCATTCCTTCGTTGTATCCACTCTTATCAACACCTGAATGCGCTAGTGCAACGACAATATCTGCATGTTCCTCATTTTTCAGTTTCGGTACTAATTTATTCGCTGTTTTGACAATATCTTTCGCTTTTACTTTTCCTTCTAAATTTGCCTTATCCCAGTTCATAACTTGAGGTGGGACAAATCCTATTACACCAATTTTTACTATTTGTTTTTGGCCTGCTTCATCCACTACTTCTTTCTCTAAAATATGATATGGTTTAAAATAATTTTCATCGTTCGCTTCATTATTATCATGATCATCTTTATAAACATTCGAGTTAATAACCGGGAATTCCGTTTTACTAATTACTTTGTTTAAATAGTCTAAGCCGTAGTTAAATTCATGATTCCCAAGAGAGATGACGTCATACTTCATTAAATTCATTACACGATATAATGGATGTGTATAACTAGGATCCACAGGATTCTTCGGATCTTTTATTTTATTTGCTACATAATCTCCAAGCGGTGTCCCTTGTAATGCATCTCCATCATCAAATAGGACAGAGTTTTTCGCTTCTTCACGTGCTTTATTAACGAGTGTTGCAGTTTGCACGAGACCTACTTTATTATCTGTTTTCGTTTGATAATAATCGTAATTCATTAAGTTAACGTGAATATCTGATGTTTCTAGAATTCGTAAGTTAACTGTACTCTCCCCAGTTTGCTCATCCGCATGAGCTGTTGCTGGCAATACTTGCGGCGCTATAACACCAATAGCAAGAGTTGCTCCAGCTAGCATTTTTTTTGACTTTTTCACAAAAAATCCCCCTTATACAATTACCAGAAATAATGAAATGAATCCCTATCTGTCTCTAACCACATACCTTTTTTCTTCTATTAGAGACACAATTTTCATTTCACCCTGCGCTAACGAGTAGTCCCCTTAAACGCCCGATTGATGAAGACTATTAATTAATAGGAAATAAAGCTCCCACTCATTAAAGTTTCACCTTATCTGACATTATCATATATAAAGTTCTTTCCTATCGTCAATATTTTTTGACAAACTTCAACAAATTTTCTGTAAAGTTATTATAAACTTTTCATAAACATATAATATGCCCTTACATTGCTAATACTGCTGAATATGATACAATTACCAATTACAAGGAGGATGAATTTATGAAAAAAGTCATCTTAACAATTGTTTGTCTCCTCCTTCTGATCATTTCTTATTCTTATTTTGAAAAGAACGACGAGACAAAACAAAATGAATCTGAAGAAAAAACAGAAAAAACATCTGCCCCAAATTGGATTGATAAGCAAACAAACGAATCTTTTTATCATCTTGTATTAGGTGATTCACTCGCTAAAGGATATGGATCGACACAAGGTGGATTTGCTGAATTAGCTTCTAAGCAAATAGAAGCACAAATTCATAAACCAATTACAGTAGAAAACCTTGGGGTAAACGGTCTTACAACAGATCGTCTCGCTAAAAAAGTTCAATCAGAAGATGTAAAGGAAAAAATTAGAGCAGCAAATATAATTACAATTAATATTGGAGGAAATAATTTATTTCGTTTACATCGTGATGTTGGTGTTATAGATGGTATAAAAATGTTAAATAAAGAAAAAGCCCATTTTGAAGCGGATATAAAAAGTATTGTAAAGACAGTTCGAGATCAAAATCCGGACGCTTTACTCATTCTCTCAGAACTCTATAACCCGTTACAACTCGATGACTCCATCGCAAGTTATGCAGATATGTTTTTAGATGGCTGGAATGAATCTGTTTATTCCATTTCCAAAGCAAATCAACCATCTATCGTTTTACCAATTCGCAAATTAATATCGAATGATAAAAAAGAGTTATTATTTGACCAAGTACACCCAAATGATAACGGCTATGCAATTATTGCCAACACATTTACAAAGCAAGTGTTATCCTACAAATATTAAAGCGACCATGAAACAATTCTATTTTTATAACATGTCTTTTTTGTTACAATGATAGTGGAAGGGGGCCTTTATATGGAATCACGCGAGTGGGAACGTATTGTTGATCATCTTCTTTCGCTAGTGCCTCTTTTTTATCGCAAATTTATGCTTCCTGGAGAATTTTCTTCTCAAAGACATATGCCGCCATCACATACACAAGTATTACTGCTTTTGCATGAAAACGGCACATTAGCAGTTTCCGAAATCGGCAAGCGGCTAGCGATTTCACGGCCTAACATGACACCTCTATTAAACAAACTTATTCAAGAAGAACTAATAGAGCGTCATTATAGCGAAAAAGATCGACGGGTCATTTTAATTTCTCTAACAGCTGAAGGGAAATTATTAGTAAATCAGTATCAGCAATTCATTTTAGACAAACTAAAAGAAAATTTCCAAACATTATCTGAGGAAGAGCGCGAAAAGCTCATTCATTCTCTTCAAACCATTCAAAATTTAATTTTGAAAACAAACGTATAAAGCTGCTTCTAAATAGAAGCAGCTTTATGATTCGTAATAATTACCATAGTATACATTGGAATATGGCCATGTTGTTAAATATGGTTTTTTTCCTGTGTAGGCTGTTGTGTTGGTAATTGTGGTATTTGTGATAATTGCTGTAATTGTTGTTGCCGATATAATTCGTATTGTCTACTCGTATCATAAACCGGATAATAATTTACATATGGATATACTTGAGGCACGTAATAATAATACATTATCCTCTCCTCCTTTTTCTTAAACATATTCAAAGGAGAAAATGAATGTGACATTGTTTATAATTGTACAAGTGGTTCTCTCACTCGTTTCTTCCTTTTCTTCAAACGTAACTTACGGTTCTTTTCGTATAAATAATGCACAACGAAATATGAAATGAGACCAAACACAACTCCTAAAATCGTCATTCCAATTAATACATACACTTCACTTTGTAATAAGCTCTTTAATATCGTAAAAATGTGACTTGAAAACAAGTCCGATATCGTAAATGGTTCATGATGAATTTTCTGTACATGAAATGGATAAATCATTTTTCCTAGCGCATACGCAAGCGGAAATAAAAATACTGGGAGAAACGATATTTTCCCAATAATATTGCCAATAACTGCCGCAGGAAAAGATCCCTTTGCTAACCTGACGATTGGATAAAATATTACATATACGAGCGATGCCGTATAAATGACTAACATTTCTAAGCCGAATCCTATAGCAAACCCTAACGATACTTTCTTTGCGCCTTCTGGCGATCGAAGCAACTTATAATATTGAAACTTTAATATTCTCCACATCCGCTGGAAAAACGAATATGTTTTCTTAGTTGTTTTCACCCTCATCATCTCTTTAACTATATTTTTATATGTAGTATGTCCTGACACACTCTGAAAAACAAATTTAGTTTTCTCTTTTATTATAAATGATATCGAAATGGTTAACCAAATATACATCCGACATTTTAATATAAAAAAACCTCCCTTTTAGGAAGGCTCTTCTACATTTTTAAATAAACTCACTAATAACGCTTTTTGAGCATGCAATCGATTACCAGCTTGCTCAAAGACGATAGACTGCGGTCCATCTATAATTTCTCCTGTTACTTCTTCTTCACGATGGGCAGGTAAACAGTGTAAGAAACGATATGTTTGCTTCGCATGCTTAACAAGTTCGTTATTGATTTGGTAAGGTTGAAATAAAGTATACTTCTCTTCTTCGCCCTCTTGCCCCATGCTCATCCAAACGTCAGTATAAATGAAATCTGCTTCATTCACTGCTAATTCAGGATCATGCAAAACTTCAATTTCAGCTCCTGTTTCCTTGGCAATTGCTAACGCTTTTTTTACAATCTCTTCATTCGGTTCATACCCTACAGGCGTTGCCACAGTCATATGCATTCCGACTTTTGCACTCGCTAGCAACAATGAATGACATACATTATTTCCGTCACCTACGTAAGCCAATTTTATTCCTTTAAATGTATTTGTTTCTTCGTATATCGTCATAAGGTCTGCCAATGCTTGACAAGGATGATGATCATCCGTTAAACCGTTAATAACAGGAATACTCGATTCTTTTGCAAGCTCTTCTACATCCGCGTGTGAGAATGTACGTATCATGATCCCGTCAATATACTGCGATAATACTTTCGCAGTATCTGAAACGCTTTCTCCTCTTCCCATTTGCATCTCTTTCCCACTTAAAAACATACCATGTCCCCCGAGCTGTACCATTCCTGCTTCAAAAGATACACGAGTACGAGTGGAATGCTTATCAAAAATAAGCCCTAATATTTTGCCTTGTAATAAAAGCTCTTGCTTATTCTTTTTTAAATATATAGCGAACTCAATTAAAGAAATAATTTCTTCTTTCGTTAATTCTTCTAGTGTTAAAAGATCTTTCGTATTTAATTTCGGTACTTGTACAGTTGACATGAAACTTCCCCCTTATATGATTGATACGTTTTTTGTACAAACTACTTTTTTTATTATATATACTGCCTGTTCTAACTCTTCATTCGTGACAATGAGTGGCGGTAATAGTCTTATCACATTAGGACCTGCTTGTAATACGAGAAGTCCTTCGTTTTCTAGTTGTTCTATAAAACTTGCAACTTCATGCTTACACTCAATCCCAATCATAAGCCCCTTACCACGTATATTTTGAATACATTCGACATGCTGTAATTCCTCTTGCAACTTCTCTAATACGTACTCGCCTTTTTCTTGTACTTCTTTTAAAAACGATGGTTTTTTACTTACTTGCAATACTTCTTTCGCTGCAGCCATCGCGATGTAATTCCCGCCAAAAGTTGAACCGTGTGATCCTGCAGTAAACGACGCTCCGAGCTCTTTCCGGCCAATCATCGCTCCGACAGGAATCCCATTCCCAAGCGCCTTTGCTACGGTAACGATATCAGGCTCTATTCCCACTTGTTCATAAGCGAATAGTGTTCCAGTTCTTCCTATCCCCGTTTGTACTTCGTCTATAATAAATAAGGAACCGAACTTATTACATAATGTTTCAATCTCTTTCAAAAAAGATAGATCAGCAGGTATTACTCCTCCCTCTCCTTGAACAACTTCTACCATTACCGCCGCAACTTCTTCATTCATTACTTCCTCTAATGCTTTAATATCGTTAAAAGGGATATGTAAAAAAGATGGAAGTAATGGACCAAATCCTTCTTTCACCTTATCTTGGCCCGTTGCACTCATCGTTCCAAATGTTCTACCGTGAAAAGACTGCTGGCATGTTACGACGAGAGATTTTCCAGTATGCTTACGTGCTAACTTTAAAGCCGCTTCATTTGCCTCTGCCCCACTATTACAGAAAAACACATAATCTAATGCTCTATTTTCTGTTAATAATGACGCAACTTCTTCTTGCAAGCTGTTTGTAAACAGGTTAGATATATGCCATATATCATCAAGTTGCTCTTGTACACCTTTGAGAACAGTAGGGTGACAATGTCCTAAATTACATACGCCAATTCCTGATGTGAAATCTAAATATTCCTTACCGTCATTATCATTAACTTTCGTTCCAGTTCCCTTTACAAACTCAATAGTTCTTCTGCCATACGTTTGAAAAAGATGACTCGTCATGCAATACTCACACCTTTCGTTACCGTCGTTCCAATACACTCTCCCGTAACCTCAGTAAAATCTTTTGTACCATTCACAATACTTATCTTTTGCACTCCCATTTTTAATGATGCTAGTGCCGCCTGTACTTTCGGAATCATCCCACCTGTAATAACACCTGTTTCTATAAAAGTAGCAATTTCAGATTCATCCGTTTCCTTTACCAAATTCCCTTCATGTAATATTCCATCTACATCCGTAATAAAAATAAGTTCTTTTGCCCCTAACGCAGCCGCAATCCCAGCTGCAGCATTGTCCGCATTTATGTTATAAACTTCATTACCATTTACCCCGATTGGAGCAATAACAGGAATATACTCCATATTTATTAATCCTTTTAATAAGGCTGTTTCTACATAACTTACTTCCCCCACATATCCTATCTCTTCGCTGACAGGTTGAACTTGAAGTAAATTGCCGTCACACCCTGAACAACCTACCGCAAGTAAATTATGCTTTTGTAAATTCATTACGAGTTTTTTATTCGTACTTCCGCATAGCACCATTTGAACAACATCCATAACTTCTTTTGGTGTTACGCGTAATCCATCTCTTTTTTCTACGTTGATGTTACAATCTTTTAATTTGGCATCAATTTCTGGCCCACCACCATGGACAATCACTACTTTATACTTCTGCTGTAATTTCTTTATACAATCAAAAAACACATCATTTAATTGATTCAACATACTACCGCCGCATTTCACTACAATATATTCGCTCATCTTCTCTCTCCTTATGTACGATAACAAGCGTTTATTTTCACATATTCATAGCTTAAGTCACAGCCCCAAGCTGATCCTGTCTCTTCTCCTAAGTGTAAGTACACATTAATGACTATTTCATCTTCTTGTAATCTCTCTTTCATTTCTTCTTCAGAAAATGTTTGAGGCTCACTATTTTTTAATACCAATATAGATTGAAGAGTAATGTCAATTGTATTCGGATTAATAGCTACTTCACTTTGTCCAATACTGCTAATAATTCGCCCCCAGTTTGGATCTTCACCATGTATTGCTGTTTTCACAAGACTCGAACCGACTATTTGCTTTGCAATTTTTTTTGCCTCTTCATTCGTTTGAGCTCCTAGCACATTTACTTCGATTAACTTTGTAGCGCCTTCACCATCTTGCGCAATTTTCTTTGCTAAATCTTCACATACCTTCTGTAAAGCACATACGAAAGTTTCCCAATCTGTATGTTCCATATTTATCGGCCTTGTTTCTGATAATCCACTTGCCATAACGATGACCATATCATTCGTAGAAGTATCTCCATCTACCGTAATTTGATTAAATGTATGATTCGTAATTTGGGATAATGCCGTTTGCAATACGTCATGCTCTATATGAGCATCTGTCGTAATAAAACTAAGCATCGTTGCCATATTCGGATGAATCATCCCTGAACCTTTTGCAACACCCGCAATCGCCACTTTCTTCCCATCAATAATCATTTCATAGCAAGTTTCTTTCGTTATGAGATCCGTCGTTAAAATTGCTTCAGAAAAAGAATATGCTTCACTTTCTTCCTTCGTCGGTATAAGAGTTGCAACTCCCTTTCGGATTATATCCATCGGCAGCGGAACACCAATTACACCTGTTGAAGCTACTGCAACGTAATTTTCTTTCAATCCAAAATGTTCCGCCCCTAATGCGCGCATCTCGTATGCGTCTTGTAATCCTTTCATTCCAGTACAAGCATTTGCATTTCCACTATTAACGATAATTGCTTGTAACTTCCCTTCTGCCGTTATACTATCCTTCGTTACTTGTAAAGGGGCTGCTTGTATTTGATTCGTTGTATACACAGCGGCACATGATGCTGGTACGTCACAAACGATTGCCCCTAAATCCTTTTTCTCCTTTTTCAGACCATTTGCAGTACCAATTGCCGAAAAGCCTTTCGGCGTTACAATCGAACCATTTTCTAATTTTGTAATAGACGCTACTTTAATCATCATGTCCCCCTTATAGATAAAGCGGCATATGTTGTAAACCTGTTGTCTCTTCTAGTCCCGCTATTATGTTTGCATTTTGAATCGCTTGCCCAGCCGCGCCTTTCATCATATTGTCTATAACAGAAACGACCGTAACTCTTTCTGTTCTTTCATCGTAAGCTATGCCAATATCACAATAATTTGAGCCTCTCACTTCTTTTGGACTTGGAAATTTCCCTTGCGTACAAATTCGGATGAAAGGCGATTGTTCATACGTTTCTTCATACAATTTTTGAAGTTGCTTTATTTCCATCTTTTGTTTTACTTTTGCATAAAGTGTAATCATGATTCCTCGTGATATCGGTATTAAATGTGTGCTAAATGTAATTGGCTGTAATTCACTATTCCATTCTGTAAGCATTTGCTCAATCTCTGGAACGTGCTGATGCTGGTTTACTTTATAGATGTGTAAGTTATCGTATAGCTCAGGAAAATGAGTCATTGTTGTTGGTGTTTTACCTGCTCCTGTTACCCCTGATTTCGCGTCAATAATAATCGAATCTTCTTCAATCATGCTACTACGTACTAACGGTGCTATCGCTAGCAATGTGGCTGTAGCAAAGCATCCTGGGTTTGCAATTAAATTTGCCTGTTGAATCTCAGTCCTTTTCCATTCACTTAACCCATACACTGCTTTTCTAAGAATTTCTTCTTTCGCTGCTGGCCTTTTATACCACAGTTCATATGACGAAGGATCTATCATACGAAAGTCTCCAGATAGGTCAATTACTTTTAAACCTTCAGCTAATAACTTGGGAGTTAACTCCGCCGATACTCCTGCTGGTGTTGCTAGAAATACGATTTCTGCTTCTTTCCCTATTGTCTCCACATCAATTTCTTGTAACGTATGAACGAGGACATTTCGAAGATGCGGATATACATTTGTTATACACTCACCAACTTGTGAAAAAGAATGAAGAGACGCTATAGAAAAATATGGATGTTGTTCTAATAAACGAATTAACTCAATGCCCCCATATCCAGTGGCTCCAATAATTGCGACTTTCATAAGTTCCTCCTCAAATCGATTCTTTAAATTAAGTATGATTATAATATTGTATATTTATAGAGTCAATTAAATATTTATAAATTTTCCAAACTTAAAAAACTTAATTTTACTAGAAAAACAATATACACAACCGAATTTTTATACAAAAATAGTGCATGGTAGTTTTTTTATTTCACTTCAAGTACAATAAAACAATACATACGTACATACAGGCGGGAAAAAATATGAACGAAAAATTAATTGAGAAAATGATTATAAAAAGTTTTCAGCAATATCAATGCAGTCCAATATCAAAAGAAGATCAGGAAATGCTAGTGAAACATATTCAAACGGTGACTCATTCAAATATTGAAATTGATTTATACGAGGAGATTGAGGATATTGTTTATGATTATGTGACTGGAAAACAATAAAAATAGGAGATTTCCATGTGGAAATCTCCTATTTTTTACTTAATGATTTACCTGCTACACGTTCAAATAAACCTGGGAATAAAGCATAAAGTTTCGGGCCAATTCCCATCCACTTCGGTAAGTTTACTTCACGTTTTTTCGTGTGCATCGACTTTACGATTTGTTCTGCTACGTATGTTGGTTTTAACATGTAACGTCCCATATTCTTTACATATGTACCAGATTGATCCGCTATTTCAAAAAAGTTTGTATCTATCGGACCTGGATTAATTGCTGTAACATAAATATCTGTATTCGCTAATTCCATGCGTAAACTATTCGTAAATCCTAATACAGCATGTTTCGTTGCTGCATACGCACTTGATTTCGGAGTTGCAATTTTTCCGGCAAGGGAAGCAATATTAATAATATGTCCTTCGTTCTTGTTTACCATATAAGGTAGTACCGCTTTCGTACATGCTACTAATCCAAATACATTTACTTGGAACATATCTTTCACTTCATCCATTGACGCATCTTCAAACGTTTTAAAAATACCAAATCCCGCATTGTTTACTAATATATCAATACGTCCCACTTCTTGTAATACCTTTGAAAAAACAGACTGTACTTCCATCTCTTCACTTACATCTAATACATAATAATAGCAAGGCGTATTATAAGTTTCTTTAATTTTGTCTACTAACGCTTGTAGTTTCTCTTCTGTTCGAGCCATTAATACTGGAGTCGCTCCCTGTGCTGCAACTTGCATTGCAACTTGCTCACCAATCCCACTAGAAGCACCTGTAATGACGATTACTTTATTTTGTAAACGTCCTGTCATTGCTGTCACCTACTTTGCATAATAAATCAATTGTTGCGATGACTCATCAATCATCACTTGTTGATTATATGCTAAATAGTCCAATTGTCCAACCGTTTCTGAAATAGTAAGTGGTAATTGTTCTTTATATAATACCGGAAATAGTTTTACACATACTTCAAATGCTGTCATTGGTTTTTCCTTTAATAACTCAAGCACTTTAAAAGCACGTGTTTCTTGCTTTTGTAATCTCGTTTCAATAAGTTGTTTCACATTTAGAACATCTTCCCCATGCCCTGATAAAATACGTGAAATATTCATTTCGCTTAAACGCTGTAATGTTTGATTATATTGTAGTAATGGGCGTGCCCGTTCTGTTTGCCCTTCATATGGTGGTTCTAGTATTGGATTCGAAGAAATATGACTGATGAGAGCATCTCCACCAATTAATATTCCATCAGATTCTCTATATAAAGAAATATGAGTAGAAGCATGACCTGGTGTTTCAAGTACTATAAATCCAGGCAAAGAATCAATACGATCTCCTTCTCTCACAGTATGCGTTAACGATCTATTACAAGAATATTTAAGTGTCCTCGTCGTCAATAACGACTCGTCTTTCAAAAATGCTGCTGGCACACCAAACTGTAAGGCCGTCTCTCTAAAAAATTCATGATACCGCTTTAAAAATTCTGGATTTTGTGTGATCCAAGGCTCATTCCAAGGATGTCCAATAATATTCGTCTTCTCAGAAAATATATTTAAAAGTCCACAATGATCTGCATGATGATGCGTAATGACTACTGTTTCAATATCTTCTAGCGTATGTCCTAATGCACCTAATTGACTTTCTAACGCATTCCTTGCCTCTTCTGTATTCGTCCCTGTATCAATTAATGTTAATGCCTCCCCCTCAACTAAAAACACATTCACAGTTTCCACTGCAAATGGTACAGGAATCTCCATTCGGTGAATCGCCGTCATGCTTAGCCCCCCTGTCTCTTTCCGGTTCAAAAATGAATACTTCTTCAGTTTACAACTTCTATATATATTTGTCATTATTTTCAGATAAAAAGAGGTGTTTCCTATAAAAAAACGAATGTATGTACATTTATAAGAATTTCTAACCAAAATTAAAGGAGGAACATCATGTCTATTCAAAACATTTCCTTTCTCGGTGCAGGCTCCATTGCCGAAGCTATTATTGGTGGCTTGTTACATGCAAATGTTGTTAAAGGTGAACAAATTACTGTAAGTAATCGTTCTAACGAGACAAGATTACAAGAGCTACATAAAAAATACGGTGTCAAAGGTACTCATAATAAAAAAGAATTGCTTACTGATGCAAATATTCTTTTTCTAGCAATGAAACCAAAGGATGTTGCAGAGGCGCTTACCCCTTTTAAAGAATACATAAATAATAACGTGCTTATTATTTCATTACTAGCAGGTGTTTCTACTGACTCAATTAGAAAACTACTTCAAAAAGACGTTCCAATTATTCGTGCAATGCCAAATACATCCGCAGCCATTTTAAAATCAGCTACCGCTATCTCCCCTTCAAAACATGCAACAGCGGAACATATTCGCACTGCAACATCTTTATTTGAAACGATTGGTCTCGTCTCTGTTGTAGAGGAAGAAGATATGCATGCTGTCACTGCATTATCCGGAAGTGGACCTGCTTATATTTATTACGTAGTGGAAGCTATGGAAGAAGCTGCAACAAAAATTGGTTTAAAAGAAGATGTTGCAAAATCACTTATTCTTCAAACGATGATTGGTGCTGCTGAAATGTTAAAAGCAAGTGACAAACATCCTTCTATTTTGCGAAAGGAAATTACTTCTCCTGGTGGAACTACCGAGGCAGGTATTGAAGTATTACAAGAACATAAATTTCACCAAGCACTTGTTTCTTGTATTACACAGGCAACGAAACGATCACATAATCTTGGAAAAACATTAGAACAACTAACAAAAGAAAAATAGAAAAAGGAGCTCAAGTTTATTTGAGCTCCTTTTTCTATAATTACACTTAGTTATTGTTCTTCCCAAAAATCTCTTCTTGCAGGCGACGACCAGTCGGCGTTGCTGCAAGTCCACCTTCTGCTGTTTCACGAAGTGCTACTGGCATCGTTTGTCCGATTCTAAACATTGCCTCAATTACTTCATCACATGGAATTGTACTCGTTACACCAGCTAATGCTAAATCTGCTGAGATCATCGCATTTGCAGCTCCTGCTGCATTACGTTTTACACAAGGTACTTCTACAAGTCCTGCAACAGGATCACACACTAAACCAAGCATGTTCTTTAATGAAATTGCCATCGCTGTAGCTGCTTGATCTTGTGTTCCACCAGCCATCTCAACTGCAGCTGCAGCCGCCATTCCACTTGCTGAACCAACTTCAGCTTGGCATCCTCCTGCCGCACCAGAAATACAAGCGTTATTCGCAACAACCATACCGAAAGCTCCTGCTGTAAATAAGAATTCAATCATTTCTTCACGTGTAGGCTGCAATTTTTCTCTTAGTGCAAATAGTACACCTGGCACTGTTCCAGCAGACCCTGCTGTTGGTGTTGCACAAATAATTCCCATCGCTGCGTTTACTTCATTTGTTGCAACAGCTTTGCTTACTGCATCCAAAATCGTATCTCCAGATAAGCCTTTTCCACTCTTCATATACGCTTGAACTTTTACAGCATCTCCACCAGTTAAACCAGTTGGTGATTTCACGCCGCGAATACCACGTTCTACTGCTTGCTCCATCACGACTAAGTTCTTTTCCATACCAGCAATTACTTCTTCACGTGAAATACTTCTTGTTTCCATTTCACATTGAATCATAATTTCTGCGATTTTTACATTTTGTTCTTTAGCTTGCGCCACTAGTTCCGCTGCGTTCCGAAACATGGTGTGTCCCCCCTGCAATTATTCCATAATAGTTACTTGACAAATATTTTGTTGCGCTTTTATTTCTTCAATTACTTCATCTGCTAATAATTCATCTGTTTCGATGACCATAAGCGCTCTTCTTCCTTTTTCTTTACGAGATACACTCATTGTACTAATGTTAATCTCATGTTTCGCAAGGATTGAAGCTACCGCTGCAATAGCACCGAAGCGATCGTTATTTACAATAAGTAGTGCTGGGCTCGTGCCTGATAATTGAAGATCGAATCCGTTTAATTCTACAACTTCAATTTTACCGCCACCAATTGAGCAAGCAACAACTTCAATTTCATCTTCACCTTTATACAAACGAATTCTCGCTGTATTTGGGTGAGGTGCATTGGCATCTTCTTCAATGAATTCTACTTCAATTTCGCGCTCTTTTGCTATTTCTAGCGCCTCTGGAATACGTAAGTCATCTGTTTCAAATCCTAATATCCCACCTATTAGCGCTACATCCGTACCATGCCCACGATACGTCTTTGCAAATGATCCATATAATGAAATGCTTACTCTTTCTGGTTCATGACGAAACAGCTGGCGAGCAACTTGCCCCATTCTTGCCGCGCCTGCTGTATGTGAACTTGATGGTCCAATCATAACTGGACCGATAATATCAAATACTGAGCGATACTTCATCATAACTCCCCCTAAACCTCTATGAAAAAATTTATTCTACTATTCTATTAAGCTGCTACATCTGTCGCTTTTCCAGTTGTACCACGAATTTGTTCTGCTGTACGAATTGGATAGTTTTTGAATAAAAGTAATCCAATATAACCTGAAATAATGCCAGTTATCATAATACATAAAATTCTTAGTATTATTTTTATTAAAAAATGATATAAGATAATCCACAATAAAGTCTGGTAGCAATCCAAAGTTTAACACAGAAGCCATTGCAAGCATAGCATAAACAAGTGATATAACCATTGCTAATGCAACTAAATTTGCACCCGCTATTCCGCCTAGACTACCTGCTGATGTTCTGAACTCTTTTAAAGAGTGGTGTACCAATTAAATCTCCACCACCTTATTAATAAAAAGCTTCTACTAAGGAACTTGCAATAGATACACTCGCTAATCATATCGTTTAGCTAAAAAGTGAAAAAGACTTATGACAAATAATAGTAATATCTTTCCTATTATAATTCTCGTGTTACTCTCTCATGATTTAGTCAACTTCACTTGTTACGATAATGACTAAAATACATGTGACTTATCATAAATTATAATCTGCCCTCATTATAGCTTGTTTTTTATAAAACGCTTACTTTTGTTGAATTTTAAAAGTTCTGAATAAAAGTCCATTTCTGCTATTTGTATCACTTGTATGTCATCTGACTTATATAACAGTTTTTCTAAATAATCATTATTTCGTATTTTTATCCTATATATTCAAACCATCCTAATTTTCTGTATCATCCAAGTATAAGTATAAAATAATAACAGTTTTATTTTTAAATTTTTTTAGACATAAAAAAATGGTAACCCGCCGTTACCATTTTTTATAAAATTATCATTTTTCTACTGGGAATGATTTCAAATCCGTCGCTATTTCTGTATTAGAAAACAACTCTCTAGCCTCTTTCAATAATTCCTTATATGTATCTCCTTGATAGCGAGAACTAATGTGAGTTAATATTAGTCGCTTCGCATTTGCCTGAAGTGCAATGCTCGCAGCTTGCTTAGATGTAGAATGAAAATAATCATACGCTTGTTGCTCATCTTCTGCTGCGAAAGTCGCTTCATGGACAAGTACATCTGCATCTTGTGCAAGCTCCCTACTCGCTTCGCAATATCGCGTATCACCTAAGATAGTAATAATTCTTCCTTTTTGAGGTGGGCCGATAAACTCATTTCCATTTAATATCGTGCCATCCTCTAATTCAACTGCTTCACCATCTTTTAAACGTTTAAAGATTGGACCTGGTTTCACACCCATCTCAAGCAACTTATCAACTAAAAGAGCACCTTGTATATCTTTCTCTACAATACGATATCCAAAACATTCTATACCGTGTGACAATCTTTTCGTTTCTACATAAAATTCATTATCTTCAAATACGGTACCTTCTTCTGTTATCTCCACAACTTCAAGTGGATATTTCACATGTGTCGTACTTACCGATAATGCCACTTCAATAAATTGTTTAATTCCTTTCGGTCCATACACCGTTAAAGGCGTAGTTCCTCCTTGAAATGAACGGCTACCTAATAAACCAGGCAATCCAAAAATATGATCGCCATGTAAATGCGTAATAAATATTTTTTCAATGCGGCGCGGACGTACAGATGTATGTAATATTTGATGTTGCGTGGCCTCGCCACAATCAAATAACCAAGTTTGTCCTCGTTCTTCTAACAATTGTAAAGCAATTGCTGAAACGTTCCTTCCTTTTGAAGGAACACCTGCACCAGTTCCTAAAAATACAAATTCCACTTTCTTTCCTCCAGCTCTAAATATACTCTATCTCTCATCTTACGGAATGTTATTTCAAATGGCAAATTGAATTTACATAACCAATCATCTAGACAACTATATAACACGAACATTATACTTAAAAAAATTAGCTATCGTTCGTGTTTTATGGTAAAATGATTATACTACATTTTAAGGGAGCGTTTTATTATGAAAGAAGTATTTCGTTTACAAACTGATTTTTCATCTTCATTTGATCGCTGGGTAAGTTCTTTCGTGTCTGATCACCCAGCACAATTAGAATGGACAACTTTAAAGGAATTAATCCATGAATATACAACATCACATACAAATGATACGTTACCAGCATATATTTCTTCAGCTTTAACATATTACGCCCAACGTGTTTCAACTACAAACAGTTCAGAGATTGTTATTTTTGAAAACCCTACAATCTCGTAATCTATAAATAAAA
>NZ_JH414708.1:654995-671355 GCF_000238655.1 Bacillus sp. 7_6_55CFAA_CT2 | reverse complement strand
TTNTTTTATTTATACTTATTTAGTAAATCGTCATATTCCGTCCAAAAGTTTGTATACATCCTTTGATCAAACTCATCTAAAATTATCTTGTCACTTGATTTATTAAATAATTCTTTTGCTTGTAGTGCAAAAGAAACAATTTGTCTTCTATATTCATTTTCATTCAATTCTATATGAATCCTTCATAGTATATAGCCTTTTGATCAGTAGAAATAACTTTGACAAAGTCCTTTAAAATCACGTTTTTACCTATATGGTTTATAGTCCAATGAATTGAAATTGGGCATCCTAACATTAGCATAGTGCCACATCCGTGCAAAATAAGCCCCTCTTCATTTTCAATATCACAAATATATTCTTTATCTAAAGTTCGTAACAAAGCTAAAGCTGATTCACTTATTCCCCATTCCTCATCCATACCTGCCTGCGTAATAATCGTTCCAGCCATATTTAAATATATTTCTCCATGAGAACATAAATCTTCCTGCTCATTAAACAACCATTTTTGATTCTCAATATTTATAATAAAATTTTGTGGTACCATTACAAATTCCCCTTTTATAAAAATATTTATTTTCCATATTATTTATAATCAATATCATGCATTTCATCCCATATATCTATTATAAATCCATTTAATATTTTAAAAACACAGATAAAAAAGATATTGACACTAAGATTTTACAGTGCTAACATCAACATGTAATTGAATATGGTCTCTGTTAGGTGAGGCTCCTGTATAGAGAAACGCTGCTGCCCAAAAATGTCGAGAGACGCCAATGGGTCAACAGGAAAGGTCGGAATGAAGGCCTTTTTTAACGTAGCTGGTTTCAGTACCTATGCTATACAGTGCTAAAACTCAACGAGGGAGAGGTGCATGTATTTTGTCATACACAAAAACTGTTTTTATTTATATCTACTAACAGTCTTTGTTGTGGACTCTTTTAACTGCGAATTCAGACCTTTACTCGTTTTGAGTAAAGGTCTTTTTACGTCTATATGCACCTTACTATGAAACAAACATAGCATATTCAGAAACTACTAAATTGTACGGAGGTGAGGAACAGTTGGCAATTGATGATTCGGCCCAGATACCCATACGTTTTACATTCATATTTCATCATGTAGGTAGGAAAGAAACTGTTCCTCACCATTTCAAATAGTTAGGTAACAGATTGTTTCCTCCTTCATGACAGAGGAGGAACTACCGATGTTTAATTTACAAAGACAAGAAACAAAGCATGCTTATGAGCAAGATAGCATGAAAACAAATAACGAATTATTAGTGGAGGTTGCAACACAAGATGTAAGCTCTGCGTTAAAACTTTTAGAAACAACACAAGATGGATTATCTAAACAAGAAGCGTCTCGTAGACTTTCTTTATATGGTCCGAATGAAATAGCTCATAATAAAATGGCGCCGTGGTACATTCAATTTCTATTGGCATTTAAAAATCCATTTATTTTCGTTTTATTAGCTCTTGGAGCACTCTCCTTTTTCACAGATGATATGCAAGGAACGATTGTCGTATCTGTAATGGTCCTACTTAGTGCAACGATTCGGTTCTCCCAAGAATTTCGTTCTCAAAAAGCTGCCGATAAGTTAAAAGCTATGGTTCGAACAACTGCGAGCGTATTTAGAATAAATGGATTTGTACATGAAACAAAAAATGTAAAGAATTTAAACCGAAATTACACAACAGAAATTCCAATTGAGGAACTTGTACCTGGCGATATTATTTCCCTTTCAGCTGGTGATATCGTTCCAGCTGATGTGCGTGTTGTATCCGCTAAAGATTTATTTGTTAATCAATCTTCTTTGACAGGGGAAGCACTTCCTGTAGAAAAATACGAACACTGCTACCATACAGAAAATAAGCATATCTTACCGAAAAACATAGAAAAAAATTACAATCCACTCGATATGGAAAACCTTTGTTTCATGGGAACAAATATTGTAAGTGGCAGCGCAAAAGCTGTTGTCATCTCAACAAGTACCGATACGTATTTCGGCTCTTTAGCAAATAAGGTAATTGGAAAGCGTGTAGAAACAAGCTTTGATAAAGGTGTAAACAAAGTAAGCTGGCTCTTAATTACATTCATGCTTATTATGGCACCTATTGTCCTTCTCATTAATGGATTCACAAAAGGAGATTGGCAAGAAGCTTTCTTCTTCGCTATTGCCGTTGCTGTTGGCCTTACACCTGAAATGTTACCAATGATTGTAACTGCTAATTTAGCTAAAGGTGCCGTTAACATGTCTAAACAAAAAGTAATTGTAAAACAGCTAAATTCTATTCAAAACTTAGGTGCTATGAACATTCTTTGTACAGATAAAACCGGAACTTTAACAGAAGATAAAGTGGTCCTTGTTCGTCACTTAGATCCCAAGGGAAATGAATGCAATCGCGTCTTGCAATTTGCCTATTTAAATAGTTTCTATCAAACTGGATTGAAAAATTTAATAGATAAAGCTGTTATTAAGCATACAGAGGAAAACAATAAATTTAATCCATCAGCTTTTCAAAAGCTAGATGAAATTCCATTCGATTTCGCCCGCCGGCGTATGTCAGTTATCGTAAAGGATATTTCAGGTGAACATACAATGGTTTGTAAAGGTGCCGTAGAAGAAATTTTATCAATTTGTAACTACACTGAAGTGGATGAAAAAATCGTTCCACTCACCGAGGAAATACGTTCAAATGTCAAAAAACTAAGTGAGACACTAAATAGTGAAGGTATGCGAGTTATTGCTGTGGCTTATAAAAAAGATAGAAGAATAAATGATACAGAGTACGCAGTAAAAGACGAAACTGATATGATTCTCAGTGGATATATCGGCTTTTTAGATCCACCGAAACCATCTGCAGCAGCTGCAATTCAAGCATTACAAAAACATGGTGTACAAGTGAAAATTTTAACTGGCGATAACGAAATTGTTACAAGAAAGGTTTGTAAAGAAGTTGGATTAGATATCGGCGAACCAACCCTCGGTTACGAGATTGATTCTTTACCAGATAAAGCATTAGCAAAACTTGCTGAAGAAACGACTGTATTTGCGAAGCTTAATCCAATGCAAAAATCTCGTATTATACACGCATTACAAGGAAATGGACACACTGTAGGTTACATGGGAGACGGCATTAACGATGCTGTAGCATTACGTGAAGCTGATGTCGGAATATCTGTTAATACTGCTACTGATATTGCGAAAGAAGCTTCCGATATTATTCTACTCGAAAAAAGTTTAACTATATTAGAAGCAGGTATTTTAGAAGGACGTACTACATTCGGAAATATTTTAAAATATATTAAGATGACAGCTAGCTCTAACTTCGGTAATGTGTTTAGCGTGTTAGTAGCAAGTGCTTTCATTCCTTTTTTACCGATGCTTGCCATTCATCTTTTAATTCAAAACTTACTTTATGATATTTCACAACTTTCTATTCCATGGGACAAAATGGATAAAGAGTTTCTAGAAAAACCACGAAAATGGGATACTGCAAACTTACGAAGCTTCATTATTTCTATCGGCCCAATTAGTTCCGTATTTGATATTATCACATACGTAGTCATGTGGAATGTATTTGGTGCAAATACACCGAGCGAGCAATCATTATTCCAGTCCGGTTGGTTTGTCGTTGGATTGTTAACACAAACTTTAATTGTTCACATGATAAGAACACAAAAGATTCCATTTATTCAAAGCACTGCATCAACACCAGTCGTTTTATTAACCGCTCTTATTATGGCAATCGGGATTTATATTCCATTCTCACCACTTGGTGCAGCCGTTGGTTTGCAAGCATTGCCACTTAACTACTTCCCTTGGGTAGTAGGAATACTATTAGGCTACGCTTTTTTAACACAGTTCCTAAAAAGCTTTATATTAAAAAGTTTCATAGCTGGTTGTAAAAATAAGAATGAGTGGGTATTCCCCGCTCATTCTAAAAAACATAACACATATTTATATATGGAGGTGACCATGATGGTATGGTACGACATTGTATTCAGATTAGTTATCGCAATTATTGTAGGAGCTTGCATTGGAATGGAAAGACAATGGAGACACCGAATGGCTGGGTTACGGACAAATGCTCTCGTATCACTTGGTACCTGTATAATAGGAAAGGTGTCATGATTTTACTACTTCATGACACCTTCTACATAAATTTATTTTCTAACTTTTGTTGAAACGACTTCTCTTGCTTACGTAGTAGTTGACTACCTCGTTGTAAAATCGGTGTTCCATACTTATCATTAATTTGATCAATGACAGCAAGTAGTGGTTCTTTTTTCGCATCCTCTTCAAATGAAAACAAATCTAATTGTTTCACCGATTCTGTCTTCCACTCTATTTCAGTAGCTGTAACACCTAGTAAACGAACGGAATCACCATCCCAATGTTGCTTCCATAAACGGGATGCTGCTTGAAAAATATCGCGTTCTTCCCAAATTGCATTTTTCAATTGCTTACTCCGTGTTACTGTTCGCCTATCATGGTATTTAATCATAATTTGAATATTATAGCTGACAAGGGTTCGCTTTTGTAATCTTTTACTCACTGATTTTGATAAACGTTCTAACATATCAAGCAATTCTTTCTCTTCATCCATATCCTTTGAAAAAGTCATCGAGTTACCGACACTTTTATGTTGGCCCATTTGACTCGGATCCACTTCCCTATCATCCGTACCTTTTGCACGCTTTTGTAAATCAATACCGTGCTTCCCAATTTTAGCGCGAATGATATGCTCGTCTCCCTTCGCTAACTGTTCAATTGTATGTATATGAATTTCATTTAATTTTTCAGCTGTTTTTTCTCCAATCCCATGCATTGCTTCAACTGGAAGTGTCCAAATCATTTCTGGAATATCACGTTTTCGAAGTACGGTAATACCGAGAGGTTTTTTCATATCAGAAGCTGTTTTTGCTAGGAAAAGATTTGGAGCAATTCCGATACTACACGGAAGCTGCAACTCTGTTAATAGTGCTTGTTGAATCATCTTTGCTATTTCAAGAGGCGAACCAAGTGCGTAGCAATCTGTAATATCTAAATATCCTTCATCTATTGAGACTGGTTGTATCTTTTCTGTAAAACGGGAAAGGACTTGAAACATTTGAAATGAAGCTTCGCGATATAATGTGAAATTAGGACGCCTTACAACTAATTGCGGGCATAACCTTTTCGCTTCCCAAAGGGGCATCGTCGTACGTATTCCGTATTCTCTCGCCTCATAACTACATGTTATAATAATTCCTTTTCTCTCTTTTTCATTTCCAGCAACCGCTAATGGCTTTCCTTGTAATGATGGATCATGAGCAATTTCAACAGATGCGAAAAAGCAATTCATATCTACATGTAAAATAACACGACCATTTTTCGGATACATTTCTCGCATAGTACTCACTCCCTAATCAGAACGTTCGTTCTTTCATTATATCAAATTTTGCACAATAGTTATAATAATTACTTGTTCTTTTTTATAATCGATATATATGTGAAAGGGTCTGATTATGATGAGATCAGCTAATAAAGTGAAACTTTAATCAGCCTCACCAATCGGGTTTTTGCGGGCAGCAGGGCCCCCACTTAACTTCTTTACTTTCGCAGAATTTTGAGGTAGGGAGCTTACTGTCCGGCAAATAGCGGGATAAACTCAACTATACATTCCTTGTAGTTATATTAATCATTGCAATTAATTATTTACTACTTCCGATTTTCAATATGAATACGTTAGGATTATTCCTTCGTCTAGTACATGTAGCAACAACGTATATACTTCCATAGGTTTTCTTATATTGGCTTATACGTCTTGTCAAAGCAATCGAATCAAAATAAAAAGCGTGTAAATCACAATTGATTTACACGCTTTTTCTATTTCATTACTTCGCTACTTCTTCAATAATTGCAACAACTAATTCTGCTGTTTTTGCTAATTCTTCAACAGGAATCTTCTCGTTTGTTGTATGAATTTCTTCATAACCAACTGCTAAGTTAACTGTTGGGATACCATGTCCTGCAATTACGTTTGCATCACTTCCGCCACCACTTTGGTGAAGAGAAGGTGTACGACCAATTTTTTCAGCTGCACGTTTTGCAACTTCTACAACGTGATCGCCATCAGCAAATTTAAATCCTGGGTACATAACGTTTACTTCAACGTCTGCATACCCGCCCATTTCTTTTGCAGTTGTTTCAAATGCTTCTTTCATTTTCGCAACTTGTGCTTCCATTTTCTCATTGATTAAAGAACGAGCTTCTGCAAAGATTTGTACATGATCGCAAACGATATTCGTTTGTGTACCACCTTCAAAACGCCCAATATTTGCAGTCGTTTCAGAGTCAATGCGACCAAGTGGCATCTTCGCAATTGCTTTCGCTGCGATAGTAATTGCAGATACACCTTTCTCCGGCGCTACACCAGCGTGAGCTGTTTTTCCGCGAATAATTGCGTTCACTTTCGCTTGTGTTGGAGCTGCAACAACGATTTCACCAACTTTTCCATCGCTATCTAATGCGTAGCCATATTTCGCTGTAATACGCTCACGGTCTAATGCTTTTGCACCAACAAGACCTGATTCTTCTCCGACTGTAATAATAAATTCAATTTTACCATGAGGGATATTTTTCTCTTTTAAAACACGGATTGCTTCGAACATTGATGCTAATCCAGCTTTATCATCCGCACCTAAAATTGTTGTACCATCTGATACGATATATCCATCTTTAATAGAAGGCTTAATTCCATTACCAGGAACTACTGTATCCATATGAGAAGTAAAGTAAATTGTATCAACACCATCTTTTGTTGCTGGTAAAGTACAAATTAAGTTACCTGCACCATGACCAGTTACAGCCATTGTGTCATCTTCAAATACTTCTACACCTAAATCTGTGAATTTCTTCGTTAATACTTTGCAGATTTCTGCTTCAAATTTCGTTTCAGAATCTACTTGTACTAATTCCATAAATTCATTTACTAAACGTTCTTGATTAATCATAAGACTGCGCCTCCTGCACTACCATTATGTATGTAACACTATTAATTATAACAGAATTTCGCAAAAGTTTCGAAATACAAGACAAAAAACAGATGGTTTACATGTCTAGATAACCATCTGCTTTCTATTACTCATTTAACAATACCCAGCGCATATGATCTTCCCACACGCCATTTACCATTAACATCTTCCTAGACACGCCTTCATATTGAAAACCTATCTTCGTTACTACTTGTATAGATGCTAAATTACGAGGCATAATCGGAGCTTCTATACGATGTAACTGAAATTCCCCAAAAGCAACTTGAATTGCTTTTCTAAGCGCTTCTGTCGTATACCCTTTGTTTAACTCTGCTTTATCTAATTTATAACTGAGTACACAAGATTGATAAATGCCACGAACGATTAAATTAAATGAAATACATCCAATTATTTTCGTATCATCACCCTTTTTAAAAATCCATAGTCTGATGATTTTCCCTTCTTCGAACTCTTTTCTATCCTTTTGCAACTTTTTCTTTTGATAATCTAGCGTAAAAAAATCATCCGGTCTATACTCTTCCCAAGCTTTTAAAAATTCACGATTTCTGTCGTAATATTGAAGAACTGTTTCAGCATACGACTCATCAATTTCCCTTAAGTATAAACGATCTGTTTCGTATATTTTCATCATCGTATCTCCATTCTTCAGCTTGCCCAACTAAAAATTAACAATATACCCTTTTACTATATTCTCTACACACTCTCAAATTTCCTGTTATATTTTGCAATCCCCTCCCGAATTTTGTCCTCACTCTCCCCTTGTCCATAATTTCATTTCTCGTTACAATGAAATTGTACTGATTTGCAAGGAGGTATAACGATGCATAAAAAAGCTCAAAAAGTTATGGTTTATGTGATGCTAATTTCTATGCTTGTAACAACATTACTTGCTGGCGCGAGTATGTTTTGGTAAAAAGGGCGATGTGTTCGTCCTTTTTTTACTTTTTACACATAACAAAATAAACCATCTCGACATCGAGATGGTTTATTTTATATAAAACACAATCGCTACAATACTAAAGGAAAATGACATTACAAGCGCTATTACAAAACTTGTATATTGTTTCTGCTGAAATGCCCCAATAACAAAAGTGAGATTAAGTAATGCCATACATACAATCGCTACAAGATAAGAACATATATTAAAAGTTGCCAATATGAATGTAATAACAAATAGAAATCCCATAAAAAACTGCATATACGAAAGTTTTGGATTCAAGTACATATGAGCAACCCCTTTATCTAATTTTATCTTTCTATACTCTCATTAACGCACGGTTATGTACACATGTCAAGACAACTTATTATAATAGAAAAAGCCAACCTTTTCGTTGGCTTTTTCATATGCAACGGCTCCTTTTTCTTTTGCCAATTGCTGAAATGATTTTTTCGATTTCACAATCCATACTTTCGTTCCAATTGGAATGCGATCAAACAAATATTCCACATCGTTTTTCTTCATTCTTATACACCCTTGTGAAATATACTTTCCAATTGAACTCGGTTGGTTTGTTCCATGTATTCCATATTTACTTCCATCAGTTCCTCTTGCATTAAATCCAATCCACCTTGACCCAAGTGGATTTTTTGGCGATCCACCTGGAATATCCTTCGCAATGTAATACGGATCCTTTGCTTTCATTACAACATCAAAATTTCCTTCTGGAGTTAATTCATTCGTTTTCCCTGTCGCTACTGGAAAAACCTTTTGAATCTTTCCATCGTCAATGTAAGCTAATTTATTCGTTGCTTTATTTACAATAATAAAAGTATCTCCGGCACGTGGATTATCCCCAAGAGGCCAAATCGGCGATAAAGAAAGACATAATATGATAGAGAGAAGATACGGCATAGATAATTCCTACCTTCTATATAAGTTCTTTTATATTATCCTTTCCCTTAAAGCGACTTTTAATGAGTAAATATTGTTCCATTTCATACACAAGTTGAACAAGTTTCGCACGTATCTCAAATTCTTCGCGTGTAGCTGGCAATGGCATGTCTCTAAATAATCCCCTCATTTCTTGAAGCTGCCTTAAGGAAATAACGCCAGTACTCTCAGGGCTAATAGCATTACCAATGTTTTCAACAACATCTGCAATCATGTCAGCTTGTTCATATGTCCACGATAAAGAAGCTGCTAGTGGTATCATTCGCTCTAAAATTTCGAATTGTTGCATACGCATATTAAAATAACGATAGTAATAATCATCTTCTCGCATAAATGCATTCTCAAGTTTTTTAAACGATAAATCTCTTGCTTCATTTAACATATTCTCGGTTTCAATGAGTTCTGCTCCACTCCAACTACTTTCTCGATTTCGTAAATACACAACCATTTCAAACAAAATCGTTTTAAAATTATTCTCTATTTTATCCTGATACTCTTTTAGCTTATTTTCACTACTCGGCATATACATATTTACTAATAACGCCACGCTAATCCCTATCGTTAATATAGCAATTTCATTTCCAACTATAAGCCATGTAATTTGCTTCAATGAATATAGATGCATAACAATAACTGAACTCGTGACAATACCTTCTTGAATTTTAAGCATTACTGCAGTCGGAATAAATGTAAGTAACAATATGCTAATTGCAAGTGGTGTATAGCCAATCGTTTCAAAAATACAAAACGCGAATGCCATTGATAATACACACGCTAGAAAACGATGTAACGACACTTGAAGTGATTTGCGCTTCGTATTTTGTACACATAAAATAACTAAAATGCCTGCTGAACTATAAAATTCTAACCCTAATAACTGAGCAATAAAAACTGCCGCACCTGTCCCTATTGCTGTTTTTACTGTACGATATCCAATTTTAAACATATCATTACTCCTATATGTATAAACGTATTTACAGCTAGTATAAAAAAAGGATGACACAATGTCATCCTTTTCTACTTATTATTCACATAACCTTTTCATATTACAATATTTTTTGTAAAAATTGTTGCGCACGTTCACTTTTCGGCGCTGCAAAAAATTCTTCTGGCGCACTATCTTCTACAAGCTTTCCTCCGTCCAAGAAAAGAACACGATCTGCCACTTCTTTTGCAAAGCCCATTTCATGTGTAACGATAGCCATCGTCATTCCTGTCGTAACTAACGATTTCATAACTTCTAACACTTCTTTCACCATCTCTGGATCTAGCGCCGATGTCGGTTCATCAAATAACATAACTTCCGGTTCCATCGCTAACGCTCTTGCAATTGCTACACGTTGCTTTTGTCCTCCCGAAAGACGATTTGGATACGTATCTTTTTTATCTACTAATCCAACCTTTTCTAAAAGTTTCTCAGCTTTCTTTTCAGCTTCTTGCTTCGTTACCCCTTTTACATTGATAGGAGCATACATAATATTTTCTAATACAGTCATATGAGGAAATAAGTGAAAATGTTGAAATACCATACCGACATTTTCACGAACATGCATAACATTCGTTTTCGGATTCGTTACTTCTTCCGTCCCAATCCAAATGTGACCATCCGTTGGTGCTTCTAACATATTCATACAACGTAAAAATGTTGATTTTCCTGATCCAGAAGGCCCTATAATTGCGACTACTTCCCCTTTTTCAATTGTTGTTGTAATTCCTTTTAATACTTCGTTTTTACCAAATGATTTATGAAGGTTTTCAATTTTAATCACTTTTCTTCATTCTCCCTTCAATTGCCTTCCCGACTAATGTAAGAATAATGACTAACATATAATAAATCAGTCCAACAAAAAGTAATGGTTCAAGATATTTAAATGTCTCACCGCCTACAATGTAAGCACGACGCATTAAATCAGTCGCGCCTATTACTGTTACTACAGCCGATTCTTTCGTAAGTGTCGCAAATTCGTTCACAAGCGCTGGTAATATATTTTTTAATGCTTGAGGGAAAATAATATTTCTCATCATTTTTCCGTACGGTATCCCTAAAGCCATTGCTGCTTCTGTTTGTCCTTTATCAACCGCTTGAATACCAGCACGAATTACTTCTGACATGTATGCACCTGAATTTAAGCTAAATGCAAGTACAGCAGCTAAAAATGCTGGTATTTCATAACCAATTATTTGTGGGACGCCGAAATAAATAATCATTAATTGCAATACAAGGGGTGTACCACGAAAAATTGATGTATAAAAATCTGCTGCTATATTTAATGCTCGTATTCTAGCAATTTTACAAAGTGCTAATAGCGTTCCTAAAATAAATCCTGCTAAAGCTGATACTGCTACAATTTTCAAAGTAACTTCTAAACCTTTTAGTATATATGGTATCGAAGGCGTAATCGCCGAAAAATCTAAGTTCATTCTTTTCATTCCCCTCACAGAAAAGTGAAAGGCAGCTTATTTTCCGCTGCCAAACCATTTCTTCACTAATTTATCCATTTCTCCATTTTCTTGCATTTTTTTAATTACTTTATTAAATTCAGCTGTTTTATCACTGTTTTTCGGAAGGGCAATTGCTGCTCCAACTTCTTCTGGTGCTTCTTTAATTTCAATTCCTTGTAAATCTTTCATTTTCTCTAAATAATTTTTAGCAACTGTATCTTCTATAATTGCAGCGTCAAAACGACCAGCTTTAATTTCTTGTACGATTTCTGGTATACGGTCACGTCCCTCAACTTGGAAATCTACTTGTTTTTTAAATTCTGCAGCTTTCTCTTCTTGAATAGACCCTGTTTGTACCCCTACTTTTTTCCCTTTTAAATCCTCTACAGATTTAATGTTAGAATCCTTTTTAGAAACGACCATATTTTTCGCAACAAAATAAATATCTGTAAAATCAACATTATTTTTACGCTCTGCAGTTGGCGTCATACCTGCCATTACGAAATCAACTTTTCCTGAACTAAGAGATGCTAATAAACCACCAAAATCCATATCTTTCACTTTCACTTCATACCCAAGTTCTTTTCCGATATATTTAGCAACATCAACATCAAAGCCAATAATTTCATCGCTCTTTGACGCATCTACATATTCATAAGGTTTATAATCTGCTGAAGTTCCCATTACGAGTACTTTTTTATTTCCTTTTGTTTCTTTCGATTCCCCATTACTACAAGCGCTGAATATACTTACACTTAAAATAAGTGCAAACGATATTGATACTAACTTCTTCATCTTTCTTCCCCCTAATAATGTATATTTAAAAGTTTAATAGAATATTTATTCGATGTTTGTATTGTATCAGCACTTTTATTTTTATGCAATATATAAAATAAAAATAAATAATATAACAATACAAATGCTGTTTGTTATGTATAAAATGATGCATAAAATAACATAACTATGCATATCTCAGAAATTTTAATAATAAATAAAAAAGGCGGCACATCCACTTGATTGTGGACGTGCCGCCTTTTCTCTTATTTTTTATAGTTCTTCACAATTCTCTTCGAAATACGATTGTAATTTCGCAATAACTTGCATCGGTTCATGACCTTCAATTTCATGACGCTCTACCATCGTTACAATTTTTCCATCTTTTAATAAAGCAAATGATGGAGAAGAAGGTGGGTACCCTTCGAAATATTCACGCGCTCTTGCTGTCGCTTCTTTATCTTGACCTGCAAACACCGTTACAAGGTGGTTAGGACGTTTATCATAATGTACGGAATGCGCAGCAGCAGGACGAGCAATACCACCTGCACAACCACATACAGAGTTTACCATTACAAGTGTTGTTCCATTTCTTTTAAACGCTTCTTCTACCGCTTCTGGCGTCGTCAATTCTGTATATCCAGCAGAGACAATCTCTTCACGCGCTTGGCGGACAACATCATTCATAAAAAAGTTAAAATTAATCACTCTTTTCCCTCCTCTAAAACTACCTATTTGTATCTTACCAGTTAATGTTTATGAAATACAAGTAAGTTTACTTGTATTTAAGTATAGAAAAGGTGTTAGAGCTCTTGCTCTAACACCTTTTCTTTAATGACCACGATGTTTTTGCTTTGCTTTTTGTACTTTCATTAAACGTCTTCTTTCTTTTTCAGCTTCTCGCTTCTCTTTAGACTGCAGTTTCTTTTCTTGTTTATGCAATTCATAAGATAAACTAATCGCCTCTTGCGCCTTAGTAAAACGTTTAATAGTTGTTTCTTTTGCTGCTTGTCGTATGATACGCTTTATGTTTTTAGGACGCTGTTTTTCTTTAACTTCTACACCACATTTTGCAAAGTGCTGAAAATGCTCTAAAAGTGAACCATTCACAAACATAAGCACTTCTTCATCTGACGGTTCCGCCCCAAAAATATACCTCGCCCCATACAATTTCCCTTTTTCTTTACATGTAATGATTCCAACAAAAAATTGGCCATCGTGATATACTGTCAAATCCATTGACAGCCCCTCCTTTAAAAGATTAGAAATACGGGACATCCCGGAGGGGAAGGTTACTGACATGAAATCATGCGTCTGGACTACCAACCAGAGCTGTGTTTTTGTATTTCTTTCACTATTATTATATCTTTTTTTCCATAATCTTCATATATTCAGCAATCATTTTTTTATGCGATCCTACAATATAGTCAGGTAGTTCTGTTACTGAAAAGAATTTAAGCTGAACTGCTTCTTCTTTATTCATAACAAAATCCCCTTCGTATTCATCCGTATAATAGGCGGTTGTTACAGATTGAAATTCATCACCGTTTTCTAATTTTGTAAAGTAGTTCGCTCCAGAAAATACATTGATTAGTCGCAAGTTCTTCACTTTTATTCCTGTCTCTTCATATACTTCACGATAAGCTGTTTCTTCTGGTGATTCACTAAGCTCCATTAGCCCGCCAGGTAGCCCCCATTTTCCGTACGGCTCTGTCCGCTGCTGCAATAAAACATATCCATTTTCATTTATAACGAGTACAACAGCACCAACTAAAATTAAAGGGCGATGACCAACTATTTTTCGTAATTCTTCTACATATCCCACCGTATCGCCTCCTTTTTCGTTGTCCACACTATTGTATCATATGTACGAAACGACAAAATGCGTATATTTTTCATTTTTTTAACAAAATATTTATTTTATGTGATTCATCTACTGTAGCTAACATAATAGATTCGACTTCTGTACTCTCCTCTAGAAATTCTCTCGCCCACGCTTCTGTTTTTCCTAATAATGCAAGAACATCTTTCTGTATCCTCCCATCCTTTACTAATACAAAAGAAACTGGAGATTTTTTTCCCGCCACTTTAAGATCAAGCCGCGAAACTGCTTCATATTCTGGATACCGAAATATAGAAACGACACCGTTTGCTTCCCATAACGCTAATTTAATCGTTTGAATATCGCTCACATTTCGCATACGAAGTTCCGAAAACAAATATTCCAAGGTAATTCTCGCCTTTTTCAAATTGCTAAAATCAATGGAACCATTATGTATAAGAATAATAGGTGCTGGCTCTAAAAAACGTCTCCATCTATCCCATTTCAGCATTAAAACTGAGCTTATAATATGAAGTACAACAAGTATGAACGTTGTAATCATCGAGCCCAGTAACCCTACTTTTTCATCAGACAATGCGTTAGAAATATTCCCACCAAGCAATAACACTAATACAACATCTAAAAAACGAAGTTGTGCGATAGACCTTTGCCCCATCGCTTTCGCAACTAATATTAAAAATATGTATGCTATAATAGCCCGAATAACCCATTCACTAGTAGAAAGATGCCGTGCTCCTTCAAAAATATGCATATGCATCACTTTGCACTCCTTACCCGTCTCAAACTGCTATCCTGTTTAGTTTGCAACGTTTATGAGCATATATGTAAAAAAGCTGGTTCGTTTAAAAACGAACCAGCTTTTTTTACTTAACTGAAAACATATATTTTTTATAAGTTTTCCGTACCGATAATATGAGCCCCATCATAATCATATTTGAGAATAAGGAACTCCCCCCATACGATAAGAAAGGTAATGCAATACCTTTTACAGGCATTAATCCAACGATCATACCGATGTTTTGGAATATTTGAACTGTTAATATACCGATTGATCCAGCGCATAATAATGTACCAAATAAATTATCAGCGGAATAACCAATAATAATTGTTCGATATAGTAGTAATAGGAACAAGAAGACAACTAAGGCTGCTACGATAAATCCACCTTCTTCGGCAATTGTAGCGAAAATAAAGTCAGTATGCTTCTCTGGGATATAGACGCTTCCTCCCCCAAACCCTTTACCTTCCATTCCTCCACTACCTACAGCTAAAATCGATTGTTGCGTTTGATAACCTTGATCTGCATTTTCAAATGGATTTAACCAACCTACAATACGCGACTGTTGGTGAGGCTTTAGTAAAGTAACTAAATTATTATAGAAAAAGTCTTGATACTTAAAGAAAATAAATATTAAAGCAGATAATATGGTCAACGGAATAACTGTACATAATGCTATCAATTTCTTTTGAATACCTGACATAAATAAAATACATGCAATAGCAGCAGCATATAAGAACACCATACCTGTATCAGGTTGACTATATACAACCGCCATAGGTGGAAGTGACACTAGCATAATTTTACCTACTAGCTTTAAATCTGTTTGGAATGTCCTTGCCATATACTGTGCATTATGTTTCACTGCTATACTCGCTACTACAAGTAGCAATGCAATTTTGAAAAACTCAGACGGCTGAATTTGCCCAAATACTGGGAAAACAAACCATCTTTTTGCACCTAATTTTTCAGGTGTAAAACCTGATGGTGGTAATACTTTCAAAAGAATAAGTGAAGCAAATCCAGCAATATAAAGCGGCCACGATAATTTTTGCAATTGATCTAAGTCGATGCTTGCAACAAGAAGTAACAATACAACCCCAATTATGTAGTTAACACCTTGTTTCATAGCAAAGTTTGCAGCTCCATACTGTCCCGTTTGCTGACTGCTATATATAGCAGCTATACTCGTCACACATAGTGCACACAAAATTAAAATTAATTTTACATCTAAACTTTTTAGAAACTCGGTACTTCTTTTCATGACATCCTCCTGAAACATTGTTACGGCAAAAATAAAAAACCAGGAGTCAACATTCTTCATGTTTTGACGACTGATTACACATTATCTATAAAACACTTATATAGAATAACTCT
The DNA here is from genome assembly GCF_000238655.1 of Bacillus sp. 7_6_55CFAA_CT2. NCBI lineage: Bacteria > Bacillati > Bacillota > Bacilli > Caryophanales > Bacillaceae > Bacillus > Bacillus sp. 7_6_55CFAA_CT2. Next base: position 655,203 of record NZ_JH414708.1, on the reverse strand, counting down.
CTTTTTCATACAATACAATATATTATACTACAGTTTCATCAGTAAGATTTGCCAAAAAAATTATTCTTTTCTTATTTTATATCCATATACCATATATCAGCAATGTATTTTCGTAAATTCCTAATACATAATCGTTTATTGTAAGATTACTGGGAAAGATATTTATACATATAGTAGGATGTAGATGAAGAAATAAGATAATAAAAAG
>NZ_JH414708.1:644046-654755 GCF_000238655.1 Bacillus sp. 7_6_55CFAA_CT2 | reverse complement strand
TAAAAGCTCGACATAAGCGAGCTTTTTATTAATATACAGATGTATTATTTTCTGACATGTTTTCTAAAATTTCTTTAACACGTCCTAAGAACTTACCACAAATTAAACCATCAAGTACTCGGTGATCAAGTGATAAACATAAGTTAACCATATCACGAGCACCGAACATACCGTTATCCATAATTACTGGGCGTTTTACAATTGATTCAACTTGTAAAATAGCCGCTTGTGGGTAATTAATAATACCCATAGATTGAACAGAACCGAATGATCCTGTGTTATTAATTGTAAATGTTCCACCTTGCATTTCGTCTGCTTTTAACGATTTCGTACGTACTTTTCCTGCAAGTTCTGTAATTTCACGAGCGATACCTTTAATTGTTTTCTCGTCCGCTTGCTTAATTACTGGTACAAATAGTTCTTCCTCTGTTGCAACAGCGATAGAAAGGTTAATATCTTTCTTCTGAACAATTTTATCGCCAGCCCACATTGAATTAATTTGAGGATACTCTTTTAACGCTTGTGCTACTGCTTTTACGAAGAAAGCAAAGAACGTTAAGTTAAAGCCTTCACGCTTCTTAAAGTCACCTTTAATTGAGTTACGGTATGACACAAGGTTTGTCACATCTACTTCAATCATCATCCAAGCATGTGGTGCTTCGTGTTTACTACGTAACATGTTTGCTGCGATTGCTTTACGCACACCTGTTACTGGAATTTCGATATCTCCAGGCATTGTAGGTACAGAAACTGGTTTCGCAGCTTCTACTTTTTGCGCTACTGGTGCTGCTTTTGGTGCTTCTGGGCGAGCTTCTACTACTGCCGCTACAGCTTCCTCTTTCTTCGCCGCACCTGCTTGTGGGATATTTCCAGATTCCACTAGCTTTAAAATATCTTTACGAGTGATACGGCCGTTTGCTCCCGTACCTTCTACTAGATCTAAATCAACGTTATGCTCACCTGCAAGCTTTAACACAGCTGGTGAAAAACGTGGTTTTCCATCAGTTGGTTGTTTTACTTTCGGTGCTTTTTCAGACGTAGCTACTTCTGCCTTTGATTCTTCTTTTGTTTTTTCCTCAACAGCTGTTGCTGCTACTTCATCTGCGCCTTCTACTTGAATAACACAAACTACTTCACCTACAGCTAACGTATCACCTTCACCAGCGATTAACTCTTTCACAACACCCGTGAAAGAAGATGGTACTTCAGCATTTACTTTATCAGTCATTACTTCTGCAAGCGGATCATACTTATTTACGTGATCGCCAACATTAACGAGCCATTTACTAATTGTGCCCTCTGTAACGCTCTCCCCGAGCTGAGGCATTGTAATATTTTCTACAGCCATGTATAGTCCCCCCGATTAAAATTCCGCAAGTTCACGCATTGCTTTTTCAACTTTATCTGGATTTACCATAAAGAATTTTTCCATTGTTGGTGCATATGGCATTGCTGGAACGTCTGGACCTGCAAGACGTGCGATTGGCGCATCTAAATCAAATAGACAGTTTTCAGCGATAATTGCTGCCACTTCACTCATAATGCTTCCTTCTTTATTGTCTTCTGTTACAAGAAGAACTTTACCTGTTTTAGAAGCTGCTTCAATGATTGCTTCTTTATCTAATGGATATACAGTACGTAAATCAAGAATGTGTGCAGAGATGCCATCTTGTGCTAACTTTTCAGCCGCTTGAAGAGCAAAATGAACACATAATCCGTACGTGATAACTGTAATATCATCACCTTCACGTTTTACATCTGCTTTTCCGATTGGTAATACGTAGTCATCCTCCGGTACTTCACCTTTAATTAAACGATATGCACGTTTATGTTCAAAGAATAATACTGGATCTTCATCACGAATGGCTGCTTTTAATAAGCCTTTTGCATCATATGGTGTAGAAGGGATAACGATTTTTAAACCTGGTTGGTTTGCAAACATCGCTTCTACAGATTGTGAATGATACAATGCACCGTGAACACCCCCGCCAAATGGTGCACGGATTGTAACTGGACAAGTCCAATCATTATTAGAACGATAACGAATTTTTGCTGCCTCAGAAACAATTTGGTTTACTGCTGGCATGATGAAATCAGCAAACTGCATTTCAGCGATTGGACGCATACCATACATTGCTGCACCAATTGCTACCCCAGCAATTGCAGATTCTGCAAGCGGTGCATCAAGCGCACGATCTTCACCAAATTGATCATACAAACCGTGTGTCGCTTTAAACACGCCACCTTTTTTACCAACATCTTCTCCTAAAACGAATACTTTCTCATCGCGTTCCATTTCTTCGCGCATTGCTAATGTAATAGCATCAATATAAGACATTACAGCCATGAAACGTTCCCCCCTATTCTGCGTATACGTGCTTCAATGCATCTTCAGGTGCTGCATACGGAGCATTTTCTGCATATTCTGTTGCTTCATTTACGATATGCATAATTTCGTCTAACATTTGTTTTTCGGATTCCTCAGTTAACACACCAGCTTCTTTTAAATAAGCTGCGAATGTTATAATTGAATCTTTTTTCTTTGCTTCTTCTACTTCTTCTTTATCACGATAAACACGATCATCATCGTCACTAGAATGTGCTGTTAAACGATATGATACTGTTTCAATTAAAGTTGGTCCTTCACCACGACGACCGCGATCTGCTGCTTCTTTTACAGCTTTATATACTGCAAGTGGATCGTTTCCGTCTATTGTATATCCAGGCATACCGTAACCAATCGCACGATCTGATACGTTTTTACATGCTAATTGTTTTTCAACTGGAATAGAGATTGCATATTTGTTATTTTCACACATAAAAATAACAGGTAGTTTGTGTACACCAGCAAAGTTTGCCCCTTCATGGAAGTCACCTTGGTTTGAAGAACCTTCTCCAAATGTAACGAACGTTACTAAATCTTTCTTCTCCATTTTTCCAGCTAGTGCAATACCAACTGCATGTGGTACTTGTGTTGTTACTGGAGATGAACCTGTAACAATACGATTTTTCTTTTGACCGAAGTGACCAGGCATTTGACGACCACCAGAGTTTGGATCTCCAGCTTTCGCAAAAGCAGACAACATAAGCTCTTTAGCTGTCATACCAAATGCTAGTACAACACCCATATCACGGTAGTATGGTAATGCATAATCTTTCTCTCTATCAAGAGCGAACGCCGCTCCAACTTGTGCAGCCTCTTGTCCTTGACAAGAAATTACGAATGGAATTTTACCAGCGCGGTTTAATAACCACATACGTTCGTCAATTTTACGTGCAAGTAACATCGTACGGAACATTTCTAATACTTGCTCATCACTTAAGCCAAGCTCTTCATGGCGCTTTTCTTTTACTTCTGCCATTTTTCATAACCTCCTAAATCCACATTTTTATGCGTGTAACGCTCTTCCATCTACAGCAAGTGCTGCTTCACCAATCGCCTCAGATAATGATGGATGCGGATGAATTGTATGTGCTACTTCCCAAGGTGTTGCATCAAGTACTCTTGCAAGACCCGCTTCAGAAATCATATCTGTTACATGTGGTCCAATCATATGAACACCAAGAATGTCATTTGTCTCTTCATCAACTACAAGTTTTACGAAACCATCTGATTCTCCGTATACAAGTGCTTTTCCGATTGCGCGGAATGAGAACTTACCTACTTTTAACTTATAGCCTTTTTCTTTCGCTTCTTGTTCTGTTAAACCGACAGAAGCAACTTCTGGACTGCTATATACGCATTTTGATACCATAGAGTAATCAATTGGTGTAACTTCTTTCCCTGCAATATGTTCTACTGCAGCAATTCCTTCATGAGAAGCAACATGAGCAAGTTGCAGGCCACCGATTACATCTCCAATTGCGTAAATATGCGATTCTTTCGTTTGATAAAACTCATTTGTTTGAATGTATCCTTTTTCCACAACGATATCTGTGTTCTCTAAGCCAATATTTTGCGTATTCGCTTGTCTTCCTACAGATACAAGCATTTTTTCTGCTTTAAATTCTTTATTTTCACCGTTGTGTTCAGCTTGGATTGTTACTCCATTATCTTTTACCAATGTTTCTGGTAATACTTTTGCACCAGTTACCACTTTAATACCTTTTTTCTTAAATAGACGTTGCATTTCTTTTGAAACGTCTTGATCTTCTAGTGGTAATATTGTTTTTGCATACTCTAATACTGTAACTTCTACACCGAAGTCAGCAAGCATAGATGCCCACTCAATACCGATTACACCGCCACCAACGATAATAATCGAACTAGGAAGCGTTTCCATTTTTAGGGCATGATCTGAAGACATTACGTACTCTCCGTCTAATTCTAAACCTGGTAATGAATTTGGACGAGAACCTGTTGCAATAAGTACATTTTTTGGAATTAACATTTCATTCTCTTCTCCACTTGCAAGTTCAACTGAAATTGTCCCTGGCATCGGAGAGAAAATAGATGGGCCAAGAATACGGCCAATACCTTCAAACACATCAATTTTACCTTGTTTCATTAAGTGTTGAACGCCTTTATGAAGCTGCGTTACAATCTTCTCTTTACGCTCTTGTACTTTCGCAAAGTTTAGTTCTACATTGCTTGCAATAACTCCGAACTCTTCGCTTTTTTTAGCAGTTGCATATACTTCCGCACTACGTAAAAGAGCTTTACTAGGGATACATCCTTTGTGTAAACAAGTACCACCAAGATTTTCTTTTTCGACTAGTGCAGTTTTTAACCCTAGTTGTGATGCACGAATTGCAGCAACATATCCACCAGTACCGCCGCCAACGATGACTAAATCATATTCTTTTGCCATTATCTCAACCCCTAGCTACCGTTTCTTTTTCACGTACAACGTATTCTTTTGGAGCTTCTTCTTCACGTAATACACGAAGTGCTCCTTCTGCTAACGCTTCTAACTCATCTTCGCCTGGATGTACGATAACATCTGCAATCCAGTCCACTCGCTCTTTTATTTCATCGACAAGAATTTTACTGTATGCCAGTCCACCAGTTAATACGATTGCATCGATTTTCCCGTGAAGTACAGCGCTAGCTCCGCCAATCTCTTTTGCAACTTGATATGCCATTGCTTTATAAATAAGAGTTGCTTCAGGATCACCTTTTTCAACCATTTTCTCTACTTTAATCGCATCATTTGTACCGATTAAACTTACAAGTCCACCTTGTCCGACAAGCTTTTTAATCATTTCATCTCGGTAATACTCACCAGAGAAACACATTTCTACTAGTTGCCCTACTGGCACTGTACCAGCACGCTCTGGACTAAATGGTCCTTCTCCGTTTAAACCGTTATTCACATCGATTACTCTTCCTTTTTTATGAGCACCAACTGTAATACCACCGCCCATATGTGTAACTAATAAATTTAAATCCTCATATTTGTGGTTTAACTGTTCGGCTACTTTACGAGCAACTGCTTTTTGATTTAATGCATGGAAGATACTTTTACGTTCCATACCAGCAATACCACTTATACGAGCAACTGGCTCCATCTCATCTACAACGACAGGATCCACAATAAATGCAGGAATGTTTAATCCAGAAGCAATTTCATATGCTAAAATGCCTCCAAGGTTTGAAGCGTGATGACCGCTAAACCCATTTTTTAAATCTTCTAACATCGCATCGTTTACTGTATACGTACCGCCTTCGATTGGACGAAGTAATCCACCACGTCCACAAACAGCGTTTAATTTTGAAATGTTAATACCATGAGAATGTAGAACTTCTAAAATCGTTTCTTTTCGAAACTCATATTGGTCGATAATTCGCTTGTATTTCCCAATCTGTTCTACGTCATGACGAATCGTTTCTTCTAAAACGGGTCTTTCATTATCAAAAACACCAATTTTTGTGGATGTACTACCTGGGTTAATAACAAGAATTCGATTTACAGACAATGTTGCTACCTCCACTAATAAATTCAAAAGGAAGTGGAAACCTCATAAGAGGTAACCACGCCTTTTGTAAAAGTTATATATGAATGATTAGCGACGGCTAATAATATCGTGACCGTTGCGTAAGTAAGTGCTACGAGAATTTTTCAAGCTTGCAATGCGCTCTTCAGCTAGACGATCTGCCGCTACATAAGTTGCTATGCCATCGCGTTTTGAAATTTCGATTACTTTTGCAATTGTGTCATAAATAGACTCAACACGTTTTAGTGCACGTTCTCTATTGTATCCATATAATTCGTCTGCTACGTTAATTACGCCACCTGCATTAATTACATAATCTGGTGCGTATACAATACCCATTTCATGAATGATGTCACCGTGACGATTTTCTTTTAATTGGTTATTTGCAGAACCTGCGATTACTTTTGCTTTAAGTTGTGGAATAGTTTCATCATTAACTGTTGCGCCTAATGCACATGGTGCGTAAATATCGCATTCAACACCATAAATTTCATTTGGTTCAACTGCTGATGCACCGAATTCTTCTACAGCACGTTGTACAGCTTCTTTATTAATATCTGTAACGATTAATTTTGCTCCTTCAGCGTGTAAATGTTTGCATAGGTGATATGCTACGTTACCAACGCCTTGAACAGCAATTACTTTTCCTTCTAAATTGTCAGTACCGAAAGCTTCTTTTGCAGCTGCTTTCATACCACGGTAAACACCGTATGCAGTTACTGGAGATGGGTTACCAGAAGAACCGAATGATGGTGAGATACCTGTTACAAAGTCAGTTTCTTCATGGATAATATCCATATCATCTACTGTTGTACCAACATCTTCAGCTGTAATGTAACGTCCGTTTAGTCCTTGGATATAACGTCCTAGTGCACGGAACATTGCTTCGCTCTTATCTTTACGAGGATCACCGATAATTACTGTTTTCGCACCACCTAAGTTTAAACCAGCTGCTGCGTTTTTGTATGTCATCCCTTTTGCAAGACGCAATGCATCTTCAATCGCCGCTTCTTCAGAATCATATGTCCACATTCTTGTTCCACCAAGAGCCGGTCCAAGTGTTGTATCATGAATTGCAATAATTGCTTTTAAACCAGATTCTTTATCTTGACAAAATACTACTTGCTCATAATCATATTTTTCTAAGTATTCGAAGATTTCTAATGTCATTGTCGTTTCCCCCTAATGTTTTACCCTTTTTGGTTTATTTTGAAGCAGTCGCAACTGCCAATGCTAATGAATATACTTTTGTTTCTGCTGAATCAGCACGAGATGTTAAAACAATCGGTGCTTTTGCGCCAGCAATCATTGCTCCTACTTTTGCATCCGCAAAGTATACGAGTGATTTATATAGCACATTTCCAGCTTCAATCGTTGGGACGAGTAAAATATCTGCCTTACCTGCTACATCACTTACTATGCCTTTATGTTCTGCTGCAATTTGTGATACTGCATTATCTAAAGCAAGTGGTCCATCAACGATACAATCTTTAATTTGTCCGCGGCGATTCATTTGTGTTAACATCGCTGCATCAATTGTCGCCTGCATCGCTGGATTCACAACTTCTACTGCTGCGATTGGTGCCACTTTGGGCAAGTCGATTCCTATTGCCTGGGCAACTTCTACAGTATTTTGTATAATAGCAGCTTTTTGTGTTACGTCAGGTGCGATGTTCATCGCTGCATCTGTAACGAAAATAAGACGGTCGTAATTTTGAACTTCAAATGCTGCTACATGTGAAAGTACGCTACCTTTACGTAGGCCCCACTCTTTGTTTAACACAGCCTTCAAAATATTCGCTGTTGGGATGTTCCCCTTCATAAGCACATCTGCTTCACCATTTCTCACAGCTTTAACAGAAAGTTCTGCAGCTTCAGCACTAGACATTGCTGCAATCACTTCAACATGTTCTGAAGTTTGTAAACCATGTTCTTGTAGCATCCCCATTATTTTTTCTTGATTTCCATATAGACGAAATTGAGCTAGCTGTAATTTAATTGCTTTCGCTACAGCTTCAATTACTTCATGATCTTCAGCTACTGCTACAGCCACAGTTTTTTTAGGCTTTCCTGCTGCTTGATCAATTAAGTATTCTAACTTCATATTTTGTAATCAACCCTTTCCGTCGTCCCTCGTCTATTTATAAAGCAAATACCGTGCCAACTTTTAAAAGTGGTCTTACCAATAATGAAAACGCATTCAAAATGCAGTAAAATCAATACTTTGGAAAATAACGAAAGATTCTGTCTTATTTTGTCGCTTTTTGTATACCATGCAATAAATTGCACGGTACGCAATTTATTGCATGCTATTTTTTGCATGGTCATACTTTTCTAGCTTGTAATATAAATTTCGAACGGAAATTCCTAACGCTTTTGCAGTTTGTGTTTTATTCCCATCAAATCTCTCCAAATATTCATAAATAATATTCCCTTCAAACTCTGTCACTAAATGTTCAAGTGGCTTTTCTTCTAATTCAGGTAATAAATGAGATTGCTTTGACTCCACCTGCTCTTCGTTATGTAATGGCGGTAAATGGTGTACATCAATATAGGTCTCGTTATAATTCATAAAGATAATAGCTCTCCCCAAAATATTTTCAAGTTCCCTCACATTTCCTGGCCATTCGTATGATTGTAAATATAAAACGGCTGAATCAGTGAGCCCTTCTACATTACGACCGTAATCTTGATTAATTTTTTGAATCAATCTGTCCGCAATTGTCGGTATATCTCCTTTACGTTGACGAAGAGATGGAATTTGAATTGGAATTTTATTTAATCGATAATATAAATCCTCCCTAAACTTCCCTTCTAGAATAGCCTTTTCTAAATTCACATGTGTCGCTGCAATTACTCGAACATTAATAGGTATCGCTTTCGTTCCACCAACTTTTACAATTTCTTTTTCCTGCAATACACGAAGGAGTTTCGCTTGTGTATTTGCAGACAGCTCCCCTATTTCATCTAAAAAAATACTACCGTTATTCGCCTCCTCAAAGAACCCACGTTTCCCGCCTCTTTTCGCTCCAGAAAACGCCCCTTCCTCATAACCAAATAATTCACTTTCTAACAACGTCTCCGAAATGGCCGCACAGTTTACACGGACGAACTTATTGTATTTTCGATTACTTCCATTATGGATTGCATGTGCAAACAATTCTTTACCAGTCCCAGATTCCCCGCGTAACAGTACTGTTGCTGGTGTATTCGCTCCTAGCTTCGCCTGTTCGATAGCTGCCGTTGTTTCATCTGAATTTCCGACAATATCATCAAATGAATATTTCGCTTCTAATGTACGAATAATTTGCCTTGCTCTATTCAATTCATTTGTTAATTTTTGAATTTCCGACACGTCACGGATAACGCCGACGCTTCCTTTCAATATTCCATCCACAATAACTGGTGCTACGTTTACAATTACATCTCGCTTTTTTTGCCCAATCTTCATATGTATTCCGCGCACCGCACGACGCGTTCGAAGTACTTTCATATGCATACTTTCGCCTTCTACAATATCAGTTGTAGCAGGCTTCCCAATAATATCTTCTTCTGTTAAACCCGTTAATTTCGTATATGCTGGGTTAATGACTAAACCTCTTCCTTTTTCATCCACAACCGAAATCGCTTCTTCAGATGAGTTAATAATTGCCTCTAATAGTGTTTGAATTTCTTTTAAGTCTGTAACTTCTTCCGCAAGATCTACAACTTCTGTTATATCTTTAAAAATTGCAAATGCCCCTTGTACCTCTCCTCCTTCTTTTAATATTGGAATACGCGTTGTAATAATTTTCTTTCCATTCTCTAATGTCAGTTCATAATTTACTTCTATTTGTTTCGTACGTATAATGCGAAGTAATTTACTAGTTGGAATGACTTCTAAAATATACTTTCCTATCGCCTCTTCTTTTTTATATCCGATAATACGCTCTGCACTTTTATTAAAAAGACGAACTTGTCCCTCTCGATCAATTACAATCATGCCGTCATGTGTAGAATTTAAAATTAATTCTCCTTGTTGCGTCTGTTCCTCTAACCGCCCAATTAGCTCTTCCTTCTCATGCGCTAATCCTGTAACAATTTTTGCGATATCACCTGGTATAAGAAGAGTGTCTTTTTTCTTTTTTCTAATAAAACTTTATGTACATCATCTTCACCTGTCATATCAAATATTACATCGATATGCATAGAAAGAAATGGAGTTACACTTTGTCCAATTGCAATCCCGTATTCCTTAGCAATTTGTAGTCCTTTTGCCAACGGATTTATATCAATAATCCCTATAATTTGAAATATATTCGAACTTTGTAACAGATTCAGCAGCGCGCTCCCGCCTTCACCTGCACCAACAATTAATACTTTTTGTTTCATATATTACACTTCCTCTCGAAGTAACTCTGCAAATTTTTTCACACCCTTATCTTACTCGTTCAGCACCCTCTTGACAAACCCCCTTTCCGTATAACATCATTAAAATATACGAAATAATCTGAAAAGGAGCGTTATGTATGCAGCGTTACGTTGCTCTACTATTAGCACTCATCCCTATTTCATTAGCTGTGTTTGGTATAAAGTTAATGAGAGATACTGTATTCGGGATTCAATTTCCACCAATTTCCATACTGTGGTTACAATTTTTAATCGGCGCTCTCTGCTTCGCGCTCGGGTTTTATATCTTTGGTGGCTTCGTCTTGCACCGAGATCGCAAACGAAATAAAGTACAAGCTCGCTTTAGAAGATAGGAATGCCCCACTATTTATAAATAAAAAAAT
>NZ_JH414708.1:587628-644026 GCF_000238655.1 Bacillus sp. 7_6_55CFAA_CT2 | reverse complement strand
TTTTTTATTGGCAATAAGGTTCTTGCCGTTTCAGGGTAATCAGTAATAATCGCCGATATATTCATATCAAAATATTTACGCATAAGCGTTTCTTCATTAATTGTATAAGGGCGAACTTCTACACCACTTTCCATCGTTAGTTCGGCAATAGCATCTTGAAGATAACGATAATTCGGATGTACTGCTGTAGCCCCCATTTTTTTCGCGTATGCCCACGGACTATGCAAACCTTCGCGATATAAAATTGCTGTTTGAATATCAGGAGCCATCATATGGCACCGTTTCATACTGTAGTGATTAAACGAAGAAAATATAACACGATCCTCTAGACTAAATTTCCGTACAAGCGTTATAACTTCTTCCTCTAAACCTCTGTATGGAATTTTATTATTTTTAAGTTCAATATTAAGTAGCAAACTCGTTTGTTCAAGCCATTCTAATACCTCTTCTAAAATTGGTATTTTACAAAAACCTACTTTATCACCAAATTTATAACTTGCATCTAACTTGCATAAGTCCTCATATACATAATTCCGAACCGCACCTTTTCCATTTGTTGTCCGGTCCACCGTTTCATCGTGAATGACGACAACTTTTCCATCTTTCGTTAATTGAACATCAAGTTCAATTCCATCCGCTCTAAAAGACTCAGCTGCTTCAAATGAAATCATTGTATTTTCTGGGTACGTTCCAGCCGCACCACGATGTGCAAATATAAGAGTCATCCTCACTCCCCCAATCTTATGCTATACTATACGAAAAAGGAGGTACTTCTATGAGACCATTACAAATCTCTCCAGATACTGCAGTCCGCTTATCAAAAGCACTAGGTGTTCCACTTGAACAACTCATGCATATGCCGCAGCACATTTTAATTCAAAAACTAGTTGAATTAGAAACACAAAATAAAGACGAAGAATAATACAGTCCTGTTTTTTGCAGGACTTTTTATTATTTTCTATTATATCACGGATGCCTTTCCTACTAAAATCCTTTAACAGATGTACTACGATGTGATTTAGCCGTTCCTTCATCATTTAATAATGAATCACATCTTTTCTTTTTTGTTACACGTCATAAAGAAAGCAGACCATTTATTTATAAGTCCCCATTGCGTCCTAAAAACACGATCATAAAAAACTAGAAGCCCTTTATATTGTTTTTTATTGAACGTGCGGAGCATCCCCTGATTCGTATAGTTCTTTCGCTTTTTCCTACACGAATGTAGTTAAAATATAATGTTGCTCTTCTAACGCATCCATTGCTCTAGTTGCTTTACAAACGCTATCTTCTTGAGCATCTGAGAAATAATTGTGATCTTCTACAATTTTACTAAAATCTTTTTTCGCCCATCTATCAGCAATTGCTAAAAGTTCATTTTTCTTCGCAAAGCTACTCTTATTTATAATTTCTTTTAATTTTTTAGTATTACTTTGAATCATTGGGATAGAGCCCGATTTTCGTTCTGCCACCACTTTTTGATGAGTCATGCGATGCATCGCTGTAATGACTTCGCTTTCAGTAGAATTTTCAGTAACATACACATCAACAAAGACCCCATCTACCTCTCTACCTACTATTGTTTGGTCTTCTTTTTTATCTATTTGAGCACTCACTTCTTTATCTACGGGATTATCTGCAAGTTCTAACATTCCAAATGTAACTGCAATAGCAAGAACTCCCATAGCTGCTACTATTCCTAGCCAAGTTGAAATTTTATTTTCCATTCCCCTTCTCCCTATCTATATCTATTTTATTGCCTTATAAAAAACTCACTTACATGTAATATTACTAAAAATAGGTTTTATTTTCCATACTATCAAATAATCTCTTTTTCCCAACAAAATAAAAAGACCAACGAATTATAACATTCATTGGTCTTTAAATAAAAAGTTCATTGGCTTTAAATTTGATATCGAGTATCAATTTCAAGAATTATTAAGCTTTACTAAAGCTTAAATCCCTTACTACTTTTACTCTCAACTAGCTTTATGTTCAAGTCTCAGCTTATCCGCAACCATTGCGATAAACTCAGAATTCGTAGGTTTTGCTTTTGACATGGATACTGTATAACCGAATAAGGACGAAATAGAATCAATATTCCCACGGCTCCAAGCTACTTCAATTGCGTGACGAATTGCGCGCTCAACACGGCTTGCTGTTGTATTATATTTCTTTGCGATATCTGGATACAATACTTTCGTAATCGATCCTAATAATTCGATATCATTGTATACCATGGAGATTGCTTCTCGTAAATACATATATCCTTTAATATGAGCGGGTACACCAATTTCATGAATGATACTCGTAATACTCGCATCTAAGTTTTTCGGTTTTCCATCTACTGTTGTGGCTGATCGGAATGATGGTAGTGGACGCTTAATCATAGTGTTTGCTTTACCACTCACTTGACGAATATGACTCGTTAAATTCTCCATATCAAATGGTTTTAATATGAAATATGAGGCACCTAAGTCAACTGCTTTTTTCGTCACATCTTCTTGGCCAAATGCTGTCAACATAATTACGCTAGGCTGTTTTAACCTTTCAATATGTCGCATTTTCTCCAATACAGCTAAACCATCTAAGTGTGGCATAATAATGTCTAAAACGAGTACATCAGGTTGCTTATCTGTTAATAAGTTTAAACACTCTTGACCATTATAAGCAGTACCGATTACTTCCATATCATCTTGAGCGGCTACATAGCTCTCTAACATTGATACTAGTTCTTTATTATCATCCACAAGACATACTTTAATTTTCTCCACAGCTTTTCCTCCCTTACCGAATCGATTCTCCGACATGTGTATCCTTCTAGGCTACATGAATTGTTCGACAATTGTGTGAAAATTCCCTTTTAAAGTTTCTTACTTTCCGATAAAATCACAAAAAAATATGTTTATCGTTCATTTATTCCCTTTCGCAACACATTCCATCATAGAAATACAACGAAACGTTCAACCCTTTCCTTTTATTTTACAACAAAAAACACCTCTTGCGGAGCTTTTACAAAATTTCAACGAATTTTTCAACAGAAAAAGCGAGCTAATAATATATATTAGCTCGCTTTTTTCTCTTGATCATAAATATTAATTCCAGCTTGATGTAACATCCATTCAATATGAACACCATATCCTGATGTTGGATCATTTACAAATACATGTGTAACAGCACCAATTACTTTTCCATTTTGTACAATTGGACTTCCGCTCATTCCTTGTACGATACCGCCCGTTTTCTCTAATAGACGTTTATCTGTTACTTTTATTACCATACCCTTTGTAGCTGGGAATTTTTGCTGCACTGTACTAACAACTTCAATATCAAACGCTTCTACTTTATCTTGATCAATAACTGTTAATATTTTTGCCGGTCCTTCTTTTACTTGATGAGATAATGCGATAGGCATTGCTTTATCCATTATACCGTTTTTCATATTCGTATTTAATTTTCCAAAAATACCATATGGACTATTAATTGTAATATTGCCAATCACTTCACGGTCTGGTGAGAATCTTGCTAATTTCTCCCCTGGATTCCCATGACTACCTCTTTCAATTGATGTAACTGTCGAGCGCATAATTTGTCCATCTTCGACTTGAATCGGCTTTTTCGTATCATTATCAGAAATAACATGACCAAGTGCCCCATATTTCATAGAATCTGGATGAACAAATGTCATCGTTCCAATTCCAGCTGCCGAATCACGGATATACAAGCCAATTCGATAAGACGATTCACCGTTGTCTTTTTGTGGAGTTAGCTTCGTACGAATATATTTTCCATCTCTTAACAATACAAGATTAAGCGGTTCACCTGTTTCTCCACTATTATGAATAAACGGTGCTACATCACTCATTCTTTCAATTGTTTTACCATTAATTTCAGTAATCATATCTCCAATTTGTACACCTGCTGTTTCACCAGGAGATATTTTACCTTTTTCAGTTTGAATTAAATGATGGCCTACAACAAGTACACCTTTTGTATTTAATTTCACACCAATTGATTGTCCACCTGGAATCACTTTAAAATCTTTTAACACTTTCACATTTACTTTTTTCACTGGAAAACCAGCAAGCTGAAATACCATATCAGCTTCACCATTTTGATGAGAATTTACCATAAGTCCTTGTTTTTGTTCATTCGAACTCACTGTAAATACATGACGATTTGTGGATGAAGCTTTGAAAACTGGTAATGATGATATTTCTGATTGTTGCCCTTCAAAAACAACAAGTTGTTTCGGTGATGAAATAAACGTTCGAAGCGGTTTAAAACATCCAATAAAAACTAAAGAAACAAGGAGACAAAGACCTATTATTTTTCGAAATTTTTCTAATTTCAACTTGTTCACTCTCCTCGCTCCTACCCCACATTCAGCCTCTTGGCTTCACTTTTTAATCTCTCCTTGCAGTGCTTTATTTATAACCGGAAGAATTAAGAAATCGTCATTTGAGAAAAAAAGCTATCCATTACTGGATAGCCTCTGCTGTCTGTTTAAAATGATGCGCTTGCGTAAGTAATTCTTTCGCATGCTCTGTCGTTAAATCTGTGATTTCCACACCAGAAATCATTCGAGCTATTTCTGTTACTTTATCCTCCATAGTTAAAACAGTAACTGATGTAATTGTCCGATCATTCGCTACTTGTTTTCGAATAAATAAATGTGAATCCGCCATTGAAGCTACTTGAGGTAAGTGCGTAATACAAAGTACTTGCGAGTTTACTGATACTCGATAAATTTTTTCCGCAATAGCCTGTGCGACCCGGCCACTTACACCCGTATCCACTTCATCAAAAATAACAGATGCAACCCCTTGATGCTTAGAAAAAATGCTTTTTAAAGCTAAAATGATACGAGATAACTCTCCGCCAGAAGCAACCTTTGAAAGTGGTTTTAGCGGCTCTCCTGGGTTCGTTGAAATATAAAATTCCACATGATCGTAACCATCCGCCGTAAGTCTTACCGGCGCACCTTCCACAAGGGGCTCTTCTGCATTTCCTTCTCTCTTCATAATTCTCACTTCAAATTTCGTTTTTTCCATATATAATTCTTTTAATTCCTGATGAATTGCATTTGTAAGGTGTTCTGCAAGCTCATGACGCATATTACTTAACAACGTTGCTTCTTTCATAATAACACTTTCTAATTCCTTCAACTGTTTCTTCGTCGTTTCAATATGAACGTCTTTATTTTCAATCGTAAAAATTTCCTGTTCAATTTTATCAGCATACGCTAAAATCTCTTCTACATTATTTCCATATTTTCTCTTTAGCATACGAATTTCATTCAAACGTGTTTCGATTTCATCTAAACGATTTGGATCATATTCCATCATATCGAGCTTTTCCCTCAGTTGATAGGCAACCTCTTCTAATAAGTAATAGCTATTTGCAATTGAATCATGATTCTCTTGATACACATCATCTAAATGTGTAATACTTTCCATTTGCCCCATTGCACTTCTTACATTATCTAATCCTTGTCCGTCGGCACTTAAAGAACGATATGCATCACCTAACGCTTTATAAATCTTTTCAAAATTAGAAATTTGCAATCGTTCCTCAGTTAATTCATTTTCTTCATCCATCTTTAAATCCGCCTTGCGAATTTCCTCGTGCTGAAATTGAATTAAATCTAAGCGATGTGCCATTTGTTGCTCATTTTCACTTAACGATTTCAATTGTTTTTTTAATTTTTCATAGTCAGCGTATACGTTTTGATATATGTCTAATTGTTTAACGATTCGATCCCCATCAAAGTGATCAAGCATAAACAGATGTCGTTCTTCATTCATTAAATCTTGCGTTTCGTGTTGTCCATGAATATCAACAAGTGTTTTCCCAATTTCTTTTAATATGCTAAGTGTAACAAGCTTCCCATTTACACGACATACACTCTTCCCGTTCGCAGCAATATCACGCTTTAAAATAATCATACCATCTTCTATTTCTATATCTAACTCTTCTGCCTTTTCAATACATGGATGCTTCTCATCTTCAACATAAAATAGCCCTTCAATCTCAGCCTTTTCTGTTCCATATCGAACAAATTCTGCTGACCCACGGCCACCTACAAGTAAACTAATTGCATCAATAATAATCGATTTTCCGGCCCCTGTTTCACCGCTTAAAACCGTTAAACCTTTTTGAAAAGAAATATTTAATGCTTCAATAATAGCAAAGTTTCTAATCGATAATTCCGATAACAATGCCCCATTCACCTCGTTATAAAATAATCCCTTACTAAAGGATTTTCTCAGTTCTTCATTCAAATAATCATGCTATATATTTGTATGTATATACTCTTCTAACCCGCTTCATTGTACCAAACATTTGTTTTACGGGTCAATCCATCTATTTTTTAACTTTATGCAAACAAAATATTATATTACAATTGAAAATTCATATTTTTAACCAATAAAAATATCTTGTTCACTTTCCACTTTACGATGGAAAGCAAACAAGATTTTTTGTTACAACATATTTAAGAAACGATCAGAGACAACACCTGTATCGTCAGGTGTACGGCAAATAATTAAGCAAGTATCATCACCACAGATGGTTCCGATGATCTCATCCCACTCTAAATGATCAATAAGTGCTCCAAGTGAATGAGCGTTACCAGGCAATGTTTTTAGCACAAGCATATGTCCTGCCGTGTCTAATTTTACAAATGAATCCACTAGATTTCGTTTTAATTTTTGTAACGGGTTAAATCGTTGATCTGCTGGCAAGCTATATTTATAGCGCCCATCATGTAATGGCACCTTCACTAAGTGCAGTTCTTTAATATCGCGCGATACTGTTGCTTGCGTTACATTAAATCCCTCATTACGTAAAATATCAACTAATTCATCTTGTGTTTCAATTTCTTTGTTTGCAATAATTTCCCTGATTTTAATATGGCGCTGACCTTTATTCATACATTTGCACCTCACACTATCTCTTACCATAGTTTAAACATTGGTATACTTCACTTATTTATGTTAACTTATAATTCGTTTCTTGTACACAATTGTTTTTACAATCATTATACAATTACAGCAAAAAGAGGAACAACATATGTTATTCCCCTTTCCCTTTTTGTTTTAGAACGTCATGCGCTTCTGTAACAACTTGCTCTATAGAAATCGGAGAATGATTTTCGCCATTCTCACGTTCACCATGCCATTTCAGATGAATTAAAAATTCAATATTACCATCCCCACCCGTAATTGGTGAGAATGTTAAACCTTCCACATCATAGCCTTCTTTTAAAGCAAACTCGACAATCATTTCTACAACAGCTTCATGTACTTTTCTATCACGAACGATACCTTTTTTCCCAACTTGCTCTCTTCCAGCTTCAAACTGCGGTTTAATTAACGCTGCTACATCTCCGTTAGGCATAAGCATTGTTTTTAAAACTGGCAGTATAAGCTTTAATGATATAAATGAAACATCAATACTTGCAAATTGAGGTAAACCACGTTCTAAGTCTGCTGGTGTCACGTAACGGAAGTTTGTTCGTTCCATTACAACAACACGCTCATCTTGACGTAATTTCCACGCTAGTTGATTGTATCCTACATCTAATGCATAAGATAATTTCGCTCCATTTTGAAGCGCGCAATCTGTAAAGCCACCAGTTGATGAACCAATATCTATCATAACTTTATCTTGTAAATCAAGATGAAATGTCTCTAATGCCTTTTCAAGTTTATAACCACCACGACTTACATACGGCATAACTTGTCCCTTCACCGTAATCTCAGTATCTTGCGAGATTTTCTCTCCTGGTTTATCAAGTCTCATCTCATTTGCATATACGAGTCCGGCCATAATGGCGCGCTTTGCTTTCTCACGCGTTTCTATAAGTCCTCGCTCTACTAATAGTACATCTACTCTTTCTTTTTTTACGCTCATTTGTTACGCCCTTTTTTGTTTTGATGGAATCATTGTATGAATACGGTCTACAACAGCATCTGTCGTTAAACCAATTTCTTCTAATAATTTTGTTACACTTCCGTGCTCTATGAAGCGGTCTGGAATACCCATTCGTTCAACTAATGCACTATGGTAACCATTTTCAGATGCAAATTCAACTACTCCTGTTCCAAAACCACCGATTAAACAAGCTTCTTCAATCGTTAAAATCGGTATATTCTTTCCTAGAAGATCATGTAAATATGCTTCATCCATTGGTTTAATAAAGCGAGCATTCACTACTTTCACTGAAACCCCAGCTTTTTCAAGACGCTCAGCTGCTTCCATTGCCATTGGTATTGTCGTACCAAACGTTAAAATAGCTGCTTGTGTCCCCTCTTTTAACGTCTCCCACGTACCGATTGGAATCGCCTTTAATTCTTTATCCATATGAACGCCAAGTCCATTACCGCGAGCATAACGCAATGCGATTGGTCCATCTTCATATTGCATCGCCGTATAAACTAAATGTTGCCCTTCATTTTCATCTTTCGGCATCATAAGCACCATATTCGGCAAGTGACGTAAGAATGAGATATCAAATACGCCTTGATGCGTTTCACCATCTGCTCCTACTAATCCCGAGCGATCTATTCCGATGAAAACATTTAAATTTTGGCGGCATATATCATGAACAACTTGGTCATATGCTCTTTGTAAAAATGTTGAATAAATCGCTAAGAATGGCTTCATTCCTTGCGTTGCCATACCTGCTGCCATTGTTGTAGCATGCTGTTCTGCAATACCTACATCAATCATACGATCTGGGAATTCTTTTTGGAATTTCTCAAGTTTTGATCCAACAGGCATTGCAGGTGTAATTGCTACGATACGCTCATCCGCTCTCGCTAGCTTAAGTACTGTTTCACTAACGACAGCACTCCATGCTGGTGCAACTTCTTTCGGCTTAACGAAGTCACCTGATTCAATTTTATAAGGTCCTGTTCCATGCCAAGTTCCAATAACGTCACTCTCAGCCGGTTTATAACCTTTTCCTTTTTTCGTAATAACGTGAACAAGCACTGGGCCTTTTGTTTTCTTTGCATATTGCAACGTTTCGAATAACTTTTCATAATCATGCCCATCGACTGGACCTAAATATGTAAAGCCTAACTCTTCGAAAAAGACACCAGATACTAGTAAATATTTAAGACTATCTTTTATTTTCTCTGCTGTCGCAGCCACTTTCCCGCCAACTGCTGGGATTTTCTTTAATATATACTCTAATTCATCTTTTACCCAGTGATATTTTCCTGCGGTACGTAAACGACCGAGCACATTATGAAGCGCACCAACGTTTGGTGCAATTGACATTTCATTATCATTCAAAATAACAATCATGTCTGTTTTTTCATGTCCAATATGGTTCAATGCCTCTAAAGCCATTCCGCCTGTTAAAGCACCATCTCCAATAATTGGTATAACATATTCTTTCGTTTTCTTTAAATCACGTGCCAGAGCCATTCCCATTGCAGCCGATAACGAAGTCGAGCTATGACCAGTTTCCCATACATCGTGCTCACTCTCGCAACGTTTCGGGAAACCACATAGACCTTGATATTGCCTTAATGTACCAAACTCTTTCGCACGTCCAGTTAAAATTTTATGTACATAGGATTGATGTCCTACATCCCATAAAAATTTATCTTGCGGGCTATCAAATAATTTGTGCAGAGCAATTGTGAGTTCTACTACACCTAAATTAGGTGCAATATGTCCACCTGTTTGAGAGAGCTCTTCAATTAAAAACTTACGAATATCCTCACTCAATCCCTCTAGTTCACTGATAGACATATCTTTCAAAAAACTAGGGTTTTGAATTTGCGTTAGATCCACATGGATCACTCACTTTCATTTCATAATCTGTCAACATGTCAAATATTATAAAAAACATTTACACAAAACAAGAAATTCTCTTTTCTATTTTTCGTCTTGTCCCGCTATTAACCAGTCTATTGCGCCCTAATCCTATTATAAACCATATTTCTTTAGGCGATGAAAAAAATAGCCGCTAACACGAAGTGATAACGGCAATGTAATCTACATATATTTTTGCCAATAACAAGAAAAGAAAAACCTTTTCCTACATTTATATCATAAAATGATGAATGACTCAACAAATGAAAACGCTGTTATATTAGTTATTACGTTTTGCAATCAAATCACAAATAGATAGTAAATATTCATCTTGTAATTGCAAGGAACTAATCGCACCTTTTGCTTCTGCAATTGTTTCTTCTAAAATATCCTTTGCTCTATCTACAGTAAACAACGTTGTATATGTGCTCTTTTCATTAGAAAGATCGCTACCAATCGGTTTTCCAATCTCTTCTTCAGTTCCTTCGACATCTAAAATATCATCTCGAATTTGGAAAGCTAGACCGATATATTTGGCAAACGTAAGCAACTTTTCTTCTTGCTCTTCTGTCGCATCAGAAAGTATCGCACCCGCAAGTACAGCAAATTCAAGCAGTTTTCCGGTCTTATGTTTATGGATGTACTCCAATTCATCAATCGTAAGGCGTTTCCCTTCAGCTTCCATATCTGCCACTTGTCCGCCAACCATTCCTTCTGGTCCTGCTGCTTTTGCAAGTTCAAGTACAAGTCTTACTTTTTTTTCGGCAGAAATTTCTTTTTGCTCATATGCCATAATAACTTGAAAAGCATACGTCAATAAGCCATCTCCTGCTAAAACTGCCATCGCTTCACCAAATACTTTGTGATTTGTGGGCTTTCCTCTTCTTAAATCATCATCATCCATACAAGGTAAATCATCATGAACTAATGAATATGTATGAATCATTTCAAGAGCACAAGCTGCACCTACTCCAAGATTTCTTTCTTTCCCAAACGCTTGTAATGTTGCAAACAAAAGTAACGGGCGGAGACGTTTTCCACCCGCTTCCAAAGAATATGCCATCGCTTCACGAAGTACATTTGGACATTGTAATTCATTTGCATAGCTTACAAGTTTTTCTTCTACGAAAGTTTTACTTTCTTTCAAAAAAGTATCAAAAGCAATCGTCACTATGCTTCATCTCCTAAAGCAGTAAACGGTTCAAGCTCTCCATCTTCCCCAAGAATAACTGCCATTTGTTCTTGTACATTCTTCAGCTTCTCATCACAAAGCTTAGATAATTCCATACCTTCTTTAAAATAAGAAATCGCTTCTTCTAAAGGTACGTCACCTTGTTCTAGCTTAGAAACAAGATGCTCAAGTTGCGAAATTGCCTCTTCAAAGCTTAATTTATTTTCCATTATTCAATTCACGCTCCTCTATGCCTGATACGCTACAATCTAGTATTCCATCTTGTAATTGAACTGAAACAGCATCTCCAAGGCTTACATCTTTCACACTTTTTAACACTTGCTTCTCTTCATCATATACAAGCCCGTACCCTCTCATCATTACTTTAAGCGGACTTAACGCTTCAAGTTTTTGAGCAGCTCTTACAAAGGCAAATTCTTTCGTTTGAAGTAACGTTTGCATTTCACGTTGTAATTGCTTTTGCAACGTTTCAACAGCTACCTTCGTTTGCATAATTTTTTGAGATGGGTGGTGCTTCTCTAAATAAAATGAAAGTTGCTTTAACTGATTCACCTTTTTATCAATATAGCGCTCTTTCGCTAAAACAAGCTGTTCTAGCGCTCTATCTAATTGCTCTTCCTTTTGCTCATATACTTGTCTTGGATAACGGAACGCATACGATTTTTGCAACACTTGTAGTTTTTCTTCTTTTTTATGTACTAACTCTCTCATTGCTCTTTGCAATCTCAGAGTTCTTTGTAATACCTTTTCTTGTAACTCTATAATGTTAGGTGCTGCCAGCTCAGCTGCTGCAGTCGGTGTTGGCGCGCGTAAATCTGCAACAAAATCTGCGATTGTAAAATCCGTTTCATGGCCTACTGCCGAAATAATAGGAATTTCACTCTTAAAGATTGCTCTTGCAACCATTTCCTCATTGAAAGCCCATAATTCCTCAATAGAACCTCCACCACGACCAACGATTAGTACATCTATCTCTCCCATTTCATTCGCTGTACGAATCGCTTGTACAATCGAGGGAGCCGCTGACTCCCCTTGTACAAGTACCGGAAATACAATAACATTCCCAATTGGATAACGACGTTTAATCGTTGTTATAATATCACGAATCGCTGCTCCTGTTGGCGACGTAATCACACCTATTGTTTTAGCGTAAGGAGGAATCGCTTTTTTATAAACTTGAGAAAAAAGTCCTTCTTCTTCTAAACGAACTTTTAACTGTTCGTACGCTAAATGTAAATTCCCGACTCCGTCAGGCTGCATGTCTTGAATATAAATTTGATAAGAACCACTCGCCTCGTAAACAGAGATTTTCCCTTTCACGAGTACCTTCATCCCATTTTCAGGTTTGAATTTAATATTACGATTATGGCCCGCAAACATAACCGCTGCGATTCTTGCATTTTCATCTTTCAATGTAAAATACATGTGGCCACGGCTATGATTTTTAAAGTTGGAAATTTCACCTTTTAACCAAACAGACTGCAAATGCGGATCATATTCTATTTTTGTTTTTATATAGCGTGTTAACGCTGTAACGGTTAAATATTGCTTCTCCATTTCTCTCTCCTCATAGCCGACTCAAATTATTTACAAACGACACCTGCACGTTTGGCAGATTCAACAGTATTATGAAGAAGCATTGTGATTGTCATTGGACCAACACCCTTTGGCACAGGTGTAATGTAACCCGCAACATCTAACACGTTGTCAAAGTCAACATCACCACAAAGTTTTCCTGTTTCTAAACGGTTAACACCAACGTCAATTACAACCGCTCCTTCTTTAATATAATCCGCTGTTATCATTTTAGGTCGTCCAACAGCTACGATTAAAATATCAGCTAACTTCGATAACTCTTTCATATTTTGCGTCTTAGAATGACAATATGTTACAGTGGCATTTTCATTTAAAAACAATTGTCCCACTGGTTTACCGACAATATTACTTCTTCCAATTACTACTACATGTTTTCCAGAAATATCAAGATTTGTTTCTTTTACTAATTCTACAATACCATGCGGTGTACATGGAAGGAATGTATCTTGTCCCGTCATCATACGTCCCACGCTGATTGGGTGAAATCCGTCTACATCCTTTTCTGGTGAAATTCTTTCAATGATAGCTTTTTCTTCAATATGTTTTGGTAAAGGTAATTGCACTAATATGCCATTAATACGGTCATCGCCATTTAAGCGATCGATTTCAGCAAGCAAACGTTCCTCAGTAATTGTTTCAGGAAGTTCAATTAGCTCTGAGTAAATCCCTACTTGTTCACAGCCTTTTTCTTTTCCTTTCACATAAGAACGAGATGCTGGATCTTCTCCAACTAAAATAACTGCTAATCCTGGTACAATACCTTGCTCTTTCAACTTCACAACTTCTTCTGTTAATTGTGCTCGTTTTTTCTCCGCAACTTCATTTCCTTTGATGATTACTGCTACCATTTTAAGATTCCCCCTTAAAGAATTTACAGTGTATCTTTTATATTAGATAAAACGCCGTTAATAAAACGACGAGATTCCTCATCCCCAAATGTTTTTGCAATTTCAATTGCTTCGTTAATTGTTACGTTGTGTGGAATTTCTTCCATGTACTTCATTTCATACACAGCTACACGTAAAATACTGCGATCAACAATACTAATACGCTCAAGCTTCCACTTTTTTAAGTTTTGACGAATCGCTTCATCGATTGCTTCTTTATTTTCTACAAAACCTACTACAAGTGACTCTAGAAACTCATTTGTTTCTTCGCCTTCATCCAGCGTGTTTTCCACTGCTACTTTCGGTTCTAATTCACCTGTAATATCCATTTGGTATAATGCTTGCATTGCTCTTTCTCTAGCCGTCCTACGTTTCATTGTAACTCTCCTTTATGCTTCAAGTCTTTCCTTATACTTTGTTATATTATTATAATTTATAAGCCGTCAATTCACTTACTCTTACAGTTTTCATTGATTTTCCAACCTTATAATACAATGATAATAACACAATTTATCGTTTCACACACGGGTTACAAGGCTGAAAAATAATAAAAAGATTAACTTCAAGTTCCATATCTTATCACAATGTACGTTTTTTGGAAAAACGACACATTTTCTTGTTTATTTCTTATTTTTTGAAATAGTATAATAATTAGAGGGTTGTAATTTGTGAAGAAATGAAACGATAAAAAAGATGCCTATGTTACTAGGCACCTTTTCATTCTTACACTGGTTCGATTTCTGTTTTTTGTGTTTCGAATGTTACGCCAACGATGTGAACATTCACTTCTTTTGGCTCAAGTCCTGTCATTGTAAAGAGTGCTTGGCGAATATTGTCTTGAATCTTTTGTGCAACAACTGGAATTGCTACACCAAAATACATTACAACATAAAGGTCAACGATAATATCTTCGTTTGCTAATTCAACCTTTACACCTTTACCATGATTTTTCTTACCTAACTTCTCAACAACATCTGTAGCAAAATTACCGCGCATTGCCGCTACACCTTCTACTTCAGCAGCTGCAATACCTGCAATTACTTCAATTACTTCTGGTGCAATTTCTACTTTACCAAGAGTTGTATCTTGACCCATATCTAACATATGTTCAGCCATGAAAAAAACCTCCTTTAATGTATCACTGCGTCACAAGTTCATGCTCTTCCAAAAATTTCGTATTAAACTCACCTTTTACAAAATCAGGATGATCTAGCAATTGCAAATGGAACGGGATTGTTGTATGTACGCCTTCAATGACAAATTCACTAAGTGCGCGCTTCATTTTTGCAATTGCCTCTTCACGTGTTTTTCCGTGAACAATTAATTTAGCAACCATCGAATCATAGAAAGGTGGGATTGAATATCCCGGATATACAGCTGAATCGACGCGAATACCAAATCCTCCTGGTGGTAAGTACATTTCTACTTTACCTGGAGATGGCATAAATTTTTTGGCAGGGTTTTCCGCATTAATTCGACATTCAATTGCCCAACCATTAAATTGTACTTCTTCTTGCTGTAACGATAACTTTTCTCCTGAAGCAACAAGAATTTGCTCTTTAATTAAGTCCATTCCCGTTACCATTTCAGTAACCGGATGCTCAACCTGAATTCTCGTATTCATCTCCATGAAATAAAAGGTTTTCGTTTTATATTCATAAATAAACTCAACCGTACCAGCACCTGTATAATCAACCGCTACCGCCGCTTTAACTGCCGCTTCACCCATCTGCTTGCGAATATCTTCATCAAGTGCAGGTGATGGACTTTCTTCTAATAGTTTTTGCAAACGGCGCTGAATTGTACAATCACGCTCTCCTAAATGAATGGCATTTCCGTGTGTATCTGCCATTATTTGAATCTCAACATGGCGGAAATCTTCAACGTACTTTTCTAAGTATACACCAGGGTTCCCAAAAGCGGTACTAGCTTCTTGCTGTGTAATTTGAATTCCTTTTATAAGCTCTTCTTCATGGCGTGCAACACGAATACCTTTTCCACCGCCACCTGCAGTCGCTTTAATAATAACTGGATATCCAATTTGATTAGCAAGCTCGATCGCTTCTTCGGTATTTTTAATAATCCCTTGTGAACCTGGTACAATCGGAACCCCTGCTTCTTTCATTGTATCACGAGCAACGTCTTTTGTGCCCATCTTTGAAATAGCTTCTGGACTTGGACCGATAAAAATCAAGTTACATTCACGGCATAACTCTGCGAAATCTGCATTCTCTGCTAAAAATCCGTATCCCGGATGAATAGCATCGCAGCCTGTTAACTTCGCAACGCTAATAATGTTTGTCAAATTTAAATAGCTTTCTTTCGAAATCGTTGGTCCTACACAATACGCCTCGTCTGCAATCTGTACGTGAAGTGACTCTTTATCTGCTTCTGAATAAATTGCAACTGTTTCAATATCCATTTCTTTACAAGCACGAATAATTCGTACAGCAATTTCCCCACGATTGGCTATTAATACTTTTTTTATCATCACAAAGACTCCCTTATTACGCTTTTACAAGAAATAGCGGTTGTCCATACTCAACAAGCTGTCCGTTATTAACAAGAATTTCAACAATTTCGCCCTCTACATCAGCATCAATTTCGTTAAATAACTTCATAGCCTCGACAATACATACGATAGAATCTTTCGATACTCTATCCCCAACACTTACATATGGAGGTGTATCAGGCGAAGAAGAAGAATAGAATGTACCTACCATCGGTGATGTGATTTTATGTAGGTTTTCATTTTGAACAGCCTTCTTCTCTTCTTGTTTTGGCGCTTCTGCTTGTGCTGCTGCTACTTTCGTTTCAACTTCAACAGGCGCTACTGGTTGCATAGCTTGTTTTGCTGCAGGTGCTTGCACAGCAACAACTTCATTACCACGCTTTTTCATTTTGATTGTTGTACCGTCTTTTTTGTATTCAAATTCATCAATATTAGAGCTATCAATTAATTTAATTAATTCGCGAACTTCTTGAATTTTAAACATGTAAAATCCACTCCCATACTCTTGTTTGTCCCGTTTTTACAGATTCTCGTCACGAAAACTAGATTGACTGTAAAAATACGATGTATTCTATTAGAAAATATATTTCATTAACTAATAGAAATATTTACTATTTCCATCTTACGATAAATTTTTTAAACATTCCAATTTATATTTCTTTATAATAAATCGAAACTCCTGTAAAAATATTATTCCAATAAAAATTTAATACCTAGTAATAATACCAAGTTTCACACGAAATTGGCAAGACCACTTCTTAAAAAACATTCACTACTTTTTCAAAACGTTACACAGCAAACATGCCATCCACTCTTCACCACATCTATAGTCAACAACATATTTTTACCAAATATTATTTTTTTGTTTACACGCCATTCATCATTCCTTCATATAAGAATAGTATGTTCAAAGTGTAGAAAATATATTGTGTCGAGGTGTGGAAATATGATATGGCTCATTCTCTTTTTACCTGCCGTAATCGTTTGGGCATGCGTTCTTTGCATCCACGTCAAATCTGGAAAAAGTAATCATCAGTACCATGAACCATTAATCTTTTACTCACAACGTGTTTCTCCATTCCGAGTTGAACATAGTAAAAATAATTACAAAGACGAAATAGAAAAAAGCTATCGAAAATGATAGCTTTTTTCTATACACACGTTTACTTACATACTCTATTTTACTATTTGCATACCCTTTGCTTAGTAAAAGATAATAATCCGTAGGGAAATCCCTACGGATTAAGGTTTCACTTATTTCGCTGGTGGATCAAATTTCACACCTACATCTTTTGATCCGCCTTCACTTCTTACAAGTTGAATAATTTTATTTGCTTCTTTCTGTGAATGTTTTGCCGCTTTAACCGTTACTCTAATATCAGTACCATCAGCTCTTACAAGAGCATCTGGATATCCTCCTTGAGATTTAATTACTGTCTCAAGTAATTCTTGCTTCGTTTCCATTGTCGTAATGGCATCAAAATTTTCTTTCGCTTTATTCTTTTCTGTTGCTGAAGCTTTTGTTGAACTCATCACTTCTTGTAATTTTGCTTTTTGTTCACTACGCTGATCTTCCATTTGCATACGTAAAGCTGTGAAATTCTCATCACTTGATTGAACTGATACATTGCCCTCTTTTTTACTTGTTTCTTTTTTTGCATTTTCTTTTTTGTCTGTTTCTTTATTTGTTGTTTCTTTGCTTGTATTTTCTTTTTTCGGAGTTTCTTTAGGCGCTTCGTTTGTTACTGCTTTATCAGTACCTTGTTTTTCTTGTCCAATCTTTTCACCTGTTGCTGGCGATGCTGTATTCATTTTGTCAGGAGTTGTCACGTAATACACAGATAGTACAACAACTAAACTTAACATCGTTAATAACCAAACTGTTTGTTTTTTTAACACTTTATTTCCTCCCTATCAATTTTTCGGTGAAACTGAAACGCGATGGGCCGGTACATCTAGCAGCCTTATCACAGCTTCTTTTACCATTGCTTTAACTTGTATATTATCCACTCCCTTTGCTACGACAAGAACACCACGTACTTTCGGCTTCTCTGTTCGTAAAACAACAGGAGTTTCTTTATCCCCTTCACGTATAATGACAGTCTTTTCATCAAGAGACTCGTCCTCTACTTCTCTCTTACCGCCTGTTTTATCTGTTTCACCTGTTGTTTGTGAGCGTTTCACTGTATTTTTTTCTAAAATTTTTTCTTCAGATGAATCTAAATTCACTTTAATCGTTACGTCTTTTACTCCTGCTATTTCTTCTAAAGCAGTTTTTAATTCTTGTTCATACGCTTTTTCATATTTTTCTACATTTGACATACTATCATTACTTTTTTGTCCGAAAGTTGGTACGTCTTTTTCTTGGTTTTGAGTTTTTTGTTCTTTAAATACAGGTACTTCTTCTTTTTTACTTGAAAAGAGACTACTAGAAAACATAAGCAAAATTCCAAGTATGAGTAGGACAAGTAAAAACTTAGGTGTTACCTTTTTACCCTTCTCGTTGCTTTCTTTTTGATCCCCATTCAATAAGTTTCGAAAAAATGAGAACTTCGAATTTTTATCTTTATTGTCCATTTACTCTACCTGTCCTCCCTTCCATTTGAACTTGGATTTGTTTACCCTCTAGTTGCCACCTGCTTGAAAAGAAATCTTTCATTTCTCCATTCGTTTCTTCCACTTTTTTTGGAGGCTCTTTCGTGTTAATTTCAATTGGCTTTACTGTTTCGATTGCATCATTTTTACTACGTTCTTTTTCTTTCAACGTCACAACAACAGATTGAATATCTTTCGCTGACTTTACTTCTTCTATATTTTCTGCTGCGACTATTTGTATTTCAGAGACAGCCATACCATACTTTTTCTCAAACTCTTTTCCTACTTCTTTTTTCATTTTGGTAGCCATCTCTTCTAAACTATATGCACGTGTTAGAGCTTGTATTTCTTTTTTCTTCGAATCTATTGAATTTTTTACAGATCCTTCTGCTACGTACTTTTCTTCATTAAAATTTGCAATTACTTCATTTACA
The DNA here is from genome assembly GCF_000238655.1 of Bacillus sp. 7_6_55CFAA_CT2. Classification (NCBI taxonomy): domain Bacteria; kingdom Bacillati; phylum Bacillota; class Bacilli; order Caryophanales; family Bacillaceae; genus Bacillus; species Bacillus sp. 7_6_55CFAA_CT2. Next base: position 624,976 of record NZ_JH414708.1, on the reverse strand, counting down.
TCTGTCTGCAATAGTTTAAAAAGGGGTGTTAAAATTAATACGACTAACAAAAGACTTACAACAAATTTAACGTATTTTTGCAAATTCGAATTTGGAAGAATAAGATGAAGCATTGTCGCTAAGAGCAAAAAAACGATAATATTTCTGATCCACTCTGTAACAAATTGCATACTCTTCACCTCCTACCGCATCATAAGTGTAATATTCCCCGCAGCAATAATAATTGTAATACTTAAAAAGAACATAAATGATACGATAGCTAAGCAAGCAAATACGTAAATGATGCTTCTTCCAATAATGTCTAAACATTGAATAATTGCTCCGCCGCCAACCGGTTGTAATACTGCTGCTGCGAATTTATAAATAAATGCAATACAGAAAATTTGAATCGCAGGAAAAGCAACAATTAAGCATAAAATGACGAGCCCAATAATTCCGACTGTGTTTTTCAATAATCCTGATGCGCTAATAACAGTATCTGCCGCTTCCGTAAACATCCTTCCAACTACTGGAATGAAGTTTCCTGTTACAAATTTAGCAGTTTTCACAGCTATGCCATCAGCAACGGCTGTCGCTGTTCCTTGTACAGATAATACCCCTAAAAAAATCGTTAAGAAGATACCGATAATCCCAACGCTAACGTTTTGCAGAAGCTTGGACAATTTTGTAACTTTATATTGATCACTCATTGTACTTACAATACTTAATATCGTTGCCAGTAATAAAAGCGGTAGAACGATATAATTCATAAGAAGCCCGCTTGTATTCATTAAGAAAATGATAATCGGATGAAAGAAAGATACAGATACAACCCCGCCACCAGTCGCTATAAGCGCCAATAAAATTGGCAATAGCGCTAATATGAAATCTACCATTGTTTGTATCGTTTCTCTTGCATATGTCATAACGACATAAAAACTATTTAAAGCAAAAATAATAAGTACCATATATACAACAGCATCAGCAATTTTACTTACACTACTTTTTGAAAAAGCGGATTGCAGTGATTGCAACAATGCACTAAAGATTGTGAGCATAATGAGTGTGCCAAGCAGTTTTCCATTAGCTGCAAGCTCATGAAATAAATATTTTAATAACCCTATCATCCACTCTTTTAGAGAGAATTCTTTTTCTCCCTTTACAAACTCCATAAAACTTCCTTTTTGACTCTCTGGCAAATAGCCACCATATTTTGTAACAAGCCCGTCCCAAAATTGCTTCACATCTTCAATTCCGAGCTTATCCAATTGTTGATCAACGACGTTTGTTTCTACAGGAGAAGCTTGTACAACAACCGGTAAAGAAAAGAAAAGGAAGCAAGCAAATAGCAGCTTAGCTCCAAACCTCCTCAACATTCACTCCCCCTTATCCCGTCGGTAAAAATCCGAGAATAGTTTCAATTACAACCGTCAAAATAGGAATTGCCATAACGAGAATTAAGATTTTCCCAGCAAGTTCAATTTTCGAAGCGATGGCACCTTGACCAGCATCTTTTGTAATTTGAGCTCCAAACTCAGCAATATAAGCAATTCCAATAATCTTTAGTAACGTTTCCACGTAGACGTTGCTAACTTTCGCTTCACTCGCTACTCTCTCAATCATTTGTAAAATAGAATGAATTTGATCGATTAAAATAAGAAACATCACGCTACCTACGAACACAATAAATAAAGATGTAATACTAGATTTATGCTGGTTCAAAACAGCAGCTAAAAACGTAGCAACGAGGCCTAATCCGACAATTTGTATAATTTCGATTCGAACCGCCTCCTTTACTGGAAGAGAAAGACACTTTTAATCTTGTCGAATAGCGTATTAATTAAAAATGCAACATGAAATAAAATGACGACAAAACCGACAAGGATAACCCAATTTGCAATATCCTCACGCTTCAATTCTTTTAGTACAGTATGAATGAAAGCTAAAACAATGCCGATTCCGGCGATTTGAAATATTAATCCAACATCAATGGACATCGCCTTTCTCCCCCCTATAGCAGTAAAATTACAATAAGTAGCCCTGCTAGTACCCCTAAGCTCTTAATCATTTTTTCGTATTGCAGTTGTAAAGCTTTCGCTTCCTCTTCTTCTCTCTCCAAATGTGTAATACATAAGCGAATATGTTTTTGTTGTGATTCACGATCATGTTGCCCGAGCGTTTCACCAAATTGCTGCAGTATTTCATACTCGGTTTGTTGAAAAGCTGTCAACTTCCAATTCTCTTTCAAACTATCTATCCAAGCTTCCCTTACTGTTTGTTCTCCACTTTCTAGTTTTTTAGCGAAACTTTGAAATATCCAATTTAATGGCTTTGGCATTTGTTTAACTAATCGCTCGGCAGCCTCAGATAAAGGTGTGTGTCCATACATAATTTCTGCCTCTAATGATTGAAGTGCTGATTTTAATAACCTAAGTTGCCTCGGTCTCTCACTGTATCTTTTAGCGTACGAAAACCCGAAAAAGGTGCTGACCGCAACGATTAACACTGCACCAAATATTTTCACCATACGCCCTCAGCCTTTCTATTTGATAACACTGGTTTTCCATATTTATCTTTCACCTGCATAACCGTTCCTGGACCCCTCGCTTTTGACAACTCCACAAACCTATCAAATATACCAAGCTCTAGCACTACCTTGAGCGATGGACGTCTCACAACATCCTCATAGGAAAATCCGTGTGCGCTTATAAAAAGCTGGACACCTGCATGCACTGCCTCCATAATTGCTTCACTATCTTCTTTACGGCCAATTTCATCTACGATCAAAATATCAGGACTCATAGAACGAATCATCATCATCATTCCTTCTGCCTTTGGACATGCGTCTAACACATCGACTCGGGTACCAAAATCATATTGCGGGATCCCTTTCACACAACCAGCAATTTCTGACCGTTCATCAACGATCCCCACTTTACAGGAAGGAATTTCCGAAGCACTTACCCCTTGACTCATGCAACGTGCTACATCTCTTAAAAGTGTCGTTTTACCCGTTTGGGGAGGGCCAATTACCATCGTGTTTAACCACCTTTTTTCATACAAATATGGCAAAAGCGGTTCAGCAATCCCTATTTTTTGACGAGCAATACGAATATTAAAGGAAGAGACATCACGAATCATTTTCACTGCGCTTTTTTCTGTAATAACTTTTCCTGCTAACCCGATTCTATGCCCCCCGCGAAGCGTCACATACCCACGTTTTAATTCCTCTTCCATCGTATAAATTGAGAATTGACTTAACTTATTCAATAAGTAAATAGCATCCTCTGCAGTAGTGATATAGTCATAAAAAAACACCTTTCCGTGTGCAATACACTCTAGCGGCCTTCCAATTCGAACACGAATTTCCTCTAAAGCATCGTATTGCTTACATTCTTCAATTAAGTACTTCATCGTTTTTGGTAAAACTTCTAATACCTCTTTCATCGGCTTCTCCCCACTATACTCGACTTACTATTTCAGTAATGCGATAAAAATACAGCAAATTCCAAGCGCTAGAAAAAAGAGCTTCAAGAAAGAAATTTCACTTGCTACACTCGCTATCCCAATTGTCATTGTTAAAATTAATACGGTAGGTCCAACAAACGCCAACATACCATTTATAAACAACGCTTTCTTCGCATCATTCACATAAAGCATAAGCAAAGCAGCAAATATCTCCGCACTACCTGAAAATAATCGAAGTGCCCCCATAACAAGCACGGATGTTTCCATTGCCGCTAGCCACTGTTTCATTCTTCCACCTTCTCCCGTAACAGTTACTAACTTCGTATTCTAAAAAAGAATATATTTGTACAACCATATGCAGAGGTTGTCTATTTCAGAAGTAAAAACATAATTTTTCTCTAAATCCCGAATTACAATCTGAATATTCATATTATTTCATGGTATATTATGGTATATTTAGTTTAAAAGAGGTTTAAACCATGCAGCACGTCACTTTATTACCACTAGATTTATGCTATACAAATGTGATTTTCGAGCTATCAAGTGATCCACATATAAAAAATGCATTGGGGATAACGGTAGAAAACATCGAAGACACGAAAACATTTCTTCTTTTCGCAATAGACGAAGAGCGTCAAAAGAAGTCCTTATCGAGAATGATTGTGAATGAAGAAAATGAAATAATTGGCCTCACCACACTTAAACATATTAATAATGAGAAAAAGCAATCTCACATTGGTAGTTGGCTCGGCTATCCGTACTGGGGAAAAGGCTATAACGAGGCTGCTAAAAAAGAAATCTTTAAAATCGCCTTTTTAGACTTACAACTTTCCTACGTATTTGCTGGTGCTAAAACGAATAATATCCGCTCTTTAAAAGCACAAGAAAAACTACCTTATATTTCATTGCATGTGGAAAACAAGTTTCCAGACGAACACGCTGCACTAGAGAAAGAAGTAAAGTCACCTTGCTCTCTGCATGTCGTGTCACGTGAAAATTTTTTAAACTGGTTGAAATTACAGAATGAGGGGGAAAAATATGAAGGCATTGAAAGTTAGTTTAACCGTTGTAGTAGAATTAGCTCTTATTTATCTTTTTTCATTATTGGTCGGTTGGTCATTTATAGAGACCTTTTTCCTTGGTAGTTTAGCAATATTTGCAATTATGTGGTTAATTATTATGAGTAACCATAGAAATAACATTACAGATCACGCAATAAGTAAAACATTAACTGGCGTTGAGACTGGCGAAATAAAACCATTTCAAATTGTTTTGACTCCATCTATTATGGGTACTCTTTCACTTGTTTTAGTCAGTTTTATAATAACAGCTATTTACTATCTACCCTATTTCCTATAAAAAAAGCACTCGTGAATTATCACGAGTGCTTTTCTACTATGCACGAGAAACGTATTTACCTTCACCAGTGTTGATGATAAGCATTTCGCCTTCGTTAATGAAGATTGGTACTTGTACAACAAGACCAGTTTCTAATGTAGCTGGTTTTGTTACGTTAGAAGCAGTATCACCTTTAATACCAGGCTCTGTTTCTGTAACTTGTAATTCAACTGTGTTTGGAAGTTCAACACCAAGTACTTCGCCTTGGTAAGTCATGATTGCTACTTCCATGTTTTCTTTTAGGAATTTAAGCTCGCGCTCGATTTGTTTTTCACCAAGTTCGATTTGCTCATAAGTTCCGTTATCCATAAATACGTGAGCCTCACCGCTTGCGTATAAGTATTGCATACGACGGTTTTCGATGTGTGCTTTTTCTACTTTCTCACCTGCACGGAATGTTTTCTCTTGAACAGAACCTGTGCGAAGATTACGTAGTTTAGAACGAACGAATGCAGCACCTTTACCTGGCTTTACGTGTTGGAAATCAAGTACTTGCCAAAGGGCATTGTCCACTGAAATTGTTAAACCTGTACGAAAATCGTTTACTGAAATCATGTAAAAAAATCCTCCTGTGTATTACAAAATAATAAGTTCTTTTGGTGATTTCGTAATTACTTCATTACCTTCACTTGTCACAATGATATCATCTTCAATACGTACGCCGCCAATACCTGGAATATAAATACCTGGTTCTACTGTTACAGCCATACCTGGTTCAAGTACTGTATGAGAACGGAACGCTAAACCTGGTGCTTCATGGATTTCAAGACCTATTCCATGACCAGTAGAGTGTCCAAAGTATTCACCATATCCTTTTTCCGTTATGTAGTCACGCGTTAGCGCATCAGCCTCGCGACCTGTTAAACCAGCTTTAATACCGTTCACACCACGTAGTTGTGCTTCTAAAACGATATTATAAATTTCTTTTAATTTATCAGATGGTTCACCGACTGCAATCGTACGAGTAATATCAGAGCAATATCCTTTGTAATAAGCGCCGAAGTCTAATGTAACGAAATCTCCTGTTTCTATCACTTTTTCAGATGCCACGCCGTGCGGTAATGCCGAACGAAGACCTGAAGCAACGATAATATCAAACGAAGAAGATGTTGCTCCTTGTTTTCTCATGAAAAATTCAAGTTCATTTGACACTTCAATTTCAGATACTCCCGGGCGAATGAATGATAGAATATGCTCAAAGGCAGCATCTGCAATCTGTGCAGCTTCCTTTAATATCTTAATCTCTGAATCAGTCTTTATCAAGCGTAACTTTTCTACAAGTCCAGAAGTCGGGATAAATTCAGCATCAATCGCTTCCTTATGCACTGAATAAGAACTATATGTAAGAGTATCTTGCTCAAAACCAAGTTTTTGAATTCCAAGCTCTTTCACTTGCTTTGCCACTTCATCAATGATTAATCCTGCGTGCTGTACAACCTCATATCCAACCGCTTGTTTACTTGCCTGCTCGACGTAACGGAAATCTGTAATAAATTGAGCACGATCTTTTGAAATAAGAACAACGCCTGCTGTTCCTGTGAAGTTAGCCATATATCTACGACTATGTTCATTTGTTAACAAAATACCGTCAATACCAGCCTCATCAAATGCACTTCGTAATCTTTCAATTTTCTCCATTACTTTATGCCTCCCTCAATTTCTCCATTAATGCAAATAACGCTAACTTATAGCCATAAAAACCAAATCCTACAATTTGACCTGCACAAACAGCTGCCGTCACAGATTCATGACGGAACGATTCACGCTGATGAATGTTAGAAATATGTACTTCAATAACAGGAATCGAAATGCTCGCAATGGCATCACGAATCGCATAGCTATAATGCGTAAATGCTCCCGGATTTAAAATGATCCCTTCATATATATCTTCCGCTTCATGAATAATGTCGATAATGGCACCTTCATGATTCGATTGGAAACATTCTAACTCCACTCCCATTGTTTCTGCTTCTTGCTTCATATCTGCTTCAAGTGTCGTTAGCGTGCCCTTTCCATATACATTTACCTCACGAACACCGAGGCGATTTAGGTTAGGACCGTTTACGAGGAGTAACTTTTTCATATTCTTAAAACTCCTTAATATTAAATATCTATACAATATTTTAACATAGGAGTTACTTATTTGAATAGTTCGTCTTCTCTTACCCTTCTTGTTCTGCTTTATTGCTATTTACTGCGTAAGAAACAGAATATGCTATAAACACACCATACAATATAAAAATACATATTGTCGTCACAATTGTCTCTTTTGGTAAATGGAGCGCACTTTTAATAACAGGAGCCATTAAACCCATCCCCAAAAACAGTAGTGCCCACCAAAATAGCCCATAAATAATTCCCGCTATAATCCCTTCAAACTTTGCAAAAAATGCTTTATACAAAAAGACAATCAAAATTGAAAGAAGTCCCATACACACTATTCCGAACACATTGCCCCATACACCCTCTTTCCAACTTCCAAACGCAAATGGTAAAAGGAAATAATTCGGGCCCGCCTCCGTGAATGAAAATATATGAAGGAAATACCATATCCCGCCCCAAAAGATTCCACCAAACAAACCAATCTGCACAAAATTCCTTGTTCCTAATTGTTCTTGACTCACATCGACACCTCCGCTCAATAGTATGCCCGAAACTATTTTGAAGCATGTTTAAATCCTGCGAAATTTGTCTATAAAAAGAATAAGAAATGTCCGACTCTCATAACATTTTCCCTTGTCATCTACTTGTATTTGCCGATAAAATAAAGGAAACTCGGTGATTGTCTTATTTCAAAACGACAGAACCCAGTATGACAATTGCCTCTTTTTCTACATAAGAGAGAAACAAATACAGGTTGGTGTTAACATGGCAGAAGAGTCAAAACAAATATATGGCGGGCAAGCGGTCATAGAAGGAGTTATGTTTGGCGGTAGAGAATATACTGTTACAGCGGTTCGTCGTAAAGATAAATCGATTGAATTTTATCGATTACCACGCGTTCGTAATAAAGTACTATCTACCCTAAAAAAATTCCATTTTTACGAGGGATTGCCGCTATTGTGGATGCAAGTGCGAATGGAGCAAAGCATTTAAACTTCGCTTCAGAACGATTTGACGTCCACCCAGAAGATGATGAACAAATTGCAAATAAAAAAGAAGAACAATCAAAATTAACGATGGTATTAGGAGTTGCAGCTGTTGGCGTTTTATCTTTTATATTCGGTAAAGTCATTTTCACAGCAGTTCCTGCACTATTAGCTGAATTAACAAGACCGATTTTCCCGTCTCATACTGGGCAAATTATTGTCGAAAGTGTCATTAAGCTCATGCTATTATTGAGCTATATATACTTTATTTCTTTAACCCCACTTATTAAGCGGGTATTTCAGTATCACGGTGCAGAGCATAAGGTAATCAATGCTTACGAGAATAACCTTCCTCTGACTGTAGAAAACGTTCAAAAGCAAACTCGTCTCCATTATAGATGTGGCAGTAGCTTTATTATATTTACAGTCATTATTGGAATGTTCGTTTATTTCCTAGTCCCTACAGATCCTCTTTGGGCACGAGTTATAAACCGAATTTTATTAATTCCAGTTGTACTTGGTATTTCTTTTGAAGTACTACAATTTACAAATCGATTACGAGATATTCCCGTATTACGCGTACTTGGATATCCTGGATTATGGCTACAACTATTAACAACGAAAGAACCAACAGATGATCAAGTGGAAGTAGCAATTGCATCGTTTGAAGAATTATTACGTTTAGAGAACAAACAATAATTATTTAAAAATGGTGTTCAACTCCTTTCCTCATCGTTAATATACTAATTTTAATATACGTTTTTAGGAGGTGTCCCTTATGAACGGTCGTTCGTTTACTTTCGCTATATTTGTGCTTATTATCGGATTGGCAATATTCGGCCTTGTTTCATCTGTTATTACAAATCCCATGGGTGTATTAAGAAATATCGGGTACATGTTACTTGTTGTTGGTATCTTTTACTTGCTATACAAGATGTTTACAAATTCCAGTGGTTCTGCAAATTCACAAAGCTCATATAAGCGTGCGGCAAAACAATCGAACCGCAAACATGGGAAACAAAATGTAGCACCCCTAGGCAATTCTTTCTTTAAGTCAAATACTTCTAATGACAAAAGTAAAAAAGGGAATTCTTCCACTTTGAAACGAAAAAGAAAACAGTCTCATTTAACTGTCATTGAAGGCAAAAAAAGCAAAAAGAAAGACCGTGCTTCCTTTTAGGAAATACGGTCTTTTTTTATACTTTGAAGCACTTCTTTTAAACTTTTCTCTCTCATACTTTCAATTCGAAGATGATGATTTTCAAATGGTAAATTCCGTGTCACATCATTAGGTACAACAACGCACGTTAATCCCGCTGCAACTGCTGCTCTCAATCCATTTAATGAATCTTCAAATACAACAGCTTCAGACGGCTTAATTCCTAATTCTTCTATTGCAACTCGATAAAGAGCTGGATCTGGTTTTACCTTCTCAACATCTTCTCTCGTTTTAATTACTTCAAAATATTCTCGAATTTGTAGCTCTTCTAAAAAATGAATAACCCATTCTCTAGAAGAACTAGAAGCTAGTGCGATTTTTAATCCCATTTCTTTCGCTTCTTCTAAATATTCTTTTACCCCGTCACGAGCTTCTGGTATTCTCATTTTCTCTTTATGTAAAGTTGCCACTTTTTCTTTTAATGCACTTTTGTTAAACTTCTCTTTTAATTGATCATTTAAATATGTATAAAGTACCTCATCTGTTGTTCCAATGCATTTCGCAAATTCCTCTAAAGGTAGTTCCCCGCCGTATTCACGAACAGCATCTCTGAAAGAGTGAAACCATATCGTTTCTGTGTCCACAATTAATCCATCAAAATCAAAAATAATTGCTTTCATAATTCTCCCATCCTTTTCGAATTGAAATAAAAAAGGAAACGCCATACGTTCCCCTTAATTACTTTTCTCTTCATTTGCTCTTTGAACACCACGAAGTGTTTCCACTCGGACTGCATCTTGTTCAAAGTATTCCACTAAATCACCAATGCGATCAATTGCTTCCCAACTTAAATGATGTTCAATTCCTTCTACATCATTGTAAATTTTACTTTCATCCACACCGATAATACGCATAAATTGCTCTAGCAAGTCATGACGATATACGAGACGTTCTCCGATTTTTTTACCTTTTGTTGTTAATACAAGCCCTCTATATTTTTCATAAATTAGATATTCATCTTTGTCTAATTTTTGCACCATTTTTGTTACAGAGGATGGATGTACACTAAGCGCTTCAGCAATATCAGATACGCGGGCGTAACCCTTTTCATCAATCAACAAATAAATTTGTTCAATATAATCTTCCATACTAGGGGTAGGCATCGGTTTCCTCCATCCAAGTTCATTTTGCTTATTCCGTACGAAGCAATCAATAAAATGATACACCAGAAAGAATAACGTGACAAGTTGAAAACGAGCCTAAATATATAAAACAAAAAAGAATCTGTATTTGCATACAGACTCCCCTTAAGTAAAATATTGTATTTCTGCATTAAGAAAAAACTCATTTCTATAACCTCTTATCGTTTCTTTTAATACTGCTGCATCATCTTTTTTATATACATATTTTCCGATGGTTTCGGAAAACAATGCTGAATCAATTCAAACGTTAAATTTGGTATCGTCATATCTTTGTCGCTCAAATAGTTTACGGTATCCTTCTTCCCATTCTTCATGCATTTAAATTGGCGCAACTATAAAACCAAGTGGATATTCAAGTGCCTTTCGTTCAAAGTAAACGAGCTTTGGCATAAATGGTCTCATATGCTTTTCGCCCTCTCGTTAGTATGGGGGACATTAAAGTTTTCCACCCCAGTAACTTGCGTTGCAAGTTACTGAATGTTATAATTTGGATACCAGCTACCTTGCAACGCAAGTTACCTGAATAAAAGGTGGTGAAATCATGCACAGCCAAATGTTAAAAGGTGTACTAGAAGGTTGCATCCTATACATCATTTCACAAGAAGAAGTGTACGGATATGAACTGAGTACAAAATTAAATAAACACGGATTTACATTTGTAAGCGAAGGAAGCATATATCCATTATTGTTACGTATGCAAAAAGAAAAATTGATTGAAGGAACATTAAAAGCTTCCTCACTCGGTCCAAAGCGAAAATATTATCACGTAACCGATAAAGGGCTAGAACAACTTGAAGAATTTAAAAAAAGCTGGGGAATGGTTTCTACTACGGTAAATAACTTATTACAGGGGGAGTGATAGAGATGAATGCACAAGACATGATTGAATTGAATAATAAAAAACGTGAGCTTCTAACTTCCGAAAACGAAATTGCTTATGGTGATATGTTAGTATATCTTCGGTTATCTAATGTACCCGAACATCAAGTGGAAGAACTTTTGTTAGAAATATTAGATCATCTTATCGAAGCACAAGTAGAAAATAAAAATGCTTATGACATTTTTGGTGATGACTTAAAATCTTATTGTGATGAACTTATATCAGCTTTACCAACCCAAACAAAGTTAGAAAAAACTTCTTTAATTGGATTTTCTGTTAGCTTACTTCTTGCTATACAGTTTGGCATAAATGCAATTATTTCATTTTTTATGTTTCTCTTTGAAAAAAATAATACATTATCAAGTCCGCCTTTTAGCATCCTTGGAACTACTTTGTCTGTTTCAATAATTATACTAGGTATACTATTTATTTTATATTTATTAAAGCGTTACTCCTTTGATCAGAAAATGAATTGGAAAAGAAGAATTCTATTTGGATTCGCATTTGCTACTCCATTTTGTTCCGCTGTATTCTTAAATATTTATTTCCAAAAGCAACCTTATCTCATTTATCATCTAACCTTTTGGCAAAATGCTTTAATCGCTATCCTATTTTACGTTTTATATAAATTACTATATAAAAAATCAAATTTTTAACAGCCCTTCAAAAGGCTGTTTTTTCTTCTGTCTAATTTTACAAATTGAAAAATTTCATAAAGAAAATAAGAAAAATGCAAAATAATTAAAGTTAATTGTTGACGTGATGCTTTTATTATCGGTATCATAAATCTTCGTGAGCAATTATTTTTCGTTATACGATTTTTTTATTATTACTGAATTTTTGAGAGGAGAAATTAGATGTCAGTTAAGAAGAAAACGCAAGTACGCACCGGCAAAATGGTACGTGAACTAATGTTAGCAGACGAAGATGTAAATGCTTCGCTAATTATGGTATATAGTGAAAACGGTGTAAACGCAGAAATTAAAATCGAGGGCTTAACGCCGAAATGTAACGAAGAATTATTTTTGAGCGGAAACGTGGATTGGAACAAGAGTGTTATTTATAAAATTGTTGATTTCACTGGAAACGCTGAAGTTGGTAAAGTTACATTAACAGCGATGAACAAAAACAATGTTTCTCTAGAAATTGAACGCGTTATGTGGAGTAAAGAAAATAAAGAAGCTGCCGAGCAAGAAGAAACACAGGTAGAAGTAGCACCGAAAAAAGAAGTAGTTGTAGAAGCTCCAAAAACAATTACACCTGCTCCTAAGCCTGTTACGCGTGTGGAAACACCTGCTATGGCACCTAAGCCTACTCCGGTACCGACACCGAAGCCAGTAAGCGTAGAAGCAGCTGTAGAACTAGTTACTCCAGCGCCTGTGAAAAAAGCAGTCCCTACTCCAGTTACAAAGCAAGAGACAGCACCGGTTGCTCCTGCAAAACCGAAGCAGCCTGCTTTGACTGAAACAAATTCAAAACTACAAGAAAATTATGTTAAACTCGTGAAAAAGACAATTGAAGTTTGTCAAGATTACGAGCTTGGCATCGACATAGATGATTCTATTGAAAGCTTAAAAGAAGAACTACAAAGCCAAGGTATTAGCGTTACATTTGACAAAGAAATTATGGACGTTGTAAGTCGCCTTCGTTCTTTACAAGATAAAGGAATCAAAGTAGAAAAAGTACTTAATTTACTATAAAAAAATAAGAGGTGGCTATCGCCATCTCTTATTTTTTATAATTCCACTCATTACTTTCATACTTTTCTTTCGCTAACGTTTGAACTTCATGTAACTGTTCTTCTGTTAATTCATATGGAACAAGTTCTACATCTAATCCTTTTTCAAAACCAACTTCAAACGCTTTAATTAACTGCTCTATCGTAAATGTACGGTCTGTTAATTCATTAATTGCTACTGCTTTAGAAGAGAACATACTCTTCATACGTTCCTTCACACGTTCATTTGGGAATAAAAATAGATCATATAGTTCATCTAAATCAATTTCTAATGGAATCGATCCATGCTGTAAAATAACACCTTTTTGACGTGTTTGAGCACTACCAGCAATTTTTCGTCCTTCCACTACAATTTCATACCAAGATGGTGCATCAAAACATACGCCTGAACGTGGATTTTTTAAATTTTCACGATCTGCTTCTGTTTTTGGAACTGCATAATAGGCTTCTAACCCTAATGCCTTAAAACCATCTAATAAACCTTGCGAAATAACACGATACGCTTCTGTAACTGTTTTCGGCATGTTCGGATGATCTTCAGACACAATAACACTATACGTTAACTCTTTGTCATGTAGTACACCCCTGCCGCCTGTTTGACGACGAACGAATCCATATTTCTTTTCGTTCACTACATCCATATTAATATCTTTTTCAACACGTTGAAAATATCCAACTGTTAATGTTGGTACTTCCCATTCATAAAAACGAATTGTTGGTGGCATTTTCTTGTCACTTTGCCAATTTAATAAACATTCATCTAACGCCATATTAAATGCCGGTGAACATTGACCAGAGTTAATATAACACCATTTTTCTTTTCCCATCCTGCACCTCATATAACCAATTATTTTTCACATTCTCTAGTCTACCAAATTCGACAAAATTTGTGAAAGAATACGAAATTTCTTCTTATATGCAAATGAATCTGTTGCATAAATACATAAGGGCATTATAATATTGAAAGTAGGATAAGAAAAAAGGGAGCGATAGAATCGTGTCAACAACTTGGATTATTTTATTAGCCGTAATCGTAGCATTTATCGGCTACACTGTATGGATGTACTTCTATCAGAAAAAATTAATTAAAACTCTTACAGAAGAAGAATTTCGCGCTGGCTACCGTAAAGCACAGCTTATCGATATTCGTGAAGCAGACGAATATAACGCAGGGCATATTTTAGGTGCACGTAACATTCCGTTATCACAAATTCGCCTTCGTCATAAAGAACTTCGTCAAGATCAACCTGTTTACTTATATTGCCAAAGCGGATTCCGTACAGGTCGTGCAGCGCAATACTTAAAAAAACAAGGCTACAAAGATTTCTACCAATTACAAGGTGGATTTAAATCTTGGACAGGCAAAATTAAAAAGAAATAATAACATACAAAAAACTAGCTGAATAAATCAGCTAGTTTTTTCATTTCATCTTATTCGCAATGTATAATAAATTCTGCTTGATTACCTTTTCATCGTTCTCTTCTACATTCCGATACAGCAGTTGATATTCAATTCCTTTCTCTTTCCATATAAGCGTAGCAAATTCGTCACCACGTTCATAATCATCTTTATTTTTAAAATAAGCAGACGTTCCATTATTCAGTTTCATTTGTTCTTGAAATCGCTTCTCTTCCACAAGATCCGGAAAACTATAGGGAAAGTTCGCGACATTTAACTCAATATACTCATTTCTACCTGACTCCTTCTGTTTATATTTAATCGTTAAGACAGTGTTCTTTTTCCCAAGCGTTCTTACTTCCCCCTTCACATCACTTGTAATGTCGTACGGTAAAAACGTTGGAACTTTAAACTTCACCGGAAAATATTTTGGAAGTTCCTTTAGCGGAATAGGATCCGTAACACGATCCATAACTCCTCCTGTTGTTCCCACAAAGTGTTTTTCTTCTTGCATCGTTTGCTGAAACGAACACGAACTAAGCATGAAACTAGAAAACACGAAACAAATGATTCTTTTTTTCAATTTGTTTCCGCCCTTTCATACCGCTCTCTTAACGAACGAAGCGTTGATATTCTCTTCATATTCGCTTTGTCACCAAACTCCACCTTTGAAAACTTTCCACGTTATTCTCACACATTTTGACAACACTTTTTGCAAACAAAAAAGACCCCTATCATTCTTACGCCCAAGTGAAAAGGTTACGCGAATAAAAAGAAGTCTTATTAATACCATAGTTTGTGAAAAGCTTTTCAGGTCAAGATTTTTTCTTTCTTATTATTTTCCCTTTATAATAAGGGAAAGAGGTGATACATATGGCCAATATAAAACAAATTGCTAAAACTGCTGGTGTATCGATATCAACTGTTTCTCGTGTCCTGAATAATCACCCTTACGTAAAAGAAGAAAAGCGTAAGCGTGTTCTAGATGCTGTTGAAGAATTAAACTACGCAAAAAATATAAATGCTGTCCATTTAATAAGAGGGAAAACATATACAATTGGCGTTATGCTTCCTTTCATTAACCTCCCCTACTTCAGTACGATTATTGAAGGAATCGGAAACGAAGCGTTAGCTGCCGGATATCACATTAATTTATGTCAAACGAATTACGATAGTATTGAAGAAATTCGTGTTCTTGAAATGATGAAAATGAAACAATTTGATGGGATGATTATTTGCTCCCGAACGAGCTCTTGGGAACAAATCGAACCTTTTGCAAAATTTGCCCCTATTATTTCATGTGAAAAAATGAAGCATCCCCTCATTTCATCCATCTACGTAGATCATTATGAAGGTTTCCGTCTCGGTACTGCCTATTTACTAAGTAGAGGCCATGAAAAAATCGGAATTTGTTTAGCAAGAAAAACAAGTGTAAATTCCATGGAGCGCGAAAAAGCGTTCGCCGATACACTTCGTAACGAAGGGAAAACGTTGCATCCTGAATGGATTTTCCACCAATGCTATACAATGCAGGACGGAGCACAAATACTCCATCGTATTTTAAATATGAAAAATCGTCCAACTGCTATTTTCACAGCGAACGATCAAGTTGCAGCTGGTTTATTAACAGAGGCTCGAAAACATGGTATTCGAGTACCTGAAGACCTTGCTATCCTTGGATTTGATAATCATGAAATTTCAAAGGCATTAGAAATTTCCACAATTGAACATCCCGGTCTCGCAATGGGCTCACATGCTTTTTCTTTATTCCATAAGCAGATCCAAAGCGAGCAAATTGTCGGCAGTGCAAAAGAACTTTCATTCCATTTAATTGAGCGAGAGACTGTCTAAAAAGAGCGTTACTTATAACGCTCTTTCTCAGCTCTTCACCTATTGACTTTATATTTCCCATCTCATATAATGAACCTAACGAACGGTAGGTAGGGGATGAAAATGACAGCAAACCGCATTAAAGCTGTAGCACTTTCTCATTTCGCACGCTACGGCTATGAAGGAACTTCATTGGCAAATATTGCTCAAGAAGTTGGGATTAAAAAACCATCGATTTACGCACACTTTAAAGGAAAAGAAGAGCTATATTTCATATGCTTAGAATCTGCTCTTCAAAAAGATTTGCAGAGCTTCACAGGCGATATCGAAAGCTTTTCCAATTCGTCCACTGAAGAATTGCTTTTAAAATTATTAAAAGGGTATGCAAAACGATTTGGTGAAAGTGAAGAATCAATGTTTTGGTTACGAACTTCTTATTTTCCGCCTGATGCATTTCGCGAACAAATTATTAATAAAGCAAATGTACACATTGAAAACGTCGGAAAACTTTTATTCCCTGTATTTAAAAGAGCAAGCGAACAAGATGAGCTGCATAACATTGAAGTAAAAGATGCCTTAGAGGCTTTTCTATGCTTACTCGACGGTCTTATGGTTGAACTATTATACGCAGGTTTAAATCGTTTTGAGACACGTTTAGACGCTTCTTGGAAAGTATTTTGGCGCGGACTTTCAAACTGACGGATTGCCCTTTGCAATGCGTCGTTTTTAAGCCCTTTACCTAACGACTGGTAGGAAGGAGAAATGACATATGGCATGGATTTATGTAATCATCGCTGGTATTATTGAAATCTTTTGGGTGATTGGACTAAAAAAAGCAGAGGCACCACTTGAATGGGCTGGTGTTGCTCTATTAATTACAATTAGTTTCGTCTTATTATTTAGAGCTTATAAAGATTTACCTGTCGGCACTGTATACGCAGTCTTTACAGGAATCGGAGCTGGTGGAATCGTTCTTACAGAGATTTTCATTTTCGGAGAACCTTTCTCTATCGTAAAAGTTTTATTAATCGGTTTAATCTTCTTCGGAGTAATTGGTTTAAAACGAGTAACAGAAGAAAAAGAAGCGAAGGAGGCTGCATAAAATGGCTTGGGTATTTTTAATTCTAGCTGGTATTTGTGAAATTATTGGTGTACTCTTTATGAAAGTAGCCACTGAAAAGAAAGGCTGGGCACCAAAAGTTATTTTAATCGCTAACTTCGGCGTAAGCTTCTTCTTCTTATCTCTTGCGATGAACACATTACCGATGGGAACTGCTTACGCGATTTGGACTGGAATCGGAACTGCTGGAAGTGCACTTCTAGGCATTCTCATTTTCCGAGAATCAGCGGATTGGCGTCGTCTTGCTTTCTTAAGCTGCATTTTATGCGGCGCTGTTGGCTTAAAACTATTAAGCTAACGTGAGGTGAATGTCATGTGGAAAGAACAAGGAAAGAAAATATTAGCATGGATCACACTTTGTATCGTCATTCTATTACAAATAAGTTTTCATATAATAGAATCATTGTTTCATAAAGTATTATCCATTCTCACATTCCTTCCTAACATGACACTTGAAATTATATCGATTGTTTGGTCCATTATCGCCTCCATTGCAATCGTCATTATATGGAGTATCACCAAACTATGGAATAAGTTATTTAAAAAGGACAGTATTTCTGAAAAAGAGTAACTGTCCTTTTTTATATTCATTCAGACTTTCTGTAGAAGTTAGATGTGATAAGACAAAACAGACCAACTATGGAAATATTTATACCACCCCCTTTATGTAAACTTGGAAATAACGGTGGTATATTCGAGTAAACATTTGCTAATATGAGACCGATTGAAAATAAAAATATTCCTATTCTATATAACCATTTTCTTTTGTTCATCATTCTCCCCTCCTAAAATTTTTCATACACTCCTTTCTTTTGGACATACTACCCTAAAAAAGGAGTGGATAATATGCAAAATTCTATACATAAGCAAATCCTATTTTTATTTTTCCTATTTCTTATTCTCATCATCGTTTTCAGCTTTATATTACATACTCCAAAAGATGTACCAAATAGCGTTTCTTTTTATAAACTACTGCTCTCGTATTGTCGTTATTGAAGAAGGTGCCTTTTTTTAAGGCACCTTTTAAAATTCTCTTTTTTTATATATTTTTACTGAAACAAAGATAGATATTATGAACATGCATATTGAACTAATGAATAACAAGCTGTTATATAGTTGAATTTGTTCTAGGTTGATTCCAAAGAAAATAGAAGAAACGGCCATAGGTGCTATTAGTATAAAAATCGCAATAAAAATAGTTTTTTTATAGGCCAACCAAAACGATATCGGTAAAACAAAGCTTAAATACACTAAAATAAAGCTAATACTAGCAACCATTGTCGTTTCAATAAATTCAAATAGGTTAACCCCATTCTTCATTCCCATCGTAAAACAACCGACCATTACACTTATAAAAAGAATAATAATTGCTACTATATATTTTGCAAATACAATTTGTTTTCTCAATATTGGTAAACTATTTACTATAACTTCACTCTTATTTTTACTATCTGCTTCAAACGTTTTTACTGTTGCCCCAATTGTAATAATTACTGACATAATTATGAACAGATTTTCCGTATCTGTTAAGGCCATATAAAAGAAAACAGGATACAGTATGTACCAAATTAAAAATTTCCATTGAATAATGAAATCTTTTAAAATTAGTTGCTTAATCATGTATTGCACCTCCTAATATGAAAATGTCCCTTCTATAACTCTGCCTGCTGAAACATTTTCATTGAGAGGAACATTGATATGAATATACTCACTAATACTCCAATACTAAGAACACCCATTGCTAGTGTAGCCTCTTGAGAGTGAAGTACTTTTAACATAATTGTTTTATCACCAAAAATATTGCACATAAGACCAATCATACCCATTAAAGGAAACAGCATAATCAAATTCAAGACTGTAATAACTTTATATCCCCCAATGTAATTAGTCGGTATCGTTACTACACAATAAATCAAAGTTGCTACTATCGCTGAAAACACTGCATATCCAGGCATGACTATATCCCTGTCCAATAAAATATTTCCTAATATTACGACTATAAAAGTTACACTCAAACCAGCCATAATAAATAATGTGCTTGAAATATATTTAGCTATAATTATCTCTTTTCTCGTTATAGGTAAACTCACTAATACTTTTTCCGCTTTACTTTTCTCGTCATAATAAAAAGAAATATATATAATCGTACTACATGTTATAAATAATCCTATTGCAATCCCCATTGGTTCGACGGAATTCTTAAAAATAGATAAAATAGGGATTAAAAAATAGAAAGGAAACATCTTCTTCTGTAAAAAAAACTCCTTCAAAATCAACTGTTGCATATGAATTCCCCTCTCTATAAATCACGCGTTTTATAAATTTTAATTGTAAGAAACATAGAAGCGATATAGGCACTAGCTAATATCATTCCTCCAACTGTAAATACACCAATATGTACTGGATTCATAATCCACTCACTGAATGAAGATGTTGTTTCATTCAGCCCATCACTAATAAATATCCAAAGAAGTACACCAATCCCCATTGCTGCGGCTGATACTATACTTCTCATGCCCTTTGATTTTGTACCATAATAACTAGGAAAAAATGTCGCCACAAATACTACAGAATAAATCACTCCACTTACCACTACATACCATGGAATTTCAATATAAAAATTAGGATGGTATACACCAATATCATCAATAACAGCAATACCTCTTAAAAGGAATACAATTATCATAGTTGAAACCATGGCACCGACAATAAATATTGCACAGGAAATATATCTAGCAATAATGATATCCTTCCGACTTACTGGTAAACTATTTATAATAATGTCACTTTTATTTCTTTCATCCATAAAGGTTAACGTCATAACGGAGGAGAGGGTTATAAATAGACAACTCATCGGAAATAAAAATTCACCACTTGGCTCTAACATAAAAAACAAAAGAGGCATAACAAAATTCACTAACCACATTACCCGAAAAAAGAACAAATCTTTATATACAAGCTGACGCATAGACACCTCTCCCTTTCGCAGTGTAAACGATAATGTCATCTAATGTAGGCTTTTCTAGTACAACCTCATTTCCAAACCAATCGATAATTCCTTGTTTATCCTTCGCTAAACCTTCGAAACCAAATTTATTTTTTCGTAATCCAACAAATAGTTCTTTTCCTTCTTGGTCTAATAAATCATTACTTCCTTTTACGATTACGTAGTTCTCCATTAAGTCTTCTTTTTCACCAGTAAATATAATTTCTCCATCATTGATGAACGTAACATAATCTGCAATGCGCTCTAAATCTGTTGTAATGTGCGTTGAGAATAATACGGATACTTCATCTTCCATTACAATTTCTTGCAACATATCAAGTAATTCACTTCGAACAACTGGATCTAACCCTGCTGTCGGTTCGTCCATAATAATAAACCCTGCGTGGTGCGAAAGTGCGATGGCAATCGCAAATTTCATTTTCATTCCTTTTGATAATTCTTTAATTTTTTTATACTTTGGAACTTGCAATCTATGCATATACGATTGATACTGCTCTTCGTCCCACTTTTTATATAACGGTGCAATAATACGCTTCATTTGTTCACACGTTAAATCTTCGTAATAATGATTTTCATCATATACAAAGCCGATATTTTGTTTTATTTCCTTTTCAGCTTTCTTATTGTCCTTGCCAAAAATTTTTATATCTCCGTTATCTTTTTTAATTAAATTCATAATCATTTTGATTGTCGTACTTTTCCCGGCCCCATTCGGTCCGACAAACCCCATAATATATCCGCGTGGTAACGTAAAACTTATATTTTTCACTGCGAAACCTTCATAACTTTTACAAACATTTTTTAACTCTAACATCTCTCTCATTCCCCCTTATATAAAAACGCAATCATCTGCTGTAATTCTTCAAGTGAAAGCTGCAACGCTTTACTTTCATTCACAATCTCTTTCGCTTTACTTTCCAATAGGCGAAACCTTTGTTCTTTTAATAGTTCATTATTTTTACGTGAAACATAAGTCCCCTTCCCAGCAACAGTTTCTATATATCCTTCTTTTTCAAGCTCCTCGTATGCACGCTTCGTTGTAATGACACTAATTTGTAATTCCTTCGCTAAGCTACGAATAGACGGTAATTGATCTCCACCCTTTAAACCGCCATTTAAAATAAGCTGGCTTAATTGTTTTCTTATTTGCACATAAATAGGGTCTTGGGAAGAATTCGAAATAATAATATTCATGTTTTCCTCCAGTGTGTGTATATACTGTGTATACCTTATATATACAGTATATACACAGCATCCTATTTTTGGCAAGAAAAAAAGACCAACATTTTCCTGTTGGTCTTTCGTATATGTATCACTTTTCAAAGCGATCTAACATCTCGTCTCTCATTCCGAAACTTACTACTGCAATTCCTATATACATAAACAGAAGGAATGCCGGATGAACTGTATTGTACCAGCTGCTGTCAACAATTAAGTAAATCGTTAATGCCACAACAAGAACAAACGCTAAGATAAACATATAAAAGTGTCTTGTACTACCCATGATAAACTCCTCTCTTCTCACTTCACCATTCAACAGTTTATTTTATCGAATAATTCGATATGACTCAAGGTTAACTTTCTGTTATGTAATCAAGTTCTACCTTTACAATGTCCTCACATGCTATTGAAATGATTGTTCCTTGTTTATCAATCGCCGTCACTTCTCTATTATCCATTACACGATTTGCTACTCTTTCTAACACTTTTCCTTGGTCCCGATAGCAAAATTCTTTTACATCTTTAATTGTTTCTCCATTTTCTAAATGGTATACCATTCTATAACATCGATATCCCAAAATTTCACCCCCGTCTTGTTCGTTTTTTCACATATACATAAAAATGAGTAATCTTTGCCTCATCACATCTTCTTAATTTCAATAAAATTCTAACAAAAATAAATACTTTTATCAAACCGACTTTTTCAACAAAACTACCTATAAAACTACACCTTTACACCATTAGGAAACAAAAAACATATTTTTTTAACATTTTCTTCACTATTTCTGCATAAAGTGAAACTTTAATCAGCGGGGATTTTTGTTCATCCCCACTGATTATTAGTTGAACCAATCGGGCATTTACGGACAGTTTATCTCCCACCTGGCTTCTTTGCACCAGCTAAGTTTTGAGTTGAGAGTTTACTGTCCGTTAATCCGGGACAAATTATCCATACAAAAAAAGAACCCGCCTCAGCGAGTTCTTCTTTTGTTATTTTAATCAAACTTGTACAGGAGCTGGCTTCGCATAACGTAAAACTGGTTTACGTGCAGCCATCGTTTCGTCTAAACGTTTAATGACTGTCGTATGCGGTGCTTCTTGTACAACTTCTGGATTTTCTTCTACTTCTTTAGCGATTTGAATCATCTTATCAATGAAACCATCTAATGTTTCTTTTGATTCTGTTTCTGTCGGCTCAATCATAATACATTCTTCCACATTTAATGGGAAGTAAATTGTTGGTGGATGATAACCGAAATCAAGCAGACGTTTTGCAATATCTAATGTACGTACACCAAGTTTCTTTTGACGACGACCTGATAATACAAATTCATGCTTACAATGTCTATCGAATGGAAGATCGTAGAATGGCGCTAATCTTCTCATCATATAGTTCGCATTTAATACTGCATACTCAGTTACTGCACGCAATCCATCTGGACCCATAGAGCGAATATACGTGTATGCACGAACGTTAATTCCGAAGTTACCATAGAATGGTTTCACACGACCAATTGCTTCTGGACGGTCGTAGTTGAAGTGATAACCATTTTCCGTTTTCTCTAAAATCGGTTTTGGTAAGTACGGAATTAAATCAGCTTTCACACCTACTGGACCAGAACCTGGGCCACCACCGCCGTGAGGACCTGTAAATGTTTTATGAAGGTTTAAATGCACAACGTCAAATCCCATATCTCCTGGGCGTGCTTGGCTTAATACCGCATTTAAGTTTGCACCATCATAGTATAATTTACCGCCTGCATTATGGACGATTTCTGCCATTTCTAAAATATTTTCTTCGAATAGACCTAATGTATTAGGATTTGTTAACATAAGTGCTGCTGTTTCTTCGTTTACAACACGTTTTAAGTCTTCTAAGTCAACAAGGCCATTTTCATTTGATTTTACTGTAATTGTTTCAAAACCAGCTACAGTTGCAGATGCTGGGTTCGTTCCGTGAGCAGAGTCAGGAACAATTACTTTCGTACGGTTAAAGTCACCATTCGCTTCATGGTATGCACGAATTAACATTAAACCTGTCCATTCTCCGTGTGCACCAGCTGCTGGTTGTAAAGTAACAGTATCCATACCTGTAATTTCAATTAAATGCTCTTGTAAGTCGTACATTAATTCCATTGCACCTTGTACTGTCTTTTCATCTTGCAACGGATGAATATTTGCAAATCCTGCGAAACGAGCTACACTCTCATTAATTTTCGGATTATATTTCATCGTACAAGATCCAAGTGGATAGAATCCAGAATCCACACCGTGGTTACGGTTTGAAAGTGCTGTATAGTGGCGCATAATATCAAGTTCAGATACTTCTGGTAGCTCTGCATCTTCTACTCGAATATAATCGCTCTCAAACACATCTTCTAGTTTCACTTCTTCTACATCTAATTTGGGTAAGCTATATCCTATGCGTCCTTCTTTACTCACTTCAAAGATAAGTGCTTGGTCTTGGTTCTTCATTGGATAGCCCCCATTTCGTTTACAAGTGTGTCAATTTCCTCTTTTGTACGAAGCTCAGTTACTGCTACAAGCATATGGTTTTCATGCTCTTTATAATCACGGCCTAGGTCGTAACCGCCGATAATATTCTTTTGTAATAATGCATCGTTTACTTCTTTCACTGGACGCTTGCAATCTACAACAAACTCATTGAAGAATGGTCCAGCAAATGTTACAGTGAAGCCTTTCGCTTCAAATTGACGTTTTGCATATTGTGCTTTAGAAATGTTTTGACGTGCCATTTCTTTCACACCTTGTTTGCCAAGTGCCGTCATTGCAACAGAAGCTGCTAATGCATTTAACGCTTGGTTTGAACAAATGTTAGATGTCGCTTTATCACGACGAATATGCTGTTCACGTGCTTGTAACGTTAATACAAATCCACGTTTACCATCTGAGTCTACAGTTTGTCCAACAAGACGTCCTGGAATTTTACGCATAAATGCTTTCGTTGTTGCAAAGTAACCACAGTGCGGTCCACCAAACTGCGTTGGAATACCGAATGGTTGTGCATCACCGATTACAATATCAGCACCAAATTTCCCTGGTGGTGTTAATGCGCCTAATGATAATGGATTTGAAGAAACGATAAATAATGATTTTTGTTGATGAACGATTTTTTCAATATCAGCTAATTTTTCAACTTGTCCGAAGAAGTTTGGATATTGAACGATTACACAAGCAACTGTATCATCTACTTCACTTTGTAATACGTCTAAATCTGTTACACCATCTTTATGATTAATTTCAACAACTTCAAGATTTTGTCCTTTTGCATACGTTTCAAGTACTGCTCTTGATTCTGGATGAACCGCGCTAGATACAAGAATTTTCTTTTTGCGAGTATGACCAGCTGCTAACATTGCCGCTTCAGCTAAAGCTGTACCCCCGTCATACATAGAAGAGTTTGCTACATCCATTCCTGTTAATTCACAAATCATTGTTTGGAATTCAAAGATTGCTTGTAATTCCCCTTGTGAAATTTCCGGTTGGTATGGTGTGTAAGCTGTATAAAATTCTGAGCGAGAAATAACATGATCTACAATTACTGGAGCATAATGATCGTATACGCCTGCTCCTAAGAAAGAAGCGTATTCTTTTAAGTTAGCATTTTTACTAGCCATTTGAGATAGCTCTTTTAAAAGCTCTGGCTCTGATTTTGCTTCTTTAATTTTTAAATCCCCTTTAAAACGAACACTCTCTGGAATATCAGAGAATAATTCATCGATCGTTTGAACGCCGATCGTTTGTAACATTTCTTTTTTGTCTTCTTCTGTCATTGGAAGATAACGATGCAACATGAAATCTACCCCTCTCCCCGTTACTTTGAACGTTTGTAAAATGGTGTTGGAACAACTACTGCTTTGACGCGTTTATTACGAATTTCAATTTCTACTTCTGTATCAACTGCTGCGTATTTTACATCAATTAGTGCTAAACCAATGCTTTTCTTTAACGTTGGAGATTGTGTACCACTCGTTACTTCCCCAATTTTTTCTTCACCAATAAATACAGGGTAATGCGTACGAGGAATTCCACGTTCGATTACTTCGATGCCGACTAATTTACGAGGCGCACCGTTTTCTTTTTGCTCTTTTAACGTTGCTTTTCCAAAGAAGTCTGCTTCTTTATTTGTTTTTACCGCAAAGCCAATTCCAGCCTCAATCGGTGTAATATCTTTTGATAATTCTTGTCCATAAAGTGGTAATGTTGCTTCGAATCGAAGTGTATCACGAGCACCTAAACCACATGCTTTTAAGCCCTCTTCTGCTCCAACTTCAAGAAGTTTCTCCCAAAGTTTTGCAGCATCTTCACTCTTACAGTAAATTTCGAATCCATCTTCACCTGTGTAACCTGTACGAGATACAAGTGCTGGAATTCCATCTACAAGAATATCGTTTTTAAATTTAAAGAACTTAATTTCTTTCAAATCTTCTGACACAACTTTTTGTAAAATGCCTTCTGCTTTTGGTCCTTGAATTGCAAGCTGTGCAACTTCACTAGAAACATTGACTACTGTCGCATCGCCAATTACATGACTTGCTAACCATTCGTAATCTTTCTCGATATTTGATGCATTGATTACTAATAAATAGTCTTCTTCACCACGTTTGTAGATTAATAAATCATCTACTGTACCACCATTTTCGTAGCACATAGCTGTATATTGTGCGCCCCCTACCTTTAAGGTAGATACGTCATTTGTAACAACACGTTGTAAAAATGCTAAACTATCTACACCTTTTACTTCAACTTCTCCCATATGAGACACATCGAACAAACCTGCAGCTGTACGTACAGCTTCGTGTTCTTCTTTAATGCTTGAAAATTGAACTGGTAATTCCCAACCACCGAAGTCGATTGTTTTTCCACCATACTTCGCGTATACATCAAATAACGGTGTACGTTGTAATGTAATCATGCTCTCTCCCCCTTATGCTTTGACAAATCAATAAAAGTTGCTTCCCTTTTCTAAACATTTTCATTCTGAAAAGATAGGATATACGGAATCTCATTATATTTTTTTATGAAAGCGTAAATAAAAAATCACTTTCTTGGATAAAATACGAAAGATTCCACACATTTCACACCATTATCCTAACATCATTCGCTATATTTCATCAATATTCTAGCATAAAAAATAATTTAGAATTTTTTATGTTAAAACACAATAAATACAGCTTTTGAGATTTAATACTTTATTATTGTCTATCATATAGCCTTTAATAACGATAATTATGCCTTCTTTTAAGGCAAATCATCATACATTAAAAAATAATTACTTTAGTTTATAAAAGGTGGGAGAGTTGTAATGAATGTCGATATTTCCGTAGATCGGACATGGCAAAACAATTTTTTAAATAGAATTGACGAAGATGGTCCTTGGACAAACTGGGATTTATATCACTTAGCTTATGAAACAGAAAAATCGTTACTTGTTCCTACTTTTGATGGACTACAAGCACCGAAACATTTATCCCATTTCACACCGCTTCCGCATCAATTAGAAGTCGCTCAAAATGTGATTGAACAAATGAACGGTAAAGCGATTCTAGCAGATGAAGTAGGCCTTGGAAAAACAATCGAAGCTGGACTTATTTTGAAAGAATACATGGTCCGCGGGCTTGTGAAAAAGGTACTTATACTTGTCCCAGCTTCTCTCGTATCACAATGGGCATACGAACTGAATACAAAGTTTTTCATTCCCGCTGTAGCACAAAAGAAAAGCTACTCATGGGAACAAGCTGACGTAATCGTATCGTCAATTGATACTGCGAAACGTTCACCACATCGCGATATCGTGTTGAACTTAGAATATGACCTTATTATTATCGATGAAGCACATAAACTGAAAAATAATAAAACAAAAAACTATGAATTTGCACAACGATTAAAAAAGAAGTTTTGTTTATTACTAACCGCTACTCCTGTTCAAAATAAGATTGATGAAATTTTTAACCTTGTTTCTTTATTAAAGCCAGGACATCTAGGCAATCAATCCAACTTTGAAGAATATTACGCTTCCAAAAATCGTTCAGCCGAATCAGATGAAGACTTAAAAGCTCTCATTAACAAAGTAATGGTGCGAAATAGACGACATAATACCGGTATCGATTGGCCGAAGAGACATGTACGTACAATTTTTGTTGAGTTTAATGAACAAGAACAAGCTCTATATAATGATATCGAAAATTGGCGAGGACAAGACGCCTTCACATCTGCTTTCTCATCGTTAACTTTAAAACGGGAAGCGTGTAGTAGTCGTGAGGCTGTTTACTATTCATTGAAAAAGCATGTAGAAAAAAGACAGAAAGAAAATGAACATTATATAAAAGATCCACATATCGATGTGCTAATGGACAAAATTAATCATATTCCTTTCAACTCAAAAGCAAATAAAGCTCTTGAGCTTATAAAAGAAATTGACGATAAAGTCGTCATTTTCACGGAATACCGAGCATCACAGATGTACTTACAATGGTTTTTACAACAACACGGTATTTCTTCTGTCCCATTCCGCGGCGGATTTAAACGCGGGAAGAAAGATTGGATGAAGGAGCTTTTCCAAAACCACGCACAAGTATTAATTGCAACTGAAGCTGGTGGTGAAGGGATTAACTTACAGTTTTGTAGCCATATGATCAATTATGATTTGCCATGGAATCCAATGCGTCTTGAGCAAAGAATCGGACGTATTCACCGTCTCGGTCAAAAAAATGATGTTCATATTTATAACTTAGCTACAAAGCATACTGTTGAAGAACATATTCTGAAACTGTTATATGAAAAAATCAACTTATTCGAGCGTGTTATTGGTGAACTCGATGAAATTTTAACGAGAATTAATATGAAAAACATCGACGCGCACATTCAAGAAATTTTCGCGCAATCAAAAAGCGAAGGTGAAATTAGAATTAAGATGGAAAACTTAACATCTATTATCGACTTTGCGAAACGAAATGAAGCTGAGGTGCAAGGCTATGCAGCAACATGAAATTCATAATTACTTATACAATTTCTTTGAGGCGAATAACTGTGAAATTTTAGAACGTTCTCCTCATTTATTAGATGTACAGTTAACAATTGAGATGGATAAATTATTAATGAATCGCCCTTTTTATTGGCACTATCTTGAGAAAACAGGAGGCGTACCGAATCCGATGCGCCTTACTCTTATTACAAATCCAGAAAATGAAGAAAATGATGGTGAGCTTATTCACTACGGTTCACCACGTCTACATCAAATTTTCCAAACGACAAAAGAATTAGGCTCATACATACGTTTATATGAGGATGTAAGACATAATGGGACAACACATACACCGCTCCACCCTTGGCTCGGTATTAATATAAAAGTTTCCTATCAATGTGATCGAAAAAAAGACATCCTTCACTCGATTGGTATTCATCTCATTTCTGGAACAATGATGGCAAACTTTCATGAAACATTAACAAACATTAAACTTACACCAAAAATACCTGATTTTTGTTTTACGCTCTCGCCTATCATTAAACCTCAAAGTGGTTTACAACGCATAGAAGACGCTTTAAAAAATATAATTGCAGAAGATGACCATACGTGGGCAAAAGAAGCAAGAGTGCGTTGGAATCATGATTTAGACCTTTTAAACCGTTTTTATGAAGAAAGTGACGAACTTCCTGAGAGCTATGAAATTGAAAAACAAGCTCTGCAAGAACAGTATGAACCACGTATTACAGTGCAAATTATTAACGGTGGACTCTTTTATGTTACCGCGAATCATTTTCTATCAAAATAAAGCTCCTTCTGCTTTAGAAGGAGCTTTATTTCGAGTTATTCTCTATCCTCATTACGCTCTTGTTGTTTTTGCTTTGCCATGCGTTTTTGATACGCACGATCCTTCGCGCTCACATGATTTGCATCAGTTGGAAGATTTTCTTTCGAACGTCCAATTCCATTGCTCATCTTTCCCACTCCTTTTTACGTTTTTCAGAATACATGTTTATTTTCAGCTAGAGTTACAATCCTTATACAAAAAAATAAGAGCAGCCATTGGCCACTCTTACTCGCTCACATATTTTTGAAACATATCATGGATGCCTTTATTTACTAGGTTCGAGATCTGCTCGTCAGATTTATTCGGATAACGATCACGCAATCTGATAGATGCCTTCACCATTAAATTTTCTAAT
The DNA here is from genome assembly GCF_000238655.1 of Bacillus sp. 7_6_55CFAA_CT2. Lineage (NCBI taxonomy): Bacteria > Bacillati > Bacillota > Bacilli > Caryophanales > Bacillaceae > Bacillus > Bacillus sp. 7_6_55CFAA_CT2. Next base: position 595,299 of record NZ_JH414708.1, on the reverse strand, counting down.
ACAGAACGGCCACCTTCTCCATAAATAATTTCAGCATATTTAACAAGCCTTCCATCCTCTACTGTTGCTGGATTATGATTGAAGAAAAATTTACTCATTGTCTCCACCTCTCTCTTTTGATAACGTTTACATTTATATAGATTATTTATGTTATTTATTTCACAATATTGTATGCATGTATATTTAATTAGTTTCATTATAAAGCAACATATCGATAGTAAATATGTGATTTTCCGTCCATTTTGTGAACAAATTAAAAATGAAAGCGTTTCCTTTATTATATACTAAAAAAACTTACTACGCTAGGGGCAATTTTTTTCAATCTACTCCCCCCTCGAAAATTGATATATTTTTTCTTTTCCCATTAAACCTTATACAATTTTCAGAAATTATATTATAAAATATATGTATGACTTAAGGAGGCTTTGTATGAATCAAAATAAAAAAGCTATATTAGATCTTGTCTTTTATCTCGTAATCCCATTCCTCATTTGGAAATTTGCAAAACCTTATATCGATCCTTATTACGCGATGTTACTTTCCTCTGTTCCGGGGATTATTTATACACTGTATACCTTTAAAAAAGAAAAACAGTTTAACGTGACAGGGTTCTTTATTTTAATTACACTCATTTCTAATACAACGGTAGATTTATTATCTGGGTCAGCTGAACGAATGTTGTGGAATGATGCATATTATCACATCGTACTCGGTATTATCGTCATATGTACAATTTTTATAAAGAAACCACTTATGTTATATTTCGCTGCGGATATTGCCGCACTGCAAGGCCATGATCGCGATAAAAGTCGTGAGCTTTATCGTGATAGTCGTATATATCCAGCACTGCAATATTTAACGCTATTTTTCGGGCTGCAATTTATATTAAAAAGCTTTTTAAAAATTTATTTCATCTCTGTTTTTGGTGTAGATGGCTATGGTGAAATGAGAGCGATTATGACCGCTGTCGGCTGGGGCATTTCTATTTGTATCGGAATAGGGTTCGTATGGGTGAACAATAAAATACATGCCGTTACGGAAGAACAAGAATCCGTGCAGTAAATAAAAATCCCCTAGTGTAATACGACACTAGGGGATTTTTGGTTTGCTAAACATATGACTAAAATTTAACTTGATTTTTTTCTTTTACTTTTTACATTTCGGTAAAACAAAGCAGCACTCAGCGGCATAACACCAAACCACTTATTCATAAATGGCTCTTTTTCAGCACGGCGTTGTTCTTTCTTTTGTTTTCGATCTTCTTTTGGAGCATCCATATACGACACAAACTGCTGCGTCACAAAGCGAACATAATCATTAGTAGACATATTATCATCACCTCTACTTGATTAGTATGTCCACTTTTTTATACATTAATCTTTTCCTTTAATTCATTCATAATTTGCCTTACAGACTTATTTGTCGTATCGATATGAATGTGAGCCTCTTCATAATAAGCTCGGCGTGATTCAAATTTCTTTACGAATGCATCTATATCTTTCTTTTGAAATAGTGGACGTGTCGTATCTTCACGAAGCCTTTCTGCAATTACATGTGGATCACAATATAAATACACGATGGTGCCATTTTCCTTCATCCACTTTCGGTTTTCCTCTCGTTCAATGATGCCGCCACCAGTTGTAATGATTACATTACGACTCGGTAGTGAACGTAACATTTCACTTTCATATTCGCGAAAAGCCATTTCACCTTCTTCGGCAAAAATATCACGAATTGCCTTCTCTTGCTTCTCTTCGATTTTTTGATCAGTATCTACAACATCCATATGAAGTTCTTTACTTAATGCTTTTCCAATTGTTGTTTTCCCAGCTCCCATGTAGCCGGTTATGTATATAGATTTCATTTCTTGTCCTCTCAATCGTCATTTATTAATTGTTATTATAACGAAAGATGCTACTTTGTTTAATAAAAAAACGTTTTGTTCTTATACTATAAAGAACAAAACGTAACACTCGCTTTTACTTATAAGTACCTCTTCTCACCCACTGCGTTGCAATCCATTTCTCGCCTTTCGTTACAGGTGCCCCTCCGTGTAACGTAAGCTCGTTTAGTGATTGATCTTGATAAAAATACTCAAAGTATACTGCCATTCCCTTTCTAGGGTGTACAGAAAGATTTAATTTCGGGAAGTACGTTTCCCCGCCTTCTTCTACATCATTTAAATACATTACAAGCGTACTAATACGATTGTTAGCAGCTGATCTACTATGTTCCGCAAAATAATCATAGTGTGCTTTATATTGTTGATCCACTTCATAATTTAAAATGTGCAATCCTTCTCCGTGCGCCACCGGAACATTCATGATAGATGAAATTCGTTTTTCAATCTTTGAAGTAAGTTCATTGTCTTCCAAAAATGCACCGCTACTTGTTCGAATATCATTTACATCACGTGATGAACCAATTTTAGAACGCTCCATTTTATTTTTAGACATTTCAATCAATTCATCACACTCTTCATCACTTAGTACATTTGCTAATACGACAATAAGAGGTTCTTCGAATTTTGAAATAATGTGTATTTCTCTATCTTCTGTCATAATCGTATTTCCTTTATGATCAAAAATAGTTTGTTCCTTATTTTCACCTATTTGATTGTTGTTTGTCATTTCCCTATTCTCCCTAAAAATAATGATTGGATAGCATGAATATATCATATTCTTTCTACCTTTCTCTTTTTTGAGAAAATTTAAACTTTTAATCATTATATTTATCCATTTCTTCTAAAAAATCAATTCAATTTACAATAGGAAATCCTGGTTTATCTATATATATTTTACATATTATCCTTCTATCCAATCGACTATTTTCCCATCCTTTTTTCTATACCGAAAACTCACCGTATAGAAAGCTTCCTGTTTGAGTGTACACTGCAAAGCAACGAGAATTAAATCATTTTCAAAGACATAATTTCCACTCGCTTCTCCCTTTTCATACTGAAAGAAAAATGCACCTTCTTTTTCTTTTTGCTGTAAGTCTTTTTTTATATCTGTAATAGATCGGTTAAGTAATTCATCCAATAAAAATTTTTGTTCTATTCCTATATAAAAATTTTTATCTGTAAACAACATATTTGTTTCGTATATAAAAAAAGAAGTTAATAAAATAAGAAAGATAATCGTTCCAGGCATTGTAAATCCCTTTTGCTTTCTCATACGTTTATTCCTATTTCGCTATATCGCATAACTACACCTTCATATATTTTCCCACTAGTATCTTTCACATTTATAATGAGTACATGAGGTGTTAGTTTGTAAGAAACCGTTCCAATATTTTGTAAAACAACTTCCCTCCCGCGCCTATTTACCTTTCTTATAAGACGACTATTCTCTTTTTCATACGATACTTCACTCCCATTACGCGATCGGAATTGTAAAATACTTCCTCCATTTTCAAATGCTAGCTGTTCTCCAAATGATACTTCACGAAACTCCAATTGCATTTGCCCTAAATACACATCCCACTCCCAATCATTTAACCCTTTCGACTGTTTATTTTCCATTTCAATGAAATGTAGGCGGGGAAAGAGCAAAAAAAATATTGATAATAGAAACAGACATACAATCATTTCTATTAATGAAAAACCAAATTCTAATTTATTTTTTCTCCTACATAAAAGCATTGTTCCATCATTCTGTCTTTCACATCTTTCCACATGGTACAAACTTCATTGCCTCCCCAATATGTGTAATATACAATTTCATTTATATTCTTTTCTATTATTCGTCTTTTCTTCATTTCCATACATATATATAGCTGCTTCTTTTTTTAATAATCCAGTTGCCTTATAACGAATTTGTATATTTTTTCTTTCTTGCATAACTAATACTGTTTGCGGTAGTAGTAACGATACAGCCATCATTAAAACACTTAACGATACAATCATTTCAGCCATTATGGATCCTTTTTGACATTTCACGATACGTAAATCTCCCTCTTCCAAGCTGAAATACAATTTCATATTTATAATTTCTATACGAAATTATAATCGTACCACCTCTATTAATATTTCCACTTGGGTTATATGTCATCGGATTTGGAAACGTATGCAAATCAATTTGTATATCTTCTTCATACTCTCGCTTGACGATATAATACTTTGTACCTGACTCTTTTATAGCATACATATTTCTATCTTTATGCCAACGTAATGTGTAGTGCTTTTGATGGTTTATCGCTAATTGCTGCATATACAAAATATCATTTGAAAACTGTCTCAAAAATTGTTCAACTTTTTGTCGCTCGTATAAGGAATGAACACTAAAATACGTAACTATACTTAATACAGAAATAACAAATAAAACAAGTAACATTTCTAAAAAAGTAAACCCTTGTTGTTTCACAATGCCCTAATTGATACTGTGCCATCATCTGATATATGAATAGATTCGCCATTCGGACACTTATCAGTTGTAATATACTTTTCATCTGCCAGTTCTTTTAACGATGGAATTTTATTATGTTGTAATTGATATACTTGTATTTGCGCTTCTATAGATTTCACGTAAGCTGCACACCCTTTTCCTTGGACCGATGAACGCTGTGTAACTACATTTGGAATAATTAATAGTAATAATATAGTTATGACAACCATTACTAATAGCATCTCTAACAGAGTAAATCCTTCCTCATTCTGCATACAAATGCCCCCTAAATAGAATTCATCATTTGAAACATCGGCATAATCATCGCTAAATACATAAGGACAACGATTCCCCCAATACATGTAAATAAAATAGGCTGAATGATAACTAACATATGTTTAATTTTTCGTTCCATCTTTTCCATAATAAGATCGCTATAGTCACCTAATTCAATCCCTAAATTTCCATTTGCTTGTCCATGCGTAATAACATAAGAAAGTTCTTTCTCGTAATACCCACTTTTAGCAATGATAGATTGTAACTGTTCTCCTCCAATTAATTGTCTTTCAATCCGATTCGCTTCATATTGAAAGAACGGATGATATCTTTGCTCCATCATTATTGTTAAAGCTTCGCATACTGATAGTCCACCATTTAATAAACCACTCAACTGAGTAGCAAAATAATGTGAATGCTTTAAAATAAGAAATGTTTTGATGAGAGGAATACGAAGCATGATTTTTACCTGTCTAATATGTGGAAGTTTCCTAAAATACAACATGTATAAACTACATCCAATAATAACAGTTAAAATAGCGGTTAAAATAATGTATGGTAGCAGTTTTATTGCACTTAAAATTTGTTCTGTAAGTAGTGGTGTATTAGAACCGAACGAACTATAAACCATTTCAACCTGAGGTAATAAAATGAGGTTAAAAATAAAAAGCATGATTAGTAGAAAAAACATCAAGAACATAGGATACTGCATTATTTTCATCATGTCTTTCCTATACTTATCTTTCTTATAAAGAAGTGCACTTCCTTGTTGCAAAGCAAAAGAAATATCACCATGTTGCTCGGCATAAAATAGATAACTTAACATGTCCTGATGAAACTTTAACTGATGAAAAGAATCGTGTAGACTTTTCCCATCTTTTAACCCCTCAATCATGCGCTGCAATTGTACTTTCTTTTCTACAGGTAATTGAAACTGTAAAAATTCTAATGCTTGTAAAAGAGAGTAGCCTTTTTCTAATAATTCTCCTAAACGTTTCAACAATACTACTTGATCACTTAAACTCCAAGTTTTCTTAAACATAAACATCTTCTTCTAAAAAACCTAAAGCATATCCTTTTCGTATTGACGATTCTAAAGTCTCATGTTTGTAAGTAACACATTCTCCATCTGCTTCTTTAAGTGCTTGTTTTAACTCATGTCCATATAGTAGCTCATAAATGCTTGCTTGCCTTACTTGCCTCATTGATTTACATAAAGTTGAGCACTTTCCTCTGCAAAACGGACACTTCAATTCGACAAGTCGCTGTGCAGCTACAGCCAATAAAGACTGTTCAATCTCTTGCCTCGTTATACCATAATCCATGAAACGAATGATTGCTCCTTTCGCATCATTCGTATGCAGCGTTGTCATTACTAAATGTCCTGTCAAACTTGCCCTTATAGCTATTTTTGCTGTTTCCTCATCCCGGATTTCACCGACTAAAATAATATCTGGATCATGACGTAAAATAGCCTTTAATCCTATTTCATATGTGAGACCCGCTTTTTCATTTATTTGAATTTGTAATACATCGTCACTTCTTTTTTCAACCGGATCTTCAAGTGTAATGATGCGACGTGTTTTCTTTTTTCTAATTACTTCTAATAATGCATACATTGTCGTCGTCTTCCCAGATCCAGTCGGTCCAGTAAATACGAGTAGCCCCTGTGAATAGCGTAAAAACGAGAGTAGTTTTGCTGCCGTACTTGGAAATAACGAAAGATGTGATAAGGGCTGAACAGATGCTTGTAAATGAAGGCGAATAACGAGACTTTCTTGATATACTGTTGGAAGTGTTGAAAGGCGTAAATACACTTCTTGTCCATCAATTTGCAAATACAACGAACCATTCTGTGGCTTCCGTTTCTCTCCTATGTCCATAGATGCTAAAAATTTGAAATGTGAGACAAGTTTTTCTCCAAACTCCTTTTCAATACACTGTCTCGTCATTAAATCTTTTCCTATACGTAGTTGCACTGCTACATCCTTCTGCCGGGGCACAATATGTAAATCTGACGCTTGTACCCTACACGCTTCTTTTAAAATTGTATTCGCAAAAATTTCAATCCCATTCATTACTTTTCCCTCCTCACTATGTATATAGCATGAAAACATTCGCAATAAAAATTTGGACTTTTGTATTTTCAATAGAGGAAAAAGGAAAAATATGTTTGTGAAATTATGAACAATTTCCGAATTATTGTCTGAAATTACCTATACTCATGTTTATCTGTATTATAATGTTATTATCTTGGATAAAGTGATAAAGGTGGAGATCCTCATGGAACAAGCTTTAAAAATTACAGGTGTATTATCTGACCCAACTCGTTATTACATTTATAAATATATTTCGCAAAAACATAGTTACGTAACGGTACAAGAAATTGCAGATGAGTTTGACATTCATCCAAACGTAGCGCGTTTACATTTATCTAAATTAGAAGATGTTCATATGCTAAAATCGGAAACGAAGAAAACTGGAAAAGGCGGACGACCGAGCAGATTGTATGTCTTATCTGAAGATGTTATCCAATTACAATTTCCATTCCGTGATTATCAATTGTTAGCAAGAATCGCATTTAATTCTTTACTTAGCCTTGGCGCTGCTGGTGAGAAAGCGCTATACGAAACAGGAAAACAATTCGGAGCTGAATTAATGCAACAACATATGCAACGTTTAAATGTGAGTGAAGATGCTTTAACAGTGGAACAAAAAGTTCAAATTGCAAAAGAAGCTTTCTCAACAGCTGGCTTATCACCTGCATTTGAATTAAGTGCAGATGGAACAAAAATTTTCTATGATGTACACAATTGTCCATTTAAAGAAGTTGCTGTTCATCATCCAACTGAAATTTGTAACATGCACGGAGATATGATGAAAGGAATTTTTGAAATCCTATTCCCTAACATGGAATTAACTCGAAATGATAGTCTATTAGATGGATGTAAATCTTGTAATTATAAACTAACAATTTAATTTCTCATATAAAAAGAAGCCAATAATAATT
>NZ_JH414708.1:527122-586998 GCF_000238655.1 Bacillus sp. 7_6_55CFAA_CT2 | reverse complement strand
CCAATAATAATTGGCTTCTTTTTATATGAATGAATATTTACAATAGTAAGAAAAATAAACTATAATGAGGTGAGGTTTACTTTTTTTAGAAAAGGAGGGAGATGGCATGGAGCGCATGTTTCGCGTTCTCGGCTTTTGGACTGGAATTTTCTCGGTTATGTTTTACGTAGGGGATATGCAACAGACCGCACTACTATTTTTAGGACAAACAGGTTTCTTCGTACTTTTAAGCTATTTAAAATTAACAGAGCGTATGTATATATACGTATTCGGGGCATATTTAACTGTTTTCTTCATAGGATTTACATACTACACGACATTTTTACTTGTCCCTGGGGCTGGACATTAAAAGATGGCATTTTGCCATCTTTTTTTAATCCCGGAATTTCCTAGTTGACTTATAGGTTTTATTACCTTATATTCTATATAACAGATTGGAATTAGGGGGAATCAACATGAATACACTGCTTGTCGGAATTAACGTTGCAGTCATGCTAATCTTAGTTGGCGTATTATATTATATGCAACGTAAGCATGTATCTTTTAATAAACGTGTATTTACCGCTTTAGGAGTCGGAATTTTATTCGGTCTTATATTACAATTCATTTATGAGCCAACTTCTAAAGTAATTATTGAATCAAATACTTGGTTTGGCTTAATCGGTAACGGTTATGTGAAATTACTTCAAATGATCGTTATGCCACTTATTTTAGTATCTATTATTTCAGCATTTACAAAATTACAGTTAACGAAAAACCTTGGTAAAATTAGTGGTCTTATTATCGGAATTTTAATTCTTACTACAGGAATCGCTGCAGCTGTCGGTATCGCTGCAAGTGCAGGATTTGATGTATCTGCAACAGGCCTACAACAAGGTGATGCAGAATCTGCTCGTCTGAAACTAGTTGAAGAAAGATTTACTTCTATTGAAAAGACAACAATTCCAGATAAATTATTAGAGCTATTGCCTACAAATCCGTTTCTTGATTTAACAGGCGCTCGTCCAACATCAACAATTTCTGTCGTAATATTTGCAGCCTTTATCGGCATTGCCTTTATAGGTGTAAAAAGAAAATATCCAGAACAAGCAGAACTATTTAAGAAAATGCTTGATGCTGTATATGCAATCGTAATGCGTATGGTAACATTAATTTTACGCCTTACTCCATACGGCGTATTAGCTCTTATGGCAAAAACAGTTGCTGGTAGCGATATAAATGCTATTTTAAAACTTGGTAACTTCGTGTTAGCCTCTTACGTAGCACTTATCGTAATGTTTATCATTCACTTATTATTAATTGCATTGTCTGGTTTAAATCCAATTCAATATTTGAAAAAAGTGTTCCCTGTACTAACTTTTGCATTCACATCTCGCTCTAGTGCTGGTGCGATGCCATTAAATATTGAAGCTCAAAAAGAAAAACTTGGTATTTCCGAAGGAATTGCAAACTTCGCAGCTTCATTTGGGGTATCTATCGGACAAAACGGTTGCGCAGGTATTTATCCAGCAATGCTTGCAATGATGGTCGCTCCAACTGTAGGAATTGATCCATTACAACCACAATTTATTTTAACTTTAATCGCTGTTGTTGCTATTAGCTCATTCGGTGTTGCCGGAGTTGGTGGCGGTGCAACATTCGCAGCTTTAATCGTACTATCTACAATGAACTTACCAATCGGTATTGTTGCTCTAGTTATCTCGGTTGAGCCATTAATCGATATGGGTCGTACAGCTCTTAACGTAAGTGGTTCTATGACAGCAGGTCTTATTTCAAGTAAATGGCTTGGTGAATTAGATCAAGATACGTACAATCAAGATGATACAAAAACTGGTGAAATTGCTTCATAATGAAAAAAAGACGCTAACATACAATTGTTAGCGTCTTTTTTATTCCGTTCCCTCTTTATAGATTTTATCTTGAGAATTCTTACTCCAAGTATTCTTCTAGTTACTCTTTTAACTCCTCCTCAATCTCATAACAAGATTCATCAACAAGTTCCCCTACTTTCTTACTCCCAAAAATGTTTGATTGAATTGACATTCCTAAAAAGATTTTTTCGCATTTCCAAATTGGAATATAGTGAAATTCAATCATCTCTTTTTCTTCATCTAATATAGCTATGGCAACTGATGAATAATAACCCACCTCAAAGGGATTCTCTTTTTCTCTTGCAAATCCCATATCTAATTCCATGTGTTTTTCTATGTATAAATCGCATACTCTTTATGCAGTTTAAGTGATATTCGCTCTATTTCCTTCTCCATACATTGAATGTTCTCTTTTAACTCCAACGTAAACTCCTGTTCTTTATATTTCATTTTCGCCTCCTGAAACATAGAAAAAGAGAATATGATAACATATCCTCTTTCCTCAAATATATTTCATTATCTCACAGCCCGTCCTTTTCACAAATAACCATTTTGTTCGCACCATTTATGAAATTGTCCTACGTCTACTCCAACTAACACGATATCCTTTAGCTCTACATCAATGATTTGTTCTCCAATTACAATAGCAAACTGCGATGCTAATTTTGTCTCGTTTTTCTTTACAATTCCAATTCGGTTCCGATGCGGTCCATCTTTTATATATGCTTTTTGTCCTACAATATCAAAGTTCAAAATTCTCACCTCTTTTACTGCGCTCAAATTGGAAATACGATCTCCACCTCGGAAAATTTCCTTTCATTGCACTATTTCTCTATATATATGACGAAACAATAAAAGAGTCCTTCCTTCTTTACAATTATTTTTTCTTTGTTTCATTTTTGTGATTGAAACGTAAAGTTTATAATAAAATACACTTGGAAGCGCTTTCTATGTAATTTTTTATGTTATAATATATAAGTAGAACTTCGTAAAGAGGGTTAAAAAATGAATACAAAAATGATTAAAAAAGTAATTGAAGCATTAAAAGTATATGGCTTTCAGGATGTATCATTCTGTGACAAAACGAAGCAATTTTTATTTCATAACGAAACCGATATTATGAGCGGCTATGCAGAAATAACATATAGTAGTCAATTTGAAAAATTCAACGTACAAATTCATCCAATTGAAACGCATCACCAAGCAGAGTTACAAGAGATTGAAAGACATATACAAGCTTGTATAAGAAAAGTGGAATATTTAAACGCACTTCTTACCGGGCAGACAAAACTAGATGATAAAATTATTATTATGTAAAAAAAGAACGTGATCCAATCACGTTCTTTTTTCATTATACGTTCATCTTTTCCTTTAGTTGTAATCCTGTAACAGATTCTAATACATCCATCGATTCTCCAAATGTCATATCAAAAATTGTCTTGTCCTCTATGTATGGAAACTGTCTGAAACGCTTTTCTAACAACTTCACAGCATCTGATGTAAAGTTTGCACTATCAATGCCAAATTCTGTTTCAAGAAGAACGATCCAATCTAGCACATGAAAACCTAATCCATTGACGAATGAAATAAGTTTTTCTTCTGGATTTGAAGATAAGAATACTTGGCGTTCCATCTCACTAAAAAGTTCTTCTCCTAAGATTTCAGCTAACTCATCATCATGTTCACGTTCAACAAGTTCTTCGTAGCCGTAATCATCCACAAGCTCTTCTACTTCTTCACTATCCTGACAAAGCAATTGACTAAGAAGTGCCTCTTTCTTAAATTCACTATTTTGTACGACTTCTAAAAAGCTCGTTTCCCATCCATTTTCTAATTTCATATTATGTACTCCTTTATATACGTTTCTTATCATCACTGTACCCAAAAGATCACTTTTATAACCTTTTAGGTAGTTACTATTATTTCACATGATTCATAACAAAAGATGCAAACTCAGCTACATCTCCTTCAAAAATATTTATTTCTGGCAAGTGATAGAACGTTGTTTGGAGCGGGTTTCCTGCATGATATACATATATCGTTTTCTCTAGTGCAATCGCCATTCCAAACTCTGTATGGCTCCCGTTTCCACCATCTAATATAAGTAAAAATACATCCGCTTCTTTTACAGCATTTCGTTCTGCCTGACCAATTTCTCTTAATTGTTCTTCATTCGCTGCTCTTTCGTTTTTGGTCCAATCATATGTATGGTGCCATCCTGCATGTTTCAGTTCATTTGCTACGGAATGTACAAGATGTTTATTTTGGAAACCTGAGGCGATATAAAAATTCATTTATATACACTCCTTCATTATGTATGGGGAAACTCCTTTTTAGCGTTATTTGTTATAGCTATAATAAAGAACAACTTCAAAAAAAATCCCCATCTTTAAAACTTATTTGCGTTTAAATGATGGGATGCTTCATGGTCTTCTTTTATTTTTTGTTTTTTATAACTTTCATCAGCTAACATTTCTAGTTCAGCTGTTATCTCTGACTTTTCAAGCTCTCTTTCTTGCGAAAATTTCCTTGAAATATAAACAATAACACTACCAACGTACAACACAAAGCATATAATAAGTGCAGTATTTTCATAGAGACTTAGCTCCAACACAGTCACTCCTAATCCATTCGTATTTTCACGCCTCATTAATTGGAATTTCCCTATTAACCCATTTGTTATCCCGCTATTTGAGGGCAGTAAGACTACCTCCTCAAAATTTAGTAACAGTAAAGAAGTTAGATGTGGGATGAACCCAACTGATTAAAGTTTCACTTTATTGTAACATAAAAATATCAATTCTTGGAATCTTTCACCCTACTAAAAGAGGCATGATTGTTTCATCATGCCTCTGAAATATTTTGAATGATTGTTTTAATTGCTTCTTTTCCATTATATTTTTTTAGTGCTGTTTTATACTTCTCATTATTTTGATTCAATTCTTCGACATACTTTATAAGAGATTTTACAGTTACATCTTCTTCATATAATACGGAGGCATACCCTTGCCTTTCAAAGGACTCTGCATTTAATATTTGATCTCCACGGCTTGCAAATTTCGATAATGGAATTAAAACCATCGGCTTTTGTAATGTTAAAAATTCAAAAATTGCGTTGGAGCCCGCGCGTGAAATAACAAAATCTGTTACCGCTAATATATCTGGCAGTTCTCCATGTACATATTCAAATTGTCTATATCCTTCTTTATTTTGTAAACTTTCATCAAGGTTACCTTTTCCGCAAAGGTGAACAATTTGATATTTTTTAAGAAGTTCTGGTAATGCTTCTCGAGCCGTATCATTAATTTTTTTCGCGCCCAAGCTGCCTCCCATAATCGTAATAACTGGCTTTTTACGTGAAAAACCTAAAAACGCTAAACCTTTTTCACGATTTCCCTTCAGCACTTCTTCACGTACAGGAGATCCCGTATATATTACTTTTTCTTTCGGTAAATGTTTCGCTGCTTCTTCAAATGTAACAAATATTTTCGAAGCAAAACGAAGCGCAATTTTATTTGCTAGTCCTGGTGTCATATCAGATTCATGTAATAAAACTGGTACTCTATTTAGCCATCCTCCAATTACGACTGGTACAGATACGAAACCGCCTTTTGAAAAAATTACATCTGGTTTTAGTTTTCGAATCCTTACATACGCATCCATAACACCCTTCATTACAAGAAAAGGATCTTTTATATTTTTCAAATCAAAATAACGACGTAGCTTTCCACTCGAAATACTATAGTAGGGAATGCCTTCCTTTTCTATAATCGTTTTCTCAATACCTTGATGAGAACCAATATAAGAGATATCCCAGTTGTCTTCCTGTAAATATGGGATAATGGCTAAATTAGGTGTTACATGTCCTGCCGAACCGCCACCTGTAAAGACTATTTTCTTCATACGTCTCCCCCTTCTAGACTATAATACACTAAAATATCTTGCCTCAGGGTGAGAAAATACCATAGCCGTTACGGACGCTTCTGGCTCCATCATGAATCCTTCTGTTAATGAAATACCTATTTCCTCTGGATGAATTAAGCGAAATAGCTTTTCTTGATCTGCAAGTTCTGGACACGCCGGATAACCAAATGACACTCGTATTCCTCTATATTTCGTACGGAAACGTTCTTCCATCGTCAGTTCAGGTGAGTCCGGAATGCCCCAGCGGTCACGAATGAGCATATGTGTTTTTTCAGCAAGTCCTTCCGCTAATTCAAGCGCTAACGATTGAATGGCATGACTACGTAAGTAATCACCTTTCGCCTTCCACTCTTCAGCAATGTCCCGAATTCCTTCCCCAACCGTAACAGATAAGAAAGCAACATAGTCCATCTCATCTCCTATTGGGCGCAAATAATCACCTAAAGTACGATAGGGAGCCTTTCCTTGTCTAGGGAATGTGAAACGCTCTATAACACGCGTATGATCTTTTGGATCATATATTACAATGTTTTGTCCGTCGCTTTGCGCTGGGAAAAATTGATACACTGCTTTCGGCTTTAACCAAGATTGTCCTTCCTGCAATAATTCATCTATTAAATCATTTAATTCATGTGCTCTCTTATTTCCCTCTTTCAAAAGCTTCTTCACATTTCCTTTTAATCCAAGGTGATGCCCAAGTAGCATTTGTCTATTTAAAAATGGAGCGAGATGAAAGGCCGGAATATCGCGTAATACAATTCGTTTTGTTGAATCAGGCACGATAACTTCAGCCTTCGGTAATGGCTCAATTACTGCTGGAATTTCTACTTTCTTCTCCTCTTTTTTTACGATATGAAGATGACGTTCTTTTTTATCCTGTTTCATCTTCTCACGCTCTTCTTCTTTTTGAAGCTTATTAATAATATCGAGCCCCGTCATCGCATCACTCGCATAACAAACGAGCCCTTTATATGATGGTGAAATCCGATTATCTGTAAACTTTCTCGTTAACGCTGCACCACCTACAACAATGGGAACATCAATATTTGCTGCTTTTAAATCTTCAGCAGTCGTTACCATTTGTTGCGCTGATTTTACTAATAAACCGGAAAGGCCTATAATATCCGGTTTCTTTTCTTGTACTTCTTGAACAATTCGATCCGAACGTACATTAATTCCTAAATTAATAATCTCATATCCGTTATTTGCTAAAATAATTTCAACGAGATTTTTCCCAATATCATGCACGTCACCTTTTACAGTTGCTAATAATACTTTCCCTTTTTTCGCACTATCACTAGATTCCATATGTGGCTCTAAATAGCTTACAGCAGCTTTCATACTTTCAGCACTTTGCAATACTTCAGCAACAATAAGTTCATTATTATTAAATAGTCGTCCTACCTCATCCATCCCTGTCATAAGCGGACCGTTAATAATATCAAGAGGTTTTCTTCCTTCTTCAAGCGCAAGACTTAAATCCTCGTGTAATCCTTGTTTCGTACCTTCTACAATATAATTTGCTAGTCTTTCATCAAGCGTTAACGTTTCTTGCACAACGATATCTTTCTTTTTAGCAACTCGGTAAAAGTTTGTAAATTCTTCTAACGTCTCTTTCGTCGTTTCAAACAGTAGTGCATCTGCAAGGCGTTTTTCTTCCTCTGGAATCGACGCATAGCGTTCTAATTTTTCCGTATTCACAATCGCGTAATCTAACCCTGCTTTCGTAGCATGATATAAAAAGACTGAATTTAATACTTCACGTCCAGCCGGTGGTAAACCAAATGATATGTTACTTACCCCTAAAATCGTTAAACACTCTGGTAACGCTTCTTTAATAAGGTGAATTCCTTCTATAGTCGCTGCTGCTGAACCAATATATTCTTCATCACCTGTCCCTACCGGAAACACAAGTGCATCAAAAATAATATCTGACGGGCGTATCCCATACTTCTTTGTAAGTAATTCATAGCTTCTTTTCGCAATTTCTATCTTTCGCTCCGCACTAACCGCCATACCGTCTTCATCAATTGTTCCTACAACTATAGCAGCACCATACTTCTGAAGAAGCGGTGTCACTTTTTTAAATCGTTCTTCTCCATCTTCTAAATTAATTGAATTAATAACAGCTTTTCCTTGAATATAAGTAAGAGCTTGCTCCATCACATTTTCATCTGTTGAATCAATCATAATCGGTACTTTTAAAACTTTCGTAACTTCTGCTAAGAAGTTTTCCATATCTTCTATTTCATCGCGATCAGGATCTGCCATACAAATATCAATAATATGAGCATTTTTCTTCACTTGCGCTCTTGCCACTTCAGCAGCCTCTTCAAATTTCCCTTCTGCTACTAATCGTTTAAATTTACGTGACCCAATAACATTCGTTCTTTCACCTACAAATAACGGTCTCATAGACTCATCATATTGCAGTGCTTCTAATCCACTAATTCCATGTCCTTCTCTCTCATGATGGTCACGAGGCTTAAGAGATGCTAGCGCGGATTTCATTTCTTTTATATGTTCTGGTGTCGTGCCACAACAACCACCAATAATATTAACCCATCCTTCTTCAGCAAATCGCTTCACCTTTTCAGCAAGAGAAGATGGAGATTCATGGTAATGTCCATCTTCATCAGGAAGACCTGCATTTGGATAACAAGAAATGTAACACTCCGATAAATCAGATAGTGAACGAATATGGTCCCTCATAAACTCCGGACCAGTCGCACAGTTTAACCCAACAGATAATGGTTTCATATGTTCTACTGATAAATAAAAAGCTTCAATTGTTTGCCCAGCCAGAGTCGTTCCCATTGGCTCAATCGTACCTGAAATCATAATAGGAACCGTTTTTTTCAGTTCTTCAAAAGCAGCTTGAATTCCAATATAAGCTGCTTTCACGTTACGCATATCTTGACTCGTCTCAACGAGTAATACATCAACTTCTCCTTTTAATAATCCTCGTGCCTGCCTTGTATAAGCTTCAATCAATTCTTCAAAAGTCACACCACCAGTAACACTAATTGCTTTCGTTGTTGGTCCCATCGCTCCCGCAACATATACTTCATTCCCGCTTTCTTTAACAGCTTGCTTCGCCAAAAGTGCTGCCTTTTCATTTAGTTCTTCATCTAAATGAGACAGCTCATAATCACTTAGTACAATATTCGTTGCCCCAAATGTATTTGTTTCAATAATATCCGCTCCAGCTTCAATATAAGCTTTATGAATCTTTAAAATAACGTCTGGTCTTGTTTCCACTAAATATTCATTACAGCCCTCGTACTCTTCTCCTCCGAAATCTTCAGCAGTTAAATCCTCTTGCTGAATCATTGTCCCCATTGCACCATCTAATATTAAAATGCTATTTTTTAATTTTTCTTCTATACACTTCATCAATTAATACCTTCTTTCACTTCTTGCTTTTCTCTTACATATTTAACAAGATGTTCTGTAATTTCATACTTTAAAAATGGTGTAATAAGATAAATACCATTAAAATATTTCATCGCTGCGTCGACCAATTCTTGTGAAATGCGAATCCCTTCCTCAATTGCTGCCTCTTTCGTTTCATGTCCATCCATTCTCTCTCTTATTTCTTCAGGAAGAGTAATACCCGGCACCTCAAAATGAAGAAAATCTGCATTCCGCTTACTTACTAACGGCATAATTCCAATAAAAATAGGTTGTTCCAAATGCTTTGTCGCTTCATACACTTCTTCAATTAACTTGATATCGTAAATTGGCTGAGTTAAAAAATACTCCGCTCCAGCATCTATTTTTCGTTCCATTCGCTTAACCGCCGCTTTTAAGTGCCTCACGTGAGGATTAAATGCGCCGCCTACAGAAAACCTTGTCGCCGGTCCAATTGATTTCCCTAAAATTGAACGTCCATCGTTCATTTCTTTAATCATTTTAATAAGCTCAATAGAGGATAAATCATATACAGAAGTGGCACCGGGAAAATCACCAACGCGCGCTGGATCACCAGTTAAAGCTAACACTTCTTCCATCCCTAACGCCGATAAACCTAACAAATGAGATTGTAGTCCAATGACGTTATGATCTCTACACGTTAAATGCGTCAATACTGGGATATCATGCTTCGTTAATAACGCACCCATCGCCATATTAGAGACACGAGGCGATGCTAATGAATTATCTGCTAGAGTAATAGCATCTGCTCCCGCTCTTTTTAACGCTCTTGCTCCTTCAAAAAAACGCTGTGTATCTAACGTTTTCGGTGGATCTAATTCCACTACAACTGTCGTTTGTTTTTTTGCTTTCTCTGCTAGAGTGACGTGAGCCTTCGAACGTTTCTCATGCGTATGAACGACTTTTGGCCTTTGAATCGTTTCTTTTTCTATTACAGGGGTAATATTCGCAACAGCGCGCTTCATACTTTGAATATGTTCTGGAGTCGTACCACAACAGCCACCCAATAACCGAATACCTTGCTCAATAAATTTCGGTGTCATCGCTTCGAAATAAGCTGGACTTCCCTCATATACGTAACGTCCCTCTACATAATTCGGGAGACCTGCATTTGGGTATGCTGATAAATAGCCATTTTGCGGAATCGATATCATTTTGAAAGCTTCCGTCATATGAAGTGGTCCTAGTTGGCAGTTCAATCCAACAACATTTGCACCGTAATCTAAAAGCTGTTTTAATATTTCATTTACATCATTTCCATTTTGAGTCGTACCTGCCTCATGTAACGCTAATTGAGCTACAATTGGAATGTTCGTTTGCTTTCGTAACACCTGAACAGCATGAAGTAATTCAAATTCATCATAAAAAGTTTCTAATAGTAATCCATCAACCTGTTCTTCTAGTAAAGCCCCCGCCTGTTCAAGTAATATAAACTCCCTTTCCATATCAGTCGTTGTAACAGCTCCGATATGTTTCATACCACCAATTGTTCCTAAAATTGCATTTTTATCTGTCACAGATGCTTTCGCCAATTTCACTGCCGCTCTATTAATTTTTGTAACTTGATTTTCTAAACCATACATACGTAATTTCGCCTCATTTGCTCCATACGTATTCGTTTGAATTACATCTGCTCCAGCAGCTACATATTGTTTATGAATGGATATAATTAGATCTGGATCAGATACGTTCAATTCTTCAAAGCTACTTTGCAAACCATGTGAATGCAATAACGTTCCAACCGCACCATCACCTATTACAATTCCTTTTGATAATAAATCTAGTAATTTCACGAATCTCCCTCATTTCTATCAATATAAAAACCCCCTCTTCACTTTGAAGAGGGGGACATAATTGTTCCTCCTCTTATTATGCAAAACATTCGTTTTGCAGGTATTAGCACCGTTTCAAACATTTCGTTTGAAGGTTGCCGGGTTTCACAGGGCCTTTCCCTCCACCGCTCTCAATAAGAGTTGTCTTTATTATTTTATTTATGTAGCTAAAAGGAAATGCGTTCCCCTTTTAACAATGTTTGTTAATTTTTTAATAAATTTAGCATGCACAAAAGTAAAAGTCAATGACACTTGCGGAAAAATAAAAATTATTTAAAATAAAGTTGCAATTCAATTATCTTTTATTGTAAAGTTAAAAACATAATAAAAATTTCATACGAACATTCTTATCTAGAGAGGTAGAGGGACTGGCCCTGTGACGCCTCAGCAACCATTAACATTTTGTTAATAAGGTGCTAATTCCAGCAAATTGTGAAAGATTTGACAGATGAGAAGAAGACTCTATTCAAACCGAAAGCCTTCTTCTTAGAAGGCTTTTTTTATTTTATATTCACTTAATGTTTCAATTTAAAAAGGAGGAATTTTCACATGTCAACAATCGAAACAAAACTAGCACAAATCGGAAATCGTAGTGAAACTACAACTGGAACGGTTAATCCACCAGTTTATTTCTCAACTGCTTATCGCCACGAAGGAATTGGTAAATCTACTGGCTTTGACTATTCACGAACTGGCAATCCAACTCGCGGTCTTTTAGAACAGGCGATCGCAGACTTAGAATATGGCGAACAAGGTTATGCCTGTAGTTCAGGGATGGCGGCTGTTCTCCTCGTCCTTTCTCTATTCCGCTCTGGAGACGAACTTATTGTATCTGAAGATTTATACGGGGGAACGTATCGATTATTTTCTGAGCATGAAAAAAAGTGGAATGTTCGATGTAGATACGTAAATACACAGTCTATTAAACAAATTGAGCAAGCTATCACAACTGAAACGAAGGCTATTTTCATAGAAACTCCAACTAATCCATTAATGCAAGTTACCGATATTGCTGCTGTCGCAACTGTAGCGAAAAGGCACGGACTACTTCTTATTGTAGACAACACATTCTACACACCTTATATACAGCAACCATTAACAGAAGGTGCTGACATTGTACTTCATAGCGCAACGAAATATTTAGGGGGACATAACGATGTACTAAGCGGGCTTGTCGTTGCAAAAGGAAAGGAACTTTGCGAGGAAATCGCTCATTATCATAATGCATCAGGTGCAGTTTTAAGCCCATTTGACTCATGGTTATTAATTCGCGGTATGAAAACGTTAGCGCTTCGCATGAGACAACATGAAGAAAATGCGAAAGCAGTTGTTGCGTATTTAAATGATGAAGACGGGGTGACAGATGTATTTTATCCAGGAAGAGGCGGCATGATTTCATTCCGCCTTAAAGATGAAGCTTGGATTAATCCATTCTTACAATCTTTATCCTTAATTACATTTGCCGAAAGTCTTGGTGGTGTAGAAAGTTTAATGACTTATCCAGCAACGCAAACACATGCTGATATTCCTGAAGAAATTAGAACAGCAAACGGCGTATGCAATCGTCTTCTTCGATTCTCAGTTGGCATTGAAAATAGTAACGATTTAATTCAAGACTTAAAGCAAGCCATTAAACTCGTAAAAGAAGGTGTAAGAATATGAGCTATTCTATAGATACACTCTTACTACACAACCAATATAAACATGACTCGCAAACAGGCGCTGTGAACGTTCCTATTTATAACACATCAACTTTTCACCAGTTTGATGTAGATACGTTCGGAAAATATGACTATAGCAGGTCAGGAAATCCAACTCGTGAAGCTCTTGAAGATATCATTGCTTTATTAGAAGGCGGAACAAAAGGATTCGCCTTTGCATCAGGCATTGCAGCGATTTCCACTGCATTCCTCCTTCTTTCACAAGGTGATCACGTACTCATTTCAGAAGATGTGTACGGAGGCACTTACCGAGTGATAACTGAGGTACTCTCCCGTTACGGTGTTTCACATACATTTGTTGATATGACCAATTTAGAAGAAATAAAACAAAACATGAAACCAAATACAAAGCTCTTTTATGTAGAAACACCTTCTAACCCACTTTTAAAAGTGACAGATATTCGCGAGGTTTCTAAACTCGCAAAATCTATTGGCGCTCTTACTTTTGTTGATAATACATTTTTGACACCACTATTCCAAAAACCACTTGAACTTGGAGCTGATGTCGTTCTTCATAGTGCTACAAAATTTATTGCTGGTCATAGTGATGTTACTGCCGGATTAGCAGTAGTAAAAGATGCCGAACTCGCTCAAAAGCTTGGATTTTTACAAAATGCATTCGGTGCTATTTTAGGACCTCAAGATTGTTCTCTCGTACTTCGCGGTCTAAAAACATTGCACGTACGCCTCGAGCATTCAGCTAAAAATGCCAATAAAATCGCACATTATTTACAAGAGCACGCTAAAGTACAAAATGTCTATTATCCGGGATTACAAACACATCTCGGATTTGATATTCAACAATCTCAAGCAACATCAGCTGGAGCGGTCTTATCGTTTACTTTGCAGTCAGAAAATGCACTCCGCCAATTTTTATCAAAAGTAAAATTACCTGTTTTTGCAGTTAGTTTAGGAGCTGTAGAGTCAATTCTTTCTTATCCAGCAAAAATGTCACATGCAGCACTGTCGCAAGAAGCTCGTGATGAAAGAGGAATCTCTAATTCATTACTTCGGTTATCAGTCGGTCTTGAAAATGTTAACGATTTAATATCCGATTTTGAAAATGCCCTTTCTTATGTAGAAGAACCTGTAAATGCATAGAGAAAAAGAAGATATGAGATTAGGTTTTCATATCTTCTTTTTCTGCGTTTTAATTATATTCATTTGAATTTCTTCTTTTCTTATAGTCCATAAAAAAATAAAAGTATATCATCTATTTCCAAATAATGGATTAATTGATATATTAAGAAATAAAAAGGGGTGAAAATAATGGATATTTGTTCAGATATTTTAATCGTTATCGATTTACAAAATGGCGTATGTTATAGCGAGGAGCATTTATTTGATTTACAGAACTTACTAACAAAAGTAAATAAAAGAATTTATTCATACAGAAAATTAAATAAACCAATCCTTTTTGTTCAACATTGTGATGATGATTTAGTACCCGAGAAAGAACTTTGGGCTATTCATACCGATCTAGATGTTCAAGAACAAGATTTTTTTGTAAGAAAAACACATGCAAATTCATTTTATAAAACAAACTTAAAAGAAATTTTAGATCAATTATCTGTAAATTGCATTGAATTTTGTGGCGCCCAAACAGAGTACTGTATGGATGCTACGATTAAGTTTGCCCACGGACTAGGATACGAAAACTTTATGGTACAGAAAACAACCTCTACGTTGAATAATCCTTTTATGTCCGCAAAAGAGACAATTGATTTTTATGAGAACATATGGAATCACAGATTTTTAACGTTGCTAAAAGATGAATTTTAGAATAAATGACTAATGACTTGATCATCCTAAGATTTATCAGCCGTAAGCAAATATTTCATTATCACCATAAAGAAGCGAATTACATTCAGCTTCTTTTCTTTTAACCTGTTTTATATTCTATATATATCATTATAATTCCTTTGTCATATTATTTTAAAAATTTCGTATATTCATTTGAAAGAATAAGAAAATCATGATAAAATTGTGTTACAAATATATCTATATCTTTCAATTTTTAAAACGCATCGAAATTTTCACCCAAAAATGTCATTTTACAAAAACATGCTAATTTACCTATTTTATTTACATCAGGGTCTCTTTTCTTACAATTTCTTTACTTTAGGACTTTTTTTCTGCAACAACTATTTTCTTTTCTTTAAATTTTTGGTATGTATAGTATGGTATAATAGCTCACACGGAGGTGGAAAAGAACATGTTAGAAACCTTTCAAAAAGAATTAGAACTATATGAAAGTAATGCAGAATTATTAAAAGTGCTAGCTCATCCTGTTCGTTTATGTATCGTAAAAGGATTAATCGAGCGCGGTCCAAGCAACGTTTCTACAATGTATACTGGCTTAAACATGCCACAATCTACAATTTCACAGCATTTAGCAAAATTAAAAAGCGCTAAAATCGTTTCTAGTGAAAGAAAAGGATTGGAAATTTATTACAAAGTAGAGAATGAAACAATCATTCAACTCGTTCGCGTATTATTAGGTTAGGGACTAATAATCGAAGAAAAAGAACGTATTCTATATTTTTCATCTCATATCTTTAATATAAATATATATCATGAGAGGAAATATATAATACTACATAAGTCGTATTAAAAAACAAGACACAGTATATACTGTGTCTTGTTTTTTATATTGTTACATATCGATCCAAATGTAAATGTTGCATATCTTTTGTATGTATAACAACATCAAATGCACTCCCTACTCCTCCATTCAAAATCATAGAACGAACGGCTCGATTTTGTTTTTGCGTTTCAGAAAAAGGATTCATATCTTGATGGCTCGTAAGCTGTTCTAATATCCCTGCAGCTAACAAGAACTCAGATTGTTTCTTATGCCATACTGCACTCATTCCTTGCATACTAAACATCTCCTTTAGCTCGTCCCAATGAATATGAGTAGTAAGATCCATTTCACCTGGATGCGCTAGTGGGTTACGTATTAGCTTATGCTGATAATACCCTCGCAAACTTCCTTCACGGTGTGCTGGATGCATCCACTCTTCTTTTGTGTATCCGTAATCAACTGTAATACATATACCTTTTTGAAACCATTTCGCAATTTCTTTTATATACTCCTCCATCACAATTGGTACTTCAAAACGTTGCCCTTCAGCAATATGAATATTATATTTCAATAAATAGCGACCAATTCTTTTATCTAACGGCCTACATACTTCTGAAAGGTTTCCTTCCTCTGTATATGTAATACGTACTTCATACAACATACCATTTCTTTTCTCAATTATTTCAACAGGAAATGCATCAAACAACTCATTCGAAAAAAGAATTCCCTCGAAAGAATCTCCCATTTCACTATAGGAGGTATAGTACGATACATTAGAAAATGAGCCAAGGTGCTCCTGCTGTAATTTTCTATGAAAAGGGCTCACTTCAATCATTGAATAGTTTAAATCAATAAAGGTTTTTGGAGATACTTGCTTCCATTCTTGTAAAACATCATAGGCAAACTTCCCTGTTCCTCCGCCAATTTCACAAATATTCGGAGCAACTTCACCATTTTCAACAAGACGAATAAAAAGTTTAGCAAAAGTTTTTGCAAACACAGAGGATACGTTGCTACTTGTAAAAAAATCTCCTTGTCTTCCAATCTTTTCACGTTCTTTCATATAATATCCATGACCTTCTGTATACAATACAAGGTTCATATACGTACTATATGAAATTGAATAATCCTTTTCTTTCCCCATCCATTCTCTTAAAATGAGCTCCATTCCCATAATGACTCCTTATTGTAAAAACGGATTATTTTCTTTTTCAAAGCCAATGCTTGTTTCTGGACCATGTCCACATAAAACCGCTGTTTCATCTGGTAATACAAATAATCTCTCTTCAATACTTCCAATTAATTCAGCGAAACTTCCACCAGGTAAATCTGTTCTTCCAATGCTCATTTGGAACAATACATCTCCTGAGAATACAGCATTCGCCTCTTTACTATAATAAGAAATACTTCCTGGAGAATGTCCTGGTGTCTCAAAAATTTCAAAATTAAATGATCCAATTGTTAATGTACCTTCTGCATCAATAATATGATCCGCTGGTTTTGCTGTAATACTGCGGTTCATCATAAAAATTTGAGAGCCGTTTACAGTTGCATCTCCTAACCAATCTGCTTCTTCTTTATGTACGTACACAGGAATATGAAAAGTGTCTCTTACCGCATCAACAGCACCGATATGATCAAAGTGAGCATGTGTTAATAAAACAGCTAATGGTTTTAATTGTTCTTCTTGTAAATATGTAACGAGCTTTTCACCTTCATGACCAGGGTCAAAGATAATGCACTCTTTTTGATCGTTCATTAAAATATAAGCATTTGTTTGTAATGGGCCTAACGGCATTTGTATCCATTTCATATGAAAATCTCCTCCAGTTATTAAACTTACTTTTAATGATACAACATTTCTTTCTCTGAGGAAAAGAAAGGATGCTATCTCGACAATCATTTTTAAAACATGTACAATATAAAAGAGTAAATATTCCAAAAACTCATAATAAGAAATGGGTAGACAGAGGAGGATATTGTATGGGCCTTGTTATTATTTTTACACTTGTCACTCTGTTAGCTGTATTTGCTACGCTTAGAACACTTCGTGAAAAAAACTTTTTCGCGAGCGGCTTTGCAATTGCAACTGTACTCGTTTTCGGATGGTTTACGATCATGACTGTTCTATATAACGGGTATCCACCAGCAGCTTAATTCGTTTACACTTTATTCTTCATCGAGATTTCACACAAAAAGAGGAAGGGTTCCCCCTTCCTCTTTTCATATTTCACAACTTATATCATCTTCGCTTCGTATTTGTGCTTTTTTACAAGCCAAGCTCCTCCGATAACGCCTGCATCATTACCAAGTGTTGCAATAGCTAACTTCGTGCTCTTTACAGCACGTGAGAAAGCGTATTGCTCGAAATAGCGTTGAATTGGTTCTAATAGCGCATCTCCAGCTTTAGACACGCCTCCACCAATAACAATTTTCTCTGGGTTCAATGTACTAGAAAGGTTCGCTACAGCTAATCCTAAATAAGAGGCTACTTTTTCTACTACTTCACCTGCTAATTCATCACCTTGTCCAAGTGCTTCAAAGACATCTTTTGATGTAATACGTCCTTCTTCAGCTAACATAGAACGCAACATGCTCTCTTTATTAGTCTCTTGTATTTTTTGCATAGCAACACGTACAATACCTGTCGCAGATGCTACTGTTTCTAAGCAACCAGACTTTCCGCAATTACATGGGAAAGCATTTTCTGTAACGACTGTAATATGTCCAATCTCACCAGCAGCACCACTCACGCCGTGTACAATCTCACCATTGGCGATTACACCACCACCAACGCCCGTACCAAGTGTCATACAGATTAAATCTTTTGCACCTTCACCAGCACCTTTCCACATTTCACCAAGCGCTGCTAAGTTTGCATCATTATCAATAACAACAGGTAATCCTGTTTCTACTTCTAATAAATCTTTTAGCGGATAGTTTTTCCATCCTAAATTAACCGCTTCATAAATCATTCCAGACGCCACATGTACAGGACCAGGAGCTCCCATACCAATACCAATTAACTTGCTCTTCAATTCGCCTAATTCTTCTAGCTTTTTATCAATTGCTTTCGCAACATCAAGTGTAATATGTTTTCCTTGCTCACCTGTATTCGTAGGGATTTCCCACTTATGTAAAATTTCACCGTATACATTAATAAATGCTAATTTAATCGTTGTACCACCAAGGTCAACACCAACTAACCATTTCTCTTCCATGTTGCTTACCTACCTTTATCTAATTCTTATTTAGCTCTTTTTGAATTTCTTGCTTCAATAAAAATAAAGCTGTTTGATAGTCTTGTGGATCGATTAGCTGTGATTGATTTAATTCACGCAATTCATCTTGCATTAATTGTAAATCAGCAATTCGATCTCCCGTATAAATAATCGTACCAAATTTCTTTAGCAATTGCTGAATATCATAAATAGATACCATTTCATCACCCTCTATGCTCACTTACTATAAAAAATTATAATAAGAAAACGTTCACATATTTTATTATAATCAAGAAGAAAAAGTCTCGTCAATTTTTATTTGTCTATACAAGCTTATTTGTAAGCATTGTTCCTTTTTCTGTAATAATTTTTTCTATGTTTTTATCAAATGGCTCTACCGGAATGTGTTTTACCATTTGAAAATCATACGCTAATGATAGCGTTTTCCCTTTATAATGCACGAGATAACGATCATAATAGCCACCGCCGTACCCAATTCGCTCTCCTCGTTCTGTATAAGCTACGCCTGGGACAATTTGAAGATCAATTTCATCCATATTCACTTCTTCCGTAAGCCCGGGAATCGGTTCACGTAAATTCATATACACCGTTTCTAATTGATCAAAATTATTAATTTGCCGGAAAGACATCGTTCTTGTTCCTTTATTACACTTAGGAACTACAACTTTCTTTCCTTCTTCCCAAGCTTTTTCGATAATTGGATATGTATTCACTTCATTTTCCATTGAAAGAGTAATTCCAATTGTTTTAGCTTCAACCCACTCTTTTTGCGCATACAACGAAAATGCAATCTGTTCTGATAAAGTTGTATACTGTTCTTCTGATAAAGAATTCATGTGTTCTATTATTTGTTTACGCAAACGTACTTTCTCTGCTTTCACACACTCTCCCCCTTACAGTGACACTTTACTCTATGCTGATAGTGTATCACTTTTAACATAGGAATCGAATAAAAAAAAGAAACAGTAGGAAAATATTCCTACTGCTTACTTTGTTTCACGGTGTAACGTAGACTTCTTGTCACGCTTGCAATACTTTTTAAGCTCGATACGCTCAGCGTTGTTACGTTTATTTTTCTTTGAGATATAGTTACGATCTCCGCATTCTGTACATGCTAGAGTAATATTCACACGCATTCTTATTTCCCTCCAGTACTAATAACTTAAATCAGACTATACTATAATACCACTTTTAAAATAAAAATTCTACACCTTTTGATATTGTCTAATTTTTTCTATAAGATTTTTCATGTTTTCCCTTGCTATTACTGGGTTTCTAGCATGTGAATACACCAAAAATTTTGGTTGTTTTGTGTCAGAAACGATATAAGACCACTCTTTTTCAGTATATTTGAACTGTACTCCTTCAAATATACCTTCTCCCTTCCTTTCTATATCATCCAATAATTTCCTCATAATTTCCCCTTTTTCATTCCATGAACATACCACTTCATCATAAAGTAAATAGAGCGGAGGTGATTGCTCCACTATGCTGAGAAACGTTTTTCCTTGCAATGCTATTAGCTCAAATAATTTTCCAATCCGATATAAAATATCTCGCTTCCACCTTACTTGAAACGCCTTTCTTTCATCCTGCGTATAAAATAGAAGATAACATTCCCCTAACTTCAAAGACATTGGGTAAATATTTCCTGTCGATTCGAGTAAGAAATCTGGAATATCTACCTCTTCCAAATCTGTACCTTGGTAAATATTACTATGTTTATCGTATAACTCGAAATGATTTCCTTGCTCAGAAAATATAAGAGCCATATTCGCTTTACTTGATTTCATCAAAGCTTTCACATGATCTTTTTGTTCGCTTGCATAAATCCATGTAACTGTACAACCAAGTCTTTGCAGAAAGAGCATAAGTAAATGTTGCAACGTATCATTTCTCTTATTAATAAGAAGATGAAACTTCTGCATCTGTATTTTCTCGATATCAATATGCTCCAATATAACTTCTATATACTCATTCATAGAAACATGAACCAGCTTATTACGCCCCATTTCTTTCTCCATCACGTAATAAAACAATTCGGACATATATACTTGTTCTATCTCTTTTTGCTGCTTATACGTTAACGGCATGCCAGCTTGACCGTATAACTTTATAACAATCTCATTCTCATTCTCTACTTGAATGAAAACACCACCTGCACATTGCAAATGATGAACACTATATTGAAAAAGTGACTCGTTCATTTCTTTACATTCCATCGTATGAATCCCTATACCATGAATAGCATGTAAAAATAAATTTTTATAAGAGGTTGTTTCTATATTTTCTTGACTTCCAATTAATATACTTTCTCCTTTTTTAAAAAGAGAACCATACGCCATCGCAATCTTCACGATAAACTGGGGAGTAATTTCAACATTCCCTCTTCCTACAATGCGGCTTTTTTGTAACCACCCTGCACTCATTTCACTCTCTTGAATACCAGCCGCTCCTACTATCGAATGACTATCAATCGCCTTATAAGGCCATACTTTTCCTTTTTGCTTAATTACCGTACTTCTCCCGATATGACAGTGATCCGCTACAACGCTTTTTTGAAACAGTGTAACATCATCTTCAACTATTGTACGCTCTCCTATTGTCGTTTCTAATAGTTCACAATACTTCCCAATGTGGGCATTCGCAAAAACAATACTTTTTTGAAGATGAGAATAACTTGAAACGATACTATTTTTCCCAATAATAGAATATGGCTCAATTACAGCTCCTGTACCAATCTTTACTCCTTCTCCAATAAAAGAGGGGCCATGAATTTTCGTCCCTTTACCAATCGTCACCCCTTCTCCCATCCATACCATCGGTAATACTTCCGTATAAGGAATAGGTACTTGTAACTTTTTCGTTAACAAATCAAAATGTGCTTGTCGATATTGATTAAATGTGCCGATATCTAACCAATAACCTTCTGACAAATATGCGAATAATACATTTTTGTTTGCCAATAACGGAAACACATCATGACTGAAATCACAAAATTGTCTAGGCGGTATGTAAGAAAAGATTTCTGGCTCCATAATATATATGCCTGTATTCACAACATTAGATACTACCTCATTCCAGCCCGGCTTTTCTATATATCGTGTAACCTCCTGGTCTTTATTTATTACAACCAATCCAAATGAGAGTGGATTTTCTACTTCTTTCACAAACATTGTTACCATTCTTTTCTTTTGTTCATGAAACCTAATTCCTTCTGATAATTGAAAGTCAGTTAATGCATCCCCGCTTATCACAACAAATGTTTCATCTAAAAATTGTTCTGCTTGTTTAATACTCCCTGCTGTGCCAAGCGGAGGAGAGTCTTCAAAATAATACAAGTTAACTCCCCATTTACTACCGTCACCAAAATATTGCTTAATGGTCGTACTCATATATTGAACAGTAATTGCAATTTCACGAATACCATGCTGGCGTAATAACTCAATATTATATTCTAAAACTGGTTTTTCTAATAATGGTAACATCGGCTTTGGAGTATTACATGTTAATGGTCTAAGGCGTCTTCCTTTTCCTCCAGCTAAAATAACCCCCTTCATATACTTCAGCCTCCACTTATATAATGTTCAGTAACTTCATATACCATATGTATATTCCCTATCCCACATGAACTAGCAGCATAAACTTGATTAGTTAAACAAATCCTCATTTAGAAGACCATATAATTAAATTTCTCACCTATAAAAACGTACATTTCAAACAACAAGAAAGCGCTTACTATTAATTGTTAAATAATACTTATTAACGACCAACATATATACTAATTTTCCCATTACATTATGATACATCTTATCATCATAAACTAAAGGAAACAACGAGCTTTTTTTGTCATGTTTTGACTAAAAAAAGCAGGTGATTTCCCATCACCTACTTTAATTCCTACTCATTCAATAAATAATGCTTTCCTTTTACTAAATAAAAGACATTTTCAGCAATATTTGTAATATGATCTGCTACACGCTCAATATATCTCGCGACAAATGATAATTGTGTAATTTGCGTAATTGCTTCTGGTTGTTCCGGAACCGAAGATATAAACTCACGAATTGCTTTTCCATATATTTCATCAACGGAATCATCCATTTCAGCAATTTGTTTCGCAAAAGTTAAATTTTCTTGTTCATATGCTTCTAACGCTAAATGCAACATCTCATTTGCAACCGCAAACATTTCATCCAGGTTGTGCAAACTAACAGCCACTTCTTTTTCCCCAAGACGAATTGTAGCCTTTGCAATATTAACAGCATGATCTGCAATACGCTCTAAATCTGTCGCTGTTTTAATTGAAATAAAAATCCTTCTTAAGTCACTTGCTACAGGTTGCTGCTTCGTAATGAGCATAAGCGCAAGATCGTTTATTTCCTCTTCTAAATTATCCATGCGGTAATCACCATCAATGACCTCTAACGCTTTCTCTACATCCCTTGTATGTAGACCTTCCATAGCAATCAATAAAGCCGCATTTGCTAATTCTCCAAGCTCGATCACCTTTTGCTGTAACGCTTTTAAATCACCTTGAAACTGTTCTCTTACCATTTTTCTTCCCCCTCAATATTATGTGCCATTATATAAAAGTGAAACTTTAATCACCCCTCATCAATCGGGCTTTTATGCTTGTAATAAACCTTAAGATAAGGAGAAGTATTACTTCTCTATTAACAGTAAGATAAAATAAGAAATGCCCTCTGTTAAGAGGGCATTTGCTCTTAGCTTTGAAACGATATCAACCAAAGCGACCTGTAATATAATCTTCTGTACGCTTATCTGAAGGAGTCGTAAATAATTTGTTTGTATCTGTATACTCCACAACTTCCCCGCTTAAGAAGAAAGCTGTTTTGTCTGAAATACGCGCTGCTTGTTGCATATTATGCGTTACGATAACAATACTAAAATCTTTCTTTAGCTCTTGAATTAATTCTTCTACTTTTAATGTTGAAATTGGGTCTAATGCCGATGTTGGCTCATCCATTAAAATAACGTCTGGCTCAATAGCTAAGCAGCGTGCGATGCATAGACGCTGTTGCTGTCCACCAGATAAACCGTATGCATTATCGTGCAAACGATCTTTTAACTCATCCCAAATCGCTGCTCCACGTAAACTTTTTTCAACAATTTCATCTAATGTCTTTTTGTCACGAATACCATGGATTTTTGGACCGTATGCTACATTCTCATAAATAGATTTTGGAAATGGATTTGGCTTTTGGAACACCATTCCTACATGCGTTCTTAATTCTTCAACTGGATATGATTTATCAAATATATTGCGTTCTCTATACTCAATTACACCTGTAGTTCGAACGATAGGTACTAATTCTACCATGCGATTTAATGTTTTTAAGTAAGTTGATTTACCACAGCCACTTGGACCGATAATGGCTGTAACTTCATTCTCATGAATACTTAAATTAATATCTTTTAAAGCATGGTCTTCCCCGTACCATAAATTTAAGTTTTTCGTATCAAATACTACCTTCTTTGGCGCAGTCTCGATTTTCTCTTCATTTTTCACCTGTACATTTACTACTGTTGCTACCATTTGAATTCTCCTTCCATCCATTTCCAACTTATTTTCGATTTCGTAACCATAAAACAAATATATTGATAAATAGCAACAAACCTAACAAAACAATCATCCCAGCTGCTGCTACATACTGAAATTCTTCTTGTGGCCTACTCATCCAATTAAAAATTTGAATTGGTAGAACTGTAAATCTATCAAACATACTAAATGGAACATAATTTGCAAACGCAAGTGCCCCAATAACTAATAGTGGTGCAGCTTCTCCAATTGCTCTTGATATCGCTAACGTACAGCCCGTTATAATCCCTGGGAAAGCATATGGCAATACAATTTGATACATCGTTTGCCACTTCGTAGCACCTAATCCGTAAGAACCCTCTAATAACACACTTGGTACTGATCGAATTGCTTCTTGACTCGCCACAACAACTGTTGGTAAAACGAGTAAACTCATCGTCAGCGCTGCTGCAACTATACTCTCTCCTAAATGAAGAGCATATACAAAAATAGTTAAACCAAGCAATCCAAATACAACGGATGGTACTCCTGCTAACGTTTGATTATTAATCTCTATTATTTTTTTAAATAGAGATTCCTTCGCATATTGCTCTAAATAAAGTGCTGTTCCAACTCCAAATATAAAAGAAACAGGTATAACAATACTCATAAATAATATTGTCCCTGACAAAGCTGCAGCAATACCAGCTTCTTTCGGATTACGTGAAGCGAAATTTGTAAAGAAATCTATTGAAAGATAACTTATACCTTTTTCAACAATTTGAAACAGTAACAAAAACAAAATTACGATTGAAAATAAAATTGCTATATAAAATAACAATTTGTAAATTCGATCTTTTAAAAAGCGTGATGCCATGTTTTTTTGTATTTTTTTATGATTCAACATTCGCATATTATGTCATCCTCCTAAAACGGCGCATAATAGACTGCGAAATGATGTTCATAATAAAGGTAAACAAAAATAACGTTGCACCTACAGCATACATGCTGTAATACGTAATCGTTCCATGCGGAGCATCACCTAAACTTACTTGCACAATATAGGCTGTTAACGTTTGAATTGAATGTGTCGGATCAAGCGATACATTTGGTGTGGATCCTGCTGCAATTACAACAATCATCGTTTCACCAATTGCACGAGAAGCCGCTAATATAATTGCTGCCATAATCCCTGTAAAAGCGGACGGAAACACCACTTGTTTTACCATTTCAAACCGCGTCGCTCCGAGTGCTAATGAAGCTTCTTTCGTCCCTTTCGCCACAGCTCTCATCGCGTCTTCAGATAGAGATGCAACGGTAGGCATCATCATAAATCCGATAACGATTCCTGGACTAATCGCATTAAAAAACTGTAAATCTGGTATAAGCCTTTGTAAAAGCGGCGTAACAATTGTTAATGCAAAAAAACCATATACAATTGTCGGGATACCTGCTAATAGCTCTAACATCGGCTTTAATATTTTCCGTGCACTATTTGAAGCATATTCGCTTAAAAATACGGCACACGCTAAACCGATAGGAATTGCTACAAACATAGCAATTGCAGTTATAAGGAACGTTCCACATATGAGTGGTAATATACCGAATTTAGGGTCTTCAAAAAATGGTAACCATTCTTTCTCCGTCAAAAAGGAGTATAATGATATTTTTTGAAAAAACATGATTGTTTCATTAGAGAGCGTAAAAACAATTCCAAGTGTCGTCACAATAGAAACGCTAGCAATTATTTTTAGTAATAAAGGCACTATTCGATTGATTCGCTGCGTTTTTTTTCTTTGTTTTGTATTTCTTTCAATCAAATGTTGTACAGAAAATGTAATTTGACTTTTGTCATTATGAGCCAAAGATGAAAACCCCTTTCCACCCTGACATTACCTTTTTATTTCTGTTAACATACGCAGCTGTTCATTGTATTTTTCTTTTCGTAATTTTACATACCCGACCTCTTCAGCGAGGTTACCGACATGCTGAATCATAAACTCAACATAGTTTGCTACATTCATTTTATTTCGGATAGATGCATTATTCACATAAGCAAGTAGCGGCCTAGATAACGGCTTATACTTACCTGATTGAATGGTCTCTTTCGTCGGAAATACACCATTTACTTTTATTGCTTTCACCTTATCTCGATTAGCCATATAATAAGCATATCCTACAAAAGCAATGGCATGTTTATCATTCATTACCCCTTGCATAATAACTTGATCATCTTCAGACAAAGAGACTTTTTTTACAATGCGATGATTTTGTAAGATGACATTTTGAAAATAATCATACGTACCAGAGTCTACGCCTGGTGCATAAAACTTCACTTGTTCACGTGGCCATGTTGAATGAATTTGTGACCATCGCTTCTCTCTTCCATCTTCACTCCAAAGTAGTCGTAACTCGTCTACTGACATATCGTCTACCCATGTATTATGGCGATTCACAACAATCGTAAGAC
This sequence comes from Bacillus sp. 7_6_55CFAA_CT2, assembly GCF_000238655.1. Taxonomy (NCBI): domain Bacteria; kingdom Bacillati; phylum Bacillota; class Bacilli; order Caryophanales; family Bacillaceae; genus Bacillus; species Bacillus sp. 7_6_55CFAA_CT2. The sequence continues at coordinate 560,374 of NZ_JH414708.1, read as the reverse complement.
CGTCGTTAGCAACCTCAAAAGGTGTGAACTGAATAGAGTTTTTCTTCATTTCATTTTTCTCGACTTGTTTCATTACTCTCGAAGCATTATTTATATCTACTTCTCCTTTACTGAAACGATTAAATCCTCCCCCAGTTCCAGAAATACTGATGGAAATTTTCACGTCTGGATGCACCTTTGTATATTCCTCCGCTACCGCTTCTATAATAGGAAAAACCGTTGAGGATCCATCAACTCTCACTTCTCCCGTATCATTTAAAGCAAATGCAGTAGACATTTCAAAACAGAGGAACCATATTGATAATACGAAAATCTTAATCGGTGTACGCATCCATTTCACGTGTTCTTCCTCCTAGAAGTAACCGGAAATAACAGGATTACAGATATAAGAATACTGCTAAACTATTAATTCGGTTTTAATTGTTTGTAAAAGTTTTGTAAAGTTCCACAAAAATCAACATACGATACAATTTTAATTCAGTAGTAGCTATTCATTTCCTCTGATGATTTCCCTATAAAATATTTATCCCCTATCCCACCATATACAAGTATCATTTATAGGGCCGCGTTTTTTCAATGTTGTATACTTGTCCACATTTATTACACGATATGCATAAACCATAAAAAAAAGACACACTATCTTTTCATATAGTGTGCTTTTTTACAACTTTTTTATTCATCATCTTGATCTTTGTTTTTATTGTCTTTATCATCTTTTGGAGCTTCACCATTTACTTCTTTGTTTTTCAAATCAAAGTAAGCGTCCATAATTTCACGACCAATATATCCATTAATACCAGTCTTATCATCATGTACCCATGGAACGACAACAGAGAATGCTACTTCTGGATCTTCAAGTGGCGCATAACCTACTAATGTTAAGTTATATGTTTCCACACGTTCACCGTTTGCCTTTCTACCAATCTCTTTATCTCCGCCATACACAGTTTGCGCAGTACCCGTCTTCCCTGCCGCTTTATATTTTGCACCTGTAAAGTACTTTGTAGCTGTACCACCTGAATCATTATACACTTGTCTAAATCCTTCTTGAACACGTTTAATTTGCGATTCCGGCATATCAATACGATTTAATACTTTCGGTTCCATAGATTGAACAACTTTCCCAACTTCATCTGGTTTCACTGCCGGTTGACGAATTTCTTTTACAACTTGTGGTTGCATACGATATCCGCCATTGGCAATCGTCGAAATATATTGCGCTAATTGAAGCGGTGTATACGTATCATACTGTCCAATTGATAAATCTAGTAAGAAACCTGGTTGACTACTCTTACCCATCTGACCAGCAGATTCATTCGGTAAATCAATTCCTGTTTTTACACCAAGTCCAAACTGTCCGAAATAATAACGCATCGTATCAAATGCTTTTTGAGGTATATCTAACGTACCACCTCTCACATACTGAACACCGGCGATATTCATCGCTGTTTTAAACATATAAACGTTAGAAGACATTTTTAAAGCTGTAAGGTCATTAATATATCCCATCGTTTTCCAAGACGACTTCGTAGGTGTACCTTTTAATTTAATTGGTTCATCCAATTGTACTGCCCCTGGTTGAATCGCACCAGTTTGATATCCAGTAAGTACTGTTGCACCTTTTACAGTTGATCCCATCGGATAAGAACTTGTCATGGTACCTAATGCAAAGTCATTTACTTTCGTTTGGCCATCTTCGTTAACTAATTGTTTCCCCGCCATAGATAAAACTTCACCATTTTTTGGGTTCATCATTACAACAAATGCGCGATCTAAAAGAGGTTCGCTTCCTTTAAACCTCATTAAATTCTTCGCAAGAATATCTTCCACGCGCTTTTGTAATTCCATATCAATTGTTAAGTTCAGGTCATTACCACTTTGTCCTTTTGATACATTAATCGTTTCTAAAATATTACCGTTTTTATCTGTAACATTTCTAACTTCTGCTTTCGTACCGTGCAGACTATCTTCATACTGTTGTTCAAGATAACTTTTTCCTACTCGGTCATTTCGATTGTAATCACGAACAAGATAGTAATCTAGTCTTTCTCTCGGTAAGCCTTCATCAGATGTCGACACCCCACCAAGTACACTTCGGAATAAATCATCGTACGTATATTTTCGCTCCCAATCAACATTCGTATCTACACCTGGTAATGCTGCTAGGTTTTCACTAATAATCGAATATTCCTTTTCTGTAGCATCCTTTTTAATAACTTGAGGTGTCATTGCATATCCGCCGTCCATCTTACTCTTAATCGCTAGTATTTCTAGATCTTTTGCGGATAATTGATTAATCTCTTCTTCTGTTACACGACTTCGCTGACGCTCGTCTAATTCTTTATCATCAATTTTTTTATCTTTAAACTCTTGACGATCTTTATTCGTAATTTTTTCTTTAGCTTCCTCTTTATGCATAGCAAGCCAATAATCTTTTTTATCGCGATCTGTTAATTTATCTGTCGGTACTTCAATCAAATCTGCTAGCTTTTTCGCTGTTTCTAAGCGATCCTCTGCAGTTGATCCCTTCATTTTTGTAAATGTAATAGTACGAATGGCTGCATTATCTACTACAGGTCGCCCATAACGGTCAAATATTTTCCCACGCGGTACAGGATTACTTATCGTTGAGTTTTCTTTCTTCTCCACTTCATTCTTATATTCTTCACCGCGAACAATTTGTACATATCCGAGCCTTACAATAACCGCGGAGAACATTAAAAACACGCAGAAAAACAACACGTTTAATCGAAAAGGAACGTGGGTCTTTTTCTTATTTTGCTTCTGCTTCTTGCTCATACAAACCCCCTCTACCAACAGCTATGTAATGTGAAAGGGACACCCTCATACAGGTGTCCTCACTGCTGTCTTACATCTTTTTCTATTCTAGCATAAAACAAACGAGAAGTTAACCTTCTGGTTCAGTTTGGTTTTGCGCGTTCTCTTGCGTTACAACACTTGTTTTACTCGCATTTCCCTCATCATATTTGACATTTTTAACTGCAAAATAAATAAGAAAATGTCCAGCACCTAAAATACATAATAAGTAAGGTAAACTTTTTTCAGGTGGAAAGAATAGTACAGCACATAAAAAACTTAAAATGGAACAGATTCTTCCGGCGTTTAACCATAACTCCCGAACAACGACATATTCCACACGCCATTCTCTCGCATTTTTCGCTCTACCAATTACGTCATATGTCATTGATCCGTACGGAACAAGTAAAATAGGATATGCAATCGCAATACATGCCGCATAAATAAGTAATTTCGTGTATGTAACATTGAAAATAACTAAAAAGACGACAGCATATAAAATAATGCCCCCAAGTAAAATTGCTTTTTTTCGCCACTCCTTCTTTAACATACGAGCAACTAAGTAATAACATACAAAGGATACAGCAGAGTTCACTAAACTGTATTTCCCTAATGCGAACTCACTATTAGTTGCTAAATAAACATATACTGAAATGACAAAAATAAACGTCCCTTCTCTCAATCCTTGGAAAAAATGAGCTCGTGTAATCTTTCCCCAATTTTTATCAATCCGTCGTTCTTTCAATACTTGCACGATTTCATAACGCCCTTCACATTCTCTTTTAGATAAAAAGAAGCTTAAGACGACAGCAATTGCAAATAGAACTAATGAAAGAAAGAATATAACAGTATAGCCACTCCATTTCTCCATACGTGAAATTGTGTATCCTGCTGCTATTGGTCCAATCATCCCAGAGAAGGATGTAAGAAGTCCAAGAAACCCATTAAAGAAATCTCTTGTTTCTGGTTCTGTAATTTCAAATGTCAATAAGTTAAAAGCCAACCAGTAAAAACCGTATCCTACTCCTAAAAGAGCCCCCATTAATAGAATATACTGAGAAGCACTTTTCCCTGCTACTAAGACAACGATAAAAAAAATTGCGAGCGTTCCTACCCCTATTCGTAATAAAATCGAGCGATCGATACGTTTCGCTAATTTCCCCCCTACAAGAAATGTGAGAGGCTGTAATACCACGCTGGCTAAATTATACAAGCCAAGATTCACATAATTTTGTGTTTGTTTCCATAAATAAATATTTACAAACGTATTCGATAAAGAAATTGCGAGCGTGTATAAACCTCCTATAAGGAGCAATAACACTAAATCCCGATTCACTTCAACGTCACCAATTATATGTTTCCATTTCATACACAACTCTCCTTTACTTCATGTTCTAGTCTTCCAAAGACAAGCCCAATTATGTAAAAGGAAAGCATAGAAAAAAGCTAGGGGCTCTCCCCTAGCTTTTTCTATATTTGTTACAATTATTTTGCTTCTTGGTAACGTTTTTCAGCAGCGTTCCAATCTACAACGTTCCAGAATGCACCGATGTAGTCTGGACGACGGTTTTGGTAGTTTAAGTAGTAAGCATGCTCCCAAACATCTAAACCGATAACTGGCGTTTTACCTTCAGTTAAAGGAGAATCTTGGTTTGGAGTGCTTGTTACTTCTAACTCACCATTGTTTACTACTAACCAAGCCCAACCAGAACCGAAGCGAGTTGCGCCAGCTTTTGCGAATTCTTCTTTGAATGCATCGAAGCTACCGAATTTTGCTTCAATTGCAGTTGCAAGTTCACCTACAGGTTGTCCTCCGCCGTTTGGAGATAGGATTGTCCAGAAGAATGTATGGTTAGCATGTCCGCCACCATTGTTACGTACTGCTGTACGGATTGCTTCTGGTACTTCGTTTAAGTTTGCAACTAATTCTTCTACGCTTTTGTCAGCTAATTCTGCATGACCTTCTAAAGCAGCGTTTAAGTTTGTAATGTACGTGTTGTGATGTTTTGTATGATGGATGTTCATTGTTTCTTTGTCAAAGTGAGGCTCTAAAGCATCATACGCATAAGGTAAATTTGGTAATTCGTGTTTTGCCATTGTTATATTCCTCCCAGTTTATGTATTGCCACTTAAGTGACATACAACTTCATTCTACCCTAATTGCCATAGGGTGCAAACAAATAAATCACATTGTCTTGCTATCATTAAAGTAGCAAAATTCCCACTTCTTTTCAATTAAAATGCTCATATATTCCGTAAAAAAAGCTTCCTTCTACAAGGAAGCTTCCTGCTAACATAATAAACATGTGAAATGGATATGGACCCTGTAGGACTCGAACCTACGACCGGACGGTTATGAGCCGTCTGCTCTAACCAGCTGAGCTAAGGGTCCACAATTATGTATGTAACAACATATCAAATAAAGGAATTCCTATCGGATATGCTCTTTAAGAAATGTAAGATAAATTTACCATATAGAAAAGAAAAGTGTCAATTGTATTTTTCTTATTTAAAAGAAGAAAGTTAATAAAAGAAATTTAGTTATCTCCACTATATGTAAATATAATATATCTTGAGATTCTCTAGATTACTACGTTACAATGATTTTATACATACATAAAGGAAGTGAATCTATGTCCATATTTACCCAATTCGTAAAAAGCATATACTCGCCTAAAGATATGGCGCTATTCCGTTTTCAAAAAATCGGTAAAACCATTTTGTATATTATGCTACTTTGCTTAATTACTACTATTCCAAGAACTTTTTTGTACGGTAGTTTTATCCAAGATGGTGTAAGCATGGTAAATCAAGTCATCGATAAAGATTTACCTGATTTTAAAATTGAAAATGGCGAACTAAAAGCCGATATTGATCAACCTATTGAAAAAGAAGAAGGAAATGCACTTTTCGTATTTGATCCAAATTCAACAGACCTAGAAAAATATCAAAATAAAACAGGTTTATTTGTTTTAAAAGATAAAGTAGTCTCTATGGGAAATGGTCAAATACAAACGTATTCTTATAACGATTTGTTAGGTGCATCTCTTGAGAAAAAAGATCTACAAGAATTTATTTCTTTATTCGATAATATTTATCCGATTTTATTATTTGTTATTGGATTCTTAGTGTACCTATTCCAATTATTCATTACTTTTGTAGGCGTGACTTTACTTGCGTTCATCGGTTCTGCTATGAGCGGTCAACGTAAACTATCCTATAAACAAGTTTGGACACTAACTGCATACAGCTACACAATTCCAACAATCTTCTTTATGATTATGGACGCATGTAAAATTGTCGTACCTGGATCAACATTCATCTATATCGCAGTTGTTTTAATTGTTCTGTACTTAACGATTAAAGAAGTTCCAAAACCGAAAGAAAAATAAGAACGAAAAAAATGCCTAAATAGGCATTTTTTTTTTGGACAAGCATATATTCCTAGCAAAGGAGTGAAGAATATGAAAAGATTAGGTATATTCCTATTCGTGCTTGTTCTCGGTTATATATTTTATTACGATATAAAAATCGGTACTTTACCGATGTTAAGTTCATATAAAAAAACAACTGCTGCTCAAACGATTAAAAAAGAAAACACAGACAGTCAACAAAATAAAGAGAACAAAACAGAAAAAGAAACAGATGTATCTTATAAAACAATTGAAGTAAAAACTGGTGAGACAGTTCTTTCTATTACAGAACAAATTAACAAGAAAAAAATTCCTTCCATAGAAAAAGTCATTGACGACTTTAAACAATTAAATAAAAGTACATCTGCTACAAAAATACAAATTGGAAAGTCTTATAAATTCCCCTTATATCAATAAGCTATCACTTAATCCTTGTCAATTACATAAAGGCGCTGATACAATAGTAAAAGTGAAACCGAGTACTTCGGTTTCTATAGCCCTATATCACGTATACTATCATTGATATGAGGGACTAAATAAGAAACTTCTTTTATAAGGAGAGCGATCTATTCGTGAATGAAATGACTCATCGTACAAAAACACGTCCAGTTAAAGTCGGTAATTTAACAATCGGCGGTAATAATGAATTAATTATACAAAGTATGACAACAACAAAAACACATGATGTTGAAGCAACAGTTGCTGAAATTAAGCGTTTAGAAGAAGCCGGCTGTCAAGTCGTCCGCGTTGCCGTTCCAGATGAACGCGCAGCAGATGCTATTGCTGATATAAAAAAACAAATCAACATTCCACTTGTTGCTGATATTCATTTTGATTATCGCCTTGCTTTAAAAGCAATTGAAGGTGGCATTGATAAAGTACGTATCAATCCAGGTAACATTGGTCGTCGCCATAAAGTAGAAGCTGTTGTAAATGCAGCAAAAGAGCGCGGTATTCCAATCCGTATTGGTGTAAACGCTGGTTCATTAGAGCGTCACATTTTAGAAAAGTACGGGTACCCAACTGCAGATGGTATGGTTGAGAGTGCGCTACATCATATTAAAATTTTAGAGGACTTAGATTTCCACGATATTATCGTATCTATGAAAGCCTCTGATGTTAACTTAGCAATTGAAGCATACGAGAAAGCTGCTCGTGCTTTTGATTATCCATTACATTTAGGTATTACAGAGTCTGGAACATTGTTTGCCGGAACTGTAAAAAGTGCTGCTGGTCTTGGAGCAATCTTAAATAAAGGCATCGGAAATACACTACGTATTTCATTAAGTGCTGATCCAGTTGAAGAAGTAAAAGTTGCTCGTGAACTATTAAAATCATTCGGTCTTGCGTCTAACGCAGCAACACTTATCTCTTGTCCAACTTGTGGTCGTATTGAAATTGATTTAATTAGCATCGCTAACGAAGTGGAAGAATACATCTCTACACTTCAAGTACCAATTAAAGTTGCAGTACTTGGTTGCGCTGTAAATGGTCCTGGTGAAGCTCGTGAAGCTGATATCGGTATTGCCGGTGCACGTGGAGAGGGATTATTATTCCGTAAAGGGCAAGTCGTTCGTAAAGTACCAGAAGAAACAATGGTAGAAGAACTGAAAAAAGAGATCGACGTAATTGCTGCTGAAATGGCTGCTGAGCGAGAAAAAGAAAAAGAGACACAAGAACAATAAAAAGAAGGTTGCCACAATATTTGTGAGCAACCTTCTTTTCTACGTAAAAAAGCTCGTCAGTTTAACCGACGAGCTTTTACTTTGCACATTTTGGACAACGACCATATATTTCAAACTTATGACCCGTTACTTCATAACCGGTAAAATCTTTATTCATAAAATCCATTGGGCAGGAAGTAATCTCTTTCGTTCCCCCACAATCCAAACAAATAAAATGATGATGATGTTCCATAATAGAACAAGTAAAACGAAAATGTTTTTCACCATTTAATTCCGTTTGTTCTAAAACACCAATCTCAGCAAAAACTGTTAAGTTACGATAAATCGTATCAAAACTAAGCCCTGGATAATCGTCCTTCATATGCTCTAAAACGTCTTTCGCAGTTAAATAACGATTATGTGCTGCAAATAATCTGAGCATCTCTTCTCTTTTTCCAGTATGTTTGTATCCTTTTTCTTTCATTAGGCGTAAAGCTTCTGTTAGATTCATACCTATCCCTACTTTATGCAGTTTTTTTCTTCTTCCATAAAATCGCACCGATTAAAATAAGAACTGCTATCATAACAATTGTACCACCTGGCGCTAGATCAAGTTGATACGAAGCAAACATTCCACCAATTACTGCAATTTCACCGAATAAAATGGAAAAGAAAATTGTTTGTTTAAATCCTTTAGCAATACGAATACTTGCTGCAACTGGTAACGTCATTAATGATGATACAAGAAGAACCCCCACTACACGCATTGATACTGCAATGACAAGAGCAACTAATATAATGAAAATAAAGTGAATCCATTTCGCTCTTAAACCAGTTGATACTGCGTATTCCTCATCAAATGATAATAGAAACAGCTCTTTATATAATAAAATAATTGTCGCAACAACAACAATTGCTACAATACCAATAATAATTAAATCTGTACTTGTTACAGCACTGACACTACCAAATAAATAACTAAATAAGTCTGTGTTAAATCCATTTGCAAGTGAAATGAAAATAACTCCAACCCCCATCCCTGCCGAAAGGATAATTGGAATTGCTAATTCTTGATAGTGCTTATATACAGTTCGTAACTTTTCGATTAGTAGCGCTCCACCAATCGAGAAAATCATCCCCATATATAAGGGGTTTAAAAACCCACCTGTAAAAATGGTTTTTTCAAGTAATAAACTTGCTGCAATACCCGATAACGTCACGTGACTTAATGCATCCGCAATAAGAGATAAACGACGAATAACAACAAACACACCAATTAGCGGTGCAACAAGTCCAATTAAAATACCTGCGTATAAAGAATTACGTAAAAAGTCATATTGTAAAAAATCTTGTATCATTATATCCTCCCGTGATGCTCATGTTCGTGTTCTAAACGATGAACATGATGTCCATATAAGACGGACATTTCTGCATCTTCTAACTCTCGGAACTTCTCTACATTTCCATGGAAATGTAGATGTTGGTTTAGGCATGCAACATGTGTTACTTTTTCAGTAACAGCTCCCATATCATGAGTAACAAGAATTAATGTGATCCCGAGCCTTTTGTTTAAATCCTCTAATATTTCGTAAAAACTTTCCACATTTTTTACATCGATTCCAACAGTAGGCTCGTCCAAAATAAGCAATTCAGGATCACTAACGAGCGCACGAGCAATAAATACACGCTGTTGCTGTCCACCAGAAAGCTCTCCAATGTTACGACCTTGAAACTCACTCATCCCTACATCAGCAATTGCTTTTTCTACCTTTTTCTTATCCTCTTTTGTGAAAAAGCGAAAAAGCCCTTTTTTCGAAACAAGTCCCATTGACACAACTTCAGAAACAGTTGCTGGAAAACCAGAATTGAAACTATTTGCCTTTTGGGATACATAACCAACTTTGTTCCATTCCTTAAACTTCTTACTATCAACGCCAAACACGCGAATGCTTCCTTCTTTTGGCTTTAAAACACCTAATAAACACTTAAGTAGAGTTGATTTACCTGAACCATTCGGTCCCACTAAACCTAAAAAAGCTCCCTTCGGAACTTGCAAATTAATATTTTCTAACACATTCCGATCTTCGTATCGGAATGTTAAACCTTCAATTTCTAATATATTATTCATAGCATCTCACCTATTTTAATTCAGAATGATTCCGATTTATATCTATTTGAATTATAGTACAGCTTATTATAGTTGTAAACCAATCTGCCTAAAATATATCTATTTTTTCAAGAAACCTTACTATTATAACAAAAAGCAGAGAAAAATTCTCTGCTTTCGAAAAATATTCCTATAAACTTTTTAGTGAATAGCCGATTTAAACTTACCACCATTTGTCTCTTGCGTGCTCATAATCGTAACAAACGCATTTTCATCAATTTCATGCACAATTGATTTTAACTTCGTCACTTCTAGACGCGTCACAACTGCATAAATAACTTCTTTTTCTTTATCCGTGTAACCACCTTTCGCTACAAGCTTTGTAGTTCCACGGCCAAGACGATGCAAAATCGCGTTTGATACTTCCTCGTATTGATCAGATACAATTAAAACCGCCTTCGTTTCATCTAGCCCTTGAATTACTGTATCGATCGTTTTAAATGCGATATAGTACGTCATAACAGAATACATCGCTTGTTCCACACCAAACACAAATGCTGCCCATGCAAAAATAAATAAGTTCACAAACATTACGAATTCACCAACAGAGAACGGTAATTTCTTCGTTAATAAAATTCCCATAATTTCAGTTCCATCTAGCGATCCACCATGACGAATTACAAGTCCTACACCAAGACCTAAAATAAGACCACCAAACACTGTCGCTAAAATAGGTTCTGTTGTAAATGGTGGTACCGCATGTAACGTTGACTCAATGAAAGCTAACGCTACAATACCAAATGTCGAAGATAACATAAATGTTTTTCCAATTTGCTTATAACCGGAATACATAAATGGGATATTGAGAACAACGACTAAAGTAGAAAAACTTAACCACCAAATGTTAGGAGTAAGATAATCTAATATAAGAGAAATACCAATAATTCCACCATCAATAATTTTATTTGGCATTAAAAATAGTTCAATTGCTACCGCCGCGCATGCTGCTCCAAAAATAATCATAACTAAACGATAAATGAGATGAATAACACTTTCTTTTCGATGTTGCTTTTGCTCCATAAGTCCTCCCTTTACTCTTTTTCTGTAGTTTTGTCCTTATATTATAACATACGCTTCTTTTCCTCATGAAAAAAGAAACTCCATACGAATATGTACAAGCTATATGCTCATATATTTCGATAGAAGAACGCGTGAAGGAGGATAATAAGATGAACCTCATTAAACAAATTGTTAATAAAAAATTAAATCATATTTCTACAAAAGAGTTATTAAAATATAGCAAAGAATATGAAGTTCCCATTACAGCCGCACAAGCTGATCAAATCGTTTTACTTATGAAGGGTAAAAATATTAATATCTACGATAACAACGAGCGACTAGAGCTCTTAAAACAAATCGCAAAAGTAACTTCCCCTGCCACTGCCCAACAAGTAAATACATTATTTCAGCAACTACTAAAATAAGGAGGGGATTTCCCCCTCCTTATTGCGCTTTAATTTTTTCAAGAAGCCCTTCATCAAAAGTGCCGTTTTTCAGCATTTCGATTTCCAATTTGTATGGTGGCTTCTTATCTTTTTTATCTTCCCCTACATACGGTGTTTCAAGAATTTTTGGTACATGCATTAACTGTGGATGATGTACAATGTGATGCAATGCTTTATACCCAATGTGACCAAATCCAATGTTTTCATGACGGTCTTTTCCTGCTCCGCGTACATTTTTACTATCATTAATATGAAGTACTTGTAAACGATCTATACCAACGATCTTATCAAATTCGTTTAATACGCCGTCAAAGTCATTTACAATATCATATCCTGCATCATGCGTATGACATGTATCAAAGCATACAGATAGCTTTTCATTATATTTTACACCATCAATAATTTTTGCAATTTCTTCAAAGCTACGACCGCATTCTGTTCCTTTTCCTGCCATCGTCTCTAACGCAATGTTAACCGTCTGTTCTGGCGTTAATACTTCATTAAGCCCTTTAATAATTTGTTGAATACCAGCATCTGCTCCAGCACCAACGTGCGCTCCTGGGTGAAGAACAATTTGTTTCGCTACACCTAATGCCGATGTTCTTTCAATTTCCATGCGAAGAAAGTCTACTCCTAATTGGAATGTTTCTGGCTTCGTCGTATTCCCAACATTAATAATATAAGGCGCATGGACGATAATTTCCTCAATTCCGTTCAGCTCCATATGTTTTCTTCCTGCTTCTATGTTCAATTCTTCAATTGGTTTTCTTCGTGTATTTTGCGGTGCACCTGTATAAATCATAAACGTTGTTGCACCGTATGAAACAGCCTCTTCACTTGCTGCTAATAACATTTTCTTACCACTCATGGAAACATGAGATCCAATCTTTAACATACAATCACCTCTTCAATATACAATAGATATAATGATAGCATAATTTGTAGAAATATGTAGTGAATTGTTTGTTCACAAAAGATGCACTACACAAATTTATATGACTATTTATACAGACTATACTTTTCATTTAAATTAGCTGGATTAAGTGAAACTTTAATCAATACTTTTCTATCCATATTGATTACACCTCCCACAAATAGCGGGATAAAAAAAAGATAAGGGAAACCCCTTATCTTTTTTTATTGCCATATTTTTTCTTCACTTTGTCACGTTCTGTTGCAAGTTTACGTTTATAGTTTGGTTTTACTTTTTTCGGTTTTTTAATAACTTTCGTTGCCATAACATCAAGTTCGTCATTTGGTTTTTTACGGCTCTTACGACGACGACGCTCACCTAAATCGGCCCACTCATCTCCGCGTAAATCTACATGCTTGAACTCAATATGACGTTGTTTTTCTAAACTATCTAACGCTTCTTCGTTTGCTGGATCATATATCGTCACTGCAATACCAGAATGCCCCGCACGTGCTGTTCTTCCAACGCGGTGAACGAAGAAATCTAAATCTGATGGTAGCTCATAGTTAATAACATGGCTAATCCCTTCAATATCAATACCACGTGCTGCTAAATCAGTCGCAACAATATATTGGAATTCAAGGTCACGAATTTGTTTCATCATTTTTTTACGATCACGTGGTGATAAATCCCCGTGAATTCGTCCAACTTTTAAGCCACGTTCCATTAATCCATCAGCAACTTGGTCTGCCATCTTTTTCGTATTCGTGAAAACAACTGCTAAATACGGTTTAAATTGAAGTAGCATTTTATGCACTAAATCAATTTTATTACGATGTTTAGAAGGCACTAAATAGTGTTCAATGTTTCCAGCTGCAACTTGTTTTGGATTGATATGAATATGCTCTGGATTCTCCATATACTTCTTCAGAAACGGTTTTAGTTTTTGAGGAATTGTTGCAGAGAAAACTAACATTTGCAAGTTTTTAGGCATGCGTGCTGCAATTTTATCTACATCATGAATGAATCCCATATCAAGCATTAAGTCTGCTTCATCGACAATAATCGTATTTGCTTTATGAACAAATAATGCTTGCTCTTCTACTAAATCTTTAATACGTCCTGGTGTTCCAACTACGATATGAGGTTGTTTTTTCAACTTTTCAATTGAGCGTTGTTTATCAGTTCCACCAATTAAACAACGTGCTGTAATCATTTGGTCTTCCGCACAAAACTTTGTTAACTTCACGATTTCTTCGTAAATTTGTTGTGCTAACTCACGAGTAGGCGCTGTAATAACAAGTTGTACTTCTTCACGACTTGCATTAATTCTGTTTAATGTAGGAAGTAAGTATGCATGTGTTTTCCCAGAACCTGTTTGGGATTGTCCAATTACACTTACACCTTTTTTCACGACCGGGAAAATTTTCTGCTGAATTCCTGTCGGCTCTGTAAAGCGTAGTTCACGAACTGCATCTATTAAAAATGGTTTAAAATCATACTGTGTAAAAGTTTGTTGTGTCATAAGTTACACCTTCTTTCTAAAATTTCTACTGCGCGCACAAATCAGTCAAGTCTACATTATATCGAAATCTACAAGTAAAATCCATCTTTAGTTTAGGTTTTCACTTCAAAAACTAACCTTCTTCCCTTTTATTGCATATTGTATGTGTATATACCTAACTGAAGAAAGGAGGATTTCTCACATGTTTCCGAAATCCCCTACAAGGCAAATGTATCCGAATCCAGGGCAGCAACCTTATACACCATATCCAATTCCACAACTACCACCAATGGCACAAAAAAAGAAAGGTTTTCTTGCTAAGCTTTTTAAAAAACACGATCCAACCGAGCCTTTTATGCAAATGGTTCCACCTTACCGACAAATGGAAGGGCAACTGATGATGCATCAGCAACCACCACCGCCGCCACAATATCAACAGCAATATCAGCAGCAATACCAGCAACAATATCAGCAGCAACATCCACAATATCAACCATACATGCAGCAACATCCTGAGCAAATGATACCGCCTCAAATGTATGAATCAAATGAAACGCGCGGCGGCGCAACTACAGCTGCCGCAACAGCAAGCAGTGGCATCGGCAGTTTCTTTTCGAACTTAATTTCGAATCCTACTAATATGATAAACAACATCGAAAAAGTATCCCAAGTCGTTCAATCTGTAGGTCCTGTCGTCGAACAGTATGGTCCTATTATGCGTAGTCTACCAAGCATTGTTAAAATCCTCACCTCTGGAAAAAGTACGGAAGAAAATCAAACGGAAAATGTAACAGAGCCAGTTGAGGTAGAAAGTCCGCCTCCTGCACCTCAAAAAAAGAAACGAAAACGAAAGAAAATAGTGATTGAACCTGTAATAGAAAAAGAGTTACCGAAAGAACCAGTTCAACAAACAGCAACAAAACCAAAACTATATGTGTAACAATCCTTTGTTTTCTATCCACTCCTCCTTTATAATGTAAAAGACTATGCACAAAAGTATCCCTTGTTTAGAAGGAGAGGATTACTCATATGAAAATTGTTAAAATTTCCCCTCGTGGTTATTGCTACGGTGTTGTCGATGCAATGGTAATTGCACGTAACGCTGCATTAGATAAATCATTGCCGAGACCCATTTATATTTTAGGTATGATTGTTCACAATAAACATGTTACAGACGCTTTTGAAGAAGATGGAATCATCACATTAGACGGTCCAAGTCGCTTAGAAATTTTAGATAAAATTGATTCTGGTACTGTTATTTTCACAGCACACGGTGTTTCTCCAGAAGTTAAACAACGCGCAAAAGAAAAAGGTTTAACAACAATCGATGCCACTTGCCCAGATGTTACCAAGACGCATGACCTTATCGAAGCTAAGAAAGCGGAAGGGTATCATGTCATTTATATCGGTAAAAAAAATCATCCAGAGCCAGAAGGCGCAGTTGGTATTGCACCTGACATCGTTCACCTTATCGAAAGAGCCGATGATTTAAAAACATTAGAAATTCCAACAGATAAAATTTTAGTAACGAATCAAACAACGATGAGTCAATGGGATGTTCAACATTTAATGGAGGACATTCAAAAAAAATTCCCAACAGCAGAATTCCATAAAGAAATTTGTTTAGCTACTCAAGTTCGCCAAGAAGCTGTCGCTAAACAAGCTGATGTTGCAGACTTAACAATTGTTGTTGGTGATCCGAAAAGTAACAATTCAAATCGCTTAGCACAAGTATCACAAGAAATCGCGGGTACAAAAGCATATCGAGTTGCTGATGTAAGCGAAATTCAATTAGAGTGGCTACAAGGTGTAGAAAACGTAGCTGTTACAGCAGGTGCTTCTACTCCAACGCCGATTACAAAAGAAGTTATCGCGTTCTTAGAGCAATATGACCCAATGAATCCAACAACGTGGGAGAGAGTTAGAAAAGTACCACTTCAAAAGATATTACCTCGCGTAAAGGTGAAGAAAGAACAATAATAAAAACCGTTGCCCTAATGGAGCAACGGTTTTTATTTTTCTTATACAAATGTGAATGGATCTGTATGTAACTGCGAAGCATGAATTTGAACATTTAATTTCTTTGCATCCACTTTTTCTTGCAGTTGCTTTTGTACACCTTGTTTCATTACTTTTTCAACATTATGTCCTGGGTCAACTATATTTAAACCGAGCATCATCGCATCATGAGCAACATGATAGTACATGTCACCAGTTACATATACATCTGCTCCTTTAAATTTCGCTTGGTTTATATATTTATTACCATCTCCACCAAGTACAGCTACTTTACGCACTTTATCATCTAACTTACCGACAACTCTTGCCCCATTCACGTCTAATGATTGTTTCACATGTTCTGCAAATTGACCAAGCGTCATTTCTTCTTGTAAGTATCCTATTTTCCCCAGGCCTAACGTTTCACCTTTATTATCAAGCGGGTACACATCGTATGCTACTTCTTCATATGGATGTGCCGTTACCATTGCTTTAATCACTTTCCGCTGTAATGAAACTGGAATAATCGTTTCGATGCGTACTTCTTCTACACGTTCTAACTGTCCAGTTTCCCCAATATAAGGGTTTGTCCCCTCTTGAGGTACAAATGTGCCTGTACCCTCGCTACTAAACGTACAGTGGCTATAATTGCCGATATGACCAGCACCTGCGTCTCCTAATGCTTTCCTTACTTCTTCTGCATGAGTGACTGGCACAAACACAACAACTTTTTTCATTTCTTCTGCATATGTCGGTGCTAGAACTTCTGTATTTTGCAATCCTAACGCCTCAGCAAGTAAATCATTTACCCCGCCCTTAGCAACATCCACATTTGTATGCGCTGCATAGATTGCAATATCATTTTTAATACACTTTTCAATAATTTTCCCATACGCCTTATCTGTATGAATTGCTTTTAACGGGTTAAAAATTAAAGGATGATGAGCAATAATGACATTTGCCCCTAATTGAATTGCTTCATCCACAACTTCTTCCGTTACATCTAACGCAATCAATACGTGCTGCACGGGTTTATTAAGCGCTCCAATCTGCAGGCCAATCTTATCTCCTTCCATCGCCAAATGCTTCGGATACATACTTTCAAATAAAGAAATAATTTCATGGCCGTTTGGAATTTTACTCATGATAAAACCTCCCCTATCATTTTCATTTTCGCTTCTACTTCCCCACGCTTCGCTTTTGTTTCTTCAGAATCAGCCGCACGTTCCAACTGTTTTAAAATATTTTGGAAGTTTTTTAATTCTCCTTCCCATTTTTCAACGAAAGCCTCACTTTTTTCTTTTATTAAAAATGGTCCCATAAACAATTCAGCTTGTTTATTTTCAGAGTAAGGCGCTACAACATTTCCTCGCTCCCCTACTAAAATTTCGTAAATTTTCCCATCTTCTTTTACGATTTTTTCATGGATAAGC
The DNA here is from genome assembly GCF_000238655.1 of Bacillus sp. 7_6_55CFAA_CT2. Classification (NCBI taxonomy): domain Bacteria; kingdom Bacillati; phylum Bacillota; class Bacilli; order Caryophanales; family Bacillaceae; genus Bacillus; species Bacillus sp. 7_6_55CFAA_CT2. Next base: position 543,020 of record NZ_JH414708.1, on the reverse strand, counting down.
TCCCAACCATTCTCAATAAACCATTCACGAATATGATGCGCTGCAATATTCGGCTGTAAAATTAAACGTGTTACACCTTCTAATTTTTCTTTACCACTTTCTAAAATGTCACGAATTAACGCTCCGCCCATTCCAGCAACCGTAATTACATCTACTTCTCCTGGCGCTATAACAGCTAACCCATTCCCTTTACGCACATCTACTTTATCTTGTAAACCACTTTCAGCTACAGTTGCTTGCGCAGAGCGAAATGGTCCATCTACAACCTCTCCTGCAACTGCTTTTGTAGCAATATTATTTATAATTGTATAACACGGTAAATACGCATGATCCGATCCAATATCAGCAACTGTAGATCCTACTGGTATTTCACGTACAACTTCTTCTAATCGTTTTGAAAGCTTTACTTCATTCATGTATTTCCATTACTCCTTCTCTTGTCAGTCTGTCTCCATGATAATGAATTTATAGTAGTTGTTGCAAGCCCATAACAACAATTCACCGCTCTATCATTCATCGTATTTTAGAAAATATAGAAAAACAAGCCCTTTGCATAAGCAAAAGGCTTGTCATACGGAACTTTATTTTTTCTTCGATAACCAATCAGCTACTTTAGCGGCTTGATCAGCTGGAACTATATTGGCAGGCATATTGCCTTTTCCTTTCGAAAGAATTTCTTTAATTTCATCCTTTGAAAGTTTCCCACCAATTTTTTGTAAGTTAGGTCCAACTGCCCCTTGTAACTGATCACCATGGCAGCTCGTACAGCTTTGCTTCACAATATCCTCTGGCTTTGATGCTGTTTGTGCTGGCTTCCCGCCATTTTTTGCATCAGCTAACTCTTTAGATTTATTTAGCCCCTGAAATGAAAATACAAACATAACGATAATACCCAATGCTGCAATAAGAGCGAACGGAATCAGCGGATTACGTTTCATATCTCTTCTCCCCCCTCTATACCCCTAAATAGTTAGATGATTCAGTCATTTCCATTGTACTTGAAAACGCTCTATCAGAAAAGAGTAAACTACCACTTGTTAAAAATATTCCATAAATTCAGTTTATTGTTTTTTATTGTCATATCGCTTATTATTTCGATAATTATTAACGTTTCTCATCATATTTTTCGCTTTTCTACATATATTTTTGTATATAATAAACAAAATTAATCGAAAAATCGAAAAATGAGCATTTGCAAATCAAAAGACAATTCTGTAAAATAAATTACAAGAAATTGTAATCGTTGCCGATAGCTAAATTTTAACAAAAATTAACAAAATAAAAAAGTTTACTTCACAAAGGTGAAGTAAACTTAAAAAATAACCTATTCTAAGAAATCCTTAAGACGCTTACTACGGCTTGGATGTCTTAATTTGCGAAGTGCTTTTGCTTCAATTTGACGAATACGCTCTCTCGTTACGCCGAATACTTTCCCAACTTCTTCAAGCGTACGAGTTCGTCCATCATCTAAACCGAAACGAAGACGTAGAACATTTTCTTCACGATCTGTTAGCGTATCTAACACATCTTCTAATTGTTCTTTTAGCAATTCATAGGCCGCATGGTCCGCAGGCGATGTTGCTTCTTGGTCTTCAATAAAGTCACCTAAATGGGAGTCATCTTCTTCACCAATTGGTGTTTCAAGAGAAACTGGCTCCTGTGCAATTTTTAAGATTTCACGTACTTTTTCTGGAGCAAGATCCATTTCTTCACCAATCTCTTCAGGAGACGGTTCACGACCTAAATCTTGTAATAATTGACGTTGTACACGAATTAACTTATTAATCGTTTCAACCATATGAACTGGAATACGAATTGTTCGTGCTTGGTCTGCAATGGCACGTGTAATAGCTTGGCGAATCCACCAAGTTGCATACGTACTAAATTTGAAACCTTTACGATAATCGAACTTTTCAACAGCTTTAATTAGACCCATATTACCTTCTTGAATTAAGTCTAAGAAAAGCATACCACGGCCTACATAGCGCTTTGCAATACTTACTACAAGACGTAAGTTTGCTTCTGCAAGACGACGTTTCGCTTCTTCATCGCCTTCTTCAATACGCGTTGCAAGTCGAATTTCTTCTTCTGCAGATAGTAAGTCTACACGACCAATTTCTTTTAAATACATACGAACAGGATCGTTGATTTTAACCCCAGGTGGTACACTTAAATCATTGAGGTCAAACTCTTCTTCTGTTTTTGTAATTTGGCGATTATTAGGGCCTTCTTCGTTGTCATTATCACCAACTAAATCAATGCCTTGTTCACCTAAATATTCATAGTATTCATCCATTTGATCGGATTCAATTTCAAATCCATTCATGCGTTCTGCAATCTCTTCATATGTAAGAACGCCACGTTTTTTTCCGAGCTCAGTGAGTTGTTCTTTCACTTGCTCAAGGGTCATTTCAGTTTCAATTTGTTTAGAACGAGCTGGTTTGTCAGCCATCTGTTCCCCTCCTTACGCGAGATACAAACATTCATTATACTAAAACTTTATCAAAAAAGCTATTTTCTCGCTTTTTGATTTTGTAAATATGCTACATAATATTTAGCAGCCTCTACAGGATCTGTTTTTTCCATTTGTTTCACTTTAAAGATGATCTCCATCTTTTCAAGTTTTTCCTGATGCCGTCTAAGCGTCTCCAAATGGCCTTGCAACACTTCTTCTGTGTATTCTGGATTAATAAATTCATCCGTCGAAATATCAGTGATAATATTTTTCAACTTTTCATCAGAGAGCCAACTTAAAAATGTTCCGACTGAAGGTTCATTTCCCTTTTCATAATATGCGTATAGTTCATATAAAATCCCTTTATGTTCTTCTGTATGAAAATCTTCTATATGGGATTCCATACGAACAGCTACTTCTGCACTTTGCAACATATGGTAAATAATTTCTCTTTCCGCTCTTTCAAAACCTGTTAACTTCGGTTTTGTTTGAACGACTTGAGACGGTTTAGCAACCTGCTTTATTTGTTTTTGCTGTACCTTTTGTTCTTTGCGATATTGGTGCAATTGATTCAAAAGTGTTTCCATTGAATACGAAAATTCTTGCGATAATGACTTCAAATATGACTCTGCCTGCATCGCATCTTGTAACAACGATAACTCTTTTAAAACACTTTTCACATATTCTTCTTTGCCAGACTCATCTTGCAAATTTTTCCCTAAACGCAAATAATTTATTTTAAAACCAACAAAACTCACACTTGATTTCACAAGATTTTCAAAAGCAGTAGTCCCATATTGTTGCACATATTCATCAGGATCAAGCTTATCTGGCAAGGATGTGACTTTCACTTGGCAACCAACTTTTAGCAATAATTGCCCTGCTTTCATCGTCGCTTCTCGCCCTGCTTTATCACCATCATAGCAAAGAACAACAGTTTCAACGTTACGTCGCAGAAGTTTTGCTTGTTCTTCAGTTAAAGCTGTTCCCATTGTCGCAACAGCTTCTTCCACACCACTTTTTACCGCAGCTAGTACATCGGCATATCCTTCAAAAAGAACCACTTGCCCACGTTTTCTAATAAACGGTCTTGCTTGGTGGAAATTATACAACAATTTACTTTTGTGAAAAATCGGTGTTTCAGGGCTATTTAAATATTTCGGAGTGTCATCTCCTAACGCCCTTCCACTAAACGCTATCACCTTACCTTGTAACGTATAAATCGGGAACATAACTCTTCCACGGAAGCGATCATAATGACTACCATCCTTCTCACTTCTTATTAGAAGGCCAGCTTGTTCCATACTAGACAGCGATAAACCTCTTTTTTGTAAAATTTTCGTCGCTGCATCCCAAGTAGGTGATGCATAACCAATTTCAAACTTCTCAATCATCTCTTTCGTAATACCACGGTTTAATAAATATGAAAGTGCTTCATTTCCCTCTTCCGTATTTACTAATAAATGATGATAATACTTTTTCAATAATTCATGAGCTTGTTGCATGATGACAGTGTCATCAGATATGTCTTCTTGTTGTCCTTGCCCTGATGTATACTCTGCAACCGCAATTCCATTTCTTTCGCCTAGCTTTTGAACAGCCTCGGTAAAAGCCAGTCCTTCCATTTTCATTAGAAAGGAAAATACATTTCCACCTTCTCCACATCCGAAGCAATGAAAAATTTGCTTATCAGATGAAACAGAGAATGAAGGAGAATTCTCACCATGAAATGGACAAAGGCCGAAATAGTTACGCCCCTGTTTTCTAAGTTGAACGTATTCACCAATGACTTCTACAATATCGGATGATGTCCGAATCTGTTCAACAACTTCTTCGGGAATTCTGTTCCCCATAACTCCATCTCCGTGTCGTATTTTGTATTCGATATAAATTAAAAAATTCCTTTATAATTCGACAATATTTTTCTAAACTTGTTAGAAAGTGTTGCCGATTACATTGTATAAACGATTTTAAACCTTTCCTATAGGTCCTTTATCTGCATAAATCGCATATACATACTTGCTATATAAAATTGTATACATTTGCTCATCTGTTACAAATGTATCTCTTAGAAACAATACATATACACCTTTTTATAAGAAGAGTAGCAAGCCACATATACTGTTTGATCTTGAGATTTGTAACTTTCTCATGTTGATCCATATAACGATCAACTCCATTTTGTTCAGTATCTACAAAGATCCAATGGCCTTGCTATTTCCTTAAAGGATGAGCATATGATGCGACAAACAAAATTCCGACATGAAATTCCGCTCCAACTTGCACAATTTCAGCCTTCACGGGATATACATCCACACCAACTAATATGTTGTCAATGCTTTGCATATTTCTGTATTCTACATCCCTTCTGTGAATCCTTCCATAATGTGCGTTTTCTTGTATAGATTTTGTCGATTTAACGTAATTACATGTCTTTTTCGTAAATCCTATCCCTAGTTTATTCTGAAAAATTAAAGTCTAAACGTAAAATATAGGTTTTTATCACAATTTTTTATTATAATATATTTTCTTCAACTACGCTACATATCCCTTTATTTTTTCATCTTACATTTCAGGATGACAAACTCACACCTTGAATATACTAAAAGACAAAGGAGTATAAGTATAACCATTACACTACAATCTATTACAAAATCCATAGGTACCATATTTCACACGAGCGAAAAAAGCACATTCACCTTTGGTAAATGTGCTAAAACATTTTTTGGTTTTGCACTGCATTCACAATAATATTTGCTGTTTCTTCAATTGCTTTATTCGATACATCGATTACTTGACAATTTATTTTACTAATTACTTCCTCAAAGTGATCAATTTCTTCTTGAATACGATTAATATTTGCATATGTTGCTCCATCACTTAATCCAAGTGATTTTAATCGTTCTTTTCGAATATGATTTAACTTATCTGGCGTAATTTTCAAACCGAAACATTTTTCTTTTGCCACTTGATATAGTTCTTCAGGTGGGTCAACTTCTGGCACGAGTGGTACATTCGCAACTTTCAAGCGTTTATTATGAGCTAAATATTGAGAAAGTGGTGTTTTTGATGTACGCGAAACACCAATCAACACGATATCCGCTTTTAAAATACCTCGTGCATCTCTGCCGTCATCATACTTCACAGCAAACTCAATCGCTTCAATCTTTTTAAAGTATTCTTCATCTAACCTACGGACAACGCCTGGCTCATATCTCGGCACTTGCCCCGTAATTTCTTCAATTTGATCAATAAGAGGGCCGATAATATCGTATGCCTCTACCCCTTCTTTTGCAGCCTCTGTTACTAAATATTTGCGCATATCAGGCTTAACTAACGTAAAACATATAAGTGCTTGATTACTCTTAGCAATCGAAATCACTTCTTTTAATGTCCCTGTATCTTCTACATACGGTACACGTCTAATATCAGGAGCAAACGGGAATTGCCCCATTGCTGCTCGAACAACCAAATCAGCCGTTTCCCCTACAGAGTCAGATACGACATATACGATTTTATTATCCATTACATTACCTCACTTTAAACAAATTACACTTATTCGTTATTTACTAAATTTACAAACGCACGTGTAATATTTGTTTTTGTAATTCGCCCAATCACTTCTAAACCTTGTTTCGTATCTTTTACAACTGGCATTGCATCAATCTGTCTTTCTATTAATTCCATCGCAATATCATATAAAGAATCCTCTCTACGACACATCGCAATGTTTGGCATCCTTGTCATGATAATATTAACCGGAAGAGAGGTTAAATCCTGCTTTCCTAAGCTCGCTCTTAATAAATCTTTACGAGACACAACACCAACTAATAGAGTCATCTGATCTACAACGAACAATGTACCAACGTCCTCTAAAAACATCGTACAAATTGCATCGTATACGGAAACATTTTTATCAATTACAACCGGTCTAGATTGATAATCTTGTACTTTAATTTTCTTAACAGCTTCAGATAATAACTGCCCCCCAGTTTTACCCGTATAAAAATAACCTACGCGTGGACGTGCTTCTAAATAACCAGCCATCGTTAAAATTGCTAAGTCTGGTCTTAGCGTCGCACGTGTTAGACCCAATTGCGCTGCAATTGATTCCCCTGTAATAGGACCGTGATCTTTTACAATCTGAATTATATGTTCTTGCCGTTTATTCAGCTCTATGATAATCACCACCTTTAATGCACAACGAAAAAAGTTATACTATCTCTTAAATATTATATACTAAATATGCTATTCGAAAAAGAAAGTATGTAAAAAGGACCGTATACGGCCCAAAATTATATTTGAAACTTATCAAGTTGTTCTAAAAAACGTCTTGATTTCAAATAAATTCCGCAATATTCATCATAATATGTATTCAATACTAAACGCATTTGTTTTTTTGTGCTATCCTTTACCGATACATTTCCGAGCCTATGTAAATCGAAATGGAAGAAAAGACGTAATAATTTATGAACAGCTTCTCCTACCGGTATACGATACGGGTCTTGCTCCGCATGACGTGAGCACAGAAAACCGCCTTCCCTAACGGAGAAGGCGACAAAGTCTGTTTCTTGATGACAAATCGCACATGTATCAAAGTACGGGCGCATCCCTAATACCGGAAGCATTTTCGTTTGATAAATTAATGATAATACTTCTGGATCAACACCCTCACACATATAATGCAACGTTTGATATAACATTTCAAATAAATACGGATTATGTTTTTTATCTTCTGTTGCTTTATCAGTTAATTCAACAATAAATGATGCATAAGCAGTTAAAAATATATCCTCGCGAATTTCTTTCATAGTTGAAATAATCTCGCCTTGTTGCAATGTTCCAAGCCCAGATCCCATTTGAATAAGAAACTGGCCATGTGTCATTAATTGCGACACAGATGCTAATCGGCTTTTCGGTTTTTTTGCCCCTCTTGCCATTGCACTTACCTTACCAAGTTCTCTTGAGAATATTGTAACAATCTTGTTCGTTTCTCCGTAATCTGTCGTACGGATAACGATGCCCTCAACTTTTTGAAACATGTTCGTCACCATCCAAGGTTTGAACAAAACGGGTCAAGAAATTGGAGAGTCTAGATGCGCTAGCTCCTCTTCATGTTGATCCATCTCATCGTTTACGTCTTTTTCCATTTCTTTCAAAAGCAAGTACGTTTCAATGCTTCCTGTTTTGGAGAAAAACTTCCAGGTAAAATCTAGCATAAGAATCCACCTTTCTCAATAAGCGTAGCCTATAAACCAATTTCCTTTGTTGTTATTAAATTGACCCATTTTGTCCATTTTCATGTGAGAAAAATTTTTCCTAATTTATCAAAGTTCATAAAAACCAATAATCAGTGGATGAACCAACCATCCACTGATTACAGCTTGACTCTATTTTAGTACTCATCCTCGCGGAAACCTAGGTCACGAAGCTGAGACATTTTATTACGCCAATCTTTTTGCACTTTTACCCATACTTCTAAAAATACTTTAGAACCAAGTAGCGCTTCAATATCAAAACGAGCTCGCTTACCAACTTCTTTTAACATTTTCCCTTGTTTTCCGATGATGATTCCTTTTTGTGATGCACGTTCAACAACAATCGTTGCATTTATATAAACTGCCCCGCCCTCACGCTTTTGAATCGCATCGATAACAACAGCCACAGAATGCGGCACTTCTTCACGTGTTAAATGTAGTACTTTCTCACGAATAAGCTCTGCAATAATAAATCTCTCCGGATGATCCGTTACTTGATTATCTGGATAGTATTGTGGTCCTTCTGGTAAATACTTTTTAATTGTTCCAATTAAAGCGTCCACATTATTACCGTCTAACGCAGAAATTGGTACAATTTCTGCAAACTCATGTAGTTTACGATATTGATCAATTAACTCTAGTAATTGCTCTGGATGAAGTTGGTCAATTTTATTAATAACTAAAAATACTGGTTGTTTCGTTTCTTTTAACTTCTCGATGATGAATTCTTCACCACGACCAAAGCCTTCGACAGCATTAACCATAAACAGAACGATATCAACTTCTTTTAATGTCGTTTGCGCCATCTTCACCATGAAGTCGCCTAGTTTATGTTTAGGTTTATGTATTCCTGGTGTATCAATGAAAATAACTTGTGCATCATTTTCTGTATATACACCTTGAATTTTATTACGAGTCGTTTGTGGCTTATCACTCATAATAGCAATTTTCTGGCCGATAATACGATTTAAAAATGTAGATTTCCCAACATTCGGTCTGCCAATAATAGAGACAAAACCTGATTTATAACCTTTTCTATTCATGTAAATCCTCCGCTAAAAATGCTCCTGGTAACAATTCTCCGACTGTCGTCTCCTGAACGTCACCATGTAAATTTGATAAGTATACTTTCGTATCCTGTTTACATAATTCTACCATAACTTGTCGACATGCTCCACAAGGAGGTACTGGGCGCTTTGTATCTGCTACAACCGCAATGGCTACAAATTCTTTATCTCCTTCAGAAACCGCCTTAAATAAAGCTGTTCTTTCAGCACAATTACATAAGCCATATGATGCATTCTCAACATTACATCCACGATATACTTTTCCATCGCGCGTTAATAGTGCTGCACCTACTTGAAATTTAGAATATGGTACGTACGCTTGTTTACGCGCTTCGATTGCTTCTAGAATTAATTGTTTACTATTCATATTCCCGCATCCTTCCTGTTCACAGCTATGAAGAGGTACATTCTCTCATTAAAGCCCCTTACGGCACTTCCAAAGCTTAATAAAAGCTTCGGAATGCAACTATACCATATACGGTAAAAAGATAATAGCACCAATTATAACAGCTATAATTGCAAACAATAAAACCGCTCCTGCCGCAACATCCTTTGCAATTTTTGCAAATGGATGAATATCGGCAGTCGCTAAATCTACTGTTTTTTCCACAGCCGTATTTACCATTTCTAAACTCATTACACTACCTATTACAATAAGTAATATCATCCACTCTGTTCTCGTAATATGGAAATAAAAGCCGCAGCATATAACAATGACTGCGGCTAAATAATGGATTTTCATATTTCGTTCATGACGAAAACAAAAGAATATACCAGCTATAGCATATCCAAAACTATCTATAAGTTTTCCTTTTTTCATCGTCCTAATCCAAAAGCTTCTAAAATTTCTTTTTGTCTTCCGAACATTTCTTTTTCATCTTCTTCTGTCATGTGATCATAACCAAGTAAATGTAAAAAGCCATGTAACGCCAAAAATCCAAGTTCACGATCAAAAGAATGTCCGTACTCTTCAGCTTGCTCTTTCGCCCTTGGAATAGAGATAATAAGATCACCTAACATGCGCGGCATCTCTGCACCAACAATCTCCATTTCTCCTTCTCCCATTTCTTCCATCGCAAAGGATATTACATCTGTAGGTTGATCTTTATCTCGGTAATCACGATTAATTTCTCTAATGCGCTCATTATCTACAAATGTCACCGATACCTCCGCACCATCCTCGATATTTTCCATTTGAGCTGCTTTTTCTAACACTTCACGAATTAAACTCATATACGCTTCTTTTACTTCTTCTGTTTCATCAATAAAATCAATTAACAAACTCATTCTTTCTCCTTTTCTTCCGGAAGTTCCGGATATGTAATACGCGAATGGAAAATACCATTTAACGTTTCACACAACGTTTTTCCAACGATTTGTAGTTCCTTAAACGTCAAATCACATTCACTAAATTGACCGTCTTGTAGTCGATCTTTAATAATACTTTGCACCAAATTATTAATTTGTTCTGGCGTTGGGTGATTCATAGAACGTACCGCAGCTTCTACACTATCAGCAATACCAACAATTGCCGATTCTTTCGAAGTTGCTTTTGAACCTGGATAACGGAACATCTCTTCTGTATATTTTTCTTTATCTTCTTTAATAGCTTTATAATAAAAATATTTCAGTAACGTTGTACCGTGATGTTGCCCAGCGATATCAATAATTTCTTGTGGAATATGATATTCTTCGAGCATTCTTACTCCATCCGTTACGTGAGCAATTATAATATCTTTACTTGTTACAGGATCTAATTTATCATGCGGGTTTTCAATTCCCATTTGGTTTTCAATAAAAAATTGCGGTTGTACTGTTTTTCCTACATCATGATAATATGCCCCTACACGCGCTAATACACCATTTGCCCCGACTGCTTCACAAGCAGCCTCAGAAAGATTCGCTACCATTACACTATGATGATATGTCCCTGGCGCTTCTAACAAAATTCTGCGTAAAAGCGGATGATTTGGACTTGATAGTTCCATAAGCTTCATGCTTGATACGATTCCAAGTCCACTTTCTAAATATGGTAAAATCCCCATAGCCAAAACGGATGATATAATCCCTGAAAGTGAAGCCATTAATAATTGCGTACCAATTTCAAGAGGCGAAAAATTCCCATTACGTAATAATAAGAGCGCCGCCAATACGACTACATTTAATACAGAAACGAGTATACCAGCTTGTAAAATCATTGTACGACGATTTTTTTCTCGCAAGAAAATACTAACCGATAATGAACTTAACAATACGTAAATCCCTACACTATAATTTAATGTACTCGTTACTCCTTCATTAAACATAATACTTCCGCATACAGAAAAAATCATACTCGTTAAAAAGACAAATCGATCACCAATCATTAGTTTTACAAGTATTGTTCCCATCGCAACTGGGACAACATATGCAATCCCCGCGTATTCAAGTTTTTGAAACAAACTAATGATTTTCATTAAGACGATTGTGATAGACAAAATTGTAATATACGCTAAAACATACGGTCTATCTTCTCTTTTTCTCTTTAAAAATAATTCAAATTGTTTATGCATAAAGTATAGTAACACACCAATGAGTACCGCTAATCCAACATAAGGTTGAAAGCCGTTCCCTTTTTCTAACAAACCAACTAATTTCAACTGATTATACACATCACTTGAAATTGTTTCACCTTCTCTAACAAGAACTTGTCCTTGAAGAATATAAACAGGTGGAACTAAATCTTCCTCTGCTTTTCTCTTCTCTTTCGTTAAGATCGGGTCATAAAAATAGTTTGCTGAAATTGCATATCTTCCTAGCGCCTTAATTGACTCTTTTAAACCATTATCAACATTAACACTATTCATCTCACTTACATATCGTTCTTTCGCATCTTTCAATTCGTCCATTTTAATATGCTCAGTCATGATACTATTAATCGCTGTGACCGCAGCATCTTTCGCTAATACTAATTGGCTCGAATCTGCATTAATCAAACTTAGTAAGTTTGAATCAGATAATTCTTTCGTTAAGTCAGCGGGTAGTTTCTTTTTTAACTTCTCCACTTTCTCAGCATCAGTCATCTTTTTTTGATCATCCGGTCCAACAGCTTTAATCTCTTGCACCACTTCATCCACTTTAGCAAAGACGTCATTCACAATATCAACTTTGTTTTGTTTATACTCACTTTTATATGTATATTGATCTTCAACTTTTGTAGCGGCTTCTTTTTTCTTTTTATCCGTTGTAACTTTATCTTCAATTTTTATAGGAGAATGGATTGTCTTTTTCGCAATAGAATACATATTAACATCTAATTGCTCTGGTTTTACATTATTCATAAGCGCAAAAAACAGCACTGCTCCTAATACAACGTAAGAAATCCAACTTAGTTTTTTCGAATGTTGTAAATTACGAAACCACTTAGAAATTTCTTGAGATCTTGACATGATTTCAATACCTTCTCCTCTCCAGAAATAAAGTGAAACTATTTATAGCTTTCATTTCTTCTACCAAACGATACTTTGAGGCAACATTTTATACACTAGTACCTATAGTTTATTTTCCTTATCTTTCATGATAGTAAAAAATATGACGTTCACCAACCTTATCATACAAAAAGAAATGATCCTGACAAATAGGATCATTCCATTTTATCATATGCCTCAATAATAAGTTGCACCAATGGATGTCTCACAACGTCCGTTTGTTCTAATGTAATAAATGACAGACCTGATACACCAGATAAAATATTAGCAGCTATAGATAGCCCTGATTTTACCCCTTTTGGCAAGTCTACTTGTGAAGGGTCCCCTGTAATAACCATTTTAGAACTAAAACCTAATCTTGTTAAAAACATTTTTATTTGAGCACCCGTTGTATTTTGAGCCTCATCTAAAATAACAAATGAATCATCAAGCGTACGCCCCCTCATATAAGCAAGTGGCGCGATTTCAATTACTCCTCGCTCCATCATACGCTGCGTATATTCTTGTCCAAGAATATCATGTAAGGCATCATATAATGGGCGTAAGTATGGATCTACCTTCTCTTTCAAATCCCCTGGTAAAAAACCTAAATTTTCTCCAGCTTCTACAGCAGGTCTTGTTAAAATAATTTTCTTTACATACCCTTGTTTTAAAGCCCTCACAGCCATTACTACAGCTAAGTATGTTTTTCCAGTTCCTGCAGGCCCTATCCCAAAGACAATATCATTCTTCTTCATCGCATGAATATATCGTCTTTGCCCCATTGTTTTTACACGAATGGATTTACCTTTTGCAGTCTTGAAAATTTCTTCTTCATATAACTCTTCAAATTGAGCAATTTTCCCTTGTTGTGCAAGCTGAATTGCATACGCAACATCTCTCTCTGAAATTGATATACTTTTACGAATTACAACAAGTAATTGCTGTAAGATTTTTTCTACGAGTGTCACCGTTTCAACTGCCCCAGATACATGAACAGTTTCTCCTCTAGTTACGATCGATACATTCAGTTCTCGTTCAATTACTTTTAAATGTGCATCATTGACTCCAAAAAGAGCGATTGCTTCGTTAGTATTTTCCAATTGTTGGTTCATTTCTACTAATTGTTCTGCCATTACTCAGTCTCCTTGAATATCGGATTCGGATATTGGTTGTGGCTCTGCAATATTTTCAACCACAGTATAATGCAATGTGACCTTTAGTTGACCCGCCTCAACCTCTTTACTCAAAATCTTATCACTTACAATCATAGCATGTTCATCCAATTTTTTCTTTAGTTCTTTTTCGGCCATCTCTTTCGCTACTTTCAGCGCTTGCTTTTCTGTATATTCTCGATTCGCTTCTTCCTCTTCTCTCACAACATCTTTTTCATATGCAATCGGCAGTGTAAAACCAAATAATTTCACATCATGCTTTACACTTTCAGTACGAGAGCGTTTATACTTATCATGCTGAAATCCCCATATTTTTATTTTCGTATCCCAAAATTTAAGAAAATGTTCATTGTATACATTACCAGTATACACTTGGAATTGCGTCTTTAACGGGACATCCACCTTAGATGTATACCACGTTTCTCCATACACAATACCTTTCGCTGAAACAATCGTCGGACTTTCCTCATTACCATATATTCCTGATACGAGAATCTGCCCTTTTTCTACATGATCATTTTTCAGTACAACCGGCTTTCCAACTTCTACGAACGTCTTTGTAATAATCGCTTCTTTTTTTGCTACTAAATTTTGCGGCCTTTGTTCCTTTTCTTTCTTCGGTTCGTTTTTTTCAACAATTTTAAAATGATACGTCGTTCCTCTTACTTCTAGTCCCGCCCAAGTAATGGCATTAATATTATCTGTCAAATGGCGTTGTACATCTTCTACATTCGGCATTTGAAATTGTAGTTTCCCTTTTTTAATACCCATTTTATCCAATTCTTTCATCAATATATATTCCGTTTCAGGTTTTGCTCCTGTAATTTCAATTTTCCAAACCATATTTGACATTGCAATCACACCAAAAAAGAAAATTAAAAAACCAATTAAAAATCCACTATTTTTAATTAAACGCTTATTCCAAAAAGGAAAACCATAACGTCCAATAAAATATAATTTACATTCATTTTTTCTATAAATTGGTTTTATTTTTTTCACATCGCGTAACAACATACAAAAAACTAACGTTTCATCAGCTATCTTTTTAACATCCCAAACTAATAAATTCCTCCGTACACATTCATTAACAAACCGTTCCGCTCCTCTACCTTCAATTCGCACTTTTACATATCCAAGCCACTTTATAAACCATTTATTTTTCATTTACCACCTTCACTACCTTTCTAAAAGTAGATATACTACTTTTTATTTGAAACATTAAAATAGCTCGTACTAAAATGAAACCGAGTAAAACTGTAATCAGTCTCTATCAACGGAACTTTTACAGGATAAAGAAGAAAAACTTCACAAATGGAAGTTTCACTTCAATCACCTTTTTTTTCATTTTCTAAAAATGTTACTTGCTCAATTATCCCTTCGAGCAAAAGCTCTTCTGGAAGAATCGTTTTAATAACAAAGGATTGTCCTTTAATTAATAATTGACCGTGTTTTAAAAGCAATCGTACTTCTTTATCTGAAAACACTAATAACCCCCGATGATTTTCTATATAAATATGTATTTGCCCAACAAGAGTAATCCGAGGTAGATCCATTAATACATCCACTGGTAGGTCTACTTGTTTTGTCAACCAATTTTTCATTTGTTCTAATTTCTTCATCTCGAAAGACCCCCTCTCATCCCATATATATGTATTTCTTCACAAGTGCCTATCGTGTTATAACGACTTCACTAACATAACTATATTCTGTAAGAGTTCATATCATGTTAATTAAAACAGTCGCTATATGAAATCATATTTGTCAGGACAATTATGGATCAAAGGATGTTACCTTTAATAATAGAAGTATTAATACAAGAATATGCGCCCCTACAGGATATCAGTACAAGTTACATTAAGAAATTGAGCCTAGCGAGAAGTTAGAAACTTGAAAAAAACTGTTACAATTCGTTCTAGATGTGACATACTGACCATAGAATAAGTAGTTGTCATTTATTGGACAAATGAGATAAAGTGAAACTTTAATCCCCCCTCACCAATCGGGCTGCCCGTTAATGAGGGATAAAATCAAAAAAAGAAAATTTCTCCACTCTGAATGTTACGTTGTAAGTAAGAATATTTTATAGATGGTTGTTATATGAATTTTAAAAAATATTAGGGTTCATTAAAAAATGAATTAATAAACGAGGAAATACGAAAGTAAATTGGCTTTAGTCAAGAAATTTCGAATGTTATAAAACAAATTATCGACAGTAATATCCGGCCATTTTATGCAACTGATGCAAAATCTAAAATAGTTAGAATCTCTTTCGTTACCTTTGAGGATTATGCTGAAGAGCAAGCTATAAAACTTCAATCTGATTTTCAGAAGGTTCGGTACTTAGCTTTTATTTGCGAAAGAAGTTTTAGTCAAGGAAGTAAGAATAGGTGTAGAATCGGAATTATACAAGGAAATAATAAATTGAAACTTTAACTAGAGGGGTTTCTATCACTTATAGAAACCCTTTTTAAGCAATATAGCGTTTCTCCTTAATAAG
>NZ_JH414708.1:512015-526889 GCF_000238655.1 Bacillus sp. 7_6_55CFAA_CT2 | reverse complement strand
TTTTTTACGCTAATAGCTGGATAACCAGCTTATTCACAAGTGATCCGTCTGTTTTACCTTTTACTTTCGGCATAACAGCAGTCATCACCTTACCCATATCTGCTTTAGAAGTCGCACCAACTTCAGAAATAACTTGCTTGATTACATCAACTAGTTCTTCTTCAGTTAATTGCTCTGGCAAATATGCGCTTAAAATCTGAATTTCACTTTGCAGTTTATTAACAAGGTCTTCACGACCAGCTTTTTTAAATTCAAGGAGGGAGTCCTTATACTGTTTTACTTCACGAGCTAAAACTGTTATTTCCTCTTCTTCAGTAAGAGTATGTTGCAGTTTAATACCTTCATTTTGTAAAGCAGCCTTAACCATACGAATAACGGTTAATTTTTCTTTTTGTTTATTCTTCATCGCTTGTTTCATATCATCGTTTAAACGACCGAGAAGACTCATAACTTACACCCTCTCTTAGAATTTACGCTTTCTTGCCGCTTCAGATTTCTTCTTACGTTTTACACTTGGTTTTTCATAAAACTCGCGCTTTCTTGCTTCAGCAAGTGTACCAGTTTTAGAAACCGATCTTTTAAAACGGCGAAGTGCATCCTCCAAAGACTCGTTTTTACGAACGACTGTTTTTGACATTCTCTTTCCCTCCCTCCGAAACATCACACTTACATACTAACTTCAGCATGCAAAAAGAAACACTTCTTCAGCATGTCTTTTACGATTATAATACATTTTATCACTTCAGGTCAACTATTTGGCAGAATAAAAGAAGAATAGAAGCATTTCCTTTTCAAAAGTTATGCAAATAGCTAGTATCCTTTACTGATGAAGACAACTATATTTTTATCATTTCATCTTTTTTCATACAGGGATGCATGAAACGCCTCCCCACCTTATAGTACTTAACCGCTTCAAACAAAGAAAGCATGCAAACCGTTTCCGGTTGCACGCTCTTTTTATGCGCTAGCTGATTCTTTTTTTACATCATCTTCAAGAACACGAACAAATTGCGCTTCGTTATATGGATAACCAGCTTTCGTAATTTTCACTTTCACTAGCTTACCAATTAATTCTTCTGATCCTTCAAATACAATTTTCAAGTAGTTATCTGTATAACCTACATATAAGCCTTCACGGTCGCCCTCTTTAAATTGCTCTTCCGGAATGATTTCAAGCACTTCACCTTCAAACGCTGATGCGTACTCTTTCGCTAATTGATTAGATAGCTCAATTAAACGATGAACACGATCGTTCTTCACATCTTCAGGAACTTGATCTTCCATGCGTGCTGCAGGTGTTCCTGTACGTTTTGAGTAAGGGAACACATGTAACTCAGAGAAGCGGTTCTCTTTAATGAAATTGTATGTTTCCATGAATTCTTCTTCTGTTTCACCTGGGAAACCAACGATTACGTCAGATGTAATCGCAAGGCCTGGTAACGCTTCTTTCAAACGATCTAAACGCTCCTGGAAGAACTCCATCGTATATTTACGACGCATACGTTTTAATACAGTATTAGAACCAGATTGCAACGGAATATGCAAGTGGCGTACAACTACTTCAGATTTATCTAACACTTCAATTACTTCATCTGAAATTTGACTCGCTTCAATAGAAGAAATACGAAGACGTTTTAATCCGTCTACTTCCGCTTCCATATCACGAAGTAATCCAGCTAAGTTATAATCTTTTATGTCTTCGCCGTATCCACCTGTATGAATACCCGTTAATACGATTTCTTTATAGCCTGCATCCACTAATTGTTGTGCTTGTTTAATAACTTCTTTTCCATCACGAGAACGCATTAAACCACGCGCCCAAGGAATGATACAGAATGTACAGAAGTTATTGCAACCCTCTTGTATTTTTAAAGACGCACGTGTACGATCCGTGAAATAAGGTACATCAAGTTCTTCGTACACACGTGTTTTCATAATATTACGGACAGCATTAATTGGTTGACGCTCTTTACGGAATTCTTCGATGTAACCTAACATCTTTTCACGATCCTGTGTACCAACTACAATATCTACACCCGGAATCGCCATAATTTCAGCTGGAGATGTTTGTGCATAACATCCCGTTACGCAAATAACTGCATCTGGATTTTGACGCACAGCACGTCTGATTACTTGACGGCTTTTTTTGTCCCCAGTATTCGTTACTGTACATGTGTTAATAACATATACATCAGCTTTCTTTTCATATTCTGTTCTTTCATAACCACCTTGTTTAAACAATTGCCAAATGGCTTCTGTTTCATAGTGGTTTACTTTACAACCTAACGTATGGAACGCAACAGTTGACATTGATCATCACCCCATCAATTCAAAATGATACGAAGCAGCACTTAACGCGTATAACGGCGCCGTTTCTGTTCTTAAAATTCTTGGTCCTAAACTACATGGTACAAATTTATGTTCACGAAGCGCTGTAATCTCTTCCTCAGCTAAACCGCCTTCTGGGCCAAATACAATCAATAGCTTTTGACCTGGTTTCATTGTCGTTAAAGCTTTCGCAAAATTAGATTTCTCACCTTGTTTTGCTTCCTCTTCGTAAGCAACAAGACAAACATCATACTCACCACTCATTGAAAGCAATTGCTTAAATGATGCCGGAGCATGTACTTCTGGAATTTCACTTCTATGTGATTGTTCCGCAGCTTCTTTCACAATTTTTCTTAAACGCTCAACTTTTTTATCAGCTTTTTTCGCATCCCATTTTACGATAGAGCGAGATGCTTGAAATGGTAAGAATGCAGCTGCCCCAAGCTCAGTTCCTTTTTGAAAAATTAACTCTAGCTTGTCTCCTTTTGGCAGTCCACTTGCAATCGTCACGAAAACAGGAAGTTCACTTGACGCCTCTACCCATTCTACAATAGCCGTATTAATAAATTCACTGGTAATTTCATCAATTGAACATACTGCTGTTTTTCCGTTTACACAGCAATAAATATGATCACCAGCTGACATACGCATCACTCTTGCGATATGATGTACGTCATCACCTACAATGCGAATACTTGTCTCATTTACATATTTCTCTTCTACAAAATAACGTTGCATATAATCACCTTAGTAGAGTTTCGTTCCTTTCGTAAGTCAACACTTACGAAAAGAACGAAACGTTATCATTTTTCATATAACAAACGGCAAGTCTCTCACCTTATAGTGAGAGACTCCCCTTTTCATTATAGACTAAAATCTATATTACGCATTTCGTGCAATAATTGCTACCCAATCTTCCATTCGTAACACTTCTTCAATTGTAAATCCAGCTTGTTCTAACGCCTCAGAAATTACTTTTTCCTTCGCAGCAATAATGCCCGATGTAATAAATAATCCACCTGACTTCACAACTCTTGCTGCATCTTCAGGGAATAATAGAATAATTTCTGCTAATAAGTTAGCTACGATTAAATCAACAGGACCTTCAATGCCTTCTAAAAGACTATTTTGTCCAACAGACACGATATCATCTGTTTTATTTAAACGTACATTCATTTCTGCACTTTCAACCGCAACCGGATCTAAATCATATGCTTGAACAGAAGACGCACCTAATTTTGCAGCCGCAATACTAAGTACACCAGAACCTGTTCCTACATCAATAATAGTGTCACCTGGCTGTACTGTTTTTTCTAAAGCACGGATACACATCGTTGTTGTTGGATGAGTTCCTGTACCAAACGCCATACCCGGGTCTAATTCAATGATTTTTTCATCAGGAGAAGATGGTGTATATTCTTCCCAAGTCGGTACGATTGTGAATGTATCAGAAATTTGTACTGGATGGTAATATTTTTTCCAAGCAGTAGCCCAATCTTCTTCATTGACTTCGTTAACGGTAATATTTCCAGTACCAATTTCGATGTCGTAAGATGGAAGCACATCAATAGATGATTTTACACCTGCAATCGTTTCATGTAAAGAATCCGTTTGCGGGAAATACGCTTTTATTAATACACCTTCCGCCGGATATTCATCTGGGTTCAATGCATAAATTTCACCATATTGTTGCTCGCGCTCTTTCGTTAACTCCGCCGGATCCTCAATCGCAACTCCACTAGCACCAGCTTCATGTAAAATATGAGAGACAGCTTCTACTGCTTCTTCTGTTGTATGAATACTAATTTCTGACCATTTCACAATTTACCAACTCCATTTTTTATTTCCATTATTCCCCTTTGAAAGCACGTTTAAGCTTTCCGAATAAACTATCATCCTGCTCTTCTTGTCCTGCAAATTCACGTAATAAATCTTTTTGCTGCGAAGTCAATTTCGTCGGTACAACAACACGAACGACTACATATTGATCTCCTTGGCCGTATCCACGTACGTTCGGAGCACCTTTTCCTTTTAAGCGGAATTCTGTTCCAGTTTGTGTTCCTGCTGGAATTTTCAGCTTCACTTTACCATGAACAGTAGGAACTTCCACTTCATCACCAAGCGCCATTTGCGCAAATGTTAATGGCATTTCGCAAATAATGTGATCTCCTTCACGCTCGAAGAATTCATGATTTCTTACATGAACGACAACATATAAGTCTCCTGCTGGTCCGCCATTTACGCCGGCTTCACCTTTTCCAGACACACGAATTTGTTGACCATTATCGATACCCGCTGGAATTTTAACATTGATTTTTTTACGTTTACGAACTTTACCTGAACCGTGACATGTCGTACATTTTTCTTTAATAATTTGTCCAGTTCCTGAACAATGACCACAAGCTTGACGATTTACGATACGACCAAACGGTGTGTTTTGTTCTACACTCACTTGACCAGAGCCTGAACAATGTTTACATGTTTCTTTTGAAGTTCCTGGTTTTGCTCCACTACCTTTACAAGTATCACATGGATCTTCTACTGGAATTTCCACATTTAATTCCTTACCAAAAATAGCTTCTTCAAAATCTAAAGTGACTTGATATTGTAAGTCAGCACCTTGGCGCGGAGCATTTGGATCACGACGTCTGCCGCCGCCACCGCCAAAGAAAGAACTAAATATATCTTCAAAACCGAAGCCACCGCCGAAGTCTCCTCCGCCGCCAAATCCACCGAATCCTTGATTTGCACCAGCATGACCAAATTGATCGTACTGTGCACGCTTTTGATCATCACTTAACACTTCGTATGCTTCTTGTACTTCTTTAAACTTTTCAATTGCATTTTCTTCTTTGCTTACGTCTGGATGGTATTTTTTAGCCAAACGACGATACGCTTTTTTAATTTCATCTGTTGAAGCGCCCTTGCTAAGTCCAAGGACCTCATAATAGTCTCGTTTACTCATAAATTTACAACCCCCGAATCTTTCACATAAACGTAATTTTAACACCGAAAGAAAGTGCTTTGCAACAAAGTTTCCTCACTTACAGTATGCAAAGCGAAAAACTTAAGATCCTCACACATCGCTTCTCATTCGTGAAAAAAGCCAAAGTCAAGGCACGCTTGACTTTGACTTTTTGTCATCTTACTTATTATGTTTACAGTTGAATTACTTGTCTTCTTTTACTTCTTCAAACTCAGCGTCAACTACATTGTCTTTCTTTGCGCCAGCATCTTGTGCACCTTGCGCACCTTCTGCTTGACCAGCAGCTGCTTGAGCCTGCTCGTATAATTTAACAGTTAATTGTTGTACGATTTCTTGTAAGGCATCTTTTTTCGCACGAATTTCTTCAAGCTCGTTTTTCTCAATTGCAGCTTGTAATGCTTCTTTCGCTTCTGTTGCTTTTGCAACTTCAGCTGCATCTACTTTACCTTCTAAATCTTTTACAACTTTGTCTGTTTGGAATACAAGTTGGTCAGCTTCGTTACGAAGTTCAACTTCTTCCTTACGTTTTTGGTCAGCGTCAGCATTTGCTTCCGCTTCTTGTACCATACGTTCTACTTCTTCATCAGAAAGACCTGAAGAAGATTGGATTGTAATAGCTTGCTCTTTGCTTGTTCCTAAGTCTTTCGCACGTACGTTAACGATACCGTTCGCATCAATATCGAATGTTACTTCGATTTGTGGAATACCACGTGGTGCTGGTGGAAGGTCAGTTAATTGGAAACGACCTAACGTTTTGTTGTCAGCCGACATTGGACGCTCACCTTGTAATACGTGAATGTCTACTGCTGGTTGATTATCAGCAGCTGTCGAGAATACTTGTGACTTACTTGTTGGAATTGTAGTGTTACGCTCGATTAATTTCGTGAACACGCCACCCATAGTTTCAATACCTAAAGAAAGTGGAGTTACGTCTAATAATAGAACGCCTTCTACATCACCAGTAAGTACGCCACCTTGAACTGCAGCACCTAATGCTACAACTTCATCAGGGTTTACACCTTTATATGGCTCTTTACCAGTTTCACGTTTAATAGCTTCTTGTACAGCTGGGATACGAGTAGATCCACCAACAAGAATAACTTTATCTAATTCGCTTGGAGCAAAACCAGCGTCTTTTAATGCACGACGAGTTGGCTCTAATGTTCTTTCAACAAGACCCGCTGAAAGCTCTTCGAATTTCGCTCTTGTTAACGTTAATTCTAAGTGTAATGGACCAGCAGCTCCAGCACTAATGAATGGTAATGAAATTTGAGTTTGTGTTACACCAGAAAGATCTTTTTTCGCTTTTTCAGCTGCATCTTTCAAGCGTTGAAGCGCCATTTTATCTTGGCTTAAATCAATGTTATTTTCTTTTTTGAACTCAGCTACTAAGTGATCGATGATAACTTGGTCAAAGTCATCGCCACCAAGACGGTTGTCACCAGCAGTTGAAATAACTTCGAATGTACCGTCTGCTAACTCAAGGATAGATACGTCAAATGTACCGCCACCTAAGTCATATACTAAGATTTTTTGTTCTTCGTCTTGTTTTTCTAAACCGTAAGCAAGTGCTGCTGCTGTTGGCTCGTTAATGATACGCTCAACTTCTAAACCAGCGATACGACCAGCATCTTTCGTTGCTTGACGCTCTGCATCGTTGAAGTATGCAGGTACTGTAATAACAGCTTTCGTTACTGTTTCACCTAAGTATGCTTCAGCAGAAGCTTTTAAGTTTTGTAAAATGATTGCAGAAATTTCTTGAGGTGTATACTCTTTACCTTCAACTTCTACTTTGTAGTCTGTACCCATATGACGTTTAACAGACATGATTGTATTTGGGTTTGTAATTGCTTGGCGCTTTGCAACTTCCCCAACTTGACGTTCTTCATTTTTGAAAGCTACAACAGAAGGTGTTGTACGGTTTCCTTCTGGATTTGGGATAACCTTTGGTTCTCCACCTTCCATAACAGCTACACAAGAGTTTGTTGTACCTAAGTCAATACCGATAATTTTACTCATGGCGAATCCTCCTAGTTTTATGTAAATTATTGATTTACTTTTACCATTGATGGGCGAATCACACGGTCTTTTAGTTTATAACCTTTTTGGAATTCTTCCACAACCGCGTTTGATTCAAATTCACTATCTTCCACTTGCATAATAGCTTGGTGTTCATTAGGATCAAACTGTTTACCAACAGCTTCAATCACTTCCACACCTTCTTTAGTCAGCGCTTCTAACAATTGACGATGCACCATTTCCATACCTTGTAACAAGGATTTCGTTTGCTCATCAGTCGCTTCCACTTGCATTGCTCTTTCAAAATTATCAAGAGCTGGCAAGATGTCTGAAACTAGACTTTGTGCTCTATATTTTTCAGCAGCCTGTTTATCCATTTGGACACGGCGCTTATAATTTTCAAAATCAGCTTGTAGACGTAATGTGCGACCTTCCGTTTCCGTTAGTTTCGCTTGTAGCTCATCTACTTTTTCTTGTAAAAGAGCAGCCTCACTTTTTTCTTCTACAGTTTCTTCACTGTTTTCTGGCGTGACAGCTTCTTCAACTTGCGCTTCTTTTACTTCTTCTACCACTTGTTCGTTACGCTCTTCCACAATATTCACCTCCTTAAAAGGTATTAGGTATCATGCATAGCATGATTACCTAAGCATTATATATTACACACAGCAATGAAAATTTCATCACTTGAGCGAATGTATTACTCTCATTTACTTTTTAAGTCCATCAGTAAATTGTCTCGTAAATAACTGTAACAAACTAATTACACGAGAATATTGCATTCTCGTAGGACCTAAAATAGCAATTGTTCCAAGTTGCTCTTCGCCGATCGAATATGTTGCAGAAATTAAACTACAATCCTCCATAGCCGTCGAAGAGTTTTCCCTACCAATTTTCACTTGAATCCCGACTTGTTTATGACGCAAAATGTCATAAAATTCGGCTTCATTATCAATCATGGTAAGTAAAGATCTAACCTTTTGAATGTCATGGAACTCTGGCTGCGAAAGCATATTTGCTTTTCCTCCAAAGTATATCTTTTCCGATAACGGAACTTGAAATGTACCATCCAACATTTTTATTGCACTATCGTAATTATGAACATACCCACGTAAAACTGTAACAATCTCCTTAAAGATTTTATTATGAAGTTCTTCCATCGGTACGCCAGATAGCTTTTCATTTAAAATATTAACCATTTTTTCTAAATCTGATAAATCAACAGATTCCGGAACGGTAATCGTTTTACTTTGTACATGCCCTGTATCGGTTACAATAATAGCGACAGCAGTTTGACGATCAAGCGGCACAATTTGTACATTTTTAAGTTTATTTGTACTTAACTTCGGTCCAAGAACAATGGCCGTATAATTCGTAAGTTCTGATAAAATTTGAGCAGATTGTTGTGCAATTTTTTCCGCTTCAAAAATTCTTTCAGCAAATAAATCTTTAATTTGTACAATTTCAGCGTTCGGTAAGTTTTGCGGCGCTAAAAGATGGTCTACATAAAATCGGTAGCCTTTCTCAGAAGGAACACGTCCAGAAGAACTGTGCGTTTTTTCAATAAAACCTAATTCTTCTAAGTCCGCCATTTCATTTCGAATAGTAGCTGAACTAAATGTAATTTCATCTTTTTTAGCCAACGTTCTAGACCCAACGGGCTGCGCTGATCCAATAAAGTCATCAATAATTGTTTGTAAAATTAAGAGCTGACGTTCCGTAAGCATCTCATCATCACCTCTGTTAGCACTCTTTGTCTTTGAGTGCTAAATCTATTAATAACTTACCAAAATTGACATTCAATTGTCAACGGAAACGTCACGAAATAATGAAACTTTTTCACGCCTATGGAACATTTAATTAGTCAATCAAAAATGATTGGAATACTTCATTCCCTAATAATTTTCCTTTTCGCGTTAAACGCACATGTCCATCTTCCTCTTCAAGCAATCCCTGCTCTTGGTTGCTTTGTAACTGCTTCGCGAAAACTTGATCCATCTCTACATTAAATTTATTGCGGAACGCCGTTTTAGAAACACCTTTTGTTTTTCGAAGCCCTAAGAACAGCTCTTCTTCCATTCTTTCTTTCTCCGTCACTTTGTGAACATCTAAATACGGAAATCCTGTTTCATCAATTTTATTAAAATATTGCTTCAGCGGACCTACATTTTGAATACGTTCCCCGTTCACATAACTATGAGCTCCAGCTCCAAATCCATAATACTCTTCATTATTCCAGTATGTGAGATTATGTCTACTTTTATTGTCACCTTTTGAGAAATTACTAATTTCATACTGGTTATAACCGTGTTTCTCCATTTCATCCATTACTATTTCATACATTTTCGCTTCATGGTCTTCACCCGGAAGACGCAATTTCCCTTTGTTCATTAAGTTATAAAACACTGTTTTAGGTTCCACAATTAATGAATATGCAGAGAAATGTTGTACACCAAGCGTAAAAGCAATATCTAATGTTTCTTTTACATCTTCTATCGTCTGTCCTGGCAAAGCATAAATAATATCTACATTAATATTTTTAAATCCTACTTCCTGTGCTTCTCGAATCGCGAGGAATGCATCTTCCCTCGTATGCTTGCGCCCGATTTTCTCAAGCAGTTCATCACGGAACGTTTGCACACCAAAACTAATTCGATTCACTCCACCTTCTAGCAGTACATTCAACTTCTCTTTCGGCAGATCTCCTGGATTCGCTTCAAATGTTAATTCACAATTTGGGGCGAACGGACGCAAATGACGATTAATAATCTCGAGTAATTTTTTTGTCTGTTCCATATTCAACGCTGTCGGAGTTCCCCCGCCCACAAAAATCGTTTTTATACTATCAAACGGAACTTTTTGAACCGTATTTATTATTTCCTTCTCTAAATAATCTAAATATTGATCAACCGGTTGGCGTTCAATAAACACTTTATTAAAATCACAATAGTGACAAATGTGCTGACAAAACGGAATATGAATATATGCAGCTTGTACCAAATATAACTCCTACCTTTCTAAAAAGAAAACCTCCGCACTCCGGAGGGTTCTCTACTTCTCTAACGTATTACGAATTTGTTCCATTCGCATTTTTCCCCAATCATACATCATTTCAACGATCGGTAAAAGTGACATGCCTAGTTCCGTCATATAATACTCAACGCGAGGAGGAATTTCGGGATATACTGTCCGATCAACAATTCCATCTTCCATTAACTCTTTTAATTGGTTCGACAAAACTTTATGAGAAATGCTTGGGAATAACCGTTGTAATTCACTGAAACGATGTGGCCCTTCCACACCAAGATGCCACAGTATCACAACTTTCCACTTTCCACTAATAATAGAAAGCGTCAATTCCTTTTCACAATTAAAATTACCATTTTGTATTTTATCTTGAATATCTTTTCGAATATTTTCGGACATTAACAATCTCCTAACTCTATATGAACTAAAAAGCTCTCTCATTATTGTAAATGAGAGCTGTTCAGATGTCTAAAAAGTAATTATACAGAAAAAAGAAGCCGCACAAACGACTTCTTTTTTATTTCAAATATTAGTTGTCATCCATTTTCAGTACAGCCATAAATGCCTCTTGCGGTACTTCTACAGAACCAACAGACTTCATACGTTTTTTACCTTCTTTTTGCTTATCAAGAAGTTTACGCTTACGAGAAATGTCACCGCCGTAACATTTTGCAAGTACGTTTTTACGCATCGCTTTAATTGTAGAACGTGCTACAACTTTATTTCCGATAGTCGCCTGAATTGGCACTTCAAATTGTTGTCTCGGAATTAATTCTTTTAATTTCTCTACGATTACTTTACCACGGTCATACGCTGAATCACGGTGTACGATAAATGATAAAGCATCCACTTGTTCATTATTTAAAAGAATATCCATTTTCACAAGTTTAGATGGTTTATAGCCAATTAACTCGTAGTCAAATGATGCATACCCTTTCGTATTTGATTTCAATTGATCGAAGAAGTCATATACGATTTCTGATAACGGGATTTCATATGTTAATGTAACACGCGTTTCATCTAAATATTGCATATCAATAAACGTTCCACGTTTACCTTGGCAAATCTCCATTACAGCTCCAACATAGTCATTCGGAACCATAATTGAAGCCTTCACAAACGGCTCTTCTACACGATCGATAGACTGTGGATCTGGCATATTAGATGGGTTATCAACAATAACATCTTCACCGTTAGTTAAATAAACTTTATAAATAACGCTTGGCGCTGTTGTAATTAAGTCAATCTTAAATTCACGTTCAATACGTTCTTGAATGATTTCCATGTGAAGAAGCCCTAAGAAACCACAACGGAAACCAAATCCTAGCGCTTGAGATGTTTCTGGTTCAAACTCAAGAGCAGAATCGTTTAACTCTAATTTTTCTAATGCATCACGTAAATCGTTATAACGAGCAGAGTCAATTGGATACAGACCACAGAATACCATCGGGTTTAACTTACGGTAACCTGCTAACGGCTCTGCAGCTGGACGTTTCGCATGTGTAATCGTATCACCAACACGTGTGTCACCAACATTTTTAATCGATGCTGCTAAGAAACCTACATCACCTACTGTTAACTCGTCACGTTGCGTAGTTTTCGGTGTAAATACACCTACTTCTGTTACTTCAAATTCTTTACCCGTTGCCATCATACGTACTTTATCGCCAACTTTTACTGTTCCATTTACAACACGGATATAAGCAATTACACCGCGGTACGGATCATATAAAGAGTCGAAAATCATACATTGTAATGGCTCTTCTGAATCACCCGACGGAGCTGGTACTTTTTCAACAATTTGTTCTAAAATTTCTTCAATACCAATTCCAGCTTTCGCAGAAGCAAGTACCGCTTCTGATGCATCTAAACCAATTACATCTTCTACCTCTTGACGTACACGTTCTGGATCCGCACTTGGTAAGTCGATTTTATTAATAACTGGTAAAATTTCCAAATTGTTATCAAGCGCTAAGTATACGTTTGCTAACGTTTGCGCTTCAATACCTTGCGCTGCATCTACTACAAGAATCGCGCCTTCACAAGCCGCTAAACTACGAGATACTTCGTACGTAAAGTCGACATGTCCTGGTGTATCAATTAAATGAAGAATATACTCTTCACCATCTTTTGCTTTATAGTTTAATTGTACTGCGTTTAATTTGATTGTAATACCACGCTCACGCTCTAAATCCATAGAGTCAAGCAACTGAGCTTTCATTTCGCGTTGTGTTAACGCGTTTGTTTTCTCTAAAATACGGTCTGCTAACGTTGATTTCCCGTGGTCAATATGAGCAATAATAGAGAAATTACGAATTTTGGACTGTCTTTTTGCTCTTTCTTCTTTATTCATCTATGTTCTCAACTCCTAATAGTCTCGCCAATATACACTAGCACTGATTATATCAATAGAGCAACAAAGATTCAATGAAAACTCGTGCTGCTTACGATACAAATCATTCTATCTATATCTTATGCGAATAAACCATAAGAGACAAACCCTTTTCAAATTTTAAAACGGCTGTCCTACAAATCAGTAAAACAACCGCCTCCCATGTTACTCTTAGCTAAAAATTCCTTTTATTTTCCCAACAACTATATCCGTCCCGAACTTCGTCATTTCATAAGCTACACTTGCTACCGCCATCCCAATTCCTTCTACAACATTAAAACTTCTTAAACGTTCTAATTGCTGTTGTTTTTCTGAGGCCGAAAACGAGCTACCCAAAATTTCTGATTCAGCACCTGTACTTTCTGTCCCTGTCATATGAGCTATTTGTTCATATGACAATTGCTGATAGCCTTTCATACTTTTCAAACCATGATTAGCAAGTGCCACTCCTGCTATCATCATAAGTAAACATAAAGCTACACTACATATACACAAAAGCGCAAAGCGACTCAAACCATAATCATCTGTTCCCCTCAATGTGTATATGCTCCCGTATTATCTTGATCAATTTGATGATGTAGCGCTGCATTTAAACCACTCGCTATTACATTCGCCATATCCTCAATAAAAGTATCTACTTCTTTTGGGGTTACCATTAAATTATGACCAAGAGGAGATAGCACTTCATAAATCAGCCTTCTTTTTTCTTCTTCTTCCAACGTACCAACAGCACCTAAAAACATATTTCTGCTCTTTTCATCCGGCATATCTTCTTCTGTTAATTTTTTCTTTTCTCCAAATGAAAATCCCGCTGGTAACAAAGATCGTGAAGGTTTATTTCCTTCTTTCATCTCTCGACCAAAATGTTTCAAAATAAAATCAATCGTATCACTTGTAATCGAAACAGCATCGACCACAGTCGGAACACCAATTGCGATAACAGGGATACCTAATGTGTCTTTACTTAGTTCTTTACGTTTATTCCCAACCCCCGATCCAGGATGGATTCCAGTATCAGAAATTTGTATCGTGCTATTTACTCGTTCAATAGAACGGGCAGCTAATGCATCAATTGCAATTACAAAGTCCGGGTTCGTCTTCTCAATAATTCCATAAATAACATCGCTCGTTTCGATTCCTGTAATCCCCATTACCCCCGGCCGAATTGCACTAACAGGCCTAAATCCTTCTTCTACACTTTCAGGCTGCAATTGAAACAAATGTCTCGTTACTAATACATTTTCTACAACTATCGGTCCAAGAGCATCTGGTGTTACATTCCAATTCCCAAGACCTACAATTAAACAGCTTGCTTCTTTTGTAACTCCAACCTCTTCTAAGAAACAAGAAAATTCTTTTGCAAAAATACGCTCCACTTTTTGTTGAAGTTCTGTATCTTGCTGACGTATCCCTTGTACTTCAAGTGTTAAATAATTTCCAGGTTTTTTCCCCATCGCTTCAGAGGCAGCTTCATCAATCGTTACTTTTGTAATTATAGTACCTTCTTCTTCTCTCTCTTTTACAATAACTCCCTGTATCCCTTTTTGTTCTTCTTGGCTTTCTTGCAACATTTGATGAGCTTCTACAGCAAGGTCAGTTCTAATGCTATATTTACTTAAATCTAATGGTTCTTTCATCGTATCTCCTCCGTAATTCATAGTAAATATCGTTAGATTTCCCAAAGTTATATAAGGTCATTCTTTCCTTTACGTGAAATTTCATGGATATACTATTGCAATTCTCTTCACCGTTTGATAGAATATCACTTGTTCTATGTAAGAATCGAGTCATTCGATTGCACCAGGGAGGTGAAAAGTATGGCAAACATCAAATCTGCTATCAAACGCGCTAAACTTAGCGAAGAGCGTCGTGCACATAACGCTTCTATCAAGTCTGACATGCGTTCTGCTGTTAAAACTGTAGAAGCTTTAGTTACTAATAACGATCTTGAAAATGCTAAAGAAGCTTTCAAAACTGCTTCTAAAAAACTTGACAAAGCAGCTCGTAAAGGTCTTATCCACCAAAACGCTGCAGCTCGTCAAAAATCTCGCTTAGCGAAACAAGTAAACGCGTAAGGCGTTTAAAAAACGATCCATTTGGATCGTTTTTTTATATACAAAAAAGT
>NZ_JH414708.1:486723-511765 GCF_000238655.1 Bacillus sp. 7_6_55CFAA_CT2 | reverse complement strand
TTAAGTACATAGTAACTTTTTTGTGTCATCACATATGATTTAATCGCATTAAGAAAAATTCGAGCACAAGCTTCTTATCCATCTTTCCCGTCTTCATACTATAATCAGCTTCCGCTAATTCTATAATCACTTTTTTTAATTCTTCAAAAGAGAAAAACTTCGTTTGATTCATTGCTAACTTTACACGATACGGATGTACACCAATATGAGACGCAATTTGATTTTGGCCATAACCACGTTGCTGTAGCTCTTTCACTTGATACAACAAGCGGAATTGACTCACTAATAACGCAAGCAATTTAATCGGCTCTTCCTGCTGCGTAAATAATCCATCCAAAATTTGCATTGCACCTGCAATATCTTTTTTCACCACTTTTTCTGTCAAAGCAAATACATTTTGCTCAACTGATTTTGGCACAAGCTCTGCAACAAGTTTCGTCGTAATCTCTCCGCCCATACCAACGTATAACGTTAACTTGTCCATTTCCTTCGCCAACATCGTTACATTACTTCCCACAAGCTCTAGCAACAAACTAACAGCCGCGTTATCAATATGCACATGCACTTCATCTGCACGAGCAACAATCCACTTCTGAACATCCTGTACTTGCATCGCATTCGCTTCTACTACATCTGCTGTTTTCTTTAATAGTTTTGTAATTTTTTTTCGCTCATCAAGTTTTTCGTAAGGCGCAACAAAAACAAGAATAGAAAATGGAGAAGGTTCACCAATGTATTCTTCTAAAATTTTTATATTTTGCTCTAACTTTTCTTTTTGCGAAGTCAAAAATAGCGGTGATTTTATTAACAGTACTTTTCGTTCTCCGAAGAAAGGAAGCGTACGCGCATCCTCAACCACATCTTCTAAATACGCTTCTTCTAAATCGTATGTCACAACATTAAACTCTCGATCTTCTTCTTCAAGTGCTTCTGTCGTAATAAGCTTTATCGTTTCATTTATAAAAAAAGCTTCCGTTCCATATATTAAATATAACGGAGCAAACTGTTTCTTTTTAATTTTTTTATGTATATCACTCATACTTTTTCCTACTCCCTAACTTGGCAATATATATTTATACTAATGCCCTAGCTTTTGTTTTACAAGTACAAAGGAACAGGCTTTATAACCCGTCCCTTTATTTATATTAAACGCCACGCAATAAGCCCCGGGTTTCTTATTGGTGTGCGGTAATCACCTTCCCTTTATTATTCGCAATAAAAATTTGAGTATAAGTGCCAACTGTTAACATGCTTGGAAACGAAAAACTCACATTACTTCATGATTTACAAGTAACAAAAAAGCTCGTTTTCTCTTCATATGGAAATTGTAGATTTTTTTCTGACAATATTTTATACTAAAGTGGAATGTTGGGGAGGGATTCTAAATGAATGATTTTGAACAAAACGTTCAAAGTAAACGCAATGACGCTATTGATTCAGGGGTAGGATTTATCGTCTCATTTGGTTTTTTCGCAACACTTTTCATCATTGCAACTGTTATTAAATTTATCGGTTCTTAAAGACTGCCACTTCATGGCAGTCTTCTCTTTTTCATCTATTATGTGTTTTATCATATGTGATTTTACTTTTAAAGGTTCCATTTTCCCCTTTAAAAACATAGGAAATAGCACCTTGCTTGTCCGTGCGCCATATCGCACTCCCCATCTTCTCAAAACGCTCTATCACTTCTTTATGCGGGTGTCCATACCTATTTTGCTTACCAACAGATATAATCGCTACACGAGGCTGTATGACGTTCAAAAAAGGCTCTATAGATGACGTATTACTCCCATGATGAGCAACTTTTAAAACATCCACTTGTAAATCTGGATATGCCTCTACTAAAATCTTTTCCCCTTCTTCTTCCAAATCGCCTGTAAATAGCCACTTCAACCCTCCAAATTTTGCCCACATTACAATTGAAGCGTTATTTTCGCTTTTTTCTTTTCCTTTTGGAGCTAAAACGAAAAATTCCGCTTCATTTACACTCCAACTCTCCCCTTCCCCCACTTCAGTTATTTTCATTTCCTTTTCTAATGCCCGTTTCTTGACTACTTTTTCTAATACTGCATCTTTTCCCTTTCGGCCAAATACCACTTCTTTTACAGGTATATATGATAATAATTCTTGCGCAGCACCTATATGATCTGCATCTCCATGCGTTACGATTAATTTATCAATTGTTTTAATACCTTCTTTTTGTAAAAAGGGTATTAAAACATCATTTCCAACAGAAAATTCATGCTTTTTTTGTTGCCATTCTTCCTTATTTACACGAAGCGTTCCACCTGTATCAATAAGATAAATCCCTTTATCATACGGAAGGCGAATTAATATTGCATCACCTTGTCCAACATCAATAAATGTTACACTTCCGCTGCCTCTAAAATATGGATATATATAATGACATGTGCTAATAAAAAGAAATACACTCGCAACTATACAAACTATTTTTTTCGGCGCTCTCCGTTCCCAAACCATCAATATACTGACAATACTGGCGCAATATACAGCTACAAGATTGAAGGGCGTTTCCCCGAAGATAAGCTGGGTAAATGGTAAACTTTCACAATAACTTAGAAAATCATTAGACATACTCAAGCCTATTGATAATACATCGGCAAATCCTTTTGCGAGAAACGGGACAATTGGCATACACAGTAAAATAATAATGCTACATGGTAATACAATGATAGATAAAAACGGAACGTATAAGAGATTGAGGAGAATGCTATATGGAGAAAAATAACCAAAGTGATATAACAAAATCGGAGTACTAACGAGCTGTGAAATGATAGAAATATAAATAGAATTTCGGATTATTCCGTTGCTACTCTCTAACAATAACGGAGCAGACAAAAGTAAAGCGAAGCTACCTACAAAAGAAAACTGAAATCCAATATTAAAAACAAGATAAGGGTCATATATAAGCATGCATATAGCTGTTACACTTAAAGCATCTAAACTAGATAAACGAATCGAGCACATAAAAGCAATCAACATCAAAACTCCTGTTATAGAAGCTCTTATAACAGAGGGTGACGCCCCTGCTAAAACCATATACAAAGGAATACAAACGATAAGGCAAATTGTTGCTACCTCCCTTGTCACACCGCTTCTTAGCAAAATAAAATATACTATCACCATTAACATTACAATGTGCGAACCTGAAATTGCTAACAAATGTACAAGACCAAATTGTTGATATTGCTCTTCCACTTCAAACGTCATTTGTTGTCTATCACCAAATAGTAATGCATTCATAAAAGCACCTGATTGCTCTGGAAATATTTCTGTAACTTTCGAGATTGCTTGTTGCCTCAAAAGAAGAATCCATTGCGTGAGCGACAGTGATGTTTTATAGCATTCAGAAATATATGTAGCCTCAAATGTGAAATGAATATGTTGTTTGTATAAATAATCACGGTAATTAAAACCATGAAAATTCCGAGCTGTTTCCGGTTCTTTCCTCTCACCCTCGAATACACATGATATCCCTGCGTATAATTGTTGCATTTTTTTCTTTTCCAAGACTGATTTGATTCTATAACTTAACTGCACTATATTTTTATTCTGATCTTCAAATTGAAAAGATAGGCGATCCCCATTAACAAGCGGTGCATTTTGTATAACCCCTCTTGTAACTCCATAGGACTCCCCTAGAGGCTTATTCCACGTTTGAACATAGGAAGTGTATATGGCGCTACTAAAGCACGCTACAATACAAAAAATGAAGGTTTTACGCGAAGTGCGATATAAACAGAAGAAAACATTTAAAAAGAGGCAAAAAACTATCAATAAAAGTGACGAGGAAAAGGCAATTGCAACCCCTATTATAAATGAGATTGCAACATACCCCCATTGTTCCTGCAACTTATACTCACTCCTTATAGCATCATTTTTGCTTTCGTGAATACATGCTGTAATTCTTCCATTGATAAATTATCTTTTTCTAAAGACGCAAATAATTCTTTCAACTCTGTATAACGTTTTTGCTCCTCTAATGCAGCAATATCATATTCTAGCGGAACGTGCTTCACTGTTACGTTCGCTTGTTCAAATAACTCTATGGCGTATGGATGATTTTTATAATCCTGCGCATAATAAACCGCTGTAATACCACTTTGAATAATTGCCTTACAACATTGTAAACAAGGGAAATGCGTAACGTAAATTTCTGCTTCCTCTGTTTTCGCACCAAACTTGGCACATTGTAATAAAGCATTCATTTCGGCATGAATTGTCCGAACACAATGATTATCGATTACGTAACAACCATCATCTATACAATGTACGCCACCTTTAATTGAACCATTATACCCACCAGCAATAATTCGTTTATCGCGAACGATCGTCGCTCCTACCGCAAGCCTTGTACATGTACTACGCAAAGATAGTAGATGGCTTTGCGTCATAAAATATTGATCCCATGAAATTCGTTCCATATTTTTCACCTACTTTTTTGTCTACTTGTAGTGTAGCGAAAGAAGAAAAACTTCGTCAATCTTTTACGGAATAATAATTTGATCTTTTATCTTTTCAAGAGACTTCGCACCAATCCCATCAATCTCTAATAAATCTTCTATTTTCTGAAACGGACCATGTTCTTCTCGATATTTCAAAATACTTTCTGCCTTTCGAGAGCCAATCCCTGTAATTTTTTCTAGTTGTTCTTTCGCCGCTGTATTTATTCGAATCTTACCATCTTCCTTAGAAGAAGTAAGCACCCCTTGTTCTGACTCATTTTTACTCGGTATATAAAGAAGCATTTGATCTTGTACAATTTGTGCTAAATTCACTTTTTTCATATCTACTTCTGATAAAAAACCACCAGCCTTTTGAACCGCATCCTTTACGCGATCTCCTTCCTTCATTTCATATACCCCTTCTTTACTGACCGCTCCTTTCACATCAATTATAATTGTTCTTTTCTGTTCCTTTGTATCCGATATTTTCGGTTTACCCTTTTTTTCTATCTCCTTCTCTTGTACATTCATTGTAATAGGCGTTCGTTCTACACTCTGATTCGTTTTCCAAAAAACAAGAAAAAGTAAAGTTCCAATAATAGCTACTAAACCTAACCACTTTTTCGGAAAATCCCACATCATTTTACACCTCTAATCATAAATTTATAACATCATTCATATTGTTTAGGAGAAAGCTGTTACGAAGGAGGGATGAAACTTTGAACATAGGAATTATAGGGACAGGAAACATGGGAAATATACTAATCGATGCATTTTTAGAAACCCGTGCTGTCAAACCTTCTTGCCTTACAATCATTAATCGGACGCCTGCAAAAGCATATCATATAAAAGAAAAATACCCTTCTGTTCAGATAGCAAAAACAATCCCGGAAGTAATCGAACAATCACAACTTATTTTTATTTGTGTTAAGCCGATAGATATATACCCTATCCTAAAAAAATACGCTGAACATTTTTCTGATGAAACGTGCTTAGTTTCTATTACAAGTCCAATATCTCCATCACAATTAGAGACTCTCGTACCTTGCCACGTCGCGCGTATCATTCCAAGTATCACAAATCGCGCTCTCTCTGGCGCCTCACTATTTACATTTGGAGATAATTGCTCTGAAGAATGGCAACAAAAACTACTTCGTCTATTCAAAAACATTTCTACACCTCTTGTAATAAAAGAAGATATAACGCGCGTTTCATCTGATATAGCAAGTTGCGGTCCTGCTTTCTTTAGTTATTTACTACAATGCTTCATTAACGCTGCTGTAGATAAAACAAATATTACACACGAAGAGGCTACTACTTTAGTAAGTGAAATGGTCGTGGGGATGGGGAAATTACTTGAAAAAGAAATCTTCACATTACCTACCTTACAAGAAAAGGTTTGCGTGAAAGGCGGCGTTACTGGGGAAGGCATTCGGGTTTTAGAAGAACACGTTGGAGATATGTTCCATAAGTTAATCGAGCGAACACATGAAAAATTTGATGAAGATTTAGAATGCGTTGATCAGCAATTCAATAAACACACATAATAAATACGTCATTTTCATTCCAAATCCTTTTTATAAATACTTACTTTTTTACTAATACATTTTCACGTCAACTACTATTCCCACACTTTACGCATACAATCTTCAGATTATGCTAGAACTAAAAATACATTTTCTTTATAAAACAAAAGCAACCTTCTCGGTTGCTTTTGTTTTATCCGTTTTTCTTCGCCATGAAGAAAATACGCTCTGTTTGTTCTGTAACTTCAAGTCGCTCAAAATCACCTGTTACACGAAGCACTGTAAAACCTGCTTCTTCAAGCCATTTCGTTAACTCTTCCACTTGATATGCACGTTGCACGTGACATTCGTCAAACCGATGGTACACATCTTCTTCCGGATCTTGAACAAAGAATGTTAAATCATGCTCTACACTATTTGATTCTTCACCAGGGAAGCAATTCCAAATAAGAGATATTTCTTCTCCATTCACTGTATACGTTTCATTTTGAAATACATGATGTATTTTATATAAAGAATGTACATCAAATAAAAACAAACCATCTTGACGTAAATGATGAAATACTCTTCTAAATGTTTCTTGTACTCCATCTTCTTGCAATACATAATTTAATGAATCACAAAAGATGGTTACACAATCAAACTCACCTGGAACATCAAGCTCTCGCATGTCTTGTTGATAAAAAGGAATAAAGTATCCCTCTCCTCCTAGTTTTTGCTGAGCGACTGTTAACATTTCTTCTGAAAGATCGACACCTATTAAATCGTAACCCTTTTGCACAAGCGGCAGGGTTACATTACCTGTACCGCATGCTACATCAAGAATTTTTGCCTCTTTCATATCTGCCTGCTGTAAACTTTCCTCTGTAAATTCCACCCATTTATCATAAGGGACATCATTCATTAGTTCGTCGTACAACAATGCAAATTGTTCGTATTTCATTGGCCTAACTCTTCTGTAATATCTTCACGTGGCACATCGCCCCATAGACGCTCTAAATTATAGTGATTACGCTCATCTTTATGGAATACATGAGCAACTACATCTCCAAGATCAACTAATACCCAACGCGCTTCGTCAAACCCTTCCATACGTTGTACGTCGATTTGGAACTCATGTGCTTTTGATTTAATTTCACGTGCAATTGCTTGCACTTGTTTGTCTGAATTCCCGTGACAAATAATGAAATAATCTGCAATTGGTGAAATACCTTGCATATTTAGGACAACCATATCTTCTGCTCTCTTATCATCAGCTGCTTTTGCCGCTAATACTAATAAATCTTTATCGTTCATTTACTCATTTCCTCCTTGATAACTGCATTGTATGTTTGGAATGTTAATGGATAAATCGTCTGATCTTTTTCCATTAAAAATTGAATTGTTCTCTTTAACGCAAATAATAAAGCTTGATTTATATCCGTATATGCGAGTTTACGAGCCTCTTCCACTCCTGGAAACTTTCGCCCAGGTTCAATGTAATCAGCTACATAAATCACTTTATCTAACATCGTCATATTCTCATGACCACTTGTATGATATGTAATAGCTTGCAAAATTTCAGAATCCGTAATGCCTACTTCTTTTTCTACTAAGTATGCCCCAACAGGTGCATGCCATAACTCTTTGTTATAGCAAAGTAAATCTTTCGGCAAATCTTCACGTTTAATAATCTCTTCCATCTCTGAAATTGCTCTACATTTCGCATAATCATGGAATATAGCTGCCATCTCTGCTTTTTTTTCGTCCACACCGTATAACTTAGCAAGCTCAATCGCTGTCTCCATTACACCAATTGTGTGTATATAACGTTTTTCATGCATTTGTTGTTTGACAATATGCAGTGCATTCTCACGATTCATACAACCCATTCCTCTCGATATATACCTGTACTTTTTCGGGAAGTAAATATTTACACGTTTTCTTCTCCTTATATCTCTCACGTAATAAGGATGAAGAAACTGCAAATTCCGGAATTTCCACTGTAGTAATCTTATATGGTGTATGCAATGTATACTCAGGTCTTGCAACTCCAACAAACGTTACAAGATTAAGTAAAGCTTCAATGTTATACCACTTCGGTAAATACTCAACCATATCCCCACCAATAATAAAGTGAAACTGCACATCCGGATACTTCTTCGTCAATTGTAACATAGTGTCATACGTATAAGATGGGCCCTTCCTACTTAGCTCTTCTAAACAAATAGAAAAGTGCTCTTCTGCCTCAGTCGCGAGCTCTAACATATGTAAACGACTTTCTACACTTGTAATATTCCGCCCTTGTTTATGTGGCGGAATCTGGTTTGGCAAGAACCATACTTCTTCCAAGTTCAAAGCGTGATATACTTCATTTGCAATTAGCAAA
The DNA here is from genome assembly GCF_000238655.1 of Bacillus sp. 7_6_55CFAA_CT2. Taxonomy (NCBI): domain Bacteria; kingdom Bacillati; phylum Bacillota; class Bacilli; order Caryophanales; family Bacillaceae; genus Bacillus; species Bacillus sp. 7_6_55CFAA_CT2. The sequence continues at coordinate 503,405 of NZ_JH414708.1, read as the reverse complement.
TGTCCATAGTGAGGCGGATCAAATGTACCGCCAATGATGCCAATTTTTCTCAAAAGAAACGCCCCTTCCTTTTATATACAGCAACTCTCCTCGGTTAGCAATGAAGAGAGTTGCTATTAATAAAAGTTCAATTGGTTTCGCTCTCTACATCATTACGCATAAACGATAAAAATAGCGCATGCTAGTCTTTTTATCGAGGAAGCTTAATTTGTTTATTTTCTCTTGATTCTTTGTATAAAACGATTGTGCTTCCAATTACTTGAACGATTTCAGCACGTGCACCTTTTGCAAGTTCTTCCGCAACCTCACGGCGATCAAATTCACAGTTTTGTAATACACTTACTTTAAATAACTCACGAGCTTCTAAAGTATCTGCGATTTGTTTAATCATATTTTCATTTACTCCGCCTTTTCCTACTTGAAAAATTGGTGTTAAATGATGTGCTTGTGCACGTAAAAATCTTTTTTGTTTTCCTGTTAACATATATGTTAGCCTCCAAGCTTTTCTATAACTAATTGTTTCATTCTCTCGATATTTGGCGTGCGTCCTGTCCACATTTCAAATGCAAGTGCTCCTTGATAAACAAACATATCAATACCATTTTGAATGATTGCACCTTGCTCTTTTGCCTCACATAAAATTTTCGTTTCAAATGGATTATAAATTATATCTGATACAATCGTTCCTTTTTTTAACGAACAAATTTGTAATGGCGTATGTTCTACGTGTGGATGCATACCTATCGTTGTCGTCTGAATGATAATATCATAATTTCCTTGTTCTTCTGTCGCTTTTTCTAATGACAAAGCAACAGAATTAACATCGGCCGTACGTGCAGCAATAAGTTCCTTTGCCTTATCTACTGTACGATTGGCTACATCAATCTCTTTTACACCTACATCAGCAAGAGAAAAATAAATAGCTCGGCTAGCACCACCTGAACCAAGTAACAAAATACGTTTCCCTTGAAGTGGTTCATTACTAATTGACTGCAGCGCTCGAACAAAACCAATCCCGTCTGTGTTATAGCCAATTAATCTTCCATCCTTATGAACCACTGTATTTACTGCACCGATTTTCCTTGCCAATGGGTCAATCTCATCCAAATACTCCATAATAGCAACCTTGTGCGGAGTTGTTACATTAAATCCTGAAATACCTAATGCTTTTAAACCTCTTACTGCTTCCCCTAGCAATTCCTCTTCAACAAGGAACGCATGATAATGGGCATCCATATTCAAGTGTTCAAATGCATCGTTATGCATAACGGGTGATAATGAATGTCCAATTGGATTTCCGATTACACCATATAATTGTTTCATAAATCCCTCTCCATATTAAATTAAAGATTTACGTAGTGAAACACTTACTCCTTTTGGTACGTGTGCAACAATTTTTGCTCCTGGTTCGTTCACAGTAACCCATCCTAATCCAGAGAATACAACATCTGTTTTAGGTTCACGAATATTAAATTCGTATTTCACTAGCTCAGGCATATTTGCTAATTCTTCTGGCGTTGGTGGGCTTAGTAAATCCCCAGCATGATTTTTATATAATTCATCTGCTTTCTCAAGCTTTGTACGATGGATTGTTAAGCGATTCGAGAAGTGACAAGTAAATGCACGACGACCACCACTTACATAATCAAAACGTGCCAATCCACTAAAGAATAACGTTTGTTCTTCATTTAATTGGAATACCATCGGCTTAATTTCTTTTGTTGGTGTAATAAGCTTTAAGCTTTGCTTTCCAACATAATGAGCCATTTGGTGGTGGTTAATAATACCTGGCGTATCATATAAAGAAGACTCTTCGTCCAATGGAATATCAATTAAATCCAGTGTTGTTCCTGGGAAATGAGATGTTGTAATTACATTTTCAGTCTCATCACTAAATTCTTTAATCATACGATTAATAAATGTCGATTTCCCTACATTCGTACATCCAACAACATAAACATCTTTGCCGCCGCGATAATACTCAATAGCATCTGCTAGTTCAGCAATTCCTTGTCCCTTCGCTGCACTAATTAAAAAGACATCTTCTGGTTTTAATCCTAGCTGCTTTGCACTATAGCGCATCCAATGTTTTACTTTATCATGTTTTACTGACTTTGGAATTAAATCAGCTTTATTTCCCACAAGTAATACTTTATTATTCCCTACGAAACGATGTAAGCCAGGTAACCAGCTACCATTAAAATCAAAAATATCTACAATTTTGACTACTAATGCATCTGATTTTCCAATTCCATTTAAAATGCGTAGGAAGTCATCATCTGTTAACGATACATCTTGAATTTCATTGTAATGCTTCAAGCGAAAACAACGTTGACAAATGACTTGTTCTTTTTCTAAAGATGAGGCAGGAGCATACCCCACTTCATTTTTATTTTCTGTTTGAATTTCTACACCGCAACCAATACATTTAATTGTTTCAGTCAAACTTTATTCCTCCCAGTTAATTAAACCTTTTTTCTTCATATTTTTCATAATTCTTCGTTCAATTTTTCGATTAAAGCGCGTTACTAATCCGTCCGTTTGTGCTACCGGTACAACTAAAATTGTATGAAGGCCTACTCGGTTTCCACCAAGCACGTCAGTCAGTAACTGATCTCCAATTACTACAACTTCATCTGGCTGCAAACGCATCTCTTGTATCGCACGCTTAAATGCGCGAACAAATGGTTTACGTGCACTATGAATAAATGGAATACCTAATGGATCAGCAAAATCTTTCACACGTTGCTCATTATTATTTGAAACGACCGTTACTTGAATGCCTTGCTCTTTCATTTCCAAGAACCATTTTTCAAGTTGCGGCGTTGCATTGGGACGATCCCATTCAATTAAAGTGTTATCTAAGTCAGTAATAACGCCTTTAATCCCACGTTTTTTTAAATCTTCTGGTTGAACATGATATACATTTTTCACATATTCATTTGGTAAAAATAGTTTCAATTTCTTTCACCTCTTTGAGGATTTTTCATAAAATTTTTCATAAAATTTTTCGACAACATTTTTCGATATATAACCTGTGGATAAAATTGTACACATTTTCCACATTAATTTTGCAGTTAATTTGGAATTTACTAACAAACTATACACACTTTATCCACCTAGGTATGTGGATAACCACTCGTTTGTGACTGTCATATTTTTTTGGTACATTAAATGCATCAACGAATCAATCCTTATATTATTAGGAGGTGACTCACCTTGAAAACAAAACATATGGAACAGTTATCCACTGAGTTACTCACTGAGTCTTATTATAAAGCAAAAGAACTAAAATTAAATCCCGACTTCATTTTACTTATAAAACAAGAAATCATTAGACGCTCATTAGAGGACAAGCTTGTCAAATCATCTTGATTACATATAAAGTGAAAGTTTAATCAGCCCTTACCAATCAAACAGTTAAAGGATAAATTATTAGATGCCCTGTAAAAAGAGCCATCCTACGATGGCTCTCGAATAAACAAGTACTCCCATCTAGGGGATTTCATCATTAAGTATCTTTGCCCATAACTCTTACTTACGGTTATAAAAGCTTTTCTTTATTTATGAGCTAAGCGAGTAGCTATTTTTTCACCAAGACGAAGCTCTTGTCCACTCTTTAATTCCTGCACTACTTCTATCATATCTTTTTCAAACAATAACACAACTGTTGAACCAAATGTAAAGTATGCCATTTCTTCACCTTTTTGAACAGTGTCTCTCTCATGCAAAAGCTCAATACTATTAACAAACATAGCACCTACTTTTACAAGAGCCATATGCTCGCCATCACTGCTTACTTCTGTAACAGAACGATAATTTTTTGACAGTGGTTCTTTCCCGTATTCCATACCAGCTGCATTTACCGGATATGATTTTCTACCGAGTACAAATCTTTCAGTCACAGAACCAGAAAGCGGACTATGAATGCGATGATAATGACTTGGACTCAAATAAATTACCATATATGTACCGCCTGCATATCGCGTTGCACGTTCTTCATTACCTAGCATATCCACGATTGAATAGCGCTTTCCTTTAATATCAAATGTTTTTGTATCCTCAATAGGACCATGATCTGCAAAAACACCATCAACAGGACTAACGATACTCGATGCATCTGTATCAATACTACGCTTTCCTTCTTTTAGCTTACGCGTAAATAATTCATGCAATGTTCTATATTCCTTCAAACCCTTTTCCATCTCATCTTGATTAATTTGAAAAACTTTCGCGTACGATGGAATAATGATAGAGCTCAAACGAGATTGTGCAAATTTACGTAATATATAAGAAGTAAAGCGACCATTTGTAAGTTCTATCATAAGTCGATATAATGTACGTCGCAAATTGCGAAACCCCCTAATCAGTCTATAACTTTAGTTTTCCCTTCTTTTCTTTCTATATCATATGTAAAATTGGTTCTTATTCCCACATATCATATAAAGCAGCCTTATTATATATACAGAAAACTAAGTATGGTATTATTCTTAAATTATTTAGCACCTTCTAATATTACAGATAGAATCCGTCATTTTCAACAGTGAACATGTATTTCTTCTTAGCATAACGCGTTTTCTTTTCTTATTTACAATAAGAAAAGCAGCCCATTTTAAATATGGCTGCTTCTAATACACTTTACTCTTTCGCTTTTTTCTCTTTCTCTGCCCTTACAAACTCGTGGAACATTTTCATTAAAGCACGCTTTTCAATCCGTGATACGTAGCTTCTAGAAATACCAAGCGCCTTAGCGATTTCCCGCTGTGTTTTCTCCTTATCTAGCCCAAGTCCAAAACGTTTCACAATCACTTCTTTTTCTCTTTCGTCTAAAATATCGATATACTCTTTAATTTTTTCTAACTCCATACTAAGTTGAATCATATCAATTACATCTTCAGACTCTGATTTTAATATATCAATAAGCGATATTTCATTGCCCTCTTTATCTTGCCCGATCGGATCATGAAGTGAAACATCTTTTTTCGTTTTCTTTAGTACACGTAAATGCATCAAAATTTCATTTTCAATACAGCGTGCTGCATACGTCGCAAGCTTCGTTCCCTTTCCTGCAGAATAGCTCTCGATCGCTTTAATGAGCCCGATCGTACCAATTGAAATTAAATCTTCTGCATCTTCTCCTGTGTTCTCAAATTTTTTAACGATATGAGCTACAAGCCGTAAATTATGTTCAATTAAAAGATTTCTCGCTTGAGCATCACCTTGCTCCATTAACTCTAAGTACTTTCTCTCATCATCTGATGATAACGGCTGCGGGAACGCATTGTTCTTCACATAAGAAACAAAGACAAACACTTCTCGAACCATATATCCAATTGCGGCGAATAGACTCAAACCTTTCACCTCCGCCAAAATAGTGGTCTTTATTATGTGTATGTGGGCGTAAGGTTGTTTGTGTCTGTACAGTTTATTTATAAAACTCAACACTTCTAACATTTAAAATATTTTATCGTTATATTATAATTAAATAAAATTGTTATTTATATATGAATATGCTATTAAAGGGGACACTATTCATGATTACATTAGAACGATTATTAAATGTAACAATTTATTTAGGGGTATTTTTACTTTTCATTTCGTTCATTACTTTTGTTATTAAAAGAGGGCCTGATTTATTATTTTTTCAATTTGGAATTTCTTTATTTTTTGGAGCTCAAATTATAACTGGAATAAAAATTTTTCATAACTATGGTTTCTCCTTTCACTCAAAACTAGAACTACTTATCTTTATTTTCTATGTAATTGGAATTATTACATGTATACTATTATTCTTTCACTTTCAAAATCCGTATCGAATTTTTTTATTAATCTGTAGTTGTTTATTTTTAACTGGATCCAATTATTACTTTAAAGAAACATTAAATTTTAGTAAAAAAATTCCAAAGCAAAACAAAACTTTTTTAAGTACACAAGAAGACTCTTTTCCAAAAGAAGTTCGTAAATTTTCAGAGGATTACAACAACATAATAAGAAATGATTTTTATGAAATACCGATGATTCCTACTGAATTACAGATTACAAGCAAAAAAGATTCTTCCCATAGTACATCTTACTTAGTTGAACTTCATAATAGCGAAAATGAAATTACTGATGACTCTGTACAATTAACTCCATCAGACCGTTTTTATGTGCTGTTAAATAAACAAAAAACAAAAATATCAAAAATAGTATATGAAGGGCAGAATTTTTTCACATTTACAGTCACACTAAAGGCTCTTAATTTACAGCAAGAACCAGAAATTCATAATATGTTTTTAGAAATAGATAAACGTAGAGCGATGAATCTTCTTAATTTTGAAATTAAAGCCCATACTAAAGAATGGAAAGTAATATTTAAAAGTGATAGTTCTCATTCCAATCTTCCTATCACATTTACTTTTGAAAAACGAACAGGCAAAGTATAAAAATAAAAAGAGTTATTTTCTTTGAAAAATAACTCTTTTTATTTTACTTACTCCAAATCTTTCTCCCCGCTTGGGCATCAATATAACGAATTTCCCGCCTACAATTAAAAGGTTCTTTATGTTTTTCATCTGTCGTTTGTTTGTAAAGTAGTTTGTATTTCGTTTCCTCTGCATCATGATCTAAAAACCATTCTAATTTAACTCGGATAGCCTCTCTGTATATTTCTAACGCTTTTTCTTTAGTTACTTTTGGTGTTATTTCATATGTGAGCAATTCTTTTATAAAGTTGCTAGACTCCCCCGAGTAGTGCATAACAGCACCATTTTCTGCATTGATGTTAATCATAAATTGGTTATACTCTGCCGGAATATCATTTATATATACAGAAAAGATAAATCTTTCAATCCCATCTTCTGCTTCTTCACGTTCCTCCCAAAGACGCAGATATTGTGTGATATCTGGAATAACTCGTTCTAAAAATTGAAGTGCTTTTTGTAAACATTCCTCTCTAGACAGTATTTGCTTTACTTCTTTATCATCTGTCAGTTTTATAAAACCAGTTAATTCATTGGTTAATTTATCAATTTTAACGCTAACTAAATTATTATATTTCAACATCGGTAAATGCTTTTTAAAGAATTCATTCATTAAATATGGATCCTTTTCTTCTTTCTGTTTTTGTAATTCCTCTTTCGGAACAAATTTCATCCTTATTTCATCATCATTTTCTGTCTCATCTACTTTTGTAAAACCTTCTTTATTCCAGTCAAATAATTCGAATACGTCACCTCGTTCGTTACCTTTTTTCGATTTTTCAACAGCTACAGCCGAAGGTAATTTATAATGATCTAGTCCAAATAAATCTTTACCTGTACTTGCATCAATAAACGCATGACTAGGCTCTGGTTCATATACAAGCTGGTACCCTTTTACTTCTTCCCCGCTTTTATACTCACATGAAGAGTATGTTAAATCTACAAATACAAGTCTCATATCTTGTCTAGCTTTCAAATTTTCTAAAACGATATTCTCCTCAACAATTTCACTTGGCCATAACGGTTTTTTCTCTATAGCTTTTTGTCCATTGTAATGAAAATGCACAACATTACCTGAAGGGTGCACTCGCACAACGCACCCTGTATTCGGCAATGGATAGCTATTCACTTCTTGCATATAATTTACTTCTTTCCAACCGCGCCTGTCGTCCTTAACCGTTACATATGTATAGAATTCATATCCTTCTTTTGTATATTTTTTCAAGAACGCATTTGCAATCTCTCTTGCCTTCTTCTCCTCTATCGCTTCCTTGCCACTTGAAAAAGAATTTTCATCATCTATCCTAAATTCAATTAAATTACCAGTATGTCTATTTAATGTAATTTGTATCTGTTTCTCCTCATCATCTTTATGTACCCACCACAATAAATGATACGGGTCATCAACCCCTTCTTGATCATCTACAACAAGCCTATAATCACCTGGAATATCAATAATATGAGCCACTTGCTCTTTTCTTTCTTTATCTTTTTGATTCATCATACCGCTCCCTTTATTACAATTTAAGGTAATTATAACAAACAAAACCAAAGAACTATAAAAAAAGACTAGAGATATCTCTAGTCTTCTACTTCGTTTCACGATGTAACGTTACTCGCTTTAATCGTGGACAATATTTTTTTAATTCGATGCGTTCTGGATTGTTTCGTTTATTTTTTTTAGAAATGTAATTACGATCACCGCTCTCCGTACAAGCTAATGTAATATTTACACGCATATTTAATTCTCCTTTCTTTCAAAAATCGCAACTAAAACGTAATGATTACGATTTATATATTATAAAACTTCATTCCATTTGTCAATTGCAAAAACAAGAAGATTCCATTTAGAATCCCCTTGTTTTTATAGTTAAATAAATTTTCTCCCGCATTAACGGGCAGTAAGCCCCCCACTGATTAAAAGTTTCACTTTATTAAAACGATTCGTATGTAACAAACTCACTAATCGGCTTTCGATATCCTCGTGGGCGAGTTTTAGTCGTATCACTTTTTCCTATCGTAATCATTAAAACAGGTACTATATGCTCCGGCATATTTAATTCACTTTGTACTGCTTTTTCATCGAAACCAATCATTGGACATGTATCATAGCCATAATATTTAGCTGCGTACATAAAAGTCATCGCGCTTAACGAAGCATTTCTAATCGCTTCATCCTCCATGAAACGCTCTCCTTTTCCTTCATATAAACCTTTCGTTTGCCTAATTGTATCTTCATATTCACATTCATCAATCATTTTTAAAACTTTCATACCGAAGTAAATATTTTCAACATTTTGGTATGCTTTTTTATCACCACAAACGAGCACTACCGCTGATGCACTCGATACTTTATATTGACCGAAAGCTAATTCTTTTAATCTTTCTTTTCGCTCTTGATCACGAATTACAACATAATGTGTGTGCTGCAAATTATAGCAAGATGGAGAAAGCTTAGTTAACTCAAATATTTTTTTAAAATCCTCATCAGGGATTTCTATACCTTGTATAAATTTCATTGCAGAACGTCTAGCAATTGCTAATTCTTCAAAGTTCACCATATATCCTCCTTGATAACTGTAAATTTAAATATACATTAATTTATACAAATAGATAAATCAAATAAAAACACTTTAAATCCGAATAATAATTATGATTAACAGCAAAAAAGACAAAAAGCTGAAACAATTAGTTCATACGAAATTCACACGAATCTATTACTATAGAAACTGTACATAGTGAACTTATTAACAATCACGTTTATTTATATAAAATCTTACTCGAAAGGAGTTGAAAGTATGAAAACTAAATATCGCTTTATGATCTCATCATTTGCTGCTTGCGCTTATATGATTTGGTATTTAGTATAATAACGACCTCACTTGCAAATAGGAAAAGGTGTGTATATAAATGGAATATAATCAATCAACAGTTAACTACTGGAAAGCTTTTGTATTACCATATACATTTGCTTTAGAAGAGTTAAAAACTAAATTTGAAATTATGAACCGGGAAGCTCAATTTCTAGAGGATTACAACCCGTTTGAACATATAAAAACAAGACTAAAACAACCTGAAAGTATTATTAAAAAACTAGAGCGCAAAAGCTTATTACCAACAGTTGAAAATGCTCAAACACATTTACAAGATATTATTGGTATTCGTATTACATGTTGCTTCGTAGAAGATATCTATCATTTGAAAGAAGTCATTCAAAAACGCGAAGATATGGAAGTCATAGAAGTAAAAGATTATATCGCTAACCCAAAACGAAACGGATATAAAAGTTTACACATGATCATTAAATACCCTTTGTCACTAAATTCTGGTACAAAAGATGTATTTGCAGAAATTCAGTTACGTACACTGGCAATGGACTTTTGGGCAAGTTTAGAACACAAACTTTATTATAAATATGAAGGAAAAATACCGGAGTATTTAAAAGATGAACTACATGATGCAGCAATGAAAGCTGAAGATCTGGATAATAAAATGGCCACAATTCGTCAAGATATTGATGATATTGAGGCATGTTCAAATCAAATTATGCTACCACTATAAAAAAAGGTTCTCGCCAATGAGAACCTTTTTTATATCATTTTTTGGAAGTACGACTCCACACTTATTAAAGTTTCACGTTATTTTTTCTCTATTGTTCGAACCTCTTCAATCTTCCATTTACCCTCTTCTTTTCCAAGGGCATACTGTACTTTCTTTTGAAGAGTAATACTGTCGTCTACTTCCTTTTCTTTCGTTTCAACAATAACATACCCTACTTTACTAACTTTCATATCTATATGTTCCAATTCAATTTTCTTATTTCCCTTTTGAAATGCGGCTTCTTTTTGTGTTTTTAAGTCCTCAGCACTAGGCATCTTCTTTGAAAATAACTCCATATGTTCTGCAAGATTTTTTTCATTGGTCGTTCGCACAAATGTATGAATAACATCTTGAATAGATTTCTCTTCTTCTTTTGTTATTTGTACCTTTTCCTCAGTTTTTTTAGTAGTAGATTTTTGTGCTACATTATTCTCTTCTTGTTGACATCCAACTAGTAATACTACAAATGCTAGAAGGAATCTTAATTTCGCAAATATTTTTTTCATATTTCCAACTCCTAAAAAGAAAAGCGAGGCAGTTCGCCTCACTTTCGCTCTTAATTAGCGTCTTCCTTTATTCGGATCACCACCGCCAACAATATCAAAGACACGTTTCGCTATATTTGTATTCTCTTGAACGCCAGAGAACAAGTATTTACCTGGACCAAATGCATACACGTTCACATCTTCCCCTGTATGTCCACCTGTTGTCCAGCCTGTAACCGAGCGCTTATTGAAAATATCTTCAATTGCATTATCAATCTTTGTTACATCTTTTGACGGAGCTATATCATTTACAGCTTGAATTTCTTCTGGAGTTAATTGTAAATCAATATACTTTTTCAATGTTTCTTCTACATTTGCACCTTTTGCAATCTCATTTGCCATAAAGTCTGGTGTGCGTTTTGCAGCTTTAATTGGATCTACTTTAAAGTTATACTCGCCATTGGCACCTAAAGATAAGCCACCCGTAGCGTGATCTGCCGTTGCAACAACTAACGTATTTTTATCTTTTTTCGCAAACTCAATCGCTGCTTTGAAAGCTTTTTCGAAGTCTTCCATTTCACTCATTGCACCAACAATATCATTATCATGTCCAGCCCAGTCGATTTGACTTCCTTCCACCATTAAGAAGAAACCATTTTTATTTTTGTTCAAACGCTCAATTGCTGCATTAGTCATTTCTTCTAATGAAGGTGTTTTCTCATTGCGGTCAATCATTTTATCTAATCCATCTGGTGCAAATAAACCAAGAATTTGATCATTTTTATCATTTAACAATTGATCTCGATCCGTTACATAGCTATAACCAGATTTCTTAAACTCTTCTGTAAGATTACGATCTTTTCTAACAAAGTTCTTTACGCCGCCGCCAAGCATAACATCTACCTTATGCTTCCCTTTAATTTTCTCATCAAAATAATCATTTGCAATTGCGTCCATATTTTTACGGCTAATGTCATGCGCACCGAAAGCAGCTGGTGTTGCATGTGTAATTTCAGAAGTTGCAACGAGTCCCGTTGATTTCCCTTTTTCTTTCGCTTGCTCAAGAACTGTTTTCACTTCCGCTTTATCATTATCAACTGCAATTGCAGCATTATATGTTTTAATTCCTGCTGACATAGCTGTTGCTGCCGATGCAGAGTCTGTAATATTTTCATGTTCATCTTCTGGGTATGTTTTTTGTGTTCCTACAAGATGCTTATCAAATTCTGTAGATTCCATTTCAAAGGTTTTTGGATTATCTTTCATATAACGGTGAGCCGTCATATATGAAGGGCCCATACCATCCCCAATTAATACGATAACATTTTTAATCTTTGCATTGCTTCCGTTCTCATCTGCATTAACCTCACTAGAACGAGTAAAATTCCATGTTGCTACCGAAGTAACTGCTAATGATGCCACAACTGCAAATGGCCATGCTTTTTTCACAAACTTTTTCACTGTCTTGTCCCCCTAATTAGGTTATTCATTTCCCACTATCAAATTTAATGGAAGACTATTAAGAGAAAATTAGCTGTATGTAAATTTTTTGTTAACTTATGTAAATATCAGTTATAATTTGTATAAGTTTGTCTTTTTGTATCAATCATTCCGCCCTTTACAATTTAAATATAAACAAGTTGGATTTCATTTAACGTAAATCTCTTTTTTTACATTTTGACTCTATGTTTATGAAAATAAATAGAAATGCGGTGAGCCTTTATGAAAATAGTAAAGCTAAATGAATCTTTTATTTTTGAATTACTTGATCTTTGCAAATCTGTTGGATGGTTACACGATGAAATTTTTATGAAAAAACAATTCGAAATGTATCTTTCTATCGGCACACTTGTAGGTTACATTCATGAAAACAAACTCATTGCGACTGGAGGAGTATTTCCCTTTACAAGTAACTTCGCTTCCATTGGTATGTTAATCGTTCACCCTAATTTTCAAGGACGCGGAATAGGGCGCATGTTGCTAAATCATTGCTTGGAACAAATTCATCCAAAACAACCCATTGCACTTATTGCGACAAAAGCTGGCGAACCTCTATACACATCATGCGGATTTCAAACAGCAACAACGATTCATCGTTTTGAAAAGCAAACTATTAAGACGTACCCTTCTCACTTACAACAAGTACAAGAAGAAGACCTTATATCTGTTACTTCTCTGGATCAAATTGCAACTGGTATGAATCGTTCTCTACTTTACTCTTTGCTATTACCAAGGGCCGTACACTCTTTTAAAATTGAAAGAAATAACTGTATAGAAGCTTTTTCATTATGCATACAAAAGGGCAATATATTATGTATCAATCCACTTATCGCCAAGCAAGAAGAAGATGCTATCCAATTATTAAAAAAGATATGTGAATGTTGGAATGGTATAGTACGAATTGATGTTCCACACTCACAATTTACATTTCGTCAATTTCTTCAAACAGAAAATTTCCAAGAAACGCTCCTTTCACCTCTTATGATAAAAAATGGTAGCCAACTTCCTGGAAATCGTAATATGCTATTTGCTATGATAGATACAGCGTTATGTTAGAAAGGAGACACCTAATTGAAGCGATTTAGCTATTTTATGGTAGGTTGTCTTACTCTTACACTATTAGTAGGATGTAGTGCAGCAGAAAAGCCAGTAGAACAAGTAAAACAAGTTAAAAATACAATTACAGCGAAACTAGCTACCGAGGAAAAAATGGTAGAAATAGATGGTCAAACCATTTACTTTAAAAAGATTGGTAATGAAAAACCACCTTTACTTATGATTCATGGCTTTGGAGGGTCATCAGATGGTTTTCAAAAGATTTACTCCGATTTAGCAAAAGATCATACAATTATTTCTGTAGATGCTTTAGGATTCGGGCGCTCATCTAAGCCAATGGATTTTTATTATTCTTTTCCAACTCATGCAAATTTGTATTATAAATTAATGAAAAAACTAGGGTATGATTCATTCGCAATACTGGGGCATTCCATGGGGGGAGAAATTTCTCTAAATTTAACATATTTATATCCTGAAGCAGTTACTCACCTTATTTTAACTGATGCTACAGGTGGCCCTCATACATTCGTTAATAAACAAGGCTCACCAAAACCACAATTGTCGACTGATTTAAATGCCGTTTCTTCTATTACAGATTATGATGAAAGCAAAGTGAAATTCAAACGTAATGATGAAGAGCATTATAATAAAATGAAATTATGGCCTAGACGTCTTAAAATTAATGCAAATGAAATAAAACAGCCAACTTTAATTATATGGGGCAGAAATGATAGTAGCGTTTCCTGGAAAGAAGGAGAAACGTATCATCAATTCTTAAAAAATAGCACTTTACATATTATTGAAAAAGGTTATCATGCACCATTTCGCCAAGAACCACAAGAATTTGTCGGGTATGTAAAAGATTTCTTTAAGAACAATCCGATTAAAGTTGAAAAATAACATAAACGGGTATCTCAAAATGAGATACCCGTTTTCATATATTAAGCAGCTTGCTTTTGGCGTTTTGGAGTTTTTGATCCTAATACTTTCGGGATAACGAAGCCATCCATTCCAAATTTCCCAGCGTTCATACCGGAAACAAGAACAAACATAGATAAGATAACCATCTCAGGGTTCACACCAATTGACCCACTAAACATATAGGAAAAGTTCATTACAAGACCAAAAAAGACCGCTGTTTTTGTTAAACAGCCTACAATTAAACCAATTCCGACTAAAATTTCTCCCCATGTTACAAGTGTATTAAACAAATCTACATTTGGAATTGCAAATTCTTGTAAGAATGATGCCCACCAAGATTGAACAGCCGGTTGTGCACCTTTAGATTTTTCAATTGCCCCTTGCAAATAACCTGTTGCATCGAATCCTTTTCCTTGTAGTTTACCGATTCCAGCCATTAACCATGTGTAACCAAGATATACTCGAATTACTGCTAATGCAAAAGAAACTGCTTTGTTTTCTCTTAAAAATTGAATAACCATATCTTCCTCCTAAAGTTGTAATTAAGTTAGTTACAGATAATATAATAACATTAGTTACTTATTTTTCAAACGTTAATTATGAATAATCTGTGACATGCGTATGAAACATTAAAAACTAACGTTTATATAGTAACTTTTATTACCTGTAAAAACTTGAACATATCATACCACAAGTGATAACCATTTTCATTGAAAAAAATGTAAAAAAAATGTGAGTTAAATGTGAAACACATTTATTCGAATATAGAATAAACGTGTTTCACACTAATTATAGAATCGAAATGTATGTGTCTCCTCATCAATTAAACTCGCTTCTTGAAACGCTTCTTCTAACGTTTTCCCATGGTTAATAACCCCATAAAATAAGCGTATAGTAAACATAAGTGCTGCATTTCCATCTACATAATCAATCGATCCAATATATGATTTCGCACCACTATGTAAAAAAGATTTTGCTAGATTTTGCTCCCCTAACGTACACCCGCTATTTACAATATGTGTATTATGCAATTTTGCATATTTATAAATTTCTTCTGTACCAAAATACCCTCTCGGTTCATCTTGTTCATATACTTCTTCGCCTAACTCTTCCATGACAAACTTCCCTTCTTCACCATGAAAGCAAAAAATAATATAATTAATATTGTTAAATAAGTTCTTTCCAGAAAGAACTTCCACAAAATCTTTCGGTCTACCAATCCAATATGTCACAACCCTTGCACCAAAATATTCAAGAGATGCTCGGATTGATTGCGCCTCTAAATCCGAATTAAAACCAACTACTAATGCAATATTCAACATACAACCCCCATCCTATAATCAGCCCTTATCAATCAGAATTTTATGGGATAAATCCATTTCATATATGCCCGTTTCTTTCAAAAAATCTGATCTAGTTAAAACGACTTTCTGTAAATATTGCCTATATGCTGTAATTGTTCCATCGTGAGATACAATGCAAATTCTTTCAGCACCCAGTTCATAACACCAAAGAAGAAATTCATCTACTATTTGCTGAAAACTATTCTCTGAAATAGTGTTTATACCTTCCTTCCATAACTGATTATTTGAGCTTTTCTCTATCGAAAAATGCGGAAATAACTTTGTTATCATTCCCTGATCTACTATATAATCGCACGGTAATGTTTTCGCTCCTTCTCGATAAGGAAAAATACGTGGGGATACATATGGATGGACTAGTTTTTGACAAGCAACTTTCGCACTCCATATTGTCGCCGTTTGCAAAGTTCTAAGTGTAGGACTAACAATTAATATATCCGCTTCTTGTAATGATATATCACGTTGAAGTAATTTAACTTGAGCCTTTCCTACTCTCGTCAATGGTGGGTCAAACACTTGTAAACTTTCTGGTAAATCCGTTGTATGTTCACCTTCACCATGCCGAACAAAAACGATTTTCATATTCAGCCTCCTCTTACTATAAAATCCTCACACATATTTCTTCCCTATTGCATTCTTTATTCCTGCTGTATAAAAACCGATATGTAAAAAACATTTGACACTAATCTTTGTAAAATATTACAATATTACAATATTACATGTAAAATACTTTTTACACCGAAAGGAGAATTACATATATGAAATGGATAATTGTCTTTATTGGAATGATTGTATGGGGATATATAAACGGCTTCTTTAGTAGTGATCAAACTGCTAATCCCTGGATTACAGATGATGAACGTGAAACAAAAATTAAACAAAAAGCAATTACGGCAAGCTGGTCCGGTGTTTTTATGTTTTGTACCATTAGCCTCTTAAATAAATGGTTAGGTTTAAGCACAAACGATAAATCACCGTACTTACCAGACCCTATCGCAGCTATTTTAAAGGAAAATGTAGAGTTACAAGTTTTACCCATGCTATTTGTTATGTATGGAATATTTTACTTACATTATCGAAGAAAATTAAGTGCCTAACTTCTAACTCATGATTATCCTCCTAAATGGTTATAGTAATTAGGACGAAATGAAAGGAGCGATAGAAAAATGAGTAACTCGAATGAATTTTTAGATACACTACATGAAAAACAAGCAAAAGATGAACAAAATAGAAAGCGCCAAGGGAACGGAAACCCAGCGAAAAAAAAGCCAAATAAAACGCATAAATAGCAATAAAAA
>NZ_JH414708.1:417401-486389 GCF_000238655.1 Bacillus sp. 7_6_55CFAA_CT2 | reverse complement strand
TTATTGTTATTTCACCGAGATGACATTTTCCCAATTCCATTTCTCATAATACCACGCTGGTACATCTATATTTTCAATCCACTTCTTTTCCTGTTTCCCATCTTTATGAGCAAGCCATACATCCGCTTTCTTACGGTCTGAACGTATCCAAATTAATTGATTACTCTTCTTCATGAAGATCGGGTGGTAATCCCCTTGCCTGTTCTTTTTCTTTGTGATTTGATGCTGTGCATTACTTGTACTATCGACCTCATACAAGATGGTAGTGGCCTTTTTTCTGGTGGAGTTTCTATCCCTGCCTCCTTTGCTCGTGAAACGATAATTACTCTATCGTTCTTCCATACAAAATCCCAATCAACATATCCTTTCGGCGTAAATATGTTCTGCTGAAGTGCTGGCAATTCCTTTACTTTTAAATGCTTATTTTCTAATGCAACTCTTCCGCTCCCTTCAATATAAGCTAATATATTTTTTGATGGTGCCCATTGAAACCATTGTGCGTTTAGTAACATTTGATCTACTTTTTCAAACCGACTGCCATCTGCACGAACTAAGCAAAGCGTATTACTATCAGCTGACCATGAAGCTGTCGGTACTGCTAAAAATGAAATCCACTTTTGATCTGGTGACCACTTAAAGCCACTTGCTACTAGCGCTAGGAAATCATCATGTTCATTTGGCAATGCATACAAATGCTTCATTTTGTGAGGATTCATATGTGCATCTTTTTGCACTTCATATAGCTGAGCCCCTGTCCATCCTGTTGGAAGTAAGTGCGCTTCAGAGGATACAAGAAAGTTCTTTCCATCGGGGTACCATTCATAATCCCCTACACCAGCCGATACATTTTCAAAATCTGCATTCTTTTTTTCTACATCAAATGTATTTAATGTACCTGTAAATATAAATGCAATTATATTTTCTGTTGGTGACCATTGATAATTCGATGCTTCTGAGTGAAACGGCGTAACTTTCTTTCCATCTTTCAGCCGATATAACTCAAGAATATTTTGTTTCTTCCCTTTTACATATGCCAGCCATTCTCCATCATGTGACCACTTTGGCCCTGTTATGTTCTCTCCTTTTGTAAGTTGTTTTTCTTTCCCCTCAACTTTAATCCAAAGGTTATGATGACGAATAAAAGCAACTTTCACACTATTATTTTCTGCGCTAGTAATAGTGATAGAACACAAAAACATAAACAACACTACACTACCACTTACTATTAGCCTTTTCATACCATCACTCCATTTCCCTCATAGCATTCCTCACTTTCTTCCTACAATATGTGAAAAATATCGATTCGACATAATCAGAAAAAATTTCCCAAGAAATTTTCAATTCATAGAGGATTGGTATGAATTATGTCGAAAGTATAGTTTAGCCAACATTTATATTTATAAGTTATAACTAAAATGTAAGATTTTATTTCTGAATATTGGAACTTTTTATCAGGGGGGAGTATCAATGAAAAAAACTACATCTACACTATTAAGCATGGCGCTTGTCTTTTCTAGTTTTGGAGCTTTAAGCGCTCATGCTGAATCACTACAAAAGGAGAAGCAATTTAGTCCACAATTAAAAACAACGATTGAACAGTGGGGAGAACATAAAATTGCTCAAAATGTTGAAACGAAAACAACAAAAGAAATATCAGTAATTGTAGAATTGCAACATGCACCTCTCGCTGCTCAAAGTAATATTCAGCATGCTCCAGATTTACAAAATAGTAATGCTCAGTCTTATCATGCTGAGCTAAAAAAAGCACAAGAAGATACGACTAAGAAAATAAAAGAAAAAGCACCTGGTGCAAAAATTAAAGAAGTGTATAATACGTTATTTTCCGGATTCTCTATTTCAGTTCCTGGAGATCAAATTACCTCTCTTGCCTCTTTACCTGAAGTAAAAGCAGTCTATCCGAACTTAACATATAAATTGCATGAAACATCAAAAAGTACTACTAACGAAGAAGCACCAAATATCGGTGGACCGACAATTGGTGCACCTGAAGCGTGGAATTTAAAAGATCCATCTGGCAAACCGCTTGATGGAAAAGGCATGAAAGTAGCCATTATCCACTCTGGCGTAGACTATACACACCCTGACTTAAAGGCAAATTATATCGGTGGATATGACACGGTTGATGAAGATAGCGATCCAATGGATGGTAACGTACATGGTACTCATGTAGCTGGAATTATTGCGGGTAATGGAAAAATTAAAGGCGTTGCTCCAAACGCTTCTATTCTAGCCTATCGTGTAATGAATGACGGTGGAACTGGTACAACAGATGATATTATCCAAGGGATTGAGCGAGCGATTCAAGATGGTGCGGATGTGTTAAACCTCTCCCTTGGGCAAGATTTAAATGTACCTGATCAGCCTGTAACATTAACGTTAGAACGAGCAGCGAAACTTGGTGTTACTACTGTCGTTTCAAATGGAAATGACGGACCAAAACCTTGGTCTGTTGATGCTCCCGGTAACGCAAGTAGTGTCATTTCTGTTGGAGCATCTACGGTTTCTATCCCGTTTCCAACATTCCAAGTAGCTGGTTCCAGCAAAACATATCAAGGGTTACCGTTATCAACATCCAATTTTCCAATAGGAAATGATTCCCCTCTTGTATATGTTGGTTATGGCAATCCAAGTGATTATGCAAAACAAGATGTGAAAGGGAAATTCGCACTTATTTTACAAGGTACTTCTAGTACATTAGTAAAAGCAGAACAAGCGAAGCAAGCTGGGGCACTTGGTGTGTTATTAATCTCTAACGAAAAAGAAATTAATATGATGCCGGAATATTTTTCACGTGAACATCTGGCTATCCCAGTAATGCAATTATCAAATACAAATGGGGAAGAATTAAAAACTTTAATCACAAAACGAAAGAAAAATATAAAAATTGGACAACCAAAGCAAACAGAACTTATCGGTAACTTTAGTTCAAGAGGACCATCACAAGGAAGTTGGCTAATAAAGCCTGATGTTGTTGCACCTGGAGTACAAATTACTAGTACAGTACCGCGAGGCGGCTATGAATCGCATAACGGAACAAGTATGGCTGCTCCGCAAGTAGCTTGGAGCGGTTGCCCTCTTGCGTCAAATGCATCCGGATTGGACGACAGAACAATTGAAAGCGGCTCTTGCTAACAATGCAAAAACATTACATGATGTCAATGAAAATACATACCCTGTTATGGCACAAGGATCTGGTTTAATTAACATTCCGAAAGCAGCTCAAACAAATGTATTAGTAAAACCTAACAATGTCAGCTTTGGTCTTATTAAGCCAAATAGCGGAAAAGTAAAACTGACGCAAAATGTTACATTACAAAACCTTTCTAGTAAAAAGAAAAGTTTTTCAACTCGTGTGGAATTACTAGATGCCAACACAAAAACAAAAGTAAAAGCTTCTGTCCCTTCATCGATTAGCATACAACCGAATAGTAGTACCGAAAAACCATTTACTATCACGGTAGATAGCTCACTACCACAAGGTGTGTATACTGGAAATGTATATGTAAAAGAACAAGGGGCAAAAGAAGAAATTCGAATTCCATTCACATTTAGTATCGATCCTAAAGATTATAAACGTATCGATGGACTTGAAATTATTAATTCTACTTTTAGCCCAAATGGCGACCACGTACTAGATGATAATCTCATCAACTACTATTTAGTTGCGCCTGTGGATGATGTAACATTACATGCAAATTTAGTTACGAAAGAACGTGTAACGTATCAAGGGATTATCCATCAAGCTAAAAATGCAACTCCTGGATACAAACCTTTCAAATGGAATGGTACAAAAGCAGATGGCACTCCTTTAGCTGACGGGCTATATCAAATCGAAGCAGTTGCTTCTAATTCTGGTGGAGAAACAAAACAAACAGCTGCTGTATTTCTTGATCGAACTGCACCTAAGTTAACACACGAAGTTGACCAAGAAAATCTCGTAATTAGAGGAAAAGTTGATGATATTCTACTAGATTGGATGTCAGAATCTGGTTGGATAGCACCTGGTATTCCAGTGAGAATGCAATATGAAATTAACGGAAATGGTGTATGGGAACAGGCATTCCTGAACCCTTGGGAGAAAAGCTATGACATTTATTTCGATCGCACTCAATTACACGAAGAAAAAAATACTATTCACATTGTAGCAACTGATGCAGCTGGCAATACCTCTAATTTAACTGTTAATTTAGAAGTGAAATAAAGTGAAGCCTTAATCAGTAGAGATTTTGTTCATCCCCACTGATTATTAGCCTTCACCAATCGGGGGTTACGGGCAGTTATTCTCCCACCGAATTTTGAGGTAGGAATTTTACTGCTCATTAACACGGGATAAAAAATTTTTGTTGACAATTTTTTTAATATAGTTTTATAATACAAAACATAGTTTAGTTGAACGAATTATATATCGGCTTTGAAGGAATGCTAGTAGCGACTTATATCACTGTCCCAGAGAACTGATGGTTGGTGCGAATCAGTACATATACAAGCGTGAATTACAATTCTGGAGCTTCTTTCCCGTAATGCTTTTTATGCATGAAGAGAAAGACGGATCTTCCCGTTATCGTAAAGTGAGTGGTAAACAATTAGTTGTTTACAAATAGGGTGGTACCGCGATTTTTATCGTCCCTATCGGATTTTCCGATAGGGACTTTTTTGCATCCATCCTCTTACACAATTTCATATATACGCGTTGAAAGAATCGCAGTAGTATCTTATATCCCTGTTACAGAGAGCTAATGGTCGGTGGAAATTAGCACATATATAAGTATGAATTACAATTCTGGAGCTTCTTTTTCGTAGTGCTTTTATGCATGAAGGAAAAGACGGAATTTTTCCGTTATCATTAATTGAGATGTAAGTATATTTTCACTTACAAATAGGGTGGTACCGCGATTCTTTCGCCCCTATCGGATTTTCCGATAGGGGCTTTTTCTATTTATCACAGAAACATATGTTAAATAATTCCGAATCTTATGATAAAATTTTATAAGCGCTTACAAAAAATGAAAGGGGGTGATACAAGCTATACGAAATCGGTATTCATTTTTATTGAAAAAAAGGAGGATGTCTAAATGACAAAGAAAACAGAAATTCCATCGCATTTAAAACCATTTGTATCCACACAACATTATGATCAATACACACCGGTGAATCACGCTGTGTGGCGTTATATTATGAGACAAAATCATAGCTTCTTAAAAGACGTTGCTCATCCAGCCTATGTGAACGGACTACAATCATCTGGTATTAATATAGATGCAATTCCAAAAGTAGAAGAAATGAATGAGTGTTTGGCACCAAGCGGCTGGGGCGCTGTAACAATTGACGGACTTATTCCTGGCGTAGCATTCTTCGATTTTCAAGGACACGGATTACTACCGATTGCAACAGATATCCGGAAAGTAGAAAATATCGAGTACACACCAGCTCCAGATATCGTACATGAAGCCGCAGGACACGCACCGATTTTACTTGATCCTACATATGCAAAATATGTGAAACGTTTTGGGCAAATTGGTGCAAAAGCTTTCTCTACAAAAGAAGAACATGATGCATTTGAAGCTGTTCGTACATTAACGATAGTAAAAGAAAGCCCTACTTCTACTCCTGATGAAGTTAAGGCTGCTGAAAATGCTGTAATTGAAAAACAAAACTTAGTTTCTGGTTTATCGGAAGCTGAACAAATTTCACGTCTTTTCTGGTGGACAGTAGAATATGGATTGATCGGAAATATAGATGATCCAAAGATATATGGTGCTGGTCTCCTTTCTTCTGTTGGCGAAAGCAAACATTGCTTAACAGACGCTGTAGAAAAGGTTCCATTCTCTATAGAGGCATGTACAAGTACAACTTATGACGTAACAAAAATGCAACCACAACTATTTGTTTGCGAATCATTTGAAGAATTAACAGAAGCACTTGAGAAATTCTCTGAAACGATGGCCTTTAAAACTGGTGGTAAAGAAGGATTAGAAAAAGCAATTCGCTCTGAGAACTATGCAACAGCTGAGCTAAATAGTGGATTACAAATTACAGGTACATTTAGCGAGACAATTGAAAACGATGCAGGTGAATTAATTTACATGCGAACAAATTCGCCAACGGCATTAGCGCTTCATAATAAACAGTTAGCGAATCATTCTACTTCTGTACACAATGACGGATTTGGAACACCGATTGGATTACTTACTGAAAATATTGCATTAGAAAATTGTACAGACGAACAACTACAATCATTAGGAATTACAATTGGAACTATCGCTGAGTTTACTTTTGCAAGTGGTATTCATGTAAAAGGAACAGTAACAGATATTGTGAAAAATGATAAGAAAATTGCTCTTATTTCCTTTATCGATTGCACAGTTACTTATAACGCCCGCGTTTTATTTGATGCTTCATGGGGCGCATTTGATATGGCTGTTGGCTCACAAATCACTTCAGTATTCCCAGGTGCCGCAGATGCTGCAGCATTCTTCCCAATGGATGAAGAAATTCAAGAAATTCCTGCTCCACTTGTGCTGAATGAACTTGAACGTATGTATCAAACAGTTCGAGATATTCGAAGTGAGGGGATTTTACACGACGCGCATATCGATCAATTAGTAGCAATCCAAGAAGTATTAAATAAATTTTATGCGAAAGAATGGTTGCTGCGCCTTGAAGTATTAGAGTTACTTTTAGAGCATAACAAAGGGCATGAAACATCTGCAGCATTACTACATCAACTTTCTACTTTCACAACTGACGAAGCTGTAACACGCCTTATTAACAATGGTCTTGCGTTACTTCCAATAAAGGATGTGAAAAATGATGCTAAGATTAACTGAAGAAGAAGTTCACGAGGAATTATTGAAGGTAGATAAATGGATGGTAAAAGATGAGAAATGGATTGAACGAAAATATATGTTTTCCGACTACTTAAAAGGAGTCGAATTTGTCTCTGAAGCCGCCAAACTATCAGAAGAACATAATCACCATCCATTTATCCTTATCCAGTATAAAGCAGTTATTATTACTTTGTCATCTTGGAATGCAAAAGGTTTAACGAAACTAGATTTTGAGCTTGCAAAACAATTTGATGAACTATTTTTACAAAACGAAAATGCAATTATAAGAAAATAAAAAAGAGAAGCCTTTTTAGGCTTCTCCTTTTATTTGGAAATGGATACAATGTCCAAATGGATCCTCGACTTGTAATATTCCATCTTTGTACGTAGCAATCTTACCAATATTTTTTAAGCTTTCACATACTTGCTCTTTTTGTTTTTCATCCGCTAATACAATTGTGAAATATTTCAAACCAACAGAACCTGGCATTTGCGGTGGTACCCCTTCACCTTGCCATGTATTTAAACCGATATGGTGATGATAGCCACCTGCTGATACGAACAACGCTCCATTACGAGCTGGGATTGTTACTTCAAAACCAAGACCATCAACATAGAAACGTTTCGCTTCCTCTAAATCAGCTACATGGAAATGAATATGCCCCATCACAGTACCAGCTGGAAATCCACTCCATGTACTTCCTTGCTGCAATAATTCTTCACCAGCTAACGGGTTACTAACAAATGGGAGCTCTCCATTCTCATCACGCCAAACTTCTTTTTGTCGATCATGATAAATTTCAATCCCGTTTCCATCTGGATCAGCTAAATAAAGAGCTTCACTAAAGTAATGATCGGCCCCGCCATGTAGTGGATATACCATTTCTACAAGATGACGAAGAACATTCGCTAAATCCTGCCTACTTGGTAATAAAATTGCGTAATGATATAACCCTGTTCTTCCTCTTTGCTTCGGAAAAGCTTCTTTCTTTTCTTCAATGATAAGAAGTGGTTCATCATTTTCATTCCCAAATGTAACGACTGCTTTTTCTTCTTTTAGCACCTTCATACTTAGTACTTCCGTATAAAACTCTAGTGATTTCTTTACATTAGATACGTATAAATGAACAACATCCAGTGTTGTATCGGGATGAAGTTGAAAACTCATCTTGTTAGCCCCCCATTTAAATTAGTTCTTCTTTGACATTTTTTCTTTTAAGAAATTATCTACAAAACCATCAGCTTTTGCAACAAATAAGTATGCACCCATTGCTAATAATGCAAGTTCTAATTCGAAACCAGGATTTTTTCCATCTCCCAATAAACCAGCTGACCATTTCACTTTTACGATTGCTCCAACCATAACAAGTGCAAATAATAATCCAATATATCTTACACCTAAACCTAGAATTAATAATAGGCCTCCAACTAATTCAAATGTTGCTACACCGTATGCAAGTCCTCCTGGTAAACCAATGCTTGTAAACCACCCTGCAATATTGTCAATTCCTGATTGGAATTTTGTTAAACCGTGCATGAAGAATGTTACCCCTAACACGATACGAATAATTAAGTTACCAATATGTTGATTCATTTCTTTCTCTCCTTTATAGTTTTCTTATACAAAACCTTTATTTACATTACAAAACATACACTAATTTTTTTTATTCGTCAATTCATTTTCACTGGGAAAAAATATATTTTTTTTGCTATGATACAAATAGTTGTTTACAAAAAGGAGCTTGATTTTATGAATATTGGTTCTGCAATACGTGAAATTCGTCAACGTAGGGGCATAACAATCGCACAAATTTGTGAGGGAACAGGTCTTTCTAAAGGATTTATGAGTCAGGTTGAAAATAATAAAACATCACCATCTATCTCAACTTTAGAAACGATCTCCAATTTTTTAAACGTTCCCCTTCCCTATTTATTGTTAGAGCAAAAAGATCGATTAAAAATTGTCAAAAAAGAAGAACGGAAATACAGTGTATACGGCAAAGATGAGCAAAGAATTGAACATGTTGCGGAGCAAGGGGGCCTTCGCCTATCTTTAGTAGAAATCCCTACTGGATTCCCGAAAGAAAACTCACCAAATGCCCATGAAGGGGAAGAATGTCACCTTGTATTACGCGGAAAACTAGAAGTTCAGCACGGTGAAGATATTGCAATTGTAGAAGAAGGTGATTCTTTCTCATGGAATGCATGCGTTCCTCATATTGTTCGTAATATAGGAGAAGAAACTGCATTATTACTCATCTCTAGTTATGCAGAAAATCGAAAACGTGTTTACTAAATAATAAAAAAGAAGCCTGCTAAACAGGCTTCTTTTTTATCCCCTTATAATTCCATAACTTGTCCCCACTAGTACAGTCTTTTCGTGTTGATTGCGATAAACTGACTCGATTGAAACTTTTTTATAACCTTCCATTTGCTCAACATTTGTTAAAGTTAATTCACAAGTGATTGTATCTCCTGTGAAAACTGGTCTAATAAACTCACTTACTAATTCTCTTGCTATGTAATGTAATTCTTCGCCTACTTTCGTTCCAATGCTAGCAGTCAATAAACCATGGACCATTAATCTTCCATTTTCATCATATTCCACATGGTGTCTACCTTTATCTCCGGTAATATTTGCAAATTCAAACACCTCTTCCTCAGTAAATCTTCTTTCATATTTAAATACATCCCCAACTTTTATACTCATTTTTATCCCCCTAATAATAAACAGAATTTTCTTTTATTTTATCATAAAACGATCCTCAATCCATTCTCTATTATCAAATCCTCAAAATTACCTCGCTAAACTTTTACTTTTCATTCATTTATCGGTGACCATCTCTTTTCGCGACTTGATATCCATAATACGCACATGTTCCATTTCTCGATAGCTCTCTAACTTCAAATCCACAGCTTCTATAAAAATCAAAATTGTTCGCAGAAGTATGTGCAAACCAGTCACCATGTGGTAGCTTTTGCAAACAAAGAGCGACAAGTTTCTTACCTAATCCCTTCCCTCTATATTCACATTTCACAACTAAATTTACTATGTTCGCGACCATGATTCCATCAGAAATGACTCTAACCATGGCAATCATCTCTTCTTCATCCCAAATTGTGAATGCCCATGTTGAATTTTCAAATGCTATCGTGAATTTTTCAATTTGCCAAGAAGGGATATTATCATTGCTCCAACCGGCATCTTCGAATAAAGTCTTAATTGCATATGCAGGTACACCATTCGTCCCCTCACGAATAATAAGTCCATTATGATAAATGTACATGTAATCCCTCCTTTATTTTTATATACCATTCTTCAAAAAATGCAATTAACCTTTTTTCATCCAACGCGCCTAATGGAATAAACGAGAACATCTATCCCATGAAATGAAGTTGTTTTCTCATAACTAAGCCCCGTTTTTCTAGCAACAAAGATTGAGGCGGGGTGGTCCGGATTAATAAGAGAAATCAATTTATTCATTCGTAACGCTTGGAAGCCATAGTCTCGAAATGCTGCCGCTGCTTCTCTCGCATAGCCTTTTCCCCAATACTGAGGTAATAACCAATAACCAATTTCAATTTCCTCTTTTCCATCTATCTGCTGCTTTACTAATCCTGCATGACCAATCCGTATCCCCGTTTCCTTTTCAATTAATACAAATAAACCGAGGCCGTTTTTATAGCTAGGAATTACCCACTCTTCCAAACTTTTTTTACATTGCATATATGTTTTTAAATTCCCATTTCCAATATAGCGCATTACTTTTTCGTTTCCCCATAGTGAAGCGTAGAACTGTAAATCATCCATTGTATATTTACGAATTTGTAAACGGTCTGTATGAAACATTCCTTCACTCCTTTCTACTAATTTCTTCTTAATTTCACAATCATATTTTGTATGCACAATAAGTGTTACCATTTATTATAAATGAATCAACCACATAACACAGAATATTCAATCTTATAGAAACAAAAAAAGCAGTAGACAAATATTGTCCACTGCATCCATATCATAACTAGCATAAAGAAAACTACAATTGAGGGGGGTGTAGGATTTTCAAATATACTAGATACTTATCCCGTTCTAACGGGCGGTAAACTTTCCAATTGTTTCAAGTGAAAAGTTTACCGCACATAAGAACTTCCTTCGTTCATTAAGATAGTATTGCTAAATAATCATATACACGCTTAGATTTCTCTCCACCCATTCGTGCATGTTGAAGAAGAGAAATACCATGAGGACCAGATGCGCGCAATGCTTCTGGTTGAGCTACTAAAATAGCTTGTACAACTTCTAATTCACCAAGCATAGCTGCTGCAAAAATATCCATCCGAGCACCCTTTTCTAGTAAATAAAGAGCAATATCTTTACGACCTACATGTGCCGATGCGCCTAACGCACTTTCCCAATCTGATCCACCCCAATTATAAGAGGCGTGAAGTAAGCTTGGTGATTCAACCAATAGCTCTTGTACTTTCTCTAAATCCCCGTGAGCTGCCATAACAAATTCTCTTACTAATTCAATGGTAATACGCTCTTCTGTTTGCATCGCTCTTCTCCCCTTTTAGAAATTCGTTTCGGTGTAAAAAAAGGCTTGTCACTTCCCTGAAAAATATCTACATCTATGCCAAATACATGTTGAAACATTTCATGGCATAGTACTTCTTCTGGTATACCATCATACTGAATTTTTCCTCGCTTTAATACAAGTAAACGATCGCTATATTGAGCAGCTTGGTTAATATCATGTAAAACCATTATAATTGTCATTCCAAACTCCTCATTTAATCGTTTCACAAGTTCCATTACTTCCAACTGGTGAACGATATCTAAAAAGGTTGTTGGTTCATCCAATAATAAGACATTTGTACGTTGCGCTAGCGTCATCGCAATCCAAGCACGTTGCCGTTCCCCTCCTGATAAAGAATGTAAAAGACGATATTCATACCCTTCAAGATTTGTAACAGACAATGCCCAATCAACAATTTCTTCATCTTCTTTATTTAAGTGGCTACTCCATGATTTATGTGGACCTCTTCCGAACTCAATTAGTTCTTTCACTGTTAAATCTAATTGATGATCATGCATTTGTGGTAACATTGCTAATTGCTTCGCTACATCAGCACTCTTCATCATATGAATATTTTTCCCATCTAAAATGATGTCCCCTTCGCTTTGTTTCAGTAGCCTTGCTATTAAACGAAGCAAAGTAGATTTTCCCGATCCATTCGGACCAATTAAACTAACGATTTCTCCAGCCTTAATATGTACATTCATATTTTGCATTTGAAATCTTTCAGAGTGTGCGTAAAACACTTTGTTAACGGAAATCACTTTGTTTTCCTCCTCTATGAATTAAATATAAGAAGAACGGACCACCTAAGAAGGACAGTAAAATACCAACAGGCAATTCGATTGGGTCAAACCAACTTCGAGCTATTGCATCCGCAAAAACAAGTAATACCCCGCCGCCAAGGCATGATAAAGGTAGCAAATATCTATAATCATTTCCAACTAATAAACGTAGCATATGTGGTACGACAAGACCGACAAATCCAATAAGACCAGACACACTTACTGCAATTCCAGCTAATAATGTACTTACTACGATTAAATAAAACCGACTTTTTTCCACGTTATGTCCTAATAACTTTGCCATTTCATCTCCAAGCATTAACACTCGAATATGCTTAATACCAAAGAAAGCTAATATAATGGCGAATATTGCATAATAAATAATCATATTTAAATGTGCCCAACTTACACCACCAATACCACCCGCTAGCCACGGTAACACCGATTGTACTTTGTCACTATGTAATAACATTAATGCTGACGTTGCTGCACCAATTAATGCATTGATCGACACCCCTACTAAGATGATTCTTGAAGGTGGTGCCCCTTTTTGCCATGATAAAGCATAAATAACCATCGCTGTTATGAAAGCTCCTAAAAACGCCCCTAGTGGTAAAAAAGCTAGATGCTGTGGGAATAAAATCATGATGACAATTGCTACAAGGCCTGCCCCAGATGAAACTCCGATAATACCAGGATCTGCAAGAGGGTTTCTCATAACTCCTTGTAGCAGTGTACCAGATGCAGCTAAACATGTTCCTACTATAAACCCAATGAGCACTCTCGGTATGCGAAGATCCCATACAATTCGATGAACTGTCGAACCTTCATCTTGTATACCCGTTAGAATATCTCGTACAGAAAAGGATAAACTTCCTGCGAAAAGACCGTAAAAGAGACCTAGGATTGTTAATACAACTAAAGTAACTGCTATTATCCATCTTTTTTTCGCAAAAGGATGTTCCTTTTCTCTTACTACTTCACTACTTTCCATAGTATCATTTCCTTACATCTTGTATACTTTTATACATAAAGTCCATTGCTTCTGTAACTTTTGTACCAGGATTAGATCCAAATAAATCAGGTGGCAAAATAACTACGCGGTTTTGTTTTACTGCCTCTAAATTTTTCCACGCTTCATTTTTCATCATTTCGCCTTCGAATGCTTTTTTCACACTTTTTGGATCTCCGTGTGTAATTAAATAAATCACATCTGGATTCGCCTCAATAATACGTTCTACACTTAGCTGTGCATATTGCGGATATTCTTTCGTTTCTGGAAAATCAGAAGCAATATTTTTTCCGCCTGTTTTTTCTAAAATATCACCTGATAAAGATGTTGGTAATGCCGCTAAATAAGTTCCTGGTGCGCCATACACTAGCAATGCTTTCACATCGCTCTTTTTCTCATATTTCTTCATTTGATCATTCATTTTTTGATTAATTTCTTTTGCTTTATCTTCTTTCTTCATTACCGTTCCATATAATTCAATATTTTTTTGAATATCTTGTACAGAATTCGCAGAAGAAATGATAACTTGCGTTCCTTGTCCTTCAACCGTTGGCACATTCTTTTGGAATCCATTGTTAGCAACAAGTACATCGGGCTTTAAACTAGCAATTTGCTCAAAATTCGGTTGATGTGCATTCCCAATTACTTGTGCTTTCTTTAGCTCATCCGGAAGAGTTAATTTCGTATCCGGGCGACCTACTATTTTTCCACCTAAAGCATGAATAATATCCATGTCCCCCATACTTAATGTTGCAAAACTTTCTGGCACTTTATCGAATGTTACCTTTCTTCCTGATAGGTCGGTAATTTCGATTTTCTCTTTTCCTTTTTCTGTTTTGGTTGCAGACGCTTTTTCGTCCCCTTTGGCACTGCAACCTATTAACAAGAAAAAAATAGATAAAATCGCTGTAAATAGCGTAATAGATTTTTTCATTCCTTCACCTCTAATTGATAATGATAATCATTAACTACTATTCTACTTTAATTGATAAGGATTATCATTGTCAACACGAAAGGCATATATTTTCCTACAAAAAAACAAAAAGCGCGACAAAAAGATTTTTTCTTTTCGCTGCGCTCTAGTTAACAATATTATTCACATTCATTTTCCTCTAGCTGGTCACGCATCACTTTCACACGCTGAAAGAAAAAGAACGATAAGCTTAAAAATATAACGATGCTCCCCATCATAACAAAAAATTGGATTGTCTCTTTTGCTCCACTCGGAATCAATAAGCCAACCATTAACAATGTACTTACAGCGAGAAGCATTTGTCCAAACCGAGTATAATCTTCTATTTTTCCTTTTAATTCTTTCATTATAT
This sequence comes from Bacillus sp. 7_6_55CFAA_CT2, assembly GCF_000238655.1. NCBI lineage: Bacteria > Bacillati > Bacillota > Bacilli > Caryophanales > Bacillaceae > Bacillus > Bacillus sp. 7_6_55CFAA_CT2. Next base: position 471,845 of record NZ_JH414708.1, on the reverse strand, counting down.
TCTCACTCCTCCATTTCACTGTATCATATTCTATGAAACTGAAAGACCAGTAAATACAGCCATTCTGGGAGATGTTTTCCAATAAAAAAAGAGCCGCTTTTACTGCGGCTCTTTTTTTATCATTATTCACCTTTATATGCTTCCATATAAATTTCTTTCAGCTCTGAAATAAGCGGTAACTTTGGATTAGCAGTTGTACATTGATCTTCAAAAGCTCTTTCTGCTAATACTCCAACAACCTCTTCAAATTGCTCTTTATCGACCCCTTGTCCCGCAATACTCATATTAATATTTAAGCTTTTTCCAAGCTCAATAATTGCTCGGACGAGTGATTCCACCCCTTCTGCTGCCGAACTTGCTGGAAGCCCGAGCATTCTCGCTATATGTGCATATCTTTCATCTGCCACAAAGTGCTCATATTTTGGGAACAATGCGTGTTTTCTTGGCTTAATAGCATTATAGCGGACTACGTGCGGCATTAGAATGGCATTTGCGCGTCCGTGCGGAATATGGAATTCTGGTCCAATCTTATGTGCTAAGCTGTGATTAATACCGAGGAAAGCATTTGCAAATGCCATCCCTGCAATTGCAGAAGCGTTATGCATTTTTTCTCTTGCTTCTTCATCATTTCCATCTTTATATGCTCTCGGTAAATATTTGAATACGAGATCAATAGCTTTTAATGCTAATCCATCTGTATAGTCATTTGCCATAACAGACACATACGCCTCAATTGCATGTGTCAAAACATCCATACCAGTATCTGCTGTTACATGTGGTGGTACTGTCATTACAAATTGTGGATCAACAATTGCTACATCTGGTGTTAATTCATAATCTGCGAGCGGATACTTTATATTATTTTTCTTATCTGTAATAACCGCAAATGGTGTCACTTCTGATCCCGTTCCTGATGTCGTTGGAATCGCAACAAACTGCGCCTTATTTCCTAATTCCGGATATTTACATGTACGTTTTCTTATATCTAAAAATTTCTGTTTAATGCCATAGAATGTCGTTTCTGGATGCTCATAGAATAACCACATTCCTTTTGCTGCATCCATAGCTGAACCACCACCAAGTGCGATAATTACATCTGGCTTAAAGCTTTTCATCATTTCCGCACCTTTAAAAACAGTTTCATCTGATGGATCTGGTTCGACCTCAAAGAAAACTTCAACTTTCACATCATTTGCATGCTTGTTTAAATAGTGCGCGACTGTATCGACATAGCCATGTTCAACCATTCCGGGGTCCGTTACAATAAATGCACGTGAAATGTTAGGCATATTTGCTAAATAAGCTGTAGCATGTTTTTCAAAATAAATTTTTGGTGGCAGTTTGAACCACTGCATATTCTTTTTTCTATTTGCCAGCCTTTTTATATTTAATAAATGAGTCGCTGTTACATTTTGGGAAACTGAATTCTTTCCGTATGAACCACAACCAAGTGTAAGTGATGGAATAAATCCATTATATATATCCCCTATTCCACCTTGTGATGAAGGTGCATTTACAATGAGACGGCAAGCTTTCATACGTAACCCAAATTGCTTTTGCACATCTTTATTTGTAGAATGGATAACTGCTGAATGTCCTAAACCACCGAGGTTCAACATTTCTTCGCAATATGTAAATCCTTCTTCTAATGAATTTGCCTTCACACAAGCTAATACTGGACTCAGTTTCTCACGGGATAACGGATATGCTGCTCCGATACCTTGAATTTCAGCTACAAGCATTTTTGTATGTCCAGGAACAGTGATCCCAACTAAATCGGCAATATACTGTGCTGATTTCCCTACAATATCACTATTTACTGCACATGTATTTTCATTTATAACGAGCTTTTCTAATTTTTTTCTTTCTTCTTCTGTTACAAAGTAACAACTGTTTTCAATCATTTCTGTTTTAACATCATCATAAATTTCTTTATCGACAATGATTGCTTGTTCCGATGCACAAATCATACCGTTATCAAATGTTTTTGATAAAATTAAATCATTAACAGCTCGTTTTACATGTGCTGATTTTTCTATATAACACGGTACATTACCAGGACCAACGCCTAACGCTGGTTTTCCAGTAGAGTAAGCTGATTTCACCATACCAGCGCCTCCAGTTGCTAGAACGAGTGCTACACCATCATGGTTCATCAATTGTTTCGTCGCTTCAACAGACGGTCTTTCAATCCATTGAATACAGTGTTTTGGTGCACCAGCTTTCATCGCTGCATCATATACGGTTTTCGCTGCTGCCACAGAACATTTTTGTGCGGAAGGATGAAATGCGAAAATAATTGGATTTCTTGTTTTTATCGCAATTAACGCTTTAAACATTGTTGTCGACGTTGGATTCGTTACTGGTGTTACTCCAGCTACTACACCGACAGGTTCCGCGATTTCTATTATTTCTTCATGAGGATCTTCGTGAATAATCCCTACCGTTTTATCTTGCTTTATACTATGCCAAATATATTCAGTGGCAAAAATATTTTTAATGCATTTGTCTTCATATACACCACGGCCAGTTTCTTCAACTGCCAATTTTGCTAGCGGCATATGTTGATCAACACCTGCTAATGCCATTTCATGAACAATGTTGTCAATTTCCTCTTGTGTAAAACTTTCTAATGCTTGTAAAGCTTGTTGACCATTATTTACTAGCGTATCAATCATCTTTTTTACTTCCTGCATTTCATTTACAACTTTCTCTTTGACTACCATGTGAATTTCCTCCTATTCTACTATTACGGTCCTTATATGTCCCTGTAGGTCAAAATAAGTCCCAATTAACACAAAAAAATAGAGATGCTTTCCTACATGAATTTCATTGTTTGTGAAAAGTTTCACAAGTTTGTTCGTGAGTAACGTTTCCTGAATTCAATATACATGAAATCATTTCGTTTGTGTATGTCTATTTTGTGAAATTCTTCACAAAATAGACGTAATAAAAAAACGCACTGCTAATATAGAGCAGTGCATTTTTTATTATGCTAGCGCTTGTGCTAAATCTTCAATTAAATCTTCACCATCTTCAATACCGACAGAAATACGAATTAATGTATCTGTAATTCCTAATTCTTTGCGGCGATCAGCTGGGATTGATGCATGTGTCATTTGAGATGGAATAGAAATTAAACTTTCTACCGCTCCTAAGCTTTCAGCAAGTGTAAAGTATTGTAGTTTCTCAAGTACTTTATTTAATGTTTCTTCACTATCTACATCAAATGAGATAATAGCACCAAACCCGTTTGCTTGTTCTGTTGCTAATTCGTGATTTTGATGTGATTCAAGACCTGGGTAATATACTTTATTTACTTTTGGATGATTATTTAAGAACTCAGCAATAGCACGTGAATTCGTTTCATGTTCTTCCATACGAATTCCTAATGTTTTTAAACCGCGAAGTAGTAAGAAGCTATCTTGTGGCCCAAGAATACCTCCTGTTGAGTTTTGTACAAAGTGAAGATCTTCTGCTAGTTGTGGGCTATTTACAACTACTAAACCTGCAACTACATCACTATGACCTCCTAAATATTTCGTTGCACTATGAAGCACAATATCTGCTCCTAAAGAAATCGGCGACTGCCAATATGGCGTCATGAATGTGTTATCAATAATTGTTAATAGATCTTTCTCTTTAGCAAGAGTAGATATTTTCTTAATATCAGTAATTTTTAGTAGTGGGTTCGTTGGTGTTTCCACATAAATTGCTTTCGTATTTGGACGAATCGCTTCTTCAACTTCCTCTAAGTTTGTTGTATCTACAAATGTATGCTCAATACCGAAACGGTTTAATACTTTCGTAATAACGCGGTATGTTCCGCCATAAACATCATCTGTTAAAATAACGTGGTCACCTTTTGAGAACAACATAATTGTCGCTGTAATAGCAGCCATTCCTGAACCAAATGCAAATCCAGCATGCCCATTTTCTAATACAGCAATCATTTCTTCTAAAGCTGCACGTGTTGGGTTACCTGTACGTGAATATTCATATCCTTGATGCTTACCAACTGCTTCTTGTTTGTACGTACTTGTTTGATAAATCGGTACGTTTACAGATCCAGTTGAAGGTTCTCCTATGCGAATACCATGAATTAACTTTGTCTTTGCTCTCATTTTTTATTCCCATCCTTTGTATATGTCTTTACTTAAATAGCGCTCACTGCTATCAGGAAAAATCGTTACAATATTTGTACCTGGTGCTGCCTTCTCGGCCTCCAGTAAGCTCGCATGAAATGCTGCTCCTGAAGAGCTCCCAACGAGAAGTCCTTCTTTTTGCGCTAATTCTTTCACTCGTAAAAATGCATTTCGATCAGAAATCGTATGAATTTCATCAAAATAAGATGTCTTCAAAAATGGCGGGATAAATTCCAGTCCAATTCCTTCGGTCTCATGTGAACCAGCCTTACCACCATTTAAAATAGATCCTTCTGGCTCTACGATAACTGTTTTAATATCTATATTTTTTTCTTTCAAATAAGATGCAGTCCCCATAAACGTACCGCCAGTTCCTGCTCCAGCAACAAATATGTTAATCTCTCCATTCAATGCGTCCCACAGTTCAGGTCCTAGTGTTTTAAAATATGCACGAGGATTTGCCTCATTTGCGAACTGACTTGGAGAGTATGAATTCGGTAGTTCATTTACTAACTCTTTTGCTTTAGCAATTGCACCGGTCATTCCTTGCTCAGTCGGTGTATGCACGACCGTTGCACCTAGTGCTTTCATTAATTCTTGTTTTTCAATACTAAATTTCTCTGGTACACAAACAATAACACGTAAATCATGTTCTAATGCTGCAAGTGCCAGTCCAATACCAGTATTCCCAGCAGTCGGTTCAATAATTGTTCCACCCTGGGTCACAAGCCCTTTTTCTAGCGCATCTTCGATTAATTCTCTTCCTAAACGATCCTTAACGCTTCCGCCTGGGTTATAAAATTCAAGCTTTGCAAATAAACGGACTCCTTTCGGAAGTGAAAAACGAGTAATTTCTACAATTGGTGTATGACCAATTAACTCATGAACTCCACGATATACATTCATCGTGTTCTCCCCCTTGTTTGCCAATAAAGAAAAGGCAACTGTATGTATTTTCTTTATATGAGACAGTTGCCTTTTTGTTACATTACTTTAACTCTTCTAACACTTTTACGATAAAGTTTGTAGAATGAAGAGCTGCTTGATCTAAAAACTGATCAAATGAAACATTTGATTCTTTACCAGCAATATCAGAAAGTGCGCGAATGATAACAAACGGAATTTCATATTGGTGGCATACTTGTGCAACAGCTGCTGCTTCCATTTCTACCGCATAAAGATTTTCAAATTTATCACGGATGGCTGCAACGCGGTTCGGATCACTCATAAATGAATCACCTGTTGCAATCATACCTTTTACAACTTGAATATTTTCTTCAGCCTGCATACATTTCTCAGCTAATGCAACTAACGCCTCATCAGCTTTAAATCCAGGCGGCATTCCTGGTACTTGACCATATTCATAGTTAAATGCTGTTACATCTACGTCATGGTGACGAACTTCAGTGGAAATAACTACATCACCAACGTTTAGAGAATGATGGAATCCACCAGCTGAACCAGTATTAATTACTTTTTCAGGCTTATATTTTTCTAATAAAATTGTCGTTGACATCGCTGCGTTTACTTTACCAATACCAGACTTTAACAAGATTACTTCATGCCCTGCTAATAGCCCTTTCGTAAATTCACAACCTGCAACCGTTTCTGTCTCTGCTTGTTCTAATTTGTCACGTAAAATACGTACTTCTTCTTCCATTGCTCCAATTACAGCAATTCTCAATCTAATCCCTCTTTCTATTGCTTAGTTGCCTCCATTACCCAAACGAAATGATTTAATCTCGTGAACGTTACATGGAAGCCATTGTTTTCAAAAATAGTCTGCATAACTGGAATACGTGTATAGTATTCCGTTTGCAAATCGTTTGCTAACTGTTGGAAACCTCTTTGTTTTGCTGTTTCAACAGTTTTATCATATGCATCTTGATCTGCAAATATCGTATCAGCAAACACTATTTTACCACCTTTGTTTAGCAATTGACTATACTTCGCAATCGCTACATTTTTTTCATCATCTGTTAAATGATGAAATGCATAGGTGCTTACAATGGTATCAATTGAATTTGGAACTTCAAACGAAAGAAAATCACCGTCTGTAATTGAAAATTCTTTTGGCAATTTCTCTTTTGCAATCATGCGCATTTCACGCGACGGTTCTATACCGTAAACTGTGCGGCCAGCAAGTAATAATTTATTTGTTAAATTACCTGTACCGACACCAAATTCTAATACATTACCAAATGACTTGTTAACTACATCCTCTAGAATGTCCTCATAATGGGCGAAAACTTCTTTATATTGTATATCTTCGCCTTGTACAAATGAGTCGTACGTATGAGCCCACTCATCAAATAAACCATTAAATTCTGTACCCATAAAAATTCCCCTTTTTCTTATCGGTTTTATCAGTATGATATTCCCTCTTTCTAAAAATGTCAATTGAAATGTACATGGTATTTCCTTCTTTTCTTTGTTACACTATAGTTGATTACATAGGAGAGGGGCCGTCTTCATGTCATTTACCTTTGAAATGTTAGAAGATAAAGTAGAGTTTTTTGAAGCGGGAGACTTAGCTTCTTTAGAACGAAAAATTAGTGAACAAATTGATAATAATAAAGCACTTATGCTTGAAGTTCATCACATCTCACATCAAATGGTTATGGATCCTGAAAGCAAAAAACCGTATTATAGCGCGGTTGTTCATTTTAAATTAAAGAAATTGCGTTAACAAAAAAGAGAAGCTCCTAAGGAGCCTCTCTTTTTTAGTTTAGAGTTTGAACAAGTACTGGTTTCCAGCCCTCATTGTCTACCCAATCAATATTTACATAATATCTTTTCCCACTTTGCTTATCTTGAACATCACCATAAGCTTTGCTCTTTCCAGTTTTGTCTCTTCCAACAAAATGGAATACTAATTGCTCTTTCGGTACTTCAACACCTGCAGCAATTGCACTTTGCATCTCATTCCAATCTGATGAACCCTGTTTAAACGTCATCGCTGGTGATGAACCTTGTTCTGTTCCTACAGCTTTCCAAGAAGGTTTTGTATACGCCTCTTTTGCCTTAGATACAGTTTTCTCAGCTGATACTTTCTCGTTAGCTTTCGCTTCTTCTTCAGCTTTTTTCTGTTCTTCTTCAGCCTTTAGCTTCTCTTCTTCAGCTTTTTTCTTAGCTTCTGCTTGCTCTTGTTCTTTTTCTTTTTCTTAGCAGATTCTTTATCTTCTGATTTTCCAGTTTTCTCATTCTTTGTTGTTTGTTGAGAGACTTTCTTATCAGTAGAAGATGCTTGCTCTTTCGTACTAGGAACGAACAATTGATATGCTACAATAGCTACTAATAGTAATACAATAGCGATTGCAATATTTAAAACACCGTTTTGACGACGTTTTTGTTGTTTCTGTTGGAATCTTGATCCTCCTGCCATTCTCCAAACCTCCATGCAGTTTTTCCTAATTGCTATTGTAACATTAAATCTAGAAAGGTTGAACATTTACAATGATATTTTCATGAAATGAAGACATTTCACTATAAATTGCAAGATTACTTTTCATTCTCCAATTGATAGATTGCTCCCACCATATCTTTAAAAATAGGTGTAACTTTATTCACTTTGCTATCAGTCTCTAGATCAACAACAACTAAAGCATATCTTGGATTCTCATACGGAAAATAACCTGCAAACCAGCGATTCACCCTCGTCCCTTTCCCTGTTTGCGCTGTCCCGGATTTTCCAGCGACACTTAGTGGCAACGAACGGAATGCCGTTCCTGTTCCTTTCTCCCTTGTTACAACGCCTCTTAATAACTCTTGTAATGTTTTCACTGTTTCATACGAAAGCTGTTTTCCATTTAACGTATGGCTCTCAAATGTAAAAAAATCCGCTCCATTTTTATATACTATTTTTTCAACTGCTTTCACTTCCATCTTTTCTCCATTCCTCGCAATCGTCGCCATCATATTTGCAATTGCTAGAGGTGATATACGTACATCTTTCTGTCCAATTGCTGTTTGTTCTACCGCTTTTTTACTATTTTTATTTTCTTCATTCCCCCAAATAGTAGTACCCTTTTCTTCTGGCATTTGCTCAAAATGAGGTGTATGAAATACAGAACCTTTCCATCCAACCTTTTCATTTGTTCCTAAAGCTGCTACGTATGTTTCTAGCACCGTCTTATCCTTTTGTAATAGCTCGTTACCTAACTCGGAAAATGTCCTGTTACAACTCCTAGCAAAGCTCTCTTTAAAGTTAAGTGTACCCATCCTAACTTGCGGGTCGTTTTCACCATATAAATCTTTATTACAGTTAAATGTCCGATTAAACAAATTTACTTTTTGATCAATGACTGCAGCTGCAACTACTGTTTTAAAAACAGAGCCTGGAAAATGTGGCGTTAACATTTGATTTTCAAGTGTAGTTTTATATAAATTCTCATCCCTTACTTGTAAAGACGGCTTACTAGCCATCGCTAATATTTCATTTGTCTTTACATCTAGTAATACTAGTCCCCCCTTCTTTATTTCGTTCGCTTCAATCACTTCTTCTGCTTTTTGCTGCAACTCTTTATGTAAAGTAGTTTGAATCCTAACTGGATAAAATGGATTTCCTGGTGAAGTGTATTTCGCTTGCTTTCCGAAAATTGGTTCTCCTTGCCGATCTACTTGATATAATACTTTTGCCTCTCCATCAGTCAATAGAAATTCATCAAATGATTGCTGTAATCCTGAAATACCTATCGGCGTTTGTTTTGAGATTCTTTTCAATTCTCCATATCGCTTTTGAAACTCCCTTTCGTTCTCCCCTACATCACCAATTAAATGATTTATCTCTCCAGTTTGTTTTAATCGCACTTCAGCTGCTACAATACCTAATACATGTAATTCATTTACCTTCTCCATCTGTTCTCGTGTCACTCGAAATGGAGCAGTTTCTCCTTGTAGTGTAAATGCATTTTTATTATTTTTCATTTGTCTTCTAATCTCTTGTCTCGACACACCAATGATATGCGCGATTTTCTCTAACATGTCATTTTTTATTTGTAAAAATGGAAAAATAATTAAAACAGGATATTTTTCCTCACCTATTTTTTTACCATTACGATCTATAAACTGCCCACGTCCATCGTCTACTGTAATGGATTGTGTACGTTGCGTAACACTTTTTTCAATTAAATTTATTTTGCGATCAGTAAATGATTCTGTATCTATAATTTGAATTTGGATTAAACGACAAAGCAATACAAACATAACGCACATAAAACAAATTAAAACAATTGTAATTCTCCGTTTTATTTTCATAAAAAACACCTCGTCTATTGTAGTTTAGACGAGGTACTATTTTATTTATACAATCTCCAAAACAAAAACAGATATTATATAAGGCTATTATTGTTTCTTTGGCTTCTCTAAAAATTTCATAAGAAGCGATCTAAATTCAGTTTCATTCACTCCAGTGTTTTTAGCAACTTCAATTACAGTGGTTGTTACATTAGCCGCTATTTTTAAATAATCCTTACTAAGATTATCCATTTCATTTCTTTTTTCTTTTGCATTCTCAACTGTTACAGAATCAATACAAGTAATCATCTTATCTACAATATGTAAATAATTATTTTGTGCATCTATTATTTTTTGAATATCATCTTTATTACTTACTTTCGATTGTTTTAAATATGTATATGCTTGATTCACTTCATCTTTTAAAATTTTATCATTATTCTTCGCCTGTTCTTGTAACATATTCTTCATATCATCTATTGTTTTTTGATCCATCGAATCTCGCAATAAATAATCTGGATTCCCAATTGCGTAATCATACTTAATCGTTACATCTTGAAATATTTTCATGACAATTGCTAATTGATACGCTACATCAAAATCATTAAATTCCTTTTTATCTTGTGGATTTTCTAAGGCTTTTGAACTCTCAGTTGCTTTAATATCCTTTTTTTCTTCTTGCTTCACTTTTTCTCCCTTTGATGATGTAGTTTCTTCATTCGTTCCGCATGCAGCAAGTCCTAATATGGAGATACTACAAACCAATCCTGTAAAGATTTTATGTTTCATAATTAGCCCCTTTTCCCTTTTAAAACCTATGGTCTCTAATTATGATATCAAAGCTTAAAGTGTTTTTTTGACATTTTTTGTCGAATCACTCTAAGGTTTACACAATTTTTTTCATTCTATAGAAAAAAAAGATTCTCCCGATAGGAGAATCTTTTTTTATTTTACAGAGACAATCTCTACTTGCATTTCTCCGCCTGGTGTTTGGATTGTTACTTTCTCACCAATTTGCTTACCTAATAAGCTTTTTGCGATTGGAGAATCGTTAGAAATTCTTCCTTCGAATGGATCAGCTTCCGCGCTACCTACGATTGTATACGCTTCTTCATCTCCGTTTGGTAATTCTTTAAATGTTACTGTTTTACCTAATGTAACAACAGTAGATACTTCGCCAGTATCTTTAATGATAACTGCGTTACGAATCATATTTTCTAATTGTGTAATACGTCCTTCTACGAACGCTTGCTCATCTTTCGCTGCATCGTACTCAGAGTTCTCAGAAAGATCCCCGAAGCTACGTGCGATTTTAATACGTTCTACTACTTCTTTACGTCTTACTGTTTTTAATTGCTCAAGTTCGTTCTCTAGTTTTTGCTTACCCTCTTGCGTCATAGGGTATGTTTTTTCTGTTGACATATTTTCCACTCCTTTTATATACCAATCCCCCGAAAAAAAAGAGGAGTTCCATATGAAAACTCCTCCGCTTCCATTGTTAGCGGAGGTTTCTAGTACCCTTGCACTAGCGGAGTTGTCACATACAACCCCGTATTTCCAATTCTTCTTTATATAAAGAAGATATGTATGGAAAGTTGATATAAATATGCCCTCACCTATATATAGATGAGGTTGCATGTTTCATTGTATTCGATAAGAAGGGAAAAAATCCCTTCCTACCGTATATCTTTTACTATGCTATTACAAATTTACTTTTTGTTCAAGAATTGTTGCAATTTTTGTCACCATAATATCAATTGCAACGTGGTTTTGTCCACCTTCAGGGATAATAATATCCGCAAATTTCTTAGAAGGCTCAATAAATTGATTGTGCATTGGACGTACAACATTTACGTACTGATCAATAACTGAATCCATCGTACGACCGCGCTCTTTAATATCACGTTGCATGCGGCGCAGAATACGAAGGTCAGCATCCGTATCAACGAATAATTTAATGTCCATTAACTCGCAAAGACGTGGGTCTTCTAAAATAAGAATTCCTTCTAAAATAATTACATCTTTCGGCTCAACCGGAATAATTTCTTCTGAACGCGTATGCAATGTATAGTCATATACAGGCTTATCAATTTGCTCATATGCAAGCAACTGCTGCAAATGTTCAATTAACAGATCATTATCAAACGCAAGCGGATGATCATAATTTGTTTTTAAACGCTCTTCCATTGGTAAATGGCTTTGATCTTTGTAATAATAATCTTGCTCTAAGATTAAAATAGAATGACCTTTAAAATGGTCAAAAATCGCTTTCGTTACACTCGTTTTACCTGATCCCGAACCACCAGCAATTCCAATTACAACAGGCTTATTCGTCCCCATTCGACTATCACTCTTTCTTATTGAAGTATGCTTTTGCGCATCATATTATTCACATACACTCGTTGATCCACTTTGAATTTCACGATTTGCAACGGATGTCTCGCTGCATCTAATTCGTTTCCATCCTCATCCCAAATTTTCTCCACCGTTTGCGTAAAGTTTTCTATTTCTGGTCCAAAGAACTCCACTTCATGTCCTGGTTTGAAATGATTACGTTGCTCAATCGTTACGATGCCCGTTTCTTCATTATAATCTAACACTAAACCAGCAAAATCATACGTTGTTTTCTTACTATGATTTCCAAACATTTGCTCTTGATGTCCTGGAACCCCTTCAAAGAATGCAGGAGCTGTATCACGATTTGCACATTTATCAAGCTCATCTAACCATTCTTGTTTAAACTCAAAGTTATCTGGATCCGCACAATACGCATCAATTACTTTACGATATACAGTTGCTACAGTCGCTACGTAATGGATTGATTTCATACGTCCTTCTACCTTTAAGCTATCGATTCCGATTTCAATCATTTTTGGAATTGATAAAATTAAATTTAAATCTTTTGGACTCATCGCAAAGTGAGCATCTCCTTCTTGGAATAGAGGAAGCTCTTTTGCATCTTTATGTTGTGATACTGTTTGAACTAAATCATAATCCCAGCGGCAAGATTGGCAACAACCACCACGATTAGAATCACGCGCTGTCATATGGTTACTTAATGTACATCTTCCTGAATATGCGATACACATTGCACCATGGACGAACGCTTCAATTTCAATATCCACTTTTTCTTTAATTTCTTTCATTTCTTCATAGCTTGCTTCACGAGCTAATACAAGACGATGTAAACCTTCTTCTTTCCAATACTGTGCTGCTTTCCAGTTGGATAGTGATTGCTGTGTGCTTAAATGCACCTCAACAGAAGGCGCTACGCGTTTACAAGTCTCAATGATAAGCGGATCAGCAACGATAATTCCCGTTACGCCAGCTTTTTCAATCCCTTTTAAATATTCCTCTAGCCCGTCCATATTTTCATTATGTGCAAAGATATTTGTTGTTACGTATATTTTTGCTCCATACTTCTTTGCAAACTCAACGCCTTCTGCCATTTCTTCTAGCGTAAAGTTACCTGCATTCGAACGAAGACCAAATTCTTGTCCACCTAAATATACAGCATCTGCCCCGTAATGGATAGCTACTTTTAATTTTTCTAAGTTACCCGCAGGGATTAACAGTTCAGGTTTCTTCACAATAACACGTTTGCCATCGATCACTCGTGAAATTTCTTGTACAGTCATTTCCTACACCCTCCTCGTTTAGTAAACCGTTTCTTTAAAGAAGAATCCTGTATCTAACGGACGATTTACTGGTTGCATTTCTTCTATTTCTTTATATAGATCATCTTTCACGTCATAATATGCATCACGATCTTCTATGCATAAATCAATCGCTTGACGATATTTCTTCGTTACTTCAATAATGTATTCAGAGCTTTTTAGTACACCGTCGATTTTTAAGCTATCAACTTCAGCATCGATTAGTTCCTCTAATTCATCGATGAAACAAATGTCGTTCGGACTCATAATGTGAGTACCATTTTCATCTTCATAAATTGGATATTTATTGTTACGCTCTGGGTCATATAAGAACATATTCTCTTCATATTTTTTCTTTTCAATGTCAAGATTACGTCCTTGATACTCAAAGTAGTTTCCTACTAATGAACGCTTTGATTGGAACATACAAGTCATACCGTGAATTTGTACTTCCAGTTCCACTTCAGCATTTTCTTTTAAATCAACAATTTCATCTAAGCTAAGCTCACGAGCTAATACAGCACGCTTTGATCCTCTTTGTCCCCAGTAATTACAAGTGAACCAGTTTGTTGCTGTCGTTTCTGTATTCCAGTGCAACTGCATATTTGGTGCTACTTCACGAACAGCCATTAATACCGCTGGATCTCCGAAAACAATTGCATCTACATTTACTTCGTTTAAAAATGAAACGTAATCTGTTAATTCTTCTACTTTATCGTTGTGGAACATAGCGTTCATGGCTACGTATACTTTCACACCATTTTCATGTGCAATCTTTACAGTTTGTTTTACATCTTCACGTGAAAACTCCCCTGCTAAACGTAAACCAAACTTTTGCTCACCGATCATTACCGCATCTGCTCCTGCTTTCGCAAGTTGTTCGATATCCGCCACCGCTCTTGGCGTTACTAACAATTCAGGTTTCTTCATACCTTGGTCACCCTCTCTTTTTACTAACAGCTACTCCATCACCAATTGGGAAAATCGTTGTATCATATCCTTCATGGTTCATAAGCCACTCATTGTACGTCTTAATACGACGGATTAAACCACGTGTACGTCTGTTTTCAATTTTCTCTTTTGTCGTTACAAGACCGTGGTACATAACATTATCTGAAATAATTACGCCACCAGGATTTAATAACGGTTCATATAAGTCAAAAAAGCGACGATACTGTCCTTTTGCTGCATCAATAAAAATAACGTCAAATGTCCCGTGTTCTTTTACTTGTTCACCTGTCTCTAACGCATCACCGTAAATAACTGAAATACGATCTGTTACTGGGGAACGTTCTATATATTCAAGTGCTTTTTCATATCGCTCACGATTGCGCTCAACTGTCACAATACGTGAATTTGGAATAGCTTGCATCATACGAATACTAGAATAACCGATTGCTGTTCCAAGTTCTAAAATGCTTTTCGGTCCAATTAAACGTAAAAATTGCAGCATAAATTCCATTCCAAGTCGATCCATAATCGGCACATGATTTTCTGTTGCATATTCTTCCATTTCAAGAATTAATTTATCTTTCGGATCAATAAATGATAATAGGTACTCGTTAACTGCATCCTCCATAAATGGTCCTCCTTATTTACATGGAGAAGTGCCTCTATGACGTCTTTTCACACATAGAATGCAATAAAAATACAAGCCAGCTTTATCCTTAGCTTGTACGTCCCGTTTTGATATTAAAAACGATTCTTCTGCCAGTTTTTAACCCGATATATTTTACCACAAAAAAGAGGGATGTGCGACTTTTTTCGCTATCCCTCCCCATTTCACTATTTTTTCGTAATGTATTTTTGCTTTAATGCATTATGCTCTTCTAATGTTTTCGCATAGTACACTTCACCACTTGGTGCAGCTAAGAAATAATAATAATCTGTTTGCGCAGGTTCTAACGCAGCTTCTACTGAATGTTTACCAGAGTTTGCGATCGGCCCTACCGGTAATCCTTTTACAACATACGTATTGTACGGTGAGTTGACCTTTAAATCTTCGTATAATACACGTTGTTTATGCTTTCCAAGTGCATATAATACCGTTGGATCCGTTTGAAGCGGCATACCTTTTGCTAAACGATTATAAAAGACACTAGAGATCTTTTGACGATCTGTAAAACCAGTTGCCTCTTCTTCAATAAGTGAAGATAATGTTAAAAGCTGATGAACATCCCAATTCTTCGCTTTCATTTTCGCCTCATTTTGAACAATGATTGCATTTGTTTTCTCAAGCATTGGAATTACAATTTCTTCTAACGTCGTATCTTTCTTATAAAACGAATACGTTGCAGGATATAAATAACCTTCTAATGGGTATTTAATATTGCTATCAAAGATTTTATCCGTTAATAACTTCGGATACTTTTGCTGCATTTTTTGAATAAATGCTTTATCGTTTAATTGACGCGTAACATCATCTTTATTCCACTTTAGTTCTGTCGCAATCGTTTCTGCAATTTCAGTTACTTGCGCCCCTTCTTTAATCGTCACTTTATAAAGAGCCGGACGATGCACATTGCCAGATGACATTTGTTCGATCACATCTTCAGCATTCATTGAAGGATTTAATAAATATGTACCTGCTTGTAAACTTTTCGATTTAGCCTTTGTATAAAAACTAAAAACTGTACCGTTTTTTACAGCGCCTTTTTCTTCTAAAATTTCTCCAATTTTACTTGTAGATGATCCTTTCGGAATTTCTACTTCAATCTCTTTTTTATTCCCGCTATCAACTGGTCCTAATGCGGATGAAATATACGCATAGACTGAACCACAAACTAAAAGCAGTGCAATAATCGAAAATAAAAAGATGCGTCTACGCTTCTTTTTCACTTGATTCTCTATCAAAACATTTCCTCCTTACTTAATTGTAGACCGTATGTACACCTTTCTATACAGCACGATGTAAAAACGCTAAAAATTCACTTATCTTTTTTAATTGACACTTTATTTTTCTACAATCCGTCTCATTATACTACAAAGACTTACACAGTTTCGACAAAAAATCTTTCATTTTACATATAAATACAAAAAAAGATGGACTGTATGTCGTCCATCTTTTCAGTACTTATTATTCAGCTTCTTGCTCATCAGCTAGAGTGTTGAACATTTCTTGTACCATTTCCCACTCTTCTTCAGATTCGATTGGAAGTAAAGTTCCGCCCTCTTCTTCATTTTGCTCATAAGCCATTGCATCATAAATTTGGTCTCCATCTTCGTCTACTTCACCGATTGGAGAGAAGACTACGTATGATTTTTTTCCAAATTTTTCAGCGTCAAAAGTGAAAATAATTTCACATAAATGTTCGTTACCTTTTTCGTCTACAATTGTAATTTGATTTTCTTCCATTTTGGTCACCTCTTATTTACTATCTAAAAATCCTTGTAAGATTACGACTGCAGCCATCTTATCAATTACTTGCTTTCGCTTCTTACGGCTTACATCGGCTGAAATGAGCAGACGTTCCGCTGCCATTGTTGACAAACGCTCGTCCCACATTACAACGTCTAATTGTAACAGCTCTCGTAGGTTTTCTGCAAATTGTTGGCACGCTTCACCACGCGGGCCAATTGTACCATTCATATTTTTAGGTAAACCTACTACTATCTTGTCCACATTGTACTGCTTTACTAACTCAGAAATACGATCAAAACCAAAGTGACCTCGTTCTTCGTTAATCTTAATTGTTTCTAATCCTTGTGCTGTCCAGCCCATTTCGTCGCTAATTGCAACTCCGACTGTTTTTGTACCTACATCTAAACCTAATATCCGCATAAACTACTCCTCACGATGATGTTTCAAGTAAGACTTCACAAGCTCTTCAATTAACTCATCACGTTCAAGCTTGCGAATGATGCTACGTGCATCTTTATGGCGAGGTATGTATGCTGGGTCTCCACTTAATAAATAACCGACGATTTGGTTAATCGGATTATAGCCTTTTTCTTGAAGTGCATCATACACAGTTAAAAGTACATCATTTACATGGACACTCTGTTTTTCATCTTGAATGCTAAACTTCATTGTTTTATCAAAACCGTCCATTTCAAGCACCTCACTTATATAGTAAGTATAGGGAGAAGAACTTCTCCTCTCCTTACCATTGTACACTACTATCTCTTTATTTTGAAACAGATTTAACGTACTCTTGTACAAATGCTAAAGCTTCTTCGACTTGAGCTGGGTTTTTACCGCCTGCTTGTGCCATATCAGGACGGCCGCCACCGCCACCGCCGCAACGAGAAGCTACTTCTTTCACAAGTTTACCAGCATGGTAACCTTGGCTAATTAAGTCTTTCGTTACACCTGCTAGGATGTTTACTTTATCGTCATTAACAGACGCTAATACAACAACTGCTGACTCTAATTTATTTTTCAGATCATCCATCATCGTACGTAAGTTATTCATATCTGCAACATTTACTTTCGCTGCTAATACATTCACACCATCAACTGTCATTACAGAATCAGTTAAGTTTCCAGCTTCGATATTGCTTAATTTCGCAGCAAGAGATTCATTTTCTTTTTGCAGTTGTTTCACTTCAGCAAATAGACCATCAACTCTTGTTAAAATATCTTTCGGATTTGTTTTCATTTTTCCTGCTGCTTCTTTTAATAAACCTACTTGATCGTTCATTAATTCGTATGCAGACTTACCAGTTACTGCTTCAATACGACGAGTTCCTGCACCGATACCAGACTCAGCAACGATTTTGAAAATACCGATAGAAGCTGTGTTATCAACGTGACAACCGCCGCAAAGCTCTAAGCTGTAATCGCCAACTTGTACAACGCGTACAACATCACCGTATTTTTCACCGAATAATGCCATTGCACCCATTTCTTTCGCTTCTTCGATTGCTTTTTGAGAAATCTCAACATCAATACTTTCCCAAATTTTCTCGTTTACCATACGCTCAATTTTTTCTAATTCGTCAGCTTGTACTTGACCGAAGTGAGAGAAGTCAAAGCGTAGACGTTCAGAAGTTACAAGAGAACCTGCTTGGTTAACGTGTGTTCCAAGTACGTCTTTTAATGCTTGATGTAGTAAATGAGTTGCTGTGTGATTTTTTACAACGCTACTACGATTTTTCGTATCGATAATAGCTTTTACAGCCGCATCTTTCGTTAATGTTCCTTCTTCAACAACAACTTTATGCAAGTTTTGGCCGTTTGGTGCTTTTTGTACGTCTTTTACAAGAACTTTCACGCCATCAGCAAGAAGGTAACCACGGTCTGCAATTTGTCCACCGCTCTCAGCATAGAATGGTGTTACATCAAGAATTAACTGTCCTTCTTCACCAGCTTGTAAGCTGTCTGTGTATTCGCCATTTTTCACAAGTGCAACAACGTTACTTTCTGTTGCAACTGTACCGTAACCAACGAATTCGCTCGCTACTTTAATTTCTCCAAGGACACCACCTTGAACTTGCATAGAATCAACGTCTTGACGAGCAGCACGTGCACGCTCACGTTGTTTTTCCATTTCATTTTCAAAGCCTTCATGATCAACTGTCATGCCAGCTTCTTCTGCATATTCTTCTGTTAATTCAATTGGGAAACCGTATGTGTCATATAGACGGAACGCATCTACTCCAGAAATAACAGTTGTTTTTTCTTCTTTTGCTTTTGCAATTACTTCAGCTAAAATCGCTTCACCATCATGAAGTGTTTCATGGAAACGCTCTTCTTCGTTCTTCACAACTTTCGCAATGAAATCTTTCTTTTCAAGTACTTCTGGATAGAAGTCTTTCATTACTTCTCCAACAACCGGTACTAATTCAAACATAAATGGACGATTGATGTTTAATTTCTTCGAATAACGAACAGCGCGGCGTAATAAACGACGTAATACATAACCACGGCCTTCGTTAGATGGAAGAGCACCGTCACCAACAGCGAATGTTACTGTACGGATATGGTCAGCAATTACTTTGAATGCCATATCTTTTTCTAAATCGCCATTACGATATTTTTCACCAGAAATTGTTTCTGTTGCACCAATCATCGGCATGAATAGGTCTGTATCGAAGTTTGTAGGCACATCTTGAACGATAGATGTCATACGCTCTAGACCCATCCCTGTATCGATGTTTTTCTTAGGAAGTGGTGTATATGAACCGTCTGGATTATGGT
This sequence comes from Bacillus sp. 7_6_55CFAA_CT2, assembly GCF_000238655.1. Classification (NCBI taxonomy): domain Bacteria; kingdom Bacillati; phylum Bacillota; class Bacilli; order Caryophanales; family Bacillaceae; genus Bacillus; species Bacillus sp. 7_6_55CFAA_CT2. Next base: position 452,667 of record NZ_JH414708.1, on the reverse strand, counting down.
TAAATTGAGAGAATACAAGGTTCCATACTTCTAAGTAACGCTCGTTTTCTCCGCCTGGATATAATTCTGGGTCACTAAAGTCATTACCGTAAGCTTCTCCACGGTCATAGAAAATCTCTGTATTCGGTCCACTTGGTCCTTCACCGATATCCCAGAAGTTTTCTTCTAAGCGAATAATACGCTCTTTTGGAACGCCCATTTTCTCATTCCAAATTGTGAATGCTTCTTCATCTTCTGGATGGATTGTAACTGATAGTAATTCTTTATCGAATCCGATCCATTTGTCGCTCGTTAAGAATTCCCAAGCCCATGTAATTGCTTCTTCTTTGAAGTAATCACCAATTGAGAAATTTCCTAACATTTCAAAGAATGTATGGTGACGAGCTGTTTTCCCTACGTTTTCAATATCGTTTGTACGAATTGATTTTTGAGCATTTGTAATACGTGGATTTTGTGGGATTACACGTCCATCAAAATATTTTTTTAATGTAGCTACACCACTATTAATCCATAGAAGAGATGGATCTTCATGCGGAACTAGTGATGCACTAGGTTCTACTGCATGTCCTTTTTCTTGGAAAAAGTCTAAAAACATTTGACGAATTTGTGCGCCTGTTAGTTGTTTCATTGTATTTTCCTCCTTAAATATAAAAAACTCCCGTCCCTATAAAAGGGACGAGAGTTAACTCGCGATACCACCCTAATTATGAATTGATTACAATAACAATCAATTCATCACCTCATGGTGCCGTAACGTGGCAAGACGGCAGTGATTAGCTGCTCTCAGGATTAGCTTTCTGTTACCCTTCATTTAAAGCTTCTTTCAGCCATATGGAAGCTTCTCTCTATAAATGGACTGTAACGTACTTGTTCCGTCATTGATTTAATGTATTATATGACTAAATATAATAGAATTCTCTTAAGTTTGTCAATGTAGATAATCATTTATATTGGATTAATTACTTATTAATCATAAGTATTCTACTATTCATTCTTAACAGCCTTTTCATATAGTATGCATTTATTAATAAATCGGAATCTCCTTATAAGAATAATTTATATAAATTTCTAAATATTACCTTTTTGTTATAATTAAATTATTGTTAATAAAATAAAGGAGCGATCACAATGACAACCTTACTTAGCAAAGCTAAAAACATATTAGCGACTGACGAAACGATATTATTTTACGCAGCATGTGCATTAGACATATTTATTTATCGTTCCGTCGCAAGGCCAGGATTGCTAATTTTAACGAACAAAAGGCTATTCTTTTATGGGCCAGATGTAAGTAAGAATCCAATATTTGAAGAGTACTCTTTCGCAAAAATTTCTAATCTAAAAGAACAAAAGCGTCTTTTCAACAATCAAATTGTATTTATGTATGATAACGAATGGAAAAAAATAAAACATATTCAAACAAATGATGTGAGCTCCCTCGTTCAAAAGATACACGAGCAGCTTTCTAAATAAATATATGATTAGCCCTCTATTTCTTACATAGAGGGCTTCTATACTTACACATCTTCTTTTTTCAAGAGCGGTCTCACATGAACAATGACAGTGCGAATAACTGCTAAAATCGGAACCGATATTAGCAACCCTACAATCCCAGCTACCTCTCCCCCAACTAGTAAGGCAAGCATAATAATAACGGGATGCATACGAAGTGACTTACCAACGATGTAAGGCGATAAAATGTTACTCTCCACAAATTGCAAAATCGCAATTGTGATCCCCGCCTTAATAAGTAAACTCGTTGATACTGTTGCTGCAATCATTAACGTCGGGATTGCTCCTAAAATAGGACCGAAGTACGGGATTATATCCGTTACCCCAATAATAATGCCAAGCAATAATGGATATTTCATACCGATAAACCAAAAAGAAAGAGCTGATACTCCCCCTAATACTAAACAAACAAATAACTGTCCTCGAATATAACTTCCAAGTGATTTATCAATTTCTTTCGCAAGCATTTGCCCCGTACCTCGCCATTTACTTGGGACTAGTTTCCAAAAGATATGATAAAACTCACCATAATCTTTTAATATGTAAAATACAATGAACGGTATTAAGAAAATAATGAGCAATGAATCGAGTACACCACGAGCTGTACTCATCACTTTATTTAAAAGCGCTTGAATCTTCGTTTCCACACCCACAAAAAGTTGTTTCACCTTTTCATGAATGAACGAAGGGAAATTCGCCGTTTGTTCTGTAACGCCATCCATCCACGAATCGTACATTTTTGTAAACTGCGGAAATTGTTCATTAATCTCTTGTAACTGTTTAATAACGACTGGTGTTCCTTTATAAATCCCATAACCAATTCCGCCAAAGAAAAGGATATAAATGAGCAAAATGGCAAGTGTACGGGGCATCCCTTCCTTATGAATTTTTTCAATTAAAGGGTGCAATAAATACGCAATAAAACACGCGATAAGAAACGGCGTGATTGCTACTTTAAATACAAAAATAATCGGTGCCCATAGCGGCTTAATTTTTAAAAAGACGAGCAGACAAAGAAAAACAAGTAACAATAATCCTAAACGATATATCCAAATGATTTTAAGATTCTTCACATGAAAAACCTCCTCCACCTTTATTTTGAAAATAAATGGGGTAGGTTATGTGCGAAACTTTTAAAATCTTTTCATACGGACCATACTGTTTTTTAAAGACGTACATATAAATAACATAACAAGGACAACCACCCCTGAGAATACAGCATGAATTAATATAATCAGGAGGGCTAATTATGGTTTTATTTATGCTTGGATTATCAGCACTTTTTATGATTCTTGAATGGATTTGTATCGGGTTCGGTATTTGGAAGGGGTTCTTTATTCATTCCTCACGTAAAGAAAAAGCGAAGCAATTATGGCAGTATGGAATACTTGGCGTTGGCTGCTACGGTCTATCTTATCTTTTCTCAGAGATCGGACTTTTTTATTTGCATATGGGTGCATAAAAAAACTCCCTTGTCTACAAGGGAGTTTTTCACTTTATCGAAATGATTATAAGTAAGACTTAATCATCTTACGTGCTTTTTTCATATTGCGTTTTGAAAATACATCTTGCTTACGAGCATATTGATATGCTGCAGCTCCAACACCTAATGCGATTAATGAATTGCGTAGATTCAAAGTAAATCCCCCTTTTCGTTATCCGATCGTTCTTTCATTCTCATCAAATAAATCATCAAGAGAGCTTAGTGAACCATCTTCCTCAACTTGATGCGTATGGATTTTCCCCTTTGAAACCGATAATTCGATATAACAATTCCAGCAATAAAATTGGTTGACACCTATTTTTCCAATGTCTTTCCCTTTGCAATTTGGACAAATAAACATATGGCTTTCATCTCCTTACAGTCTCCCAGATTCTATTCGCCATTATGTCCAAACTGCATTCATTTATACATTTTACTGGAGCCTTTCAACGCTATGCGTTTGAAAGTTTCACTATATAATTTCACCTTGTTACATGAAATCATACGGTGAAATGTTTTCCACGTCCATTTCCTCGCCATTAACTGTGACCATCTGTACTTCTCCTTTTGATTCTTGCAAGCGACTAGCTAAGGTTGTTTGACGCATTGCATCATCAAGGCGATTTACACCAGATTGGAAAGCTGCTTCCTCTCCGCAAATAATAAGGAACTTCTTACTTCTTGTAATGCCCGTGTAAATTAAATTACGACGTAACATACGGTTGTAACTTTTCACGATTGGCATAATAACAATCGGAAATTCACTACCTTGTGATTTATGAATGGAACAACAATATGCATGCGTAATTTGATTTAAATCGGGCTTCGTATACGTTACCTCAATTCCATCAAATGAAACGATAATCATATCTTGTTGCTCAACGTTTTCTTTCGCATAAAACACCGAAACAATTTCCCCAATATCACCATTAAACACTTGGCTCTCCGGCTGATTCACGAGTTGCAGTACTTTATCGCCTCTTCGGTACACAACATCACCGTAAGCAATTTCTTTACTCTTTTCCCTCTTCGGATTAAATACTTGTTGCAGCGCTTCGTTTAATACATTAATACCAGCAGGCCCGCGGTACATCGGTGCTAATACTTGTACATCTCTTGCGCTAAAGCCTTTTGTTTTAGCATTTTCACAAACTTTTTTCACAACCTCAACAATTTGAGCTCCTGTACAGCCGATAAATGAACGATCTTTTTGATTTTGTGCTAAATCTGGTGGTAGAGTTCCATTTTTTATCGCATGGGCAAGTTGAATCACTGATGAGCCTTCCGCTTGACGATAAATTTCAGTAAGCTTCACTGTCGGAACTGCGCCTGCATTTAATAAATCTTTTAATACTTGTCCAGGCCCTACAGATGGCAACTGATCTTCATCACCTACAACGATAACTTGAATGTTCGTCGGCAACGACTTAAATAGCTGATTTGCAAGCCAAATATCAACCATTGAAAATTCATCGATAATAAGGAGCTTACCTTGGACAGGATCCGTTTCATTACGCTGGAAAGATCCTTCTGGCGTCCAACCAAGTAAACGGTGAATTGTGCAAGCTGGAAGTCCTGTCGATTCACTCATCCGCTTCGCTGCTCTTCCTGTTGGAGCTGTTAATAGTATTGGAAATGGATTATCATCACTGTATTCATTCGGATTTAACGATAACCCGTGTAGTGATGCATACATTTCAACAATCCCTTTAATAACTGTTGTTTTCCCTGTTCCTGGTCCACCTGTCAATAACATCATCGGTTTATGAAGTGCCGTTTGAATTGCTTCTTGCTGAAACGGTGCATATTGTACGTTCAGTTGTTCTTCAATTTCACCTAACGTTTTTAACACTTCTGCTTCTGGAAATGAAGGTGTTTCTTCTTGATTCATAAGCCTGCGAATAGACTTTACAACACCTTTCTCAGAGTAGAATAACGTTGCTAAATACACTCGTTCTTCTTCTATGATGACTTTCCCTTCACTTTGCATCGTTTCAATACAACCTATAATATCTTCCTCAGTCACTCTTCCTTCTTGATTGTTTAAAAGTGACATCGTTTCTCTTACAAGTTGATCTTTCCTCATATAAACGTGACCAAGTTGTAATGAGACATTCTCTAATGTGTAAAAACATCCTGCGCGTACACGGTCGTCATGATTACCCGATATCCCTAACGCACGCCCTATATCATCCGCTCTTCCAAAACCAATCCCGTCCACTTCTTCGATAAGTTGATACGGATTATTACGAATCACTTCTAATGTCATCTCTTTATATTGCTGGTAAATCTTAATAGAAAGTTTCGTTCCAAAACCGTAGCCATTTAAAAAGCTCATTACTTTCTCTAGCCCTTGATGTTCAACAATTGTCTCATATATTTCCTGAGCCTTTTGTTTATTAACAACACCATTTAATGCCTCAGGGTCATCCATAATTTTAGAAATAGCATGTTCTCCGAGATGGTCCACAATTTTTTCAGCTGTACGCTTTCCTATCCCTTTAAATAAATCACTCGCTAAATATTGCACCATACCTGCTTTTGTTTGCGGCAATTCTTTTTTAAATGTTTCAACCATATATTGTTTTCCATACTTTGGATGGTCCTTAAAATGACCTGTCAATGTAAACACTTCATCTTCATGCATGCGGGGAAAATGACCGTTTATCATTACTTTCTTTTCGTCATACGTTTCATTCGTTTCAATGACTTTCATACTGACAACGGAATAGAGGTTTTCTTCGTTGTGGAAAATGGTATGAAGAACTTGCGCTTTTATAAACTTTTTCTCTTCCTCAAACAAATCCATTGCATGTTGATTTCCCATTTTTCCTCTCCTTTCCGGTATTTTCACTTTAATGAGCAGTACATCCCCCACCTTTTTAGATGAGGGATAACTACCCATTAAACTATATTTTTATCTTATTCAGCTTCTTGCTCTAATAAACGAACGCCATTACCCGCTAAAAAGTGATCTGGCTGAATTTCAATTGCTTTCTTAAATAAAGCGAGAGCCTTCTCATTATTTTCCTCAAATACGTACGCAACACCTAAATTGTAATACGCATCTGCATGCTCCTCATCCATTTCTAATACCTTTTCAAAATAAGGTTTCGCCTCTTGAACGTGTTCTAATCGCGCGAAGCAAAGTCCGCACTGGAATACAGCTTCTACATCGTTTTCATCTAATTCTGTTGCTCTTTGTAAGAATGGTAGTGCAAGACGATCATTTCCAAGCTGTACATGTGTGATACCTAACATAAATGTTACATCAGCTGATTGTAATCCAGCTTGCATTGCTTGTTCAAATACAGCTTTCGCTTCAGTAAATTGCTCTTGGCCATAATATACATTTCCTAAACCATAATAGGCTGCTGCAGATTTATCATCTAACTCTAGTGCACGTTTATAAAATAAAATCGCTCGCTCGCTATCACCTAATACGTCTAATAAATTTGCAAAATTAATGTACCCAAGCGCATCTTTCGGATTTTCTTCGATTGCTTCTGTAAAATTTTTAGCTGCTTCTTCCCAGTTTCCTTCTTGCATATATTGAATACCTGTTTCAAGTTTGTTTGACATGTCCTTCACCTCTACAACAAATTATAACAAAGAATGTATTTTCCAAGCGAACGAAAATTCGCTTTATGTAAAAGAAACCTCTAACCGCTAATCGGCAGAGGCTTCTCATTTATCCTAAATAATCCAATTTCTTACCACTACGGTACACTTCATCAATTGTAGCACCGCCTAAGCACTCATCTCCATCATAGAAAACGACTGCTTGTCCTGGTGTAATTGCACGAATTGGCTCATCACAAAGAATACGAACTGTATTTTCATCAACGATTTGAACCGTTACTTTATTGTCTTCTTGACGATAACGGAATTTCGCCGTGCACTTAAATTCTGTTTCTTTTTCTTTGTTACTTACCCATCCTACATTCGTAGCAATAACTTCATCACCATATAGAAGTTCGTTATGGAATCCTTGATCAACATATAAAATGTTTTCTTTTAGATTTTTCCCAACAGCAAACCATGGATCACCATTACCACCAATTCCAAGGCCATGACGTTGTCCAATTGTATAATACATTAAACCGTCATGCTTCCCTTTCACTTCACCAGATAATGTTTGCATTACACCTGGTTGTGCCGGTAAGTAGTTACTTAAGAAATCTTTAAAGTTACGCTCACCAATGAAGCAAATACCTGTACTATCTTTTTTCGCCGCTGTCGCTAAGCCAGCTTCTTTCGCCATTTCACGAATTTGCGGTTTCTTTAATTCACCTAATGGGAACATTGTTTTTGATAATTGCTCTTGGCTTAATTGATTTAAGAAATATGTTTGATCTTTATTGTCATCAACACCGCGAAGCATTTTATATTCGCCGTCCATATAAGCAACGCGTGCATAATGGCCTGTTGCCACATAATCCGCACCAAGCGCAATTGCATGCTCTAAAAATGCTTTAAATTTAATTTCTTTATTACACATTACATCTGGGTTTGGTGTACGACCAGCTCGGTACTCATCTAAGAAGTACGTAAATACTTTATCCCAGTATTGTTTTTCAAAGTTTACTGCATAATACGGAATACCAATTTGGTTACACACTTCAATTACATCATTGTAATCTTCTGTTGCTGTGCAGACACCATTCTCATCTGTATCATCCCAGTTTTTCATAAAAATTCCGATTACATCATAACCTTGCTCTTTTAATAAAAGTGCTGCTACAGATGAATCGACGCCACCGGACATTCCGATGACAACGCGTGTTTCGTGAGGTAGTTTGTTCATCATGTCACCTCCCATGCTAATTTTGTGTTAATCGCTTCACGATTTTCACTGTTTCGTACGCCGCTTTTTCAATTTGCTCTTTCGTATTTCCAAGTCCAAAACTAAAGCGTACGGATGAACGTATTTGATCGGAGTCTTTTCCAAACATCGCTACTAATACATGTGATGGATCAATCGAACCAGCTGTACAAGCAGAACCACTTGATACTGCAATGCCAGCTAAGTCTAAGTTCACAAGGAAAGGTTCAATGTTCATTCCTGTAAAACTTACATTAAGTACATGCGGTAAGCGATGTTCTAAGTTTCCGTTTACCTCGAAAGTAATGCCTTCATTTTTGAAGACAGATACCATTATATCTTTAAACTCTTCATATTGGGCATTTTTTTGCTCACGAGTTTTTTCAGCTATAAGAATTGCATGCTGAAGCCCCGCAATACTAGGCACATTTTCCGTACCAGCACGGCGTTTTCTTTCTTGCTCTCCGCCTATTAATAACGGTTCAAATTTCACATTTGCACCAGCGTATAAGAAACCTACACCTTTTGGCCCGTTAATTTTATGAGCTGAAATTGATAATAAATCAATACCAAACTCTTTCACATTAATTTCTACTAAACCGTAAGCTTGTACCGCATCTGTATGGAAATACGCTTGATGCTCTTTTAACAGCTTTCCTATTTCCACAATCGGTTGCATCGTCCCTACTTCATTATTCCCAAACATAACAGATACAAAAATCGTCTCTTCTGTTAATGCCTTTTGTATGTCAGAAACTTGAATGCGCCCTGTTTCATCGACAGGTAAATATGTCACTTCAAACCCTTCACGCTCTAACAATTCGCACGTATGCAAAATCGCATGATGTTCAATTTGCGTCGTTATAATGTGGTTACCTTTATGACGGTTCGCACGTGCTACACCGATAAGCGCTAAATTATCAGCTTCTGTACCACCGCTCGTAAATATAATTTCATTCGGATTCGCATGAATGCTGCGTGCACACACTCTTCTCGCCTCATCTACTGTGTGACGAGTTTGACGTCCATAAAAGTGAATACTAGACGGGTTCCCGAATATTTCTGTCATATATGGAATCATCTTTTCGACCACTTCTGGGTGAGTCGGAGATGTCGCAGCATGATCTAAGTAAATGCGTTCCATTAAATCTCCTTCTTTCCAAATCGTTTCACAAGGAATTAAATGTAAAACATATAGCCCCCGTGATTTTCTTCCTCATAACGTACTAAATCTTCTAACGTTGTACTATCTAACACTTCTTGCACCGCATCACGAACACGCATCCATAACTGGCGCTGCGCTGGCTCTTCTTCTTCTATCATTTCTACAACACTAATCGGTCCCTCTAATACACGGATTACATCCCCAGCTGTAATGTTAGCCGGTTGATCAGATAATACATATCCGCCATATGCCCCGCGCGTACTCTTTACAAGACGAGCGTTACGAAGTGGTGAAATTAATTGCTCTAAGTAATGCTCAGATAAGTCATGCGCCTGCGCAATTGATTTTAATGAAATCGGACCTTCACCAAACTTTTTTGCAAGATCAATCATAATTGTTAAGCCATAGCGGCCTTTCGTTGAAATTTTCATCTATTTTGCACCTCTTTTCAAATTTTCACTTCTATTGGTTATATCTTATTTATAAAAAGAACACAATTTAAAATCCTATGAAATTATAGCATAATATAGTATTATAAGAAATTTCAACTTGTGTATCAAAATGATAACATAAAATCACATTGAAAAACTCGGAAATTATTACAATTGAAAGAAAAATGAAAATATTATCCTTCATTTTTCCCATAAAACAGCATCCTATTTCAAATTTCGTAGAAAAAAATGATACGATAGAACGAGATTATATATTAAGGGAGACGGTCCAAATGAAACAACCACTCGCACATCGAATGCGCCCTACAAATATTCAAGAAATTATTGGGCAACAACATTTAGTTGGTGAAGGAAAGATTTTATGGCGAATGGTCCAAGCCAATCATTTTCAATCTATGATTTTATACGGTCCTCCAGGTACAGGAAAAACATCCATTGCCAGTGCAATTGCTGGAAGTACCGGTACCCCGTTTCGTCTATTGAACGCTGTTACTCACAATAAAAAAGATATGGAAGTTGTCGTGCAAGAAGCGAAGATGCATCGACACCTCGTTTTAATTTTAGATGAAGTTCACCGTCTAGATAAAGCAAAGCAAGACTTTCTATTACCTCACTTAGAAAGCGGACTTCTTACTTTAATTGGTGCAACGACAAGTAATCCATTCCATGCAATAAACTCCGCTATTCGAAGCAGGTGTCAAATTTTCGAATTACACGCACTAACAGAAGATGATATTTTAATTGGGTTGAAAAGAGCTTTAGAAGATAAAGAAAAAGGCCTTGGAGAATATGCTGTAACGGTAACAGATGAAGCACTACATCACTTTGCAAATGCCTCTGGTGGTGATATGCGTTCCGCTTATAACGCACTTGAGCTTGCTGTATTATCTAGCTTTACTACAGACGATCAAGCGGCTGAAATCACACTCGAGATTGCGGAAGAATGCTTACAAAAGAAGAGCTTCGTTCACGACAAAGGCGGCGATGCTCATTATGACGTATTATCAGCATTTCAAAAATCAGTGCGCGGAAGTGATGTAAATGCAGCGCTCCATTATTTAGCACGCCTTATTGAAGCAGGTGATTTACAAAGTATTGGCAGACGCCTTCTTATTATGGCTTATGAAGATATTGGACTTGCTAGCCCACAAGCTGGACCACGTACACTAGCTGCAATTGAATCAGCTGAACGAGTTGGATTCCCAGAAGCACGCATCCCACTTGCAAATGCCGTTATCGAGCTATGCTTATCACCAAAATCAAATTCAGCTTATAAAGCACTTGATGCTGCATTACACGATTTACGCAACGGTCAAACAGGTGACATTCCAAGCCATTTAAAAGATAGTCATTACAAAGGCGCAGAATCACTTGGAAGAGGCATTGGATATTTATATCCACACGACCATCCAAATGGCTGGGTAAGGCAACAATACTTACCTGATAAAATAAAAAACAAGCAATATTATAAACCGAAAACGACAGGGAAATTTGAGCAAGCCCTTTCTACTGTTTATGAAAGATTACAAACTTCGAATAAAACGAAAAATAAAGGGTAACATAAACGAAAACGTCACCATTATGGAGGCTTCGCTTATGAAAACACGTCAAGATGCATGGACAAAAGAAGATGATCTCCTTTTAGCAGAAACTGTTTTACGACATATTCGCAGCGGAAGTACACAAATAAAAGCATTTGATGAAGTCGGCGATACGTTGAACCGGACTTCAGCAGCTTGCGGCTTTAGATGGAATGCTGAAGTAAGGCCGAATTACGAAGATGCTGTGCAGCTTGCGAAGAAACAACGTAAAGAATTAAAGCGCTCCGAAGCTAAAATAGAAAAAAATCAGTTCACGAAAACGAAACAACTCGTAATCGATGCTGAGTTTTCTGAAGATATTACGCCAAGTAAACAAGAACTTACGATGCAAAATGTCATCTCATTTTTGCAAAACTTGGAGCATAATAACCCTTCACTCGCAAAGTTGCAAACTGAAAATGATGTATTACAAGCTCAGCTCACTTCTCTGCAAAAAACGAATCATGAACTTGAAACGAAATTAGCGGTACTCACAAAAAAACAACAAGCAATCGAAGAAGATTACGCGATGCTTGTTCGAATTATGGATCGTGCTCGAAAACTTGTTTCGGTCGAAGAGCAAGAAGAGCAAATTGCCCCGATTTTCAAAACCGATCAAAACGGGAATTTAGATATTATTTATTCTGCTGAGAATTAAAAACAGGGATGTCACTTTTTTGACTGAGTGACATCCCTGTTTGTTTTCGGTAAATCATATATATACATGTCGGTAAATGAAATTATACCAACGATTTTTCGAATATATCTATCGTAACTTGCAATAATATCAACGATTTTTCGAATATATCTATCACAACTTGCAATATATCAACGATTTAATAAAGGATATCGATTTAACGACAAAGATTGACAATAACATTCCTCCTTGTCATACAAGGAAACTCCTAAAACGGATTAGATATTTTTTACTAAAATGTTATTATAAACATATAATTTTAAAGGGAGCTGGTTACTATTTCTTTAATAGTCTTCAAAATAACACTCGGTGTTCTCGTCCTAACTTTGGCTCTTTTCACCATTAACAGTTTAAAAAAGACGTCCGCCTATACATCAGATAAATATGATCATTACTTACTAGCGTTACTTACATTTGAACTAGTAGTAATGCAAATATCCATATTTCTTTAATACATATAAAAAAGCATATATCCAAAATGGATATATGCTTTTCTTTTATTCTTGCCCTACACGTTTCACTTCTACATTTTTAATACGTTCACGTACAACGTGACTTGCCATAATTAAGCCTGCCACAGATGGTACGAATGCATTTGATGAAGGCGGTAATTTCGCTTTACGAATTTTTGCATTTTCGTCTGGTACGATTTCTTTACGTACTTCTTCACGAATTACGATTGGGTTTTCGTCAGAGAAGACAACTTTTACACCTTTTTTAATACCCTCTTTACGAAGCTTCGTACGAATTACTTTCGCAATCGGATCTGTGTGTGTTTTAGAAATGTCCGCAATACGGAAACGAGTTGGGTCCATTTTATTTGCTGCACCCATACTGGAGATAATTTTAATTTTACGACGTAAACATTGTTTAATTAAATGAATTTTGAACGTAATCGTATCAGATGCATCCACTACGAAATCCAAACCGTGCTTAAAGAACTCTTCATATGTTTCATCTGTATAAAACATTTCAAGTCCAATTACTTCACACTCTGGGTTAATGTCTGCGATACGCTCTTTCATTAATTCTACTTTTGAACGTCCTACAGTAGATACTAAAGCGTGAATTTGACGGTTTACGTTTGTAATATCTACAACGTCTTTATCAACTAATACAAGACGTCCAACGCCAGAACGTGCTAACGCTTCAGCTGCAAAAGAGCCTACGCCGCCAATTCCTAAAATACCGACTGTACTATTTTTTAATATTTCAAGTCCTTCTTTACCGAAGGCTAATTCATTACGTGAAAATTGATGTAACATTCAGCTCTACACTCCTATTACAAAAATGGTCTACCATGTATTCTAGCGTTTTTCCGACTATTTGTATAGAAAAAGTTATAGAATTCCTAAAAATACATATTTCGAAAATGAAAACATAGACCAGAATTTCATTTCTTCCTAAATACACGTTTAAAAAAGAGGATTCAGAGAACCGAGCAGATCGAGGCGCTGAAGCCAGGAGGAGTGCAGTGTAGAAAAATACTACTCGAGCACCGGACTGGCGAAGCAACGATGAGATGCGACAGTTATCTAAACCGGACTTTTTAAACAACCTCTCAAAAAAAGTCTAGACGGTTATAGTATAACCATCTAGACCCTATTCTTACTTCTCTTCTTTTAAGCTTAATTTTAAGTTTAACTCTTCAAGCTGTGCTTCTGCAACTGGGCTTGGAGCTTCTGTTAATAAGCAGCTTGCGCTTGCTGTTTTTGGGAATGCAATTGTATCACGAAGGTTCGTACGGCCTGCAAGTAACATAACAAGACGATCTAAACCTAATGCGATTCCGCCGTGTGGTGGTGTACCGTATTCGAATGCTTCTAATAAGAACCCGAATTGCTCTTGCGCTTCTTCTTGTGAGAATCCAAGTGCTTTGAACATTTTTTCTTGTACGTCACGCTCGTAAATACGAAGTGATCCACCACCAAGCTCATAACCGTTTAATACAAGGTCATATGCTTGTGCACGTGCTTTTTCTGGTGCTGTTTCTAGTAACTCAACGTCTTCACGGAATGGCATTGTGAATGGGTGGTGAGCTGCGAAGTAACGATCTGCATCTTCATCGTACTCAAGAAGTGGCCAATCCGTTACCCATAGGAAATTATATTTACTTTCGTCAATTAACTCAAGCTCTTTACCTAGACGTAAGCGAAGTGCACCTAAGCTATCTGCAACAACGCTCTTCTTATCTGCTACGAATAGTAATAAGTCGCCAGCAGTAGCCTCTAATGTGCTCATTAACACATTTGCATCTTCTTCACTGAAGAATTTCGCAATCGGTCCTTTTAAGCCATCTTCTTCAACTTTAAGCCAAGCTAGACCTTTTGCACCGTATACTTTCACGAATTCAGTTAATGCATCGATGTCTTTACGAGAATATTTACTTGCAGCACCTTTTGCATTAATTGCTTTTACTTGTCCGCCGCTTTCTACAGCACTTGTAAACACTTTAAAGCCACAACCTGCTGCAAACTCAGATAAGTCTGTTAGTTCCATTTCAAAGCGTGTATCTGGCTTATCAGAACCGTAGCGAGCCATTGCATCAGCATATTTCATACGAGGGAATGGTGCACTAACTTCTACACCTTTTGCATCCTTCATAACTTTCGTCATCATACGCTCCATCATATCTAAAATTTCATCTTGTGTTAAGAATGAAGCTTCGATATCGATTTGCGTGAATTCCGGTTGACGATCCGCACGTAAATCTTCATCACGGAAACAACGTGCTACTTGATAGTAACGCTCAAATCCGCCGACCATAAGAAGCTGTTTAAATAACTGTGGTGACTGCGGTAGTGCATAGAATTCACCATCATGCACACGACTTGGCACTAAATAGTCACGAGCTCCTTCTGGCGTGCTTTTCGTTAAAATTGGTGTTTCTACTTCTAAGAACTCTTCTGTGTCTAAGAAGTTACGAATTGTTTTCGTTACGTCATGACGCATTTTGAATGTGTTAAACATTACTGGACGACGTAAGTCTAAATAACGATATTTTAAACGCACATCTTCTGATGCATCTGTATCATCAGCAATGATGATTGGCGTTGTTTTCGCTGCATTTAGTACATTTACTTTTGTTGCTTGTACTTCAATACGACCAGTTGCCATATTGTCATTAATTGCGCCTTCACCACGTTCAACAACTGTACCTTCTACGTGTAATACGTATTCGCTACGAATTGTTTCTGCTACTTCTAACGCTTCTTTTGATGTTTCTGGGTTAAATACAACTTGCACGATACCTGTACGGTCACGTAAGTCGATAAAGATTAATCCACCTAAGTCACGGCGTTTTTGTACCCAACCTTTTAATTGAACTGTTTGTCCAACAGCTTCTACTGTTACTTTTCCACATGCATGTGTTCTTTCAGCCACTGTAAGTTCCCCCTATATTAATTTCTCTGCTACGTATGAAGCAAATACATCTAACGCTACTTCTTCTTGTTCACCTGTTGCCATATCTTTTAAGTTAATGATGCCTTTATCTAGCTCATCTTCTCCTAATACAGCTACAAATTTCGCCTTTAGACGATCTGCTGATTTAAATTGTGCTTTCATTTTGCGATCTAAATAATCTTTTTCAACTGACAATCCAGCTTTACGAAGATCGAACGCAACTTTTGCAGCATGGTCTTTCGCTTTTTCGCCAAGCGCCACAACGTAACAATCAATGCTATGTTCAAGTGGTAATTCAATGTTTTCAGCTTTTAGCGCCATAATTAAACGTTCAATACTCATTGCAAAACCGATACCTGGCATTTCTGGTCCACCGATTTCTTGTACAAGTCCGTTATAACGGCCACCACCGCTTAATGTAGTGATCGCACCGAAACCTTCTGCCTCACTCATAATTTCAAAAACAGTGTGTTGGTAGTAGTCTAAACCACGCACTAAGTTCGGATCTTTTTCAAACGGAACATCCATCATCGTTAATAGTTCTTGAACTTTGTCGTAGTATATTGCTGAATCTTCGTTTAAGTATTCTGTAATAGATGGTGCTGTTCCCATTAATTCATGGTTACGGTCCTTCTTACAGTCTAAAATTCGAAGTGGATTCTTTTCTAAGCGAGATTGACAGTCAGAACAGAATTCGCCGATACGTGGCTCAAAGTGTGCGATTAATGCATCACGGTGTGCTTGACGGCTCGCTGCGTCACCTAAACTGTTTAATACAACTTTAATATTTTTTAAGCCCATGCCGCGGTAAAATTCAACAGCAAGTGCAATTACTTCTGCATCAATTGCAGGGTCATTACTGCCGATTGCTTCGATACCGAATTGTACAAATTGACGATAGCGACCTGCTTGTGGTCTTTCATAACGGAACATTTGACCGATATAGTATAATTTCGTTGGTTGTGTTGCATCACCAAACATTTTATTTTCAACGTAAGAACGTACAACAGGTGCAGTACCTTCTGGACGTAATGTTAAGCTACGCTCTCCACGATCTTGGAATGAGTACATTTCTTTTTGTACGATATCTGTCGTATCACCAACACCGCGTAAAAATAGCTCAGTGTGCTCAAAAATTGGTGTACGAATTTCTTTATAATTGTAACGACGGCAAATTTCGCGTGCTTGCCCTTCGATATACTGCCATAACTCAACAGTGCCTGGAAGAATATCTTGCGTTCCGCGTGGGATTTGAATAGACATATTCAGTTCCTCCTCAAATTGTTTTAATCTTAATAAAAATAAAAAAACTCCCGCCTCTACTGTTTGAACAGTAGGGACGAGAGTATTATACCCGTGGTGCCACCCTAATTGAAGCACTTATGCTTCCACTTTTTTAATAACGCTTAAATATGCGTTCATCCCTACTAAGCGTATATGCCGTTCAAGTTGAAACCTCTAGAGTGTCATTCAATCAGTCATCATGTAGAAATGTTTTCAGCCTAAGACATTCCTTCTCTTTCCATGTGTGTCTCATTTACTCTTCTCTATCAACGGTTATATTCATATGTAAATATAAAATTACTATACGTTTGTTAAGTAGGATTGTCAAGTGCTCTAAGAACGTTCAATCTGCTTCTTTAAACGCTTTACATCTTGAAGAGAAATCCCAAACTCGGAAGCAAGCTCCATTGAAGTATTGTTTTGCTCTTTTGAAATAAAATCATGAAAATTCACGTTAAATAGTTGATTTGCACCATTTGTAACAGAATGCCCTTTTTCATTCATACGCATACGTATATCCCTCACATTCAATATGGATGTTTTACTTTTTATTGTTCCATATTGATGAAAGAGTTATACATAACCAAAACTGCTATTAATTCCAAATAAATGAACAAAACATACAACAATGTATAAAAAAGAGAGGATTATATAACCCTCTCTTTTTTATCAACACTATTTACTTTCTACAATTAAGGTCACCGGACCATCATTGATTAAAGAAACATCCATCATTGCTCCGAACTTCCCTGTTTCCACATGTAATCCTTGTTTACGAACTTCTTCATTAAAGAAATCGTATAAACGCTCTGCATAATCAGGTTTCGCAGCATCCATAAAGTTTGGACGTCTTCCCTTGCGGCAATCTCCGTATAATGTGAATTGCGAAATAGATAGAACTTGTCCTTCTACATCAAGTACAGAATGATTCATCTTTCCGCTCTCATCTTCAAAAATACGTAAGTTTGCAATTTTTTCCGCAATGTAAGTTGCATCTTTTTCTGTATCTTCGTGCGTAATGCCAACTAGTAATGTTAAACCGAACGGAATTTGTCCTACGATCTCACCGTCTACTGTGACAGACGCTTTCTTTGATCGTTGTAAAACAACTCTCATCTTTCTACACTCCCTATTAATGCATCATGCGTCGTACTGCATAAATTTCTGGAACGCGTTTAATGCGTTCTACTACTTTTTTCAAGTGTTGTAAGTTACGAATCGAGATTGACATATTAATTGTTGCCATCTTATTACGGTCACTTCTACCAGAAACAGCTGAAATGTATGTTTTCGTCTCTGTAACAGCTTGCAGTACTTCATTTAATAAACCGCGGCGATCGTAACCTGAAATTTCAATATCAACGTTATACTCTATTTCTTTTTCAGGGCTACCTTCCCACTCAACTTCTAATAAACGTTCTATCGCTTCTTCTGTATGAACATTTACACAATCACGGCGGTGAATCGATACACCTCGGCCTTTCGTAATATACCCAACGATATCATCACCCGGAACTGGGTTACAGCATTTCGATAAACGGATTAATAAATTATCAGCACCGCTTACCTTTACACCAGAATCCCATTTTCGAATTTTCATCGGTTTACGAACTTCTTTAACTTCAACAATTTCTTCTTCTTCGCGTTGCTTGCGGAACTTGTCCGTTAGTCGCGTAACAATTTGCGAAGCTGTAATTCCGCTATATCCAACTGCTGCAAACATATCTTCTTCATTTGCAAAGTTAAATTTCTCAGCGACGCGTTTTAAGTTATCAGGCGCTAATACTTCTTTCATCTCATACTCTAGACCACGTACTTCCTTTTCAACAAGTTCACGGCCTTTTTCAATATTTTCGTCTCTACGTTGTTTCTTAAAGAATTGACGAATTTTATTTTTCGCATGAGATGTTTGAGCAAGTTTTACCCAATCTTGACTTGGGCCATATGAATGTTTCGACGTTAAAATTTCAATGATATCACCGGTTTTTAATTTATAATCCAGCGTTACCATTTTCCCGTTTACTTTTGCACCAATTGTTTTATTCCCAATTTCCGAATGGACACGATACGCGAAATCAATTGGAACCGATCCAAGTGGTAATTCCATTACATCGCCTTTCGGTGTAAAGACGAATACCATGTCAGAGAATAAATCAATTTTTAATGACTCCATAAATTCTTCTGCATTAGAAGCTTCATTTTGCCATTCTAATATTTGACGGAACCACGTGAGTTTCTTCTCTAATGTACCTGTTGTTTCTGCTGTTTTTCCTTCTTTGTATGCCCAGTGTGCCGCGATCCCGAATTCTGCAATTTCGTGCATTTCTTTCGTACGAATTTGCACTTCAAGTGGATCACCTTTCGGTCCAATTACAGTCGTATGAAGAGATTGATATAGATTTGCTTTTGGCATTGCAATATAATCTTTAAAACGACCTGGCATCGGCTTCCAGCACGTATGAATAATTCCAAGCACTGCATAACAATCTTTGATACTATTTACAACAACACGTACAGCTAATAAATCGTAAATTTCATTGAACTGTTTATTTTGCAGTGCCATTTTACGATAAATACTGTAAATATGTTTCGGTCTTCCAGAGATCTCAGGTTGAATTGCAACTTCTTTTAATTTCTCACGAATACCAGTCATTACTTCGTCTAAGTATTCTTCACGTTCTGCACGTTTACGCTTCATTAAATTTACAATACGATAATATTGTTGTGGATTTAAATAGCGAAGTGACGTATCCTCTAGCTCCCATTTAATAGTACTAATTCCGAGTCTATGTGCTAAAGGTGCAAAGATTTCTAGCGTTTCATTCGCTATGCGACGCTGCTTCTCTTGAGGCAAATGTTTCAATGTACGCATGTTATGAAGACGATCAGCTAGTTTAATTAAAATAACTCGAATATCTTGAGCCATTGCAATAAACATTTTGCGATGGTTTTCTGCTTGTTGTTGTTCGTGAGATTTATATTTGATCTTCCCAAGCTTCGTAACACCATCAACAAGCATAGCAATTTCTTTGTTAAATTCCCGTTCAATATCTTCTAACGTAATCTCTGTATCTTCCACTACATCATGTAAGAAACCTGCTGATACCGTAGCTGGATCCATGTGTAAATCAACTAAAATACCTGCAACTTGAATTGGATGAATAATATACGGTTCACCCGATTTTCTGTATTGTTCGCTATGCGCATCGCGTGCATATTCATAGGCACGTGCTACTAGCTCAATATCTTCATCCACTAAATATTGACTTGCTTTCTCGAGTACCTGTTCAGCTGTTAGTACCTGCTCATTTGCCATCGAATCACCTTTTATTGAAAATTGACTTTATCTTTATTTAATAGAATAAATTATATTCTATCATTATAACCCAATGATTGTGAATTGTGAAAAGGAAAAGATTTTACTAACATTTCACCATGATTTTTTGTTCAATTATACAAAAGTACCCGCTCCTCTCCAAGAGATTCACGGGTACTTTTTATCACCGTAGTTTTACCTATATAGTGATTAGTATTTTTCTAATACTAATACATCGTAACCATCTAACATTTTACGACCATCTAAGTAAGTAAGCTCTACTAAGAATGCAATCCCTGCTACAACTCCGCCAAGTTCTTCAACTAGCTTAATTGTCGCTTCAATAGTTCCACCTGTAGCTAATAGGTCATCTGTAATTAATACGCGTTGACCTGGCTTAATTGCATCTTTATGGATTGTTAAAACATCTTTACCATATTCTTTACCGTAGTCAACTGTAATTACTTCACGTGGTAATTTTCCTAATTTACGAACTGGCGCAAATCCTACTTCTAACGCATAAGAAACTGGGCAACCGATAATGAAACCACGAGCTTCTGGTCCTACTACAACATCGATATCTCTTTCTTTTGCGTATTCAACGATTGCATCTGTTGCTGCTTTGTATGCTTTACCGTCATTCATTAAAGGTGTAATGTCTTTAAACACAATACCTTCTTTCGGATAATCCGGTACAATTGCGATATGTTGCTTGAAATCCATATTTCTGAATCCTCCTCAGATCTAAAAGGTTTGTAAATACAAATCCTTTACCCTAACTGTTCTACTTCTTTATGATTACGAATCGTTTCAAACCATGTATATAGTTGCTGATATGTGCTATAAACCAATTCTTTTTCTAATTGTAAGTGGTTCATTTTCTCACGATATGTGTTCGATTCAATTAAATCACGCTTTTGTTTTTTGTCTGCCATAAAAATGACGCCATCTTTTATTGTAACAAATTCTAACTCAAAAAACACCTGTGTCATAAAATTTACTGTATCTTTTGACCAACCTTTATGACGACATAGTTGTTCTCCATATTGTCTTAAAGAAAATGGTGTTTTTTGGCTTAAGAAAGAATAGTACCATTTAAAGTGTTCTCTCGTCGGAACTGTACTAAATAAGTGGTTATTCTCTTGATAAAATAGCGTATAAATTCGCGCTGGGAATCCTGCCTTAAATAACTCACGTAATTCATCGGTTCCTTTTGGTAAATCAAGTAACACGATATATTGATCATCTAAATGCGTTACTTCGGAAGCATGCATGAGCTTTTCTTTATAGCTCTCTAAAGAAAATTTATTCAATACCTCTTCAGAAAAATACACCATTGTTATTTTTTCTTTCGGAAGTTCTGCTAAATTTGCTTCTGCATTACGCATACTACGCCAATCAAATAATTGCCACGCCTCTACAGCAATATCTTGTACCATTAGTTGTGGCTTCTTAAAATTATTCCATTCATTGATGGATGCTTCTCCTATTACAGATACTTTTGCAACTGGAGAGATTTCTTTCGCATATGCACCAAAACCAAATCCAATTGTATCCAGTGTTGCTTGTCCATCACGAAGAGCCATTTTTAAATGAGAACCATCTGATCCGATTGCGCGAATGCTTTCTAACTCTGCATCTTTTACTGCAATACGTGGTTTCGGATTTCCAATACCAAACGGGGCTAGTTTTTGCATATCTTCAATTGCCGCTAGCGTTACATCCTCTACTTTGCAAAAAACATCAACTGCTGTAATTGGAATAAAATCTTCTTCTGTTAAAATCGCATCTGCTTGTTCATTTAATCGGCGACGTAATTCATCTACATCATTCATATGTAGCGTCATTCCCGCTGCCATCGGATGCCCTCCGAAGTGTGGCAATAACTCTCTACAATCTGATAAGTTTGCAAACAAATCAAATCCTGCAATACTACGTGCTGAGCCTTTTGCTGTTTCTTTTATAGGATCGATGCTTAATACAATCGTCGGACGATAAAAACGTTCAACTAATTTAGAAGCAACAATTCCAATTACCCCTGGGTTCCAGCCTTCTTTTGCAAGTACTAATACTTTATTTTCTTCTGGCGGGAATTTATTTTCAACTTCAGCGATAGCTTCTTCTGTAATTTGCTTTACAATATCTTTTCGCAGTTTGTTCAGCTCATCAATTTCTTCGGCCAACTCTTTCGCTTCCTCTGGATCATCTGATAATAAAAGGTGTACAGCCGGCGCAGCATCTTCTAAACGCCCAACCGCATTAATACGAGGGGCAATTGAGAAGCCAATACTCTCTTCTGTAATTTCACTTTGCGAAACGTTAGCAACTTTAAACAATGCCTTCAAACCAATATTTCTCGTCATACGCATATGTTTTAAACCGCGTTTCACTAGCAACCTATTTTCACCATGAAGTGATACTAAATCGGCTACTGTACCGATTACTGCAATCTCTAATAAATGTTCTGGTACACGGCCTAATAGTGCATGCGCAACTTTAAACGCAACACCTACACCAGCTAAATAGTGAAACGGATATACGCCACCTTCTAATTTCGGATGTATAATCGCAAGCGCTTCTGGCAATTCTGGCGGTGGCTCATGGTGATCTGTAATAATTAGATCTATTCCAAGCTCTTTCGCTACATTCGCTTCATGTACTGCTGCGATGCCAGTGTCGACAGTAATAATCAGTGAGAAACCTGCACTATGCGCCCAACGAAATGCTTCTTCGTTCGGTCCATACCCTTCTGTAAAACGATTTGGAATGTAAAATTCTACTTCTGCACCTAATTCTTGAAGAGCAAGATATAAAACCGTCGTACTACTTACTCCGTCCGCATCGTAATCACCAAATATTAATATTTGCTCTCCATTTTGAATCGCCTTATTTACACGTTCTACCGTTCTATCCATTCCTTCTAATAAAAATGGATCATGAAATTCTTGATTTTCTGTATTTAAAAAATCTAAAATCTTATCTTCTGTATCTAGTCCTCTACCGAGGAATAATGAAACGACAAGTGGCGATAACTGTAATTTACTTGCTAATTCACTCACTCGCTCGTCATTATATTCTTTTTCTTTCCAACGCGTCTTCGGTTGTAACACGAAATCACCCCTTAACCTGTTCATTATACAAGACAGATTAAGGGGTGACAATATAATGCAAACTACGATGCAATATCTATATACTAAAATGTTAATGATGTTTAATTTGGAGAATACGGATTTATATGTACGAATACATTTTGTACATTATCTTGTTTCATAAGTATTTCTTTCACATGTTTTCCAATACGGTGTCCTTCTTCTACGGTAATGTATGGATCTACAGACACTTTAATATCGACAATAACATAATGACCATGCTCCCGTGCATATAAAGAACCAATTTTTTTCACACCATCTACTTGAAGAACGGCCTCTCTAAGCGGAATAACATCCTCCTCATGAAGAACATGGTCAAGCGTTGCATGAATTGCTTCCGCTCCAATGCTCCATGCCATTTTTACAACAAGAAGTGAAACAACTAATCCTGCAATCGGATCAGCATATACGAGCCAGTCTATACCAAACTTACCACCGATTATAGCTGCACAAATACCGATTAAAGCTGCAATTGAAGAAAATACATCCGAACGGTGCTCATATGCATTTGCAATAATTGCATCACTGTTTACTCTTTTCCCTAATCGGAATTTATATTGAAACATTCCTTCTTTCACGACGATTGAAAGAACAACAGCAAATATCGTAATTCCTTTCGGCGGTTCTAGTTCTTGCGAAAAAGCTTTTATAGACGAAATCGCGATTTCAAGTCCCACAATAAATAATAATACCGCAACAATAATCGCTGAAATCGATTCCGCTTTACCATGACCATACGGATGATCCTCATCAGGTGGCTGCTTTGCCGCTCGCAGTCCAAAAAGTACAGCTAGCGAACCTATTACATCTGATGCAGAATGCACGGCATCCGCTAATAACGCTTTACTGTTCCCAATATAACCAATTACCGCCTTTACAATCGCTAATATAATATTACCAACGATCCCGACAATAGCACCAAACTCGGCCTGTTTAAAACGTTCATCTTTTTCCATAATTAAAATCCCTTCTTTTCTTAACCTATCTTTTTATTTTAACAAAAACAGCGATAACACCACCACTTTCTTCCATCTTCTTTCTGTTAAAAAGTTGCTATCTTATTGTATCCACAAACGAAAAAAGAGATGCCTCATAAAGAGACATCATCTTTTCTATACTTGCGGTTCAGATTCTACTTTCTCAACCTTCTTCTTGTTTTTTCCCTTTTTCAAACGACGGTTTTCAAGCATTAACCAAATTTGAGAGGCAACGAAAACAGAAGAGTACGTACCTACAATTAATCCAACAAGTAACGCAAACGAGAAGTTACGTAGTGACTCACTACCGAAGATAAGCAGTGCAATTACTGGGAATAACACTGTTAATACGGTGTTAATCGAGCGACCAAGCGTTTGGCGAATACTTGCATTTACGATTTCTTCTAGATCTTTTATATCGCGCACTCGTTTTTTCTGTTTGTATAATTCACGGTTTCTATCAAATGTAACAATCGAGTCATTAATAGAATAACCGATGATTGTTAGTACTGCAGCGATAAACGTTAAGTCTACCTCTAGTTGGAAAATACTAAACATAACAATCATAACGAATGCGTCATGTAATAATGCAAGTACTGCAGATAATGCGTACGTAAATCGGAATCGAATACTTACGTATAAAATGATAACCGCAGAAGCGATTAATACTGCGATAAATGCATTTCGTGCAATTTCTTTCCCGATTGTTGGTGAAACTGTACTTACGTTTGGATCTGTACCATATTTATCGTGGAAGAATGTTTTTGTTTTTGCAATTTCATCTTTTGATAGAACACCTAATGTACGAACTGCGAATCCTTTATTGTCATCTCCAGTCGGTACAATATTTTCTTCCTTCACATCAATGTTCAACTCTTTAAAATCTTTATGAACATCAGACACAGTAACTGCTTGTTTTGATTGCAAGTCGATACGTGTACCACTCGCAAAGTCAATACCAAGATTCAATTTGAAAATTGGCAAGATAATTGCACCTGCAATTACAACTACAATCGAGAAGATAAGGAATTTATGACCGACATTTACGAAGTTAATACGATCAAATTTCGTTGGTGGATGTACTACACCTTTTGTTAATGGAATAATATCCTTTTGCTTCACACCAAAGTATCCTGGTTTTTTATCGAAGTAACGGCTCTTTACTAGTAAACTTAGTAAGAAACGAGTACCGAATACGTTCGTAATGAAACCGACTAAAATACTTACGATTAAACTTGTTGCGAACCCTTTTACGGAACTATTACCGTAAACGAATAACACACCAGCTGCTGCAAGTGTTGTAATGTTCGCATCTAAAATCGTTGCTAATGAACGATGGTTACCAGCACGGAATGCTGACATCATTGACTTACCAATTTTCAGCTCTTCTTTCAGTCTCTCGTACGTAATAATATTCGCATCAACAGCGATACCTACCCCGAGCACTAGCGCCGCAATACCCGGCAGCGTAAGAACTGCATGCATCCAGTTAAAGACAAGTAACGTAACGAAAATGTATAGACCTAACATAATAACCGCTACAAGTCCTGGTAAACGGTAGAATACAAGCATAAATAAGAAAATAAGAGCGATACCAATCGCACTAGCGAAAATCGTTTGCTCTAACGCTTGTTGACCAAATTTCGCTCCAACAGATGTTGAATACATTTCTTTTAAATCGACAGGAAGTGCACCTGCATTTAATAAAGATGAAAGTTGTTTCGCACTTTCAACTGTGAAGTTTCCACCTACGATAGATACTTCAGCTTGGTTAAATACTTGGTTTACTGTTGCTGCTGATAAGAACTTCGGATTCGGTTTTGCAGATTCTGCTTTGTACGAATCTTTTCCTTCTTCAAAATCAAGCCAAATTACCATTAAATTCGTTGGTGGTGGCATTTTTGAAATTTTTTCAGTTACTTCACGGAATTTTTCAGCGCTCTTTAGTGTAAGACCTACGCTCGCACGGCCTTGCTCATCAAATGTTTGCTTCGCTCCGCCGCCTTTTAAATCCGTTCCGTCCATAAGAAGATTATCATCTACATCACGGAATGTTAATTTCGCTTGTGTTGATAACATTTCACGTGCTTTTTGCTGATCTTGTACACCAGCAAGCTGTACACGAATTCGATCTTGCCCTTCGATTTGAATGTTCGGCTCACTTACACCGAGAACATTGACACGATTCTCAAGAGCACCTACTGTACTTACAAGTACGTCTCGATCGATTTTGTCACCTTTTTTGGCTGGTTTTACTTCATACAGAATTTCAAAACCACCGCGAAGGTCTAGTCCTAGACTAATTCCTTTTGCTATGTCTTTTCCTGCCGCACCAATTACTCCACCGATTAATAAAACGATGAGGAAAAAGGCGGCAATTCTCGTACCACGCTTTGCCATATGTACCCTCTTTCCGCTACTAACACTTTAAATAAATCTCTTACGATTCACTTTTACACGTGTGCATACGTCTAGTTAGTAGACTTCCTTTCTATAATTTTGCTAGCTCATCACTAGCTGTGCCGGTACGTTTTCACGATACCTGCACTTTCATTATTTTTTTCTCTCTTCACTACCTCCTTTATATATGATCTTAGACATAATTATTTCCTGATTATCAATACCTATCATTATACTGCAAAAGGAAGAACAAACCAATTGCAGTCGGTTATTTATTTTCATATTCATCAAATGACCAAAGTGGCGCTTGATATGCTTCAACAGTTAAATATGTCATATATTCATTAGCACTTACTGTTAATACGTCATTAACTAATTCATACAATCTAACATCGCTGTCTATCTTCTTCCACTTTTTCACTTTAAGAAACTTCCAAATGTCATCATCTGTCACTCTGTCGTAGCCGAACATTTGAAACTCTTCTACTTTACTTTCTAAAACGACTTGTAACTGTCCGCGGTATGATTCTACCAAAGCCTCTCTATCTAACATCTATAACATCTCCTTCTTATTTCGCACGAAAAGTCGCTTTTATTCCCGCTCTAATGGACAGCAATAACTACTTTCAAGAGCACTATCATATTTCACTCTCTTAAATGCTTGTCATTCTTGTCTCGTACGTGCATATAAATTATTGTAAATCATTCCATTGATTTTGAGAAGGTAGGAGAAGAACATGACGAGACAAAGCTTTTTAAAAGGCGCATTTATTTTAATGATAGCCGGCTTTATTACAAAAATACTCGGCTTTATCAACCGCATAGTAATGGCACGTATTTTGGGAGAAGAAGGCGTTGGTCTTTATATGATGGCCGTTCCTACATTCATTTTAGCAATTACATTGACACAAATTGGTCTTCCTGTCGCAATCGCAAAATTTGTAGCAGAAGCGGAAGCTGTGAACGATAAACAAAGAGTTAAAAAAATATTAACCGTATCACTAGCTGTTACATCCGTTATTAGTATCATTTTAACAATTGGAATTATGTTCCTCACACCTATTTTAGCAAAAACATTATTAACCGACGAAAGAACGTACTATCCATTAATGGCCATTTTGCCCGTTGTTCCTGTTATTGCTGTTTCTTCTGTTTTGCGTGGTTATTTTCAAGGGAAACAAAACATGAAACCTAGCGCTTATGCGCAAGTTCTAGAACAAGTCGTCCGCATTACCATTATCGCTATATGCATTCAATTATTTTTACCTTACGGCATAGAATACGCTGCAGCCGGCGCTATGTTATCAGCTGTTCTCGGTGAAGTTGCATCGTTATTATTTTTACTCACGTTATTTCAGCGAGAAAAACATTTATCAATACGCTCTGGATTTTTCACTACTGTAAAGGAAAGCAAAGGGACATTTTATTCTCTGATGGATATTGCCCTTCCAACTACAGGAAGTCGTTTAATCGGCTCCGTTTCATATTTTTTTGAACCTATTGTCGTTATGCAAAGCTTAGCAATCGCTGGTGTCGCTGCTTCTGTTGCAACCCAGCAATACGGTATATTAAACGGTTATGCATTCCCGCTTCTATCACTACCCGCCTTTATTACATACGCTCTCTCTACAGCGCTCGTCCCTTCTATTAGTGAAGCAATGGCAAAAAGACAACATAAATTAGTGGAGCACCGTTTACAACAAGCACTTCGAATTTCATTAATTACCGGCGGATGGTCTGTCGTTATATTATACGTATTCGCTTCTCCTGTTTTAACTCTTATGTATGGATCAGACAGCGCAACAGCATTCATTCAACTTCTTGCGCCTTGCTTTTTATTTCATTATTTCCAAAGTCCACTTACCTCTGTTTTGCAAGCTTTAAACTTAGCAAGAGCTGCAATGATGAATACATTTATTGGAGCCATCGTGAAATTAATCGTTATTTTTGTACTAGCATCAAGGCCAGAATTTCAAATGATGGGGGTTGCTCTCGCTATTGCAGCAAATATTGTAACAGTAACATTTCTTCACTACGCTACTGTTTTAAAAAAGATTACATTTACCATTTACGCAAAAGACTATATTTTCGGCGGACTTGCCATCGGTATCGCAGGCGCCTTCGGTTTTTATCTTCATAAATATATTATTTTCTCTCATGCCCTTGGCATACAAACATTATGGGAAATCACTTTAACAACAATTGTTTATATCGTACTTCTCTTCACTTTCAAACTCATTCGAAAAGAAGAGTTAAGTCGTCTCCCTATCATTCGTAAACTTTCATTTTTGAAATAAGGTGAAACTTTAATCAGTGGGGTAATCTCCACTGATTATTAGTTACACTAATCATTCTTACTCTTTCAAAGAATAAGTCTCTAATTTTCTTTTAAATCAACAAAAAATTTTCCGTTTTGAAAACTACAGTATAAAATTTGTGTTACATCGTTATAACCTAAGTTTTTTAATTTCTCAATAAGCCATGCATCTGTATGTTCAATCATTTGTAAATGACTAGATTGAATTTCTCCATCAATAATAAGAGGAAGCGTAAACTGCAATGTATCTTGTTTATTTTTTTGTTTTTGAAAGACAGATAACTTCCCAGACGGTTCCAAAATAGCATATTCTACATCCCGAATATCTCCAACTCCTTGTTCCCTTAATTGCATCATTAAATCATCTATATTATAACGTTGCTTTCTCATCTTCTTTTCATCAATCTTTCCCGCGTTTACAAGAATAGCCGGCTCACCTTCTATTAAATGCCGAAAGCGTTGATACTTTAGGGAAATGACTGACAAAATAATTTGGATGCACATAAGAAAAGTCATCGGAACTAATTGATGCCAAAGTGATTTATCGGTATTTTCAATTGCCACTACAGCCATTTCTCCAAGCATAATAAATACGACTAAATCTAATACACTTAGCTCTCCTATCTCACGTTTACCCATAAGACGAAAAATAATTAAGATGATGATATACAAAAGCATTGTCCGTCCAATTATTGATATCCATTCCATTTCTACATCTCCTTTTTTACGTATAGACTCCCCTATAAAAAAGAAACTAGTCTAACTTAGACAAAAGGAAAATATGCTTGTATTAAAAAGGGGGAATGCATAAATGGATGGAACGAAAAAATTATCAACTGCAATTGGCTTCGGTATTGTTACACTACTAATTCTCGCATCTATTACTAGTATGATTATGGCTCTTTTATTAAAGTTTACGAATATAAACGAAGGGACATTAACCGTTACTATTTTTATACTCGCTCTTTTATCTATGCTTATGTCTGGATTTACTGCCGGCAAAAAGGCTCAAGGAAAAGGTTGGCTAGTAGGTCTCACAACAGGTCTCACGTTCACTATACTCGTTTTTCTAGTTAACTATTTAGGCTTTTCTCAAACTTTATCGAACTCACAATTACTTTATCAATTAGCATTAATGGGGGCGAGTACACTCGGTGGTATTTTCGGTGTAAATATGTCAAAGCAAAGTAACTAAAAAAGGCCCTGCATATTTCATGCAGGGCCTTCCAAATTAGTTTTTCACAACTTCACGAATCGCATTGCGATCGAACGTTAAGTGTGAACCACCAGATTTAATAACAATTTTCGTCTCATCTACTGATTCGATTGTACCGTGTAAACCACCGATTGTTACGATAGCATCACCTTTTGCTAACTCACTTTGCATTTGAGCAACTGCTTTTTGACGTTTTTGTTGCGGGCGAATTAATAAGAAATAGAAAATCGCAAACATCGCAACGATCATAACGATATTCATCATACCTGCATTCATCTTTTGTTCCTCCTTTTAAATTATGTATTAGAAGTTTTTAGCATTCGGTTTATTAAAGCCATACTGTTCAAAGAACTCTTCGCGGAAATCGCCAAGACGGTCTTCACGAATAGCTTGTCTCACCTGCTCCATTAAGTTTAACAGAAAATGAAGGTTGTGATAAGACGTTAAACGAATTCCGAACGTTTCATCACATTTCATTAAGTGACGAATGTACGCACGAGAGTAGTTTTTACATGTGTAGCAATCACAGTTTGGATCAAGCGGACCGAAGTCTCTTGCGAATTTCGCATTTTTTACAACGAGGCGACCTTCACTTGTCATACATGTACCATTTCGAGCGATACGAGTTGGAAGTACGCAGTCAAACATATCAATACCACGAATTGCGCCATCGATTAACGAGTCAGGAGAACCTACACCCATTAAGTAACGAGGCTTATTATCTGGAAGAAGTGGTGTTGTAAACTCAAGTACACGGTTCATAATATCTTTCGGTTCGCCTACAGATAAACCACCTACAGCGTAACCAGGGAAGTCCATTGAAACAAGATCTTTCGCACTTTGACGACGAAGCTCTTCGTACTCTCCCCCCTGTACAATACCGAATAAACCTTGATCTTGCGGACGTTCATGCGCTTTTAAGCAACGTTCTGCCCAGCGGCTCGTACGCTCTACAGATTTCTTCATATATTCAAAAGTAGCTGGGAATGGTGGACACTCATCAAATGCCATCATAATATCTGAACCTAATGCATTTTGGATTTCCATCGCTTTTTCTGGTGATAAGAATAATTTATCTCCATTTAAGTGATTGCGGAAGTGAACGCCTTCCTCTTCAATACGACGGAAGTCACTTAAACTGAATACTTGGAAACCACCAGAGTCTGTTAAGATTGCACGATCCCAGTTCATAAATTTATGCAAGCCGCCTGCTTCACGAATAATTTCATGACCTGGACGTAGCCATAAATGATACGTATTACTTAAAATAATGCCAGAATCCATTGCTTTTAATTCTTCTGGTGACATTGTCTTAACTGTTGCAAGTGTACCAACTGGCATAAATGTTGGTGTATCAAATGAACCGTGCGGCGTATGCACACGACCTAAACGGGCACCCGTTTGTTTACATGTCTTAATAAATTCATAACGAATTGCTGTCATAACTTACTCCTTTTATTTGTTTCTCATTTTAGCGTGAGATGCAACAAACATTGCATCACCGAAGCTAAAGAAACGATATTTTTCTTTTACTGCTTCATTATAAGCATGAAGTACATTATCTCTATTTGCAAATGCACTTACAAGCATAATTAATGTTGATTTCGGTAAATGGAAGTTTGTAATTAAACCATCAATTGCTTTAAATTCATATCCCGGATACATGAAAATATCTGTCCATCCAGAAGCGGCGCAAAGCTTACCTTCATGATCTGTTGCAATTGTTTCTAACGTACGAGTTGATGTCGTACCTACAGTAATAATACGTCCACCATTCTCTTTCACACGATTTAATAATGCCGCTGTCTCTTCAGACATATGATAATATTCTGCGTGCATATGGTGTTCTTCAATCGTGTCTGCAGAAACTGGTCTAAATGTTCCAAGTCCTACGTGAAGTGTAATGAATGCTAACTGAACGCCTTTTTGCTTTAACTTCTCAAGTAACTCTTCTGTAAAGTGAAGTCCCGCAGTCGGCGCTGCTGCTGAACCGATTTCTTTCGCATATACTGTTTGATAGCGATCGCGATCTTCTAGCGTCTCTTTAATATATGGAGGAAGTGGCATTTCCCCAAGTTCATCTAAAATTTCATAGAAGATGCCGTCATATGAAAATTCAAGCTGACGTCCACCTTGATCTGCAGTTCCTGTGCAAGTTGCTTTTAATTTCCCTTCGCCAAAAGAGATAACAGTTCCTTCTTTTACACGTTTCGCTGGCTTTACAAGCGTTTCCCACTTATCACCTTCTTCTTGTTTTAAAAGAAGTACTTCAATGTGCGCGCCTGTATCTTCTTTCACACCGTGCAAACGAGCAGGCATAACTTTCGTTTCATTTAAAACTAAGCAATCCCCCTCATGTAAGTAAGAAAGAATATCCGTAAAATGTTTATGCTCAATATCACCTGTTTCACGGTCTAACACCATTAATCTTGATGTTTCACGCTCTTCTAACGGGACTTGTGCAATAAGTTCTTCTGGTAAATGAAAATCAAACAGATTTATATCCATAGCTATATCCACCTATTTCTTATTTAAATCGATTTATTATATACATAATAAAAGATAATACAATACTTAACACAATACATGTAATGATAGGAAAATAAAAGGTAACGTTTCCTTTTTTCACAAAAATATCGCCTGGAAGCCTTCCAATGAACTTCCAAGCTAATCCAACAACGATGAGTAAGATCCCGGCTGTAATAAGCAGCTTTGGCATCTCCGTCATACTTTTGGTATCTCCATTCCGAAATGTTCATACGCAAGCGGCGTTACAATTCGGCCCCTCGGCGTTCGTTGTAAAAAGCCAATTTGTAATAAATACGGCTCATACACATCTTCAATCGTATGAGATTCTTCTCCAATTGTTGCTGAAACCGTTTCTAATCCAACTGGACCGCCACGGAATTTCTCAATAATACCAAGCAGTAATTTATGATCAATATGATCTAGACCTAATTTATCTACTTGCAGTAGCTCTAATGCCATTTGTGTAATTTCCATCGTAACCGTTCCATTACCACGAACTTGTGCGAAATCACGTACACGTCTTAAAAGACGATTCGCAATACGAGGTGTACCACGAGCACGTCTTGCAATTTCTAATGCAGCTAACGAATCGATTTCAACTTCAAATACTTCTGCTGTACGTTCAACAATCGCAGAAAGCTGATCTACTGTGTAGTACTCTAACCTTGAAAGTACACCGAAGCGGTCACGAAGCGGTGCCGATAATGCTCCAGCACGTGTTGTTGCTCCAACTAATGTAAATGGCGGTAAATCTAGGCGTACAGAACGTGCTGAAGGCCCTTTTCCAATTACAATATCAAGGCAAAAGTCTTCCATCGCAGGATACAATACTTCTTCAATTGATCTATGCAAACGATGAATTTCATCAATAAATAATACATCACCTGGCTGAAGCGCTGTTAATACAGCAGCTAAATCTCCTGGTCTTTCAATTGCGGGACCTGAAGTTGTTCTAACATTAACGCCCATCTCATTGGCAATAATATTCGCAAGCGTCGTTTTACCAAGACCTGGTGGTCCATATAAAAGCACGTGATCTAACGTTTCTTCACGCATTTTCGCCGCTTCAATAAATACTTCTAAATTATGTTTCGCTTTATCTTGGCCAATATACTGACGGAGCGTCTGTGGCCGTAATGAATATTCTAAATCCGCATCTTCATATGCAGATTCCCCTGAAAGGAGACGTTCGTCCATTATACTCACCTCTTACCATTTAGTAAAAGACTAAGTGCCTTTTTAATATACTGATCCGTCGTTAATGCTTCTTTTAATAACTCTGGTACAACACGAGAAACTTCGCGTTCTGCGTATCCAAGTGCGCGCAGAGCTTCCAGTGCCTCATCAAGCTCAGCTGATGAACCTTTATTCTCATCAAAACGTTCTGTGTCTGAGAATAAATCAACAAATGCATCTGGTACGACATCTGCTAGTTTTCCTTTTAAATCTAAAATCATTTGGCGTGCTGTTTTCTTTCCGACGCCTGGGAATTTCACTAAAAACTTCTCATCTTCATGCTCAATCGCTTGAACGACCTGTCCTGTTTGACCAGAAGCTAAAATTGCAAGAGCGCCTTTTGGCCCAATGCCAGACACGCCTAACAACTTTGTAAATAATAAACGCTCTTCACGTGTTTTAAAACCGTAAAGTGCCATAATATCTTCTCTCACATAATGATATGTATAGACACGGATTTCTTGCTTACTTCTTTGAAATACATACGGATTTGGTGTGAAAATTTGATAACCAATTCCATTATGATCAATTACGACATATTCCGGCCCTACATACTCCACGTAACCTGTAACATATTCAAACAAAATACGATCTCTCCCTCTTAAATCATGTATTCCATTTTAACATATTTAATGATAGAAAAGCGAGACTGCCCCAACAAATGTTCTCCACTTAAAACTTCTGTTATTTTCCATTGACAGAAAGGTTAAAGCACCTTAATATACAGAAGTCGATAATGATTATCAATACTAATTAAAGGGGTTACATCAGGATGAAACGTAAGCTATTTATTTTATTTACTATTATGCTTGTTGTTCTTTCTATCGTTGGCTGTTCTTCTCAAAAAGAAGAATCGAAAGCAAAAGAACAACCGAAAACAAAAGTTGTAAAACATGCTAAAGGTGAAGCTACAATTCCAGTAAATCCAAAGAGAATTGTTGACTTATCTGGATCAACAGAAGAACTATTACTTCTTGGACATAAACCTGTTGGTACAGCAAATACATATAAAGATAAAATCCAAAATCACTTAACAGACAAGTTAGATGGAGTAAAAGCAGTAGGTTGGTACTGGGCACCTAAAGTTGATTTAGAAGCTGTTACTGCTTTAAAACCAGACTTAATTATTTTAAACAACCGTCAATTAAAAATTTATGATCAACTAGAAAAGGTTGCACCTACAGTTGTTCTAGAAACAAACTTAGAAGACTGGCGTGGTAAGTTTAAAGAAGTAGGTAAGCTATTTGACGAAGAGAAGAAAGCAGACAAATGGATTGCAGACTACGATAAGAAAGCAGACTCTTTATCTAAAAAAATTAAAGAGAAAACAAAAGATGAGAACTTTATGTTCGTTGCAGTTACACCACAAAACTTCCGTGTATACGGTAGCTTCGGATACGGTGACATCATCTTTAATGACTTAAAACTTCCAGCAACAAAAGGCACAGATTTAAAACAAACGATGGCGCAAGTATCGCTAGAAGGTCTTGTTGCATTCCAGCCTGATCAAATGTTTATTGTAAACTTCGGCGGCGAAGCTGATAAAGTTTACGAAGACTACAAAAACAGTGCTGTTTGGAAAGACAATAAAGCAGTTAAGAACAATCACGTATATGAAGTATCAAATGAAGTCTTCAATACGAAAGCATTCAATCCAATCGGAAAAGATATGCTAATTGATGAAATCGCAAAAGAAATTTTAGCTAAAAATAAATAAGAAAAA
>NZ_JH414708.1:172154-417171 GCF_000238655.1 Bacillus sp. 7_6_55CFAA_CT2 | reverse complement strand
CTTTTTTTTCTTACTTTGAACTGCGTATTGCTTCATTTTTTCAATCGTCTTCACAAAACCTTCTTTTGATTTAATACGAATGCCACGTTTCAATTTCGCACGTTCATAGCTCTCAAGCTTTTTCATATCAATTTGAAAGAAAGAATGGATCGCATTATCATTTTTTGGAACACCTTTGAAAATTTGTAATATCCCTTCCTCTGAAACACCAAAATACCCGCTCGTTTTCAATAACGGAGAAATATCATCAACTTTCTTTTGCAATACAATTTGTACATCATCACGATCAACGAGCTGCCATTCTTTATACTGCTGTAAAAACTTTTCTAAATCCGTCACTTTTTCTGTAAGTATTTCTTCGCTTACTTCGCCATCAACATACATACGCTCTAATAAAATTGTAACCTCAGGTTCTTTTTTCGTTACTTCTGGTACTGGCCCTTCCGCCTTCACATTCGTTTCATAAACGAAACAAAACATCATAACGAAAGCTTGCATCGCAATCAGTATCCATTTCATTTCCGTTCACCTCTTTTAGGCAAGATCATACTTTCATTAGTAGTTTTTCCGGAAATGGGGGTTTTATCCATATTACATTTCTTTCGAAAATATAAAAAATGCAGATAAGGATTCACCTCATCTGCATGTATTATTTACTTTTATATAAAATGAAAGACGCCTGCAAAGCAGGCGTCTTGATGCGTTTACGGCGAGAGACCAGGCGACCACATTCGCGTGTTTAGCACTTAAGCATATCTCTCGTCTTACGTAAATTAGCTCATCGCTTTGCTAATATAACATTAATAAAGTATAAGTGCAACATGTTTATAAAAATATTTTATTTCCTCTTTCATCCAAATAAATCAAACGCAAATTATAAATTGATAAATGCAATATATATATTACAATAAACATAACAGCGAAATCATCATAAACGGGAGATAGATATTATGAAACAAATAAAGGATGAACGTCTCATTCTGCAAACGTTAAAAAACATACGTATTGTCTTTCTTTTTCAATCACTTGGTATAATCGGTGTTTTAGGCTATATCGGATTCACTGAAGGAATAGATCAAATTACGAAATCTCCATTATGGCTAGTATTTATTCTTACGAGTATGATCCTTAGTTATTTACAGTTAAGTGTTTCAATCGATGTAGAAGAAGGCGAAAAGGAAATAAAGTTAACTCCTTATTATAAACTTGTCTTCCGCTCCCTTATTGTAGGAATCGTTATGGCTATTATTTATATCATTTTCAGTCCAGAAAGACCTCTATTTGAAGCTATTTTAACAGATAGTATTCTTTTCATCTGCTTTTTAGTTTCTTATTCCGTTAGTTATTTTATTAAAAAACGTCGTTTACAAGACAACGATGAATAAAGAGGAAGGGCTCCCCCTTCCTCTTTTGTTTTGCTATCGCACTGTACCAGTTAAACCGTAACGAATGTCTCGGAACATATTCACTATGTCACGATTAAAATCGTTTGTAACTGTACCGTTACGTAGACGCGTACTCATTGCATCGACACGAGTAAACATATCATTTCTTACAGAAACATATACGTTTCTGTTTCCAACTTCATTTGCAACAGCTTGACGAATTTCGTTCGCCATCGCCGTTTCATTTGTCACTGTGTTACGTGGTTTTACCGCAATCGCTACATCGTTTCCATATACAACTGTAGACACACGGTCTACGTTATTCATACGTTTCACACGATTTGTTATTCTTTCAGCTGTTTTACCATCATTGTTAATGTATGAATTGTTCATTGTAATATTACGAGTTGGATGCGGATTAGCAATTTGTCCATTGTAATTTACATCACGGTAATAATTGTATCCTGTATCGTTACGACCATTTCTATATGTTACATAATCTGTATAACGATCATTACGCGTCACATTATCACGATACTGATGTGTATCATTATAAGATGTACGCTCGTAATTGTAGTTACGTCCATCCATTGCATTGTTTTTTGGTGTACCACATGCAGCTAATGCACTAGTAACTAACAAAGAAGCAGCAATCACTTTTACTTTCGTATTCAATACAAAAACCCCCTCTGTTAGAATGAGCTTCTCTACTGAAAAGCTCCCTCTTATGATGAGTAACAGAGAAGGTTTTTACACTGTTAATATTTCACTGGGAATTTTCTAGCACTTCATAAAAAAACTGCCTTTTCTTAATTAACAGGAATGCAAAAAAGGCGGGAATACTCCCGCCTTTTTAAACTTCTTCTTCGTCCTCTTCTTCTGAAACGGGCTCTCCAAATACATTTGGTGGATCTGGTTGATAATACATCGTTCCTGGCTGTGGTGCATATGCAGACTGAGTTGGTTGATAATATAAAGGATTCGCATATTGCGGGCCGTCTGGTTGTGGACTATATAGTCTACTTTCTCCTCCGCATCCACAATCTTCCTCACCCTGCACAAGCGGCGGCATGTTATTATCCATTGGCATCATATTCGGGTTTGGCATAGACGTATGTTGCGGTCCAAACGGCGCTCCTTGCTGATATGGCATTTGATATGGATTTGGTTGTTGATAATACGGATTCGGCGGCATCATGGGCATTTGATAGGGCATCATATTTGGTGGTTGATTGTTATCCATAATCGGCATCATATTCGGCATTTGATTGTTATCCATAATTGGCATCATATTCGGCATTTGATTGTTATCCATGATTGGCATCATATTCGGCATTTGGTTATTATCCATAATTGGCATTATATTCGGCATTTGATTGTTATCCATAATTGGCATCATATTCGGCATTTGATTGTTATCCATGATTGGCATCATATTCGGTGGTTGATTGTTATCCATAATTGGCATCATATTCGGTGGTTGGTTGTTATCCATGATCGGCATTATATTTGGCATTTGAATATTTGGCGGTATGACTTGTGGAATAACTACATTTTCTTTCGATACATTTGGCGATACTATATTTCCTACATTCTCTTTCTTCACTTGTGGTGACACTATATTTCCTACATTCTCTTTCTTCACTTGTGGTGACACTATATTCCCTACATTTTCTTTTTTCACTTGCGGCGACACTATATTTCCTACATTTTCTTTTTTCACTTGCGGCGACACTATATTTCCTACATTTTCTTTTTTCACTTGTGGTGACACTATATTCCCTACATTCTCTTTCTTCACTTGCGGCGACACTATATTTCCTACATTTTCTTTTTTCACTTGCGGCGACACTATATTCCCTACATTTTCTTTTTTCACTTGCGGCGATATTATATTATTTTTTTCGTTTGCGAAGAAATGATATTGTTAGGTTTCATTTTACTAATTTGAGGAGCAATTAACTCGCTTCCTTTTTTTATTACATCTGAAATTTTATATTCTTTTTTCGGTTTTATTGGTGGTTGTGGCGGCTGCGGTAATACATTTACCGAAAACTTCGTGTTTTCTTTTTCCGCCGGTTTTTGTTTTTCTATCACAGGTGGTTTTTGAATAACAGACGGTTTTTCTTTTTGAATTGGCTGTTCTTTTTGCACCTCTTTTTGCGGTTTCACCTGTACTTCTTTTTGCGGCTTTACCTGCATCTCCTTCTGTGGTTTCACCTGTACTTCTTTTTGTGGCTTTACTTGCATCTCTTTCTGCGGTTTTACTTGCACTTCTTTTTGTGTTTGTTGCATAGCTGGCTGCTGTGTAATTGGTGCTGATTGATACGTAACTTCTTCCTCATCTTCTATTCCAAGCGGAGTTGGTGTTGCTGCAAATTCTTTTTGCTGCACTTCTTTTACGTATTGCTTTGGAGGCGCTGAACCTGCTCCAGCCTGTTGTTTCATGTGAACACTCTTTGATGGCACTTTAATTTTCATACCTGGCATGATTAAATCTGGATTACTAAGTTGTGTATTTGTTTTTTTCAACGTGTCAAAATCCACTCCGTACTTTTTCGCAATTTTCCAAAGGGTATCCCCTTTTTGCACGATATGAATTTTCAAATTTTCCCCCTCCTGTATAACTTATCTATAAGTAACAAATCTCTTGAAGTAACTCTTTCTAAATAACATTAACTTCTTTTCACTTTTATCACTTCTTCGATTTTCAATATCATTCGAAGTGGAATAAGCATAAAGAACCACAATGATTTCTTCAAAACAATGTATGCCCATTTCGTTCTCGTTATGATTATATGTATGAAAAAAAGCAACGGGAATACCGTTGCTTTACACACGCTCTAACATACGATTTAATGCAAGAACTGCTTCTGCCGTTACTTGTTTGTCTACGCTAATAACGTTAATTTCTTCTCCTCTTTCTATCGTTTCAAGTGTCCATAATAAGTGAGGCAGATCAATTCGATTCATCGTTAAGCACGGACACATAAATGGATTAAGCGAAACAATTTCTTTATCTGGATGTTGCTTAATAATTCGATTTACTAAATTCATTTCTGTACCAATCGCCCATTTGCTACCAGATGGCGCTGATTCAATCATATCAATAATATATTTCGTTGAGCCTGCATAATCTGAAGCAGCTACAACTTCATAGCAACATTCTGGATGTACAATAATATTCATATCCGGATGATTTTTTCGTACACTCTCAATATTCTTCATTGTAAAATTTTGATGAACAGAACAATGTCCTTTCCATAAAATCACTTGAATTTCTTCTATATCCCCATCGTACTCTAATGAATCTGTGTGTGGGTCCCATACTGCCATTTTATCTAACGGGATACCTAGATCGTGCGCTGTATTTCTCCCTAAATGTTGGTCTGGTAAAAAGACGAGACGTTCTTTTTGAGTAAACGCCCAAGATACCATTTGCTTTGCATTAGAAGAAGTTACTGTTGCTCCTCCGTTACGACCACAAAACGCTTTAATTGCAGCTGTAGAGTTCACATATGTTAACGGAATCATCGTATCTCCAAATAATTTAGTGAGCTCTGTCCATGCTCTTTCTGTTTGTTCAATATCTGCCATATCCGCCATCGAACAACCTGCACGCATATCTGGTAAGATGACAACTTGATCATCTGTCGTCAACATATCTGCTGTTTCCGCCATAAAGTGTACCCCGCAAAACACAATGTATTTTGCGTCTTTATTGCTCGCTGCAACTTGCGCAAGTTGAAGTGAATCCCCTGCTGCATCTGAAAATTGTACCACTTCATCTTTTTGATAATGATGCCCTGGAATGAATAACATTTTCCCCATTTTCTCTTTAATTTCACGAACACGCTTTT
Organism: Bacillus sp. 7_6_55CFAA_CT2; assembly: GCF_000238655.1. Classification (NCBI taxonomy): domain Bacteria; kingdom Bacillati; phylum Bacillota; class Bacilli; order Caryophanales; family Bacillaceae; genus Bacillus; species Bacillus sp. 7_6_55CFAA_CT2. The sequence goes on along the minus strand of NZ_JH414708.1, from coordinate 411,926 downwards.
CCATATCTTCCGTTGACATTGTGTAATAACGCTCTGGTAACATCGTTTCAATCGGCTGTACTTTTTCTAAAATACTCATATACGTTTCTCCCCCTCTAAGCCACTTTCCTTACTCTTCAATATTGAAACTAATATCAAGTGCTTTCACTGAATGTGTTAACGCTCCAAGTGAAATATAATCTACCCCTGTTTTTCCGTATTTCGATAAATCTTCAATTGTGATGCCCCCTGAAGCTTCCGTAACGATGGCACTTGGTACAATCTTTGAAAACTCCCGGATTTCATCTGGCGTACGATTATCGAACATAATAATATCCGCACCAGCAGCGACAGCCTCTCTCACCTGTTCCTCAGTTTCTGTTTCCACTTCTACCTTCACCATATGTCCTAACTTTTCTTTTACTGATGTAACAGCTTTTGTAATAGAACCAGCAAAAGCAATATGATTGTCTTTAATCATGACACCATCATATAAACCGAAGCGATGATTAAATCCACCGCCGCACACGACTGCATACTTATCAAACATACGTAGTCCTGGCATCGTTTTTCGCGTATCACAAATGCGAGTATGACTACTATCTAAAGCAAGAACCGCTTTACGCGTCATCGTCGCTATTCCACTCATACGCTGAATAACGTTTAATATAACGCGCTCTGCTGTTAATAACGATGCGATTGGACCTTGCACTGTTGCAATAATTTCTCCTTTTTCTACAAGATCCCCATCTTTTTTATGAAGCTCTATTTCAATTCTCTCATCAATTAATTTAAATCCTGATTCAATTACTAAACATCCTGCAAAGACCCCTGTATCCTTCGCAAGAAACGTTCCTTTCGAAAGCAAGTTATCTGGAAAAATAAGCTGAGATGTTACATCTCTTTCTCCTATATCTTCTAAAAAAAATCGGTTTAATGCTTCTTTAACTTTTATCGTGTTCATAAAGCCCCTCTTCCCCTCATCACACAAGTTGTAGTTTTCTCTTTACTCGAACAATCTCTTTCTTTCCTATATTTCTATCTGGATAATCACTCCGGTAATGCCCGCCAATACTTTCTTCTCTTTGCAAGGCTGACACAACTATAAGCTCACAAACCGTTAACATATTAATAAGCGTTATCTCTTCATTCGTAAGAACATCATGTTGTAATATCATATTTCGAACACCATACTTACTAAACCATCTCTTCGCATAAGATAAACTTTGCTCTGTTCGCACAATCCCAACATATTTCATCATGCATTTTTGTATTTCTTCTTTCGTCGGTAAATGATTCAGAACGATAAACTTTTCTTCCTTTTCAGCTAGCATGTTCACCTTTTCTTTTGTCTCTCTAGATAAAATGTGTCGTCCGATTCTTTTTCCAAACACAAGACCTTCTAATAATGAATTACTCGCTAATCTATTTGCACCATGAACTCCGTTACAAGCTACTTCACCGACTGCGTATAAGTTCGGAATAGACGTCTCTCCATCACAGTTCGTTTTCACGCCGCCCATGTGAAAATGAGTACCAGGCACGACTGGAATAAGTTTTTTATTTATATCGACTCCATTTGTTTTACATATCGATGACACGGTCGGAAAGCGTTGTTCAAAGTTTTGAATCATTTCGATGTTTAAGTACACTTTTTCACCCGCAAGTAGCTGTTCATGAATAGCCCGTGCGACTACATCACGAGGTGCTAGATCCTGTTCGGAATGTATATCCATCATAAAACGCTGCCCTTTTCCATTTATAAGGACAGCTCCTTCTCCGCGAACAGCTTCGGACACGAGGCCGGAACAACGCCCACCCGCGTATAACATCGTCGGATGAAATTGTATAAACTCTAAATCTACAAGCTCTCCGCCTGCACGGTACACCATTGCAAGTCCATCGCCTGTAATCGTCTCATCATTAGAAGTAAAGGCGTATAAACCGCCAATACCGCCTGAAGCTAACACCGTACAATCTGCATTGTAACGTTTCAATTCTCCTTTATTGTTGCGAGTTAAAGCCCCCACACATTTATCTTTTTCTATAATAAAATCGAGCACCATTTCCTGTTCCACTACCGTAACGTATGGAGCTACTTCTTGAATAAGATGCTCTAATAAATTCTTTCCTGTTGCATCGCCACCTGCATGTAAAATACGACGTTTTCGATGCGCTCCTTCTTTTCCAAGATGAGGACCTGTTTCATCTCCATCAAATTTCATTCCTCTTTCAATAAGGTTATTAATTTCTTTCGGTCCCTCCTCGACTAAATAACGGACCACTTCTTCATTGTTATAATGACACCCTGCTACTAATGTATCTTCAAAATGATCATTAGGATTGTCATATGTAGCTACCGCTGCGGCAATTCCACCTTGAGCTAAATGTGTATTATTATTACGTTTCGTCTCCTTTGTGATAATAATCACATTCTTTTCGTGACAAATCTCTTTTGCAACACGAAGTGCCGCAACACCACTTCCAATAATTAAGACATCTGCACTTGGCATAATTGTTGCCTCCTACTTTACACTTTTCAACTGTCTTGACACCTATATTTACATAGTTTTAAAATAATGACAAGAGTTTTTTTATAATTCTTATTTTCACTACCATTTAAAAAGTAAAAGAACTGTAACTCTTACTAGAGAGAGGAACTTACATGATGATATATCTTGACTATGCAGCTACTACACCTATGAGCGAGGAAGCGTTACAAACATATATGAAAGCAGCGTCGCAATACTTCGGAAATGAACAAAGTTTACATGATATTGGAGGAACAGCTGCTTCTTTATTACAAGTTTGCCGAAAAACATTTGCGGAAATGATTGGGGGAAAAGAACAAGGAGTATTTTTCACAAGTGGCGGATCGGAATCAAACTATCTTGCGATTCAATCACTTCTAAATGCCCGAACTAAGAAGCATATTATTACGACACCTATGGAACATGCATCCATTCGAAGTTATTTTCAATCTCTAAAATCAAAAGGCTATACGATCACTGAAATTCCTGTTGATAAAAGCGGACTCCTTTGTTTAGTAGATTTAGAGGCAGCTATTACAGAAGATACTGTGCTAGCAAGTATACAGCATGGAAACTCTGAAATCGGAACCGTTCAAAACATTACAGAAATCGGGGCACTTTTAAAAAAATATAATGTTTTATTTCATACAGATTGTGTGCAAACGTTTGGTAAACTGCCTATCCATGTTTTTGAGATGGGCATTGATAGTCTTTCTGTTTCAGCACATAAAATATACGGACCAAAAGGTGTCGGCGCTTGCTACATAAATCCGCAATCTCGCTGGGAGCAAGTATTTCCGGGAACTTCTCACGAAAAAGGATTTCGCCCAGGTACAGTGAACGTTCCCGGCATCGCATCTTTTTTAACAGCTGCTGAAAATATATTAAAAACTCAATGGGAAGAAAGTTTACGTTTTAAAGAGTTACGCTCCTACTTTTTAGGGCAAATACAAACACTTCCGCTAGAAATTGAAGTAGAAGGTCATTCTACTTCTTGTTTACCACATATTGTTGGGGTTACAATAAAAGGAATAGAAGGTCAATATACTATGCTAGAATGTAATCGCCATGGTATCGCTATTTCCACCGGAAGTGCTTGCCAAGTCGGTAAACAAGAACCTTCGAAAACTATGCTTGCAATTGGAAAAACGTATGAAGAGGCCAAACAATATGTCCGCTTCTCTTTCGGACAACAAACAACGAAAGATCAAATTGATACTACTATTCATGCACTACACACAATTGGAAATCAATTTTATAGAGGTGTTAAATCATAATGAAACAAAATGACCAAAAAAAGATTTTAGGCGAAGAAAGACGACAGCTTATCCTTCAGTGGCTTCTCGCTGCAAATGAGCCGTTATCTGGGAATGAACTATCGAAGAAGACAAACGTAAGTAGACAAGTTATCGTGCAAGATATTTCCTTGCTTAAAGCACGAAACGAACCAATTATTGCGACTGCCCAAGGCTATTTATATTTAAAACCACAAGAGAAACAACAAGCTTTTGAACGCGTAATCGTATGCCAGCACAAACCAGCAGAAGTACGTCAAGAACTTACAATGCTTGTTGACCATGGCGTTACGATTAAAGATGTAAAAGTTGAGCATCCTGTATACGGTGACTTAACAGCATCCATCATGGTAAGCAATCGCTTTGATGTAGAGCAATATTTACAAAAAATCGAAAACACAAATGCTTCCTATCTTTCACAACTAACAGATGGTATTCACTTACATACAATTGAGGCAGATTCTAAAGAAAAGTTAGATGCTGCTTGTGAGGCGTTAGATAAAGCAGGATTTCTCGTTTATTAATGTAAGGCACAGAGTTTTTATCATTCTCTGTGCTTTTTTAATGCTATAATATTGTAATCAATCGTAAAGGAGATCAAATATGGGAATTGAACTCGTTCACTTTAGCATTGGCAAACCGAAACAAATGAAATATGGCGAAGATAAAGAAATGATAACAGGTATATGTAAAGACCCTACAGAAGAGGCCTTTCTCTCAAAAGACGGATTTCGTGGTGATGACGTAGCGGATTTAAAACATCACGGCGGTCCTGATCGTGCTGTTTGTGTGTACCCACACGAGCATTACGCACTATGGGAAGAGGAATTTCAAACTACGCTTCCAGCTTCCACATTTGGCGAAAACATTACCGTAACAAATATGTTAGAGCGTGATGTTTGCATCGGAGATACATATCAACTAGGTGAAACAATCATTCAAGTGACACAAGCAAGAGTACCTTGTAGCACAATTTCAAAACGTCTTGGCATCCCTGGCATACTGCCACGCATTGTAGCAACTGGATTTACAGGCTACCTATGCCGCGTTCTTCAAGAAGGTACTGTACGTAAAGATTCTAAAATTACATTACTAGAACGTCAACCGAGCAATGTTTCTGTCTTGTTCTCTAACGAAATTTATTTTCATAATAGAAAAGATAAAGATGGTATTGAAAAAATTCTTGCCGTTCCAGAACTAGCTGATATTTGGCGTGGTCAGTTAGAAGATCGTCTTGCGAAGTTAAAATAAAGAATCACACCAGGTAAAACAGTATTGAGTCCATCATACCAGATGGACTCTTTTTATTTTCTCTTCCTTCACGTCCAAACATATAAAAATATATTTCATATTATATATGGACAACCTTTAATTCTTATATGTGAAGGGAGTGATTAATTATGGCGGATTACTTCTTAAAAAATGGAAAAAAATATTATAAGAAAAATGATCGTCCATGTAATTCTTCAAATTCAGATTCAAATAACTGTTTTATACAGAACTATACTATTTTCGGTACGGGAAATACCCCTCAAGATCTTGATATAACAACTGGAATTCCTCGAACTGTATTTGAAAACTTCACTAAAAATCATAATAAGACACTTATTAAATTTAGTTTCAGTCCTGCATTTGCAACAACGATTAGATTAACAATCGCAAGATTAAACCATCGCTCTCCACTTACATTTACCTTAACACCAGGAGATATTAAAACATTTTTAGTAGAAGATGTTGAGAGTATTACTTTCTCAGATACTGTAGCTCCATCTACACTCAATCTATTAATACAACAAACGAATTGTATTTGCTGCAGTAATTCGAACAATGATGAATCCTATTATTATAATAGTTGTAATGATGCGTACTAAAAACCCGACAAAAGAGTTATCTATTCCTAACAGAAGCCATCCTAAATATCTTTTAGGACGGCTTCTTTATTTTGCTAGCTTAATTAATCACTTACTTCAATAGAATCGATAGCTTACTCTACCTCAAACCGAGAAACAGCTTTTCATTTCAAACAACTTTAACAACAGCTCCCCTCTACAACCAATAAGAAGAATAACTCCCCAGCACAGTAACAGAAAAACCGAGTGCTTCAAGTTCCATCGTTACGCCTGGCAATAATACGTCATCGTATGCTTTATCAACATCGATTAAGAAAAAGTAATTTCCAAGACCTGTTTTCATCGGACGCGATTCGATTTTTGATAAGTTTAATTTTCTCCATGCGAAAGCTGATAACACTTGATATAGGGCACCTGCATAATCTGCAGGTAACGTTATCATAAGCGTCGTTTTCTCTCCGCGATTCTCTCCGTTATTCGGGAGTACTGCTTTCTTTTTCTTATGGAGTACCAAGAAACGTGTGTGATTATTTTTATGCGTATGAATACTACGTCTCACAATTGTTAATCCGTATTTTTCTGCAGCCGCTTCATTTGCAATAGCGGCAATTTTCTCTTCAGGATGTTCTTTCACATATTGCGCAGCAGCACTTGTAGATGTCATATCTCGAACAGTTACTCCTTTTAATTCTTCATTTAAAAATTTATGGCACTGTGCAATGGCATGCGGATGAGAATGCACTGCATATACTTCATCCCACACTTCTGCATACTCCGGATGTACAAGTAAATGCTGCTGAATTGGTACTGTAATTTCTCCTACAATGGAAAGCGGCTGCTCATGTACAAGGTAATCAACCGTTATATTCACTGAACCTTCTATTGCATTTTCTAACGGTACAACTGCGAAGTCTACATTTTCATTTGCAGCTGCATCTATACAATCTGGAATCGTTCGATACGGTACATGCTCTGCTTCCGGAAAAAAACGACTCACCGCCATATTTGTAAATGTTGCTTCTGGTCCTAAATATCCTACTCGAATCATCGTCTTTTCCCCTCTTTTTCATTTTCTTACTGTTATACCATACTTTTTTATATTCTTCTATGTAAATTTCGAATATTTAAAAAAGACTAGCATTCGCTAGTCTAAATGTTTCTTATATTCTCTTTGAGCGAAGAAGAAATAAATGATACATGCTGCGATATAAAACAGAATGAACAAACCTACTTTTCTTAATGATCCATCCATAAAAAGCGTATTATGAAACGTATATAACGCAACTGCACTATGCATACTCCCTACTATAATTGGCGCAAAAAATAGCATACATAATTGCCAACGAGAAATTTTCCATACTTCTTCCTTCGTCATTCCAAGTTTAGAGAGTGCACCATACTGCTTTCGGTCCGATGCAATATTATGGAACCATTTAAAATACACGATACTACATGAAGTAAGAAAGAATAATATACTAATAAATGAGCCTACAAATAGAGTAATATCACCGCCTTCTTTCATATTTACATACAACTCCATATTGCTTCGAAATGCATTATTATTATCTTGTTTCATATGTTTCCGTAAATCTTCATTTAATTTCTTCGTCTTTTCGATATTTGGTAATGTGTAGCCTCTATATATCATTGTTTCAGAATCAGGAACCTGATTTGCTATACTATCAAAATCTTCATCATTCATAACAAAGAACAGACCATTAATGTACGAAGGGTGATGGTTAAATTGAACCCCTTCTTTCTGACCGTTAAATACGAATTGATATGGTTGATTCATTACTTGCAATTGAATCTCTTTTTGATTATATACATTCGAATTATTGTATTTATTATAATAAACGAGTGTCACTGTACCTTTTTTAGGTCGATACGTTTTCTGTTTTTGTTTCCTTGCTTCTTGGTTATATTCACTTTCTTTTATAAGCGGTACTATTGTTGTTTCTCCTTTACTAGACTGAAAGGATGCATACACTCCAACAAAACTCATATATTGAAAATCGTCATACCCATATTGATGCAGTAATTTTTCAACCGCACCTTCCTCAAAGACTTCATGAGTAGAAATACCTTTTTCTATGTACGAAAACGAGTGTACCCCTCCAGTTCGCCACATATCTTGCATGCTAGAAAAATATAAGAACACCGTACCTGTTGCTGTAACTACAAACGTCGTTGCCATAGACATCAGAAAGAAAAAGCGACCATTTTCCTTCATTCGATGTGACAATTGATTCACTATAAATAAATACGGATATGTATACATAATCTTTTTATTTCGCTTTATTATTTCTAACATTTGGGTAGCTCCATGTGTAAAAGAAAAGTACGTTCCAAAAAAGACAAGTATAGACACAGGGAAAAAGTATATCGCTATCGTAGCCATCGTCACTTGTAGCGCCAATGCATACCCGCCCACTAAACAAGCAAAACCGAATAAACAGAGCCACTTTGATGTTTTCTTCTCTTTTTTATCTGTTCGAAATTCTTTCAATAACCGAATGATTTTTATATTCCATATACGTAAAGCACTTATAAAAGATAACAAAATAAAAACGACCATATATGTAATAAATGTTACACCAATCGCCCTTACGTCAAATATGACAGGGAGTTCTTTCGGAAGCCCCAGTAACATACTAAATACCATAAAAAAGAGTTTTAAAAATATCATACCAAGCCCAATACCGAAAATATTCGCGAAGACCCCGATTAAAATTTGCTCGGTCATAATCACTCCTATTACGTTAGACTTCGTTGCTCCCATTAACATATATAACCCTAATTCTTTCTTACGTGCTTCTATGAAAATAGAAGTAGAGTACAAAATAAATATGACGAAAAAAGAAATGATTATAACATTACATATAATAAGTCCCCAGCGTACGTTTTGATACCACATCGTCTCTTGCATATATGGATGCACAATGACAGACATATATGCGTAAGAAGCAAATATTGCAAAACAACTACTTAAGAAAAACACTTTATAATTACGCCAATTTCCTTTTATATTTTGCAGCGCTAGTTGCCGAATGTTCATCTATCGTCCTCCTGTAACTTACTACATAGGCAAAAAGCTAGAGGTTCCCCTAGCTTTTTACGTGTTTTAAATATCCTCTTTGCGCGATCATAAAGTAAATGGCAGAAGCTAAAATGTATGCTCCAATTACAAGCGCACCTGATTTCCACAAATTAATATAAAGCATTTTTCCTAACGTATGAAGAGCAAATCCACTATGAATGGAACCGATTAAAATTGGGATAAAGAAGATAACTCCCATTTGTCGAATCGCAATTTTGCGAATTTCTTTATCTGTCATACCAATTCTCTTTAACGATTTAAATTGAATACGATCTTGTTCTTTATCGTTAAACCATTTAAAGTATGTCATACTACAAGCGAAGAAGAAGAACAGTACCGCTACGAAGAAACCGATGAACATTGTAATTGCTCCACCTTCTCTTATATCCTTATACGCAAACACTGAATTTCTCAATTCCCCTTGCTTTTCTGGTACAATTTCATTTTTCAAATCTAATACAAGATTTTCTGTACTTTTCCAATCCTCAATATAATAACCGTAATATTTCGTCTTTTCTTCATCTGGTACGAGTTTTGCATATTTCTCAAAATCTTGTTCATTTACAATGAGATATTCACTATCATTAAAAACAGAATACTGCGTTGGATTATTTAATTGAACAGACTGCTTTTGTCCGTCAATTATAAATTCATACGGTTTCGTACGATCTATCTTCATCAGTTCATTTGACATATCAACCATAACCATCGTTGCACTACCTGGTGCATTATGAACTTCTGTAGGTTGCTCTCTCTTTTGTTTGCGCACTTCTGCATTATATTCTTTTTCTGAAATAATCGTCATCGGTACTTCATGTTCACTATTAAACAACGTTATTTTCTGTGTTGCCGGTAGTTTAACGTATGTTACTTTTCGCGCATCTTCAAACCCGTGTCTCTTCACAAGCTCCTGTACCTTTTCTTCATTAATAAGGTTATGCGTATTTAACCCCTTTTCCTCATATGAAATAGCATGTGGTGTAAGTTCTACCGTTTTCGCACTCATATTTTCAAAATATACGTACAGTGTACCCACCGCTGAAGATACTACCGCCGTAATGATAGAAATTACAAATAGAAAACGAGCATTATCTTTCATTTTATAAATAAGGTTGCTAAGGACGAACATATTTGGGTACGTATAAAAAGATTGCTTTCTTTTTTGTAATGCTTTTAATACAACTGTACTACCTTGTGTAAATAGTAAATACGTTCCGCCAATTGTCAGTCCTACCACCGGTAAAAAGAGGATGAGGAAATTCAGAAACGTTACTTGGAAGCTAAGTACATATGCAACAATAATACATCCTATACCAACTACACATAACCATGTAAATGCAAACGGCTCTACTTTTTGCTTTCTTGCCTCTCTTAATAAATCAATAATTTGCAAGCGTCCTACTGTCCAAACACTAAACAATGATAGGATTAAAAATAGAATAAAGTATACACCAGCTGTAATAAGAACTGCTTTACTATTCCAAACAAGTGGAAGTGTCTTATCTATTTTTAATAATACGCTTAACGCTTGGAAAAATAATTTTGAACAAAGCATCCCAACCCCAATACCAACTACAATTGCAATACTACCTAACATCAGTTGCTCTAATATAATCATTCGGCCGAGCTGCAATTTCGTTCCGCCTATTAATGTTAGTAGACCAAACTCTTTTTTTCTTGCTCGTAAAAACGTTGAATTTGCATATAAAATAAAGAGTGCCGAGAAGATGACCACAATATAATTCATCGATTCTAATCCTTTTGTGATCATCTTTCTCATACTAATATTACCGCTTACGACATCTGGATGATAAATAAAAGAAGCATACATGAAAAATACGACAATCGATAAACAACTACTTATAAGAAACGCTTTATAGTTACGCCAATTTCCTTTTACGTTATTAAGCGCGAGCTGGCGAAAGTTCATGATATTCTCCTCCTAGCATCGCAAGTACGTCCAGAATTTCTTGGAAAAAGGCTTGTTTCGTTCTTCCTTTATGTATTTCCGAGAAAATTTCTCCATCGCGTATGAAAAGGATACGTTCACAATAACTAGCCGCTACTGGATCGTGCGTAACCATTGCAATCGTTACTTTCTTTTGCTCGTGTAAATCTTGCAGAGCGCCCATTAGCGATTTTGCTGACTTCGAGTCTAAGTTTCCAGTTGGCTCATCTGCTAAAATTAACGTCGGTTCATGAATGATTGCTCTCGCTGCTGCTGCACGTTGTTGTTGTCCCCCAGATACTTCGTATACTTTTTTATTTAAAATTTCTTCGATGTTTAAAAACTTCGCAATTTCCAGTACTTTCGCATCGATTTCATTTACAGATTTCTTCGCCATTACAAGTGGTAAAATAATGTTTTCTTTAATGGATAACGTATCAAGTAAATTAAAATCTTGGAAGATGAACCCTAAATGTGTACGGCGAAACTCCGCTAATTTTGCAGCACGCATTTGATTAATTTCTTCACCATTTACAAGCACATGACCTGAAGTTTGCTTATCAATTGTTGCTAATAAATTTAAAAGCGTCGTTTTCCCACTTCCTGAAGGACCCATAATCCCTACAAATTCGCCTTCTTCTATTTTAAAATTTATATCGTTTAAAGCAGTCGTCGCTACTGAACCTTTTGATTGGTACACCTTCGTTAATCCTTTTACTTCAAGAACACTCATTTCTAATCCCCCTACGTGTTTTCTTCTTACATTTACTATAAGAAAAATAAGAAAAAGAAACGAGTGATTTCCCTTACAAAACGTTTTGTTATCTTACAGTTTTGTCATTTTTCTCATCAATGTATGATATTCTTCATCTTTTGCAAATTGGAACGTGAATGTTGTCCCTTCTCCTTCAGCCGATTGGACATACATTCCATGATGTAAATTATCGCAAATTTCCTTCGTAATATATAAGCCCATCCCAGTCGCTTCTCTCGTTTTACGTCCATTTATTCCCGTAAAAAATGGATCAAATATGCGCTTTACGTCTTGCTCTGGAATACCAATTCCATTGTCCTTAATATGTAATAACACCTTTTGATTTTTCTCTTCAATTTGAAATTGAATTTCTTTTTTCTCTGCCGCTGAAATTTTTGTATACTTGATTGCGTTTACAACAATTTGACCTATAGCAATACTCAGCCATTTTCTATCAGATGCAACCATACAAGTATCTTCTTCAAACATCACTTTCGGAAATACAGACGATTGAATAAAGGATTTCCGATTTTCATTAATAATCCCTCGCACGACATCTATAACATTTACTACTTCTACCTTATAATCTTTCGCAAACTGCTCTAGTCTTGCCATATGTAACGCTAAATCTAAACCATTTAGTATACGGTTATTTTCTTCACGAATACTTTCAACTGTTGCCCTTGCCTCACGATGCTCTTTGCCAAACTTTTGCAGCAATAATTCAATAACAGATACTGGTGTTTTCATTTGGTGAATCCATTGGTTCATAAATATCATTTGCTGTTGCTCTTTCGCATGCTGTTTATGAACTTCATTCATATATTGCTGTCTTAATAACGTAAAAGATTCAACGACCATTTCTTGCTCTGATGTATAAGATTCATCAATAAGTAAAGAGTCATGTAATGTATTTCCACCAGTAACATACTTTTCGATCCTCTTTAAAAACACACTCCGTTTTCGGTAATCGTAAATGAGGTATACAGTAAACACAACTGTTCCTAATAAAAGTCCATATAACCACGTACTCCAATCAATGGATTTCTTTTCTAAAAGACTTTGCAGCTGTAAAACGAGCCCAAATAAACAAAGGCTAACAATATAAGAAAGAATTAAAGAAAAGCGGTCCATAAGGTAATTTTTAACCTTCATGCCCTTCGCCCCACTCCGTAAAAAGCGCATAACCATATCCACGTTTCGTTACAATTGCATTTTTAATGCCTAACTCCTCTAGTTTCTTCCTTACACGCTTTACATTTACGGTTAATGTATTATCATCCACAAATGCTACTTCATCCCATAGAGCTTCTAACAGTTCTTCGCGCGTTACATATTGATTCACCTGTTTCATTAAACACTCTAATAAGTAAAACTCATTTTTTGTCAGTTCAGTTTGTTGTCCTTGCCACTCAACAATATGCTGAGACGGGAATAACAACAGTCCATTTACACCTAAACAATCACTCTCAGCGGCAGAAGCATACTCTCCGTAACCACGGCGAAGTGCACTCTTCACCTTTGCCATTACGATATCTAAATGGAATGGCTTCGTAATATAATCATCGCCGCCATTTTCAATCGCCATTACTTGATCCATTTCTCCTGTTCTTGCAGAAACAAAAATAATTGGTGCATTCGATACAGTACGAATTTGACGACACCAATAAAAACCGTCAAAGTACGGTAAATTAATATCAAGTAACACGAGATGAGGATTCACTTTTACAAACTCATCTTTTATTTGACGTAAATCACTTGCTCTAAATGATTGATAGCCATATCTTTCTAAATGCTCTTCTAATATTCCCGCGATTTTCTCATCATCTTCTACAATTAATATTTTATACATGTTCATTTTCTCCCCATAAAAAAATTCTTCTAAAACCACTCCCCTTTTTATTATAAATTGAAAATTTAATTAGTGGGGATTTTTTCCTATATAAATCCGATTTTTACGATATAAAAAAAGACTGCCGTATTTCGGCAGTCTTAATCGATAAATTCAAATTCATATTCAAGAATTTTTACAATATCTCCGTCTTTCGCACCACGTGCACGAAGCGCTTCATCAATACCCATTCCGCGCATTTGACGAGCGAAACGACGTATAGATTCATCACGTGAGAAGTCTGTCATTTTGAATGTCTTCTCAATATCGTAACCAGAGATAACAAACGTGCCATCACTTTCACGTGTAATTTCAAATTTAACACCTTCAGTATCAAATTTGTACATTACACTTGTATCAGACTCATCCGCAACTTCATGTATTGGGAATTCTGGTGTTGTTTCTATTAAGTTCGCTACTTCAAACAGTAAGTCACGAACACCTTGTCTTGTTACAGCTGAGATTGGGAAGATTTTTACTTCGTCTCCCACTTTCTCTTTAAATGCTTGTAAGTTTTCTTCTGCATCTGGCATATCCATTTTGTTTGCAACAACAACTTGTGGACGCTCAGTTAAGCGAAGATTGTATTCTTTTAATTCATTATTAATCGTTACGTAATCTTCATATGGATCACGGCCTTCTAAACCAGACATATCAATAACATGCACGATTACACGTGTACGCTCAATATGACGTAAGAATTGGTGTCCAAGTCCGACGCCAGCATGTGCGCCTTCAATTAGTCCTGGAAGGTCAGCCATAACGAAGCTGCGGTTATCACCCGTTTCAACAACACCAAGATTTGGAACGATTGTTGTGAAATGATACTCTGCAATTTTCGGACGCGCTGATGATACAACAGATAATAATGTAGATTTACCTACACTTGGGAATCCAACAAGTCCAACGTCTGCTAGTACTTTAAGTTCTAGAATAACATCACGCTCTTGACCTGGTTCCCCGTTCTCAGCGATTTCTGGCGCTGGGTTCGTAGCTGTTGCAAAACGTGAGTTACCACGGCCACCGCGGCCACCTTTTGCAATTACAGCAGTTTGTCCATGCGTTACTAAATCGGCAAGAATTTGACCAGTTTTTTCATCTTTTACTACTGTTCCTGGCGGAACCTTTACAAGTAAATCTTCAGACTTACGTCCGTGCTGACCTTTACTCATTCCGTGCTGACCGCGATCAGCTTTGAAATGACGTTGGTAGCGGAAGTCCATTAATGTACGTAAGCCTTCCTCAACTACGAAAACAACATCTGCACCTTTACCACCGTCGCCACCTGCTGGGCCACCTTTTGGTACATACTTCTCACGACGATACGCAACCATACCATTACCACCGTCGCCGCCTTTTACATATATCTTAACCTGATCTACAAACATTATTTCACCACACTTTTTTCAATTGGTTGTAATATAACTGAGACTTCTTCGTCTCGCACTGTATAAGAAATGGAATACCATTTATTGTTTTGGATCGCAAGCCAATTCTGTAGTTCTTCTACACTCGTTAGCTTACCACGAAAATCAAAAAAGAAACGAGCATTATCCGCGTCACATTCAATTGTGATACAAACATAATTTTCAACATATACGTCTAAACTATGCTGAAGCATCGAGAAAAATTGATTCGTCCATGTACATACAGTCTCATCTAAGTGAGATAAGTTATGTAATTTCCCTAATACTTCGTACTCCAATAAGCACGGCTGCTGTTTCCAATTATATGTTAAAATCCACTCTGAAAATAAAGGCATTGATAGCCCCATCAGATTGGATTCTTGTCTCGCTTCTTGGACAAAACGATCGATGAGACTATGAATTTCTTCCACTTTTCCAAGGGAAAGGTTTCCTTTCACCATCTGCATACGATTGAGCCAATCATGTCTTGAATGGCGCAATGCATCTATAATTGTCCATTTTTCATTCATTTAGATACCCCTTAATATAGAAAAACTCTAACCTGCACTCAGGTTAGAGTTTTCCGTGAGTTCTTATGCTTCTTGAGCAACAGGATATACGCTCACTTGTTTGCGGTCACGACCAAGACGCTCAAAGCGTACTACGCCGTCAACTTTCGCGTATAAAGTGTCATCGCCACCACGACCAACGTTAACACCTGGATAAATTTTTGTACCGCGTTGACGGTAAAGAATTGAACCACCTGTAACCGTTTGACCATCTGCGCGTTTAGCACCAAGACGTTTTGACTGAGAGTCACGACCGTTCTTTGTACTACCTACACCTTTCTTAGATGCGAAAAACTGAAGATCTAATCTTAACATACGTTACACCTCCTGCACTTTTTCTATTAAACGGATATACTTTCCGTAATCAAGTTCGATCGTCTTAAGCGAAACAACTAATCCTTCTAAAAGCGTTTGTGCTTTTTCTGCTGTATGAACGTCTAAATCATTAGGCAATTCATACGTTAAGAATCCGCCATCACTTCCGAGTTCAATAGTTGCTTGCACATTACAAAGTTCTTCCACTGCATTTATAGAACCAAACACAACCGCTGTAGTTCCAGCACAGACAAGGTCTTGTCCATGTGGCGCATAATCGGCATGTCCAGTCATTTTAAATGATTGGATACTTCCTAATTTCGTGCGACTTATCGTAATTTTAATCATGTTAACCAGAATTAAGCGTTGATAGCTTCAACAACTAGCTTAGTGTAAGGTTGACGATGACCTTGTTTCTTACGATTGTTCTTTTTCGCTTTGTATTTGAAAACGATAATTTTCTTAGCGCGACCTTGTTTTTCAACTTTCGCAGTAACTGTTGCACCTTCTACAACTGGGCTACCAACTTTAACGTTTTCGCCACCAACGAAAAGAACTTTGTCAAAAGTAACAGTTTCACCAGCTTCAACATCTAATTTTTCAATGTAGATTGCTTGACCAGCTTCAACTTTAATTTGTTTTCCACCTGTTTCGATAATTGCGTACATACTTGCACCTCCTCTTAATTACTAAGACTCGCCAAAAACGAGGTAGACATAAATGCCTTTAGGGAACCTGTCTTGTGCGGTTGTAGCATATAGCCGTTTAGGTGCTATAAACTATAACATAAAGATGTTATCATGAATCATAGACGGTTGTCAATAAATGTTCTGCTAACTATTTTTTCCGCTCTACAATTTCTTTTTTACTTCCAAAACGAACGATAGCATACTTTTCGATATTATCATCTTTGAAATAAATTTCAAATGGAATATTTTTTGTAATTCTTTTTGCAAAAACTGTTTTTGCAGTTCTTTAGGCGCAGCGATTAATACCGCTTCATCTTCTATATTGCCATATGTGATTAGTTCTCTCTCTAACTCATACGCAATTGTTTCATGCGACATCACATAACCCGTCGCTTTGCAAGGTACACACTCTTTTAATAATACGTCCCGTAAAGAATGCTTTTTACGTTTACGTGTCATTTCCAAAATCCCTAGCTCCGTAAAGCCGAGCACCCTTGTATATGTGCGGTCATCTTGCATAGCAGCTATAAGACATTCTCTTACCTTTTCTTTATCTTCTCTTTTTTTCATATTAATAAAATCAATTAATATCATACCACCAATATCACGAAGTCTTAATTGGCGTGCAATTTCTTCAGCTGCCATCTCATTTGTGCGAAGTACTGTATCTTGTAAATTTTGTTTTCCCGTAAACTTGCCCGTATTCACATCAATTACAGTCATCGTCTCCATTTGTTCTACAATTAAATAAGCACCATTTGAAAGCCAAACAATTTTTTGAAGTGCTTTCTCAATTTCACGCTCTATTCCAAAATGGTTAAACATCGAAGACTTTTCATTATAAAAAGATACTTTTTCTTTTCCAATTTTGTCTTCTAATTCTTTTACTATACTTCTTGTATCTACAACTACTTTTTCAATGGTTTCAATTGGGTTCTCTTGAAATACACGATCTAAAAAGGTCGCCGGTCGATGAAGTAATAACGGCGCCTTTCCTTGGCCCTCTTTTCTTTTTAACTCTTCATACAACTGTTGTAACTCTTGCATTTCAGCTTGTATTTCTTCAATTGCTCCTTTTTCAGAAGCAGAACGGAAAATGTATCCCCCCGTTCCCTCTATTTCAATTTGGAGTAACTGTTGTCTTCTTTTATTATTTTTTATTTTTCGAGAAACAGCGCGCATCTCATCAAACGGCATATAAACGACATATTTCCCGGTAAATTCTATATTCGCTGTCAATTTAGGCCCTTTCGTATCAATTGCCTCTTTTACAACTTGTACGAGTATCGCTTGCCCTTCATGTATACGATAAGAAGATGGTACATCATCGTATGAAAGGTAAGCATGTTTTTCTAAACCGATGTTTACAAAAGCTGCATTCATTCCAGCAATTGTTCTTACGACACGTCCAACATAAATATGCCCAACAATCTCTTGCTCTTCATTACGTTTCCATAAAAACTCAACAATTTTTTTCTTCTCTTCAATTGCAACCCGCTTTTCCGAACCAGCGTAATTCACATATAACGTTTTCAAAATTATTTCCTCACTTTATAATCTTCTTTGCTTTTACAATAATAAAAGGTTAGTGCTATCGTCAACACTAACCGATTAATTCTTCAACTGATGAAGTTGTTCGTTTTTCAGTAAAATATGCATAGAGCAATTCATTTTCATCCAATGTGTAATGCTCTTTATATTTTCCACGGACGATAATAGAATGCTTATATCCTCTACGAAATTTTGTGAAGATCGTATATAAACGATCTTCCGTTTGCACTTCAATAGGTGCAATCTTTTCGATTCCTCTTTTGTTTCCATAATAACGTTCTAATAAAAAACGCATAAATGCATACCGTCTTTGTTTCCACTCTTGATATAATGACACTGCTAAAAATATGAGTAGTACCCACATCATAATATTGTTACTATTCCAGAGTAACTGCCATCCTAATATTACACCAAAAAAAACACATGACAATTGCATCATCTTTTCATGTGCTTGTAAATAAGGGAAACGATATGATAATACATTAAACAATACTTTCCCGCCATCTAACGGCCAAATAGGGAGTAAATTAAATGCTAAAATAATTATATTATTCCACATAAAGAAATAATATAAATCTGTATTCAGCCAACCGGCTTCGAACAACATGTAACCTACCAGCATCATCCAAACATGTTGAATCGGTCCTGCAATTACGACAACAAGTTCCTCTTTCAATGACTTATTACCATGTTCCTCAAGCTCGGCAACGCCACCAAACGGCAAAAGCTGAATTCTTTTTATACGCCAATTATAGTGTGCTGCTGCAAAAGCATGCCCAAGTTCATGAATAAGAACAATACAAAATAACAGTAGTAACTCTTTAAAACGCGCAGTAAAAATACCAATGACAATAATAACCCAAAATAATGGATGCACGGAAATTTTCGTTAAAACGTCCCTATATTTAATCAAATGATATCACCTGGATCGGATCAATAAATTTTTCATTCTTTTTTATCGCGAAATAAAACTTTCCATTTTTATCATTTGTATCATTACTTACCGTTCCAATTTTTTGTTTCTTTGAAACGTAATCATATAATTTCACTGACATATCGTTTAAGTTTGCATACCATGACTCCGTACCATCTGCATGTTGAATTTGAACTGTATTTCCAAGTTCCTCTTTCTTGCCTGCAAAAACAACTAACCCTTCATTTACTGACTCCACTTTTGCATTTGTAGCTGTTTGGACAAATACACCTTGGCCATTTTTTTGAAACCCTTGCATTACCTTTCCAGAAGCAGGAATTGCATAATCTTTTTGCTGAATACTTCCTTCTTTTTTCTCGTTCGGCGAATAGAATACGAGCGGTTTTCCAAATTGCTTTTCGTACCATTTCGCTACAGTAGCAAACTGAAATTCCTCTTTCATCACTTTT
The DNA here is from genome assembly GCF_000238655.1 of Bacillus sp. 7_6_55CFAA_CT2. Taxonomy (NCBI): domain Bacteria; kingdom Bacillati; phylum Bacillota; class Bacilli; order Caryophanales; family Bacillaceae; genus Bacillus; species Bacillus sp. 7_6_55CFAA_CT2. The sequence goes on along the minus strand of NZ_JH414708.1, from coordinate 392,665 downwards.
TCTGTAACAGCTTTAGCTCCATTGAATGAAGAAGGAGCATTCTTATATAAAATAGCAACCGAAAGAACTAATATTGCTGATAATAAAACTTTGAAGAAAAAGACTTCCTTTCGAAATAAAGGATGCATTTCCTTTTCTCCATCTTCAATAAATACCGCTTCACTATCAAAATTCCCTCCGTTAAAATACTGCTCTTCCTCCATCCTTTCTTGCTCGGCCTTCCTTTTTGCAATCCGCTTTTTAATTTCTTCTACGCGTCTATTCTTCATACTGTCTCCTTTCTTTCGTTAAGCTAATTTCATTAGAAACAGTTGTATACAGTTTGTACATATGTATGAGCTAAGAAAGAAAGATATTCGTGTGAAGAAAAAAGAAAGCACCTCGCATATGTGCGAAGTGCTCTTAACGGATTCCAAAGAAGTTTTTCACCTTTGCAAATACCGATACCTTTTCTTGTTCAAATGCTTGTAATGGTACATTCTCACCTAACAAGCGTCTTGCAATATTACGATAAGCCAACGCTGCTTTTCCGCTTGGTTGCAACGCCACAGGTTCACCTGTATTTGTAGCTCGAATAACTTCATCGTCATCTTCGACAACACCAAGAAGCTCGATTGACAATGTACGTACAATTTCATCAACATCTAACATATCCTGTTCATGAAGCATATGACTACGTACACGGTTAATAACAAGTTTCGGTGGTTCAATATCCTCTTTTTCTAAAAGCCCAATAATACGATCCGCATCGCGCATTGAGGATACTTCTGGAGTCGTAACAACGATTGCTTTATCCGCACCAGCTACCGCATTTTTAAATCCCTGCTCAATCCCCGCAGGACAATCGATTAATATGTAATCATAATCTTGACGTAATACTTGTATTAATTCATCCATTTGTTCAGGTGTTACCGCTGATTTATCACTCGTTTGTGCTGCAGGTAATAAATAAAGATCATCAAAACGTTTGTCTTTAATAAGAGCCTGAGGTAAACGGCAACGCCCTTCAACGACATCAACAAGATCAAATACAATACGATTTTCCAGCCCCATTACTACGTCTAAATTTCGAAGACCGATATCTGTGTCAATTAAGCACACTTTCTTTCCAGATAACGCTAGGGCCGTACCAATGTTCGCAGATGTAGTAGTTTTACCTACTCCGCCTTTTCCAGATGTAATTACTATTGCCTCTCCCACAGCTATACAATTCCCCTTTCTAACTTTGTTAAATTAGGTCTAAGATGAGTGAGAAGTTGCAGGCGATCGACAACAATGTGATTGTTCTCATTAATATACGCACATTCTGCCGCCTCCGCTCCGTCTTCTTTCTCTTCCGGAGCCCGCATTGCCACATCACTAATTCGAAGTTGCATCGGGTTCATAACAGATGCAGCGATTACAGCATCCGAATCCCCATAATACCCAGCATGTGCAATTCCTCTTAATGATCCTACGACAAAAATATTCCCCCCAGCGATAACCGTTCCGCCTGGATTAACATCTCCAATTAACAACAAATTTCCTTTTACATGTAAAACTTGTCCAGAGCGAACAATTTTGGAAATAGGGACAATTTCTGTTTCTTCTTTCCAAGCTATTGCTTCTGCTTTAGTGATAACATCACTTTCAATTGAATCCACAACAAGATTCTTTTTATTACGAATTAACGTACGAATCTCTTCTTGTTGGACTTCTGTTAAATAACGATTTCCTACTTTCACATGCACTTCAATTAGAGAGCGTCCATCACCATCGTAGTAATGTGTAGAAAGTTTTTCGTCTAATTCCACCAATAATTCTGAGAATGAACAACAATCATCTAAATGAAGCGTTATCCCATCTTTTGTCCCTTTTATCGTTACATTTTGTTGCTTTTTTTCTTCCACTAAAGTTCACCCCACCGATTCAATTCGACATAAAATTAGAAAATCCTTTTTTCTTTTTCTTCCATCGCTTTTGAAAGACGCACTATATATCGTCTCAGTGGGAAACAAACTATCAATAAGAAAATAGCATTTAACAATAAAGTAGAAAGGAGACGATCTGTGAAAAAGACATACGCTGGCATATGAGTACGTCCTAATAAAGTTAAGAATCCATACACATAATACTCTAGTGCTACAACACTAGCTAATATGATAGAAACAACAATAAATAAATTCAATTGTAGTACTTTCATCACACTATATACTAAATAAGCTAAAATCGGATAAGCAAAAATATATATCCCGACAAGTTCTGTGTATACGGTATCAAATAAGAAGCCAAATAATAGTCCGTAATAAATCCCTTGGACCGGACTATAATACACTGTAATAAAACATAATACGATTATAAAGAAATGCGGTGCTGCTATGCTGTCTTTCCAAAACACATCCGTTGGAACAACAGTAGCAAACATATTTTCAAATAGAAACACAAAAAGGAGCAAAAGAGGAAGAGCTGCTCTTTTTAATATCTTCATCATCTCTTCTTCTCCTCCTATTCTAATGGCGCTGAAGGTGTTGCACGTTTAGCAACCGTAATATGCTCTACGTCATTTAAATCAGCGGCAGGTTTTACATAAGCTGTTTTTGTTAAGCCATATGCATCCGGCTGAACTTCAACGATTTTTCCAATTACAAGACCTTTCGGGAAAATATCACCCAGTCCAGATGTTACAACTAGTTGATCTTTCTCTACCGGTGCATCAGAGCCAATCTTTGTGAAAAGAAGTAATTGCTTTTCTTTGTCATAACCTTCAATCAATCCAAAGATTTTCTCTTGCCCTTGTACAATAGCAGAAACGCGATTTGTTCGGCTCATAGAACTTAGTAATTCTACTGATGATGTAAACTGAGATACACTTTTCACTCTTCCAACTAACCCTTGTGAAGTTACTACAGCCATATCTTTTTTAATTCCTTGCTGTGCCCCTTTATCAATTCCAATTAAATCGTACCATTTATCTGGATTACGAGAAACAACAGTAGCTGGAATTTCAGTATACCCGCTATTTAACTCTTTTTTACCAGTTAGCTCTTGTAGCTTCTTGTTATCATCTTCTAATTGTTTTACTTTCCCTGATAGACCTGCATAATTATCTAATTTTGCTTTTAATTCTTTATTCTCTTCATACGTGCGCTTTACATCCTCTACATTTTCGAAGAATCCAGCTACGTATTTCGCTGGCTTTTGGAATACACGTTCTACAACACCGACAGTATCTTTAACAAACTGCTCTGGCCATGTTAAACTGTTCCGTTCTTTCAATGAGATTCCAATCAATGCCACGAGAAGAATAATACTAACCAACAAAACAATTAATCTTTTGTTTAAGAAAAACTGTGGCACGTTCACACCCTCTTAATTTCACTGATTTTTATTTTGCAATATTATCGAGCAGCAGTTTTGAAAAGATCGATATTGTCTAATGCTTTACCTGTTCCAATTGCTACGCAATCTAATGGATCTTCTGCAACAAGAACTGGCATTTTCGTTTCTTCACTAATTACTTTATCTAAATTACGTAGTAATGCCCCGCCACCTGTTAATACGATACCGCGGTCCATAATATCAGCTGCTAATTCAGGTGGAGTTTTTTCTAACGTATTTTTAACTGATTCTACAATCGCATCTACTGTATCTTTTAATGCATCTGCAATTTCTTCTGGCTGAATTAGTACTGTTTTTGGTAAACCACTTACTAAATCACGACCGCGAATTTCCATAGGCTCGATACCTTCGGGCTCGCCTGCAGAACCAATTTCTAATTTTAATGCTTCAGCTGTTCTTTCACCGATCATTAAGTTATAGCTTTTCTTAATGTACTGAATGATTGAATCGTCCATATCATCACCAGCAACACGGACTGACTGGCTTGTTACAATACCACCTAGAGAAATAATTGCAACTTCTGTTGTACCACCACCGATATCAACAACCATACTACCAGTTGGTTCCCAAACAGGTAAGTTTGCACCAATTGCTGCTGCAAATGGCTCTTCGATAGGATAAGCATCACGAGCACCCGCTTGACGAGTCGCATCGATTACTGCACGTCTTTCTACAGCTGTAATACCAGATGGTACACATACCATTACATACGGCTTACGTGAGAAGAAACCGTTTGATTTTTGAGCTTGTTGAATGTAATATTTCATCATTGTTGCAGTTGTTTCGTAATCAGCAATTACACCGTCTTTCATCGGGCGAAGTGCCACAACGTTCCCTGGTGTACGACCAATCATTTGTTTTGCGTCGCTACCTACAGCAACGATTTGTTTCGTATCAGTTTGTAACGCCACTACTGAAGGTTCACGTAAAACTACACCTTTTCCTTTTACATATACAAGCGTGTTCGCAGTTCCTAAGTCTATTCCAAGATCGCGAGTAAATCCACCAAATCCAAACATATTATTTATCTTCCTTTCTTGTTTTCACGGACTCATTTTTTCTTAATTTATATTATAAAAACAGTACGTTTTTTATATCTTTATCCTTTTTGTAGATAAATTTCTACAAAAAACTCATAAATCACATTATAAAACAAAATAAGTAAAAAGCATAGTCTTAAATATGACCTTTTTCCTTTAAACTCACGAATTTATGGTCACCTATTATAATATGATCAAGCACTTCAATTCCGATAATCTGGCCGCATTCTACTAAGCGTTTGGTTACTTCAATATCTTCACGGCTCGGCGTGGGATCTCCTGAGGGATGGTTATGAAGACATATGATAGAGGCTGCTGCACGACGGAAGGCTTCTTTAAAAACTTCCCTCGGGTGTACAATTGACGTGTTTAAGCTTCCAATAAAGATCGTTTGCCTATGTATAACTTGATTTTTTGTATTTAAATATAAACAAACAAAATGCTCTTGTTGTAAAAAACGCATTTCTTCCATCATGTATTTCGCACAATCTTCTGGACTTCGAATACTATATCTATTTTGATATTCTAAACGTACCATTCTTCTGCCTAGTTCAAAGGCTGCCATAAGTTGCGATGCCTTTGAAATCCCAATACCATGTATACTAATTAGCTCTTCTAATGTTGCATCTTTCAACATACGTAAGCCATCAAATTGGTGTAAAATTTTATCTGACAACTTTAAAACTGTTTCTTCTTTAGAACCTGTTCTGAGTAACACTGCGAGAAGCTCTCGATTTGATAAACTTCCAGCACCTTCTAACAATAAACGCTCCCGTGGCTGTTCTTCTCTTACAACATCACGAATACCGTTCATCTCTCCACCCCTTTATTTGTTCTCTCAAAGAAAACCCCATGCAATTTTACGCATGGGTTACATCAATATCAAATTGTTTTAATTCCCGAACGAGACGTGCAATTGGTAAGCCAACTACACTATAGTAGTCCCCTTGAATATTTTGAACGAAAATAGATCCTTTACCTTGAATCCCATAACTACCGGCTTTATCAAGAGGTTCTTTCGACGCGACGTATGTATCAATTTCCTCTTCTGTTAACTCCCAAAATGTAACTTCTGTACGCTCATAAAAAGTAACCGTTTTTTCTTTTGCTATAATCGCAACACCTGTATACACTTCATGTGTTTTCCCTGATAGTAATTGTAACATCTCTTTCGCCTCATCCTCATTAGAAGGCTTACCAAGAATACGCGACTCATATGTAACAATTGTATCCGCACCTAACACAATGTGATCACTATTATTTTCTGCCACCGCTGATGCTTTTTGCAAGGCAAGTGACATTACAATATCAGAAGGCGATGAATATGCACCAATTGTTTCCTCTACTTCACTTACAACGATTTCAAATGGCACACTAGCTAACTCAAGTAATTCCTTCCTCCGAGGTGATCCTGAAGCTAAAATTATTTTTCTCATATTTTCTCCTTCCTTTCTCACATGAAGCAGAACAATTTATATTAATCGTATCAAAGGAATAGTTTGCCCACAAATGAAAGAAATATTAATTTCTCTAACTAAAATAAAACTTCTTTATTGCATACGATTATATTCCCGTCATAGAGAAAGCACTTTGCTCTAAATTCAAAAGAAAAGAAAGAAGTACATGTACTTCTTTCTTACTCATTTTATTATCCTATCATTTCACTTTCTACGAAACAATTTTTTCATACGAGAGTAAACCATCAATAATAACTTGATTTAATTTCGCCAAAGATTCCTTATCCACCTTTCCATCTTTTACTGTTTGTACAGCTACCGACGTATACATATACAGTTTCTTTGCTTCTTCTCGTTTCATACTTTCCCCTTCTTTTTCAACCTTTTTCCATTCTTTTTCAATTGCTTCTATATCTTTTGGGCTGCTTTTTCCACCAACTTGTACGCTAGAAGCATATTTTGCTAAATGAGTGTATAATGGCTGCACTTTTGTTAAAAATGTCCCTACTTCTTTATCATCTTTCAGCAATGCTTTATCTGTTATATCCCAGCTCTTTTTTAAAACGGAGACACCATCATTTTTATACTTAGTCATTAATTGATTTATAGACTGTTCATCGCTAGCAATACCAACAACTATTGCATACTTATCACCGCTCGGTCTCAAAGCACCAATGCCCCCATTGCCTTTCCATTCTTCAAGAGCTGCCTGTCCCTTTTCTTCAGAAGAATAAAGCCCCCCTTGAACAAAAAATAATTTCATCGGATCCAATGACGTTCCTGTCTGTGCTTTTTGTTTTTCTTCTTTCGGTGCTGGTGTTTGTTCTGCCGTTCCACCCACCTTTGATTCTCCATTTCCAGTCGGCCTTGAAGCTGTCACTTCACTTCCTCCTGTCGTTCCTTGTCCAGTAAGTAAATGAAGCATCCCCATTCCAAACGCCGTACCGATAATGATTGCAGTTGCAACGATTACAATTAATGTATTACTCCACTTCTTTCGGTATTTTTCCACAGACATTGATTTCGCTTTTTGAAACGGAACAACATTTTTCGGTCGTTCACTTTCTACTACCATCCATTCAAATTCATCTTTCTTTTTTTCCTCATACTTCGCTTCTGTTCCATTCACTTTCACTGAGATCGTTCGTGATTGCTTGTCCATACACTCACACCTCACCTCTTATCGTTGTCCGCATCATATCATATTCATTTCATAAAAAAACGAGATATTTGTCAGAGGAATTCGCCAAATAACCCTATATATTTATCTTATATGTATGCATTTGACTTCATTTGTAGAACAAAAAAACTAGATAGCAAAGACTATCTAGTTTTTCTCGCGAATATATTTTCGTACTTCAGAAATGAAATAAAGAGAACCCGTTATGATAAAAACATCATTTTCTGCTATCATTTCAACTTTTGTATCAATTGCCTCTTTCCAATTTTCAAAAACTAATTTTGATTCTTTCTGTGAATATGATGCAAGCTTATCAGCAGAAATAGCACGATCAAAGGCGAATGTTGTAAAAATAATTTCATCTGCAATGGTTTCTAATTGGCCTACCATGTTATGTAATTGTTTATCACCAAGGGCAGTAAATAACACTATTACATTTTTATCTTTGTAATGCGCTTCTACTGTTTTCACAAGGCTTTCGATACCTTCTGGATTATGAGCACCATCTATAATAATATCCGGGTTACTTTGCAACTTTTCAAAGCGCCCAATCCAATATGCTTCCAGTAATCCCGTTCTTATTTCCTCTTCTTCAATTAAAAATGATAAATATGTTTTTACATACATTACTGCCATAAGTGCTAACGCTGCATTTCCTACTTGATGAATGCCTTTCATTGAGATTTGCAAATCTTCAAATGCGGAAAAAGGACAAGTAAAATCAAACTGTTCCCCATCTTCATTAGACTGTTTATGTAACGCTGTAAAATGCTTGCTAAGTTCGTATAAGTTTGCATGGTTTTCCTTTGCAACATTTTGAATGACTTGCAAAGCTTCTTCATCTTGTACACCAGTAATTACCGGCACGCCAGACTTAATAATCCCCGCCTTTTCATATGCAATTTCCCCTAGTGTATTTCCTAAAATATGCATATGATCGTGACCGATATTCGTAATAATCGTGAGGACAGGGTGTATAACATTGGTAGAGTCAAAACGTCCACCAAGCCCTGTTTCAAATAAAACAACATCACAGAAATTGACTTTACCGAAATAGCAAATCGCCATAACAGTAATAATTTCAAACTCTGTCGCTTCCCCTAAATCCGTTTCATCTAGTTTTTCAACGACTGGTTTTACCATCTTTACAAGTTCAGTAATCTCTTCGTCTGCAATTGGTGTTCCATTCACACTAATGCGTTCATTAAATGATTCGATGTAAGGAGAGGTAAACGTTCCTACCTTATATTTCGCGCCTTCTAACATGTAACGCATATATGTTAACGTTGAACCTTTTCCATTTGTACCAGCAAGATGAACACATTTTATATGACGCTCTGGATTTCCAAGTTCTTCTAACATCCATCTCATTCTTTCTAATCCTGGCTTAATTCCAAATTTCAATCGGCTATGGATCCACCCTATCGCTTCTTCGTATGTATGTATCACGTATATTTTTCCCCTTTCAAAAGACAACTTTCATAGTTCTATTATACGCAAAGAAAAGAGACTCACCAATATAGTGAGTCTCTAAAAACATTTTTACTTTTCAAGATCTGCTAGACGTTGACGAACTGCTTCGCGTTTTTCTAGGTAATCTTGCTCTTTCGCACGCTCTCCTTCAATAACCGCTGCAGGAGCTTTCGCTACGAAACCTTGGTTAGAAAGTTTCTTCTGTACACGTTCTACTTCTTTATCGAACTTCTCAAGTTCTTTCTCAAGACGAGCTCTCTCTTCATCAAGATTGATAAGATCAGCTAACGGTAAGAATAACTCTGCACCTGATACGATTGCAGTCATTGCTTTTTCTGGCGCTTGTAAGTCCGTTTGAATTGTTAATTCGCTTGGGTTACAGAAACGCTCAATGTAAGAGCTGTTTTTCGTAAGTTGAGCAAGTACAGCCTCATCTTTTGCTTTAATTTGCATTTGAACTTTTTTGCTCATTGGCGTATTTACTTCTGCACGGATGTTACGAACAGAGCGAATGATATCAACTAGAAGATGCATTTCTGCCGCAGCTTCCGTATCTTGTAAATCTTCGCGAACTGTTGGCCACGCAGCTACTGTAATAGACTCGCCTTCATGCGGTAAATGTTGCCAAATTTTCTCTGTTACGAATGGCATGAATGGGTGTAATAGACGCATTGTTTGATCTAATACGTAAGCTAAAATAGAACGAGTTGTTTTCTTAGCTGCTTCATCTTCACCGTATAGTGGAAGTTTCGCCATTTCAATATACCAATCACAGAAATCGTCCCAAATGAAGTTGTATAATGAACGACCAGCTTCACCGAACTCATATTTATCCATGTTACGTGTTACGCTTTCGATTGTTTCGTTTAAGCGAGTTAAGATCCACTTATCTGCTACTGATTTTTCACCAGTTAAATCGATTTCTTCATACTTCATATCATCCATGTTCATTAATACGAAACGTGATGCGTTCCAAATTTTATTAATGAAGTTCCAAGTAGATTCTACTTTTTCCATGCTGAAACGTAAATCTTGACCTGGTGCACTTCCTGTTGATAAGAAGAAACGCATTGCATCTGCACCGTACTTCTCGATAACATCCATTGGATCAATACCGTTACCAAGAGATTTACTCATTTTACGACCTTGCTCATCACGAACTAAACCGTGAATTAATACATCTTTAAATGGACGCTCTCCTGTAAACTCTAAACCTTGGAAAATCATACGAGATACCCAGAAGAAGATGATATCATAACCCGTTACTAGTGCATCTGTTGAATAGTAACGTTTGAAGTCTGCTGAATCTTCATTTGGCCAACCAAGTGTTGAAAATGGCCATAACGCTGAACTGAACCATGTATCAAGTACGTCATTATCTTGATTCCAGTTTTCAATATCTGCTGGTGCTTCTGTACCTACGTATACTTCACCAGTTTCTTTATGGTACCAAGCTGGAATACGGTGTCCCCACCATAATTGACGAGAAATACACCAGTCATGAATATTTTCCATCCAGCGTAAATATGTGTTTTCAAAACGCTCTGGTACGAACGTTACTTTTTCTTCTTCTTTTTGTTGAAGCGCTACTGCTTTTTCAGCAAGTGGAGCCATTTTTACGAACCATTGTGTTGATAAATAAGGCTCAACAACTGCACCGCTACGCTCACTATGACCTACTGAATGCATATGTGGCTCGATTTCTACTAATACGCCAGCTTCTTGTAAGTCTTTCACTAATTCTTTACGGCATTCGAAACGATCCATACCGTTATACTTACCAGCTTTTTCGTTCATTGTTCCATCTTCGTTCATTACTAAAATGCGTGGTAAGTCATGACGGTTACCTACTTCAAAGTCATTCGGGTCATGAGCTGGTGTAATTTTTACAACGCCCGTTCCGAAATCTTTTTCTACGTACTCATCAGCAATAATCGGAATCTCACGGCCTACGATTGGAAGTGTAACTGTTTTTCCGATTAAATGTTTGTAACGATCGTCTTCGGGATGAACTGCTACTGCTGTATCACCAAGCATCGTTTCTGGACGAGTTGTCGCAAGACGAATGTGACCAGAACCATCTGTTAACGGATAGTTCATATGGTAGAATGCACCTTGAACTTCTTTATGAATTACTTCAATATCAGAAAGAGCTGTGCGTGTTGCTGGATCCCAGTTGATGATATATTCACCACGGTAAATTAAGCCTTTTTCGTATAATTGAACGAATACTTTATTAACCGCATCTGATAAACCTTTGTCTAATGTGAAGCGTTCACGAGAATAGTCTAGTCCTAAACCAACTTTTCCCCATTGTTGACGAATGTGAGAAGCGTATTCTTCTTTCCACTCCCAAGCTTTTTCAAGGAATTTTTCACGGCCAAGATCGTAACGTGAAATACCTTCTTCACGAAGTTTTCCTTCTACTTTCGCTTGTGTTGCGATACCAGCATGGTCCATTCCTGGAAGCCATAGCACATCGTATCCTTGCATACGCTTCGTACGAGTTAAAATATCTTGAAGAGTTGTATCCCAAGCATGACCTAAGTGTAACTTACCAGTTACGTTCGGAGGTGGAATTACAATTGTATATGGCTGTTTCTTCTCGTCTCCTGTTGCTTCAAAATATTTGCCTTCAAGCCACCATTGATAAAGGCCTTCTTCAACGGACATATGATCATATTTAGTTGGTAAATTCTTTTCCGTGTTTGACATTATTTTCCCTCCTTAAAATAAAAAATGTCCCTCATCCAAAAAGGACGAGGGACATCGCGGTACCACCTTTATTTACAAACAAATTCATAATTTGCTTATACTCTTAATTTGATAACGGACAAATCCGTCTTTTCCTAATAAGAACTATTCCGTTCAGAAAAGATGCTCCAGGGCTACCTTCTAACATAACTATCTAGAGAATCTCCCAGCTAATGATTCTCCTCTCTGAAGACGTTTCATGTTATACTCTTCCCCTTCAAGGCATTTATATGATTGTTAATTATTATATACAATAGTGTAAAAAACGAAACCTTATTCGTCAAGATAAATTTAAAACTACAGCTTTTCGTGCAAAAAAAAGAAGATAAGTAGAATCCTCTACTTATCTTCTTTCCCCCGCTATTTGCGGGCAGTAAGACCTCCACCTCAAAACTCAACTGAAGCAAAGAAGTTAGATGGGAGCCCTGGTGCCCGTAAACGCCCAATTGGTGAAGGCTAATCATCAGCGGGGAATGCCTTTACTTTATCCGTTCCCTTGCTGGGCAGCTTGTAATTGTGACAGGAAATATTCTATATTGCTAACGAGCCAATGCGATTGTTGCAAACTCTTTACTCCGCGCAGTTCATTTTCCTCGTTGCGATTATCTCTTCTTTTCTTATAGGACTGGATTTGCCGAATAAATTGCGATGGATACGTCATATACGCAAACATAAGTAGTTGCTCTTCTTTCGTAAAAGGGAAATTTTTTTGATACATTTGAAACCATTCAAACCGATCACTTCTTGCGATTGGATATGTGTTTAAAGACCGTGAATAAAAACCTACTATATCTTGCACAGGCGTTGCAAACTTCGATTTTTCTAAACTAATAAAATAGCCATTCCGCTCATAGTCAAATAAAAAATGATTAAGTGACACATTACCATGCACAAAAGTAATACGCGTTTTCTCTTTTTCTTTCATCGCATCGTTCCACTCATTTAATTGCTTCGTTGCAAATTCACGCGCTCTCATTACATGATGATAGTACGTACAATATTGCAATTCAAACGGGGACATATACCATTTTGATTCAGATTCTACGAGAAACTCTTCTAACATCTCACCATCATTTTCCCAACGATCGGATATACTTGTATAATGTTTTTCTAAATCTTCTTCCGTATACGTTTCTTCCTTCACAGTTTTTTGATGCAACGTTCCAAGTGTCTGAAACATTTTATGGTATTGATCATTGTCCTCACCGTTTCCTTCTGCACGTTCTAACCAAGGCATTAAATAATAATTATACGTCCCGTCACTTAAAATATAACTTCCATCCGTCGCATGATATATAGGTACATAATTTGAAAAACCTTTCTCCTTCAAATATTGAATATGATGCAGAAAGTTATTCCGCTCTAACTTTCTGCCTTCTATTTTCTTGAGTGCATATGGACCTTGATTCGTATAAATTTTCATTACATTTCCGTGCTCTTCCATATGCTGCGTATCCAATCTATATTGCCTCACAATAGGTTCATAGTGATTTCGCAACTCAATATCCATACGAATAACCCTTTCTATTCAAAACATAGCCTCTAAGAAAGGAAGTGAGTGAAAACACTCACTTCCTTATTTCGTCTTTACCCTTGAAACGGGAATATAAATAATTTGCCCCGTATTTAAAAATATATCTTCTGTTTGATTGACACGGTATAAATTTTGTACAGACGTTTCATAACGGTCTGCAATAGATTCAATTGTATCCCCTTCTTGCACGAAATACATTCTTAACTTTGTAAATTCTTCTTCCGGTTCTTTCGTAAATAGTTTTGTTAAATAAAGCGCATTTTCATCTCGCTGTGAGTACTCTTCTTCTTGTTCTTCCTGCTTTTTCGCTTTTTCTTTCTTGAAATCTTTTCGTCCGAACAGTTCAAATTGCGGCGTTGTTTCTTGCTCCTCTTCACGTTCCACAAATTCATGTTCTTCTATTTTCTCTTCTTCTAATTCCTGCTCTTTTCTTTCCTCTAATTGGAACGGTTCAAATGCGTAATCTTCCCACTCATCTGATTCCTTATATGCTGGTTCTTCTACATGCGGCGCCGGTCTATTTTCATCCTCTTGCGCTGAATCTTCTTCTAACTCAGCATACACCGTTTCTTCCTCTTCAACTTCATCCTCGCCTCTCTCTTCATCACACAAACCGGTAATAGATATATCCGCTAATAATTGTAAGCAACCATTTTCCTTTAATTCATAATCAAATTCCTCGATTGATACATATAGCTCTTCAATTACTTTCACTCGATTTCTCGGAATTGATATTTCAAGTGGAAAGGAATGAACAAGTTCATTAACCCCATCTTCTCTTGTTTCTACATAATCAATTGACTTTGCTGGCGATAGTTCTCTTAATGAATACGCCGAATCATCTTTTCGTGCAACATACTCTCCGGTTAAATCTAATTGTCCTCTCACGATTACTTCATGATCAAGCTCTTCTATCTCAACGTCTGGATCTAACGAAATTGACAAAAGTTCTTCGACTTCCTGTCCTTTTTGGAACCACACAGATTCTTTTAATGAAAATCGTAATGAATGATCTGCAGCCACTTCTTTTCCCCCTCCCAAACTATATGTCATTACAGATTTATGTGCAGAAAGCTTACTTTATGAATAAAAAAAATCGCTCCCCTTATGGAGAGCGATTTTCTCTAATACATTACGCTTTTAATTTTGACATTGCAATTTCAGCTGCTGCAATCGTCGCTTCAATATCTGCATCACTATGTGCTGTCGATAAGAATAAACCTTCGAATTGAGATGGCGGTAAGAATACACCTTGTTCTACCATTTCACGATAGTAAGCCGCAAAGAATTCTAAGTTTGAAGATTTTGCTGCATCGTAATTAATAACGGGTTCATCTGTAAAGAAAATACCAATCATAGAGCCTGCACGGTTAATATGGTGCGGAATGCCATGTTTTTCAGCTGCTTTACGTAATCCAGCTTCTAACATTTCAGCTTTACGCTCAAATTCTACATATGATTCTGGCGTTAACTGTACTAACGTTTCATAACCTGCCGCCATTGCAAGTGGGTTACCTGATAAAGTACCAGCTTGGTAAATCGGTCCGCTTGGCGCAACTTGGCGCATAATTTCCGCTTTACCACCGTATGCTCCTACCGGTAAACCACCACCGATTACTTTACCTAAGCATGTTAAATCAGGCGTTACGCCATAATAACCTTGGCCACAATTATAAGCTACTCGGAACCCTGTCATTACTTCATCAAAAATAAGCAATGCACCGTTTTGTTCTGTTACTTCACGAAGACCTTCTAAAAATCCAGGCTGCGGAGGAACAACCCCCATATTTCCTGCTACTGGTTCTACAATTACACAAGCAATATCATCACCGAATTGTTCAAACGCGTATTTTACGCTTTCTAAATCGTTATAAGCTACTGTAATCGTATTTTTCGCTACACCTTCTGGTACACCAGGACTATCTGGTAAACCTAAAGTCGCCACACCAGAACCAGCTTTAATTAATAACGAATCACCATGACCGTGGTAACAACCGATAAATTTCAAGATTTTATTACGACCTGTATAACCACGAGCTAAACGTAGTGCACTCATTGTCGCTTCCGTTCCAGAGTTAACCATACGCACAATCTCAATTGATGGCACGCGCTCAATAACAAGTTTTGCTAATTTATTTTCAATTTCTGTTGGTGCACCGAAGCTTGTACCTCTTTCAGCAACAGATTTTAACGCTTCTACAACACGATCATTTGCATGACCATGAATTAAAGGACCCCATGATAATACGTAGTCGATGTATTCATTCCCATCGATATCATATACTTTAGAGCCTTTTCCACGCTCCATAAACAACGGATTCATCCCAACAGACTTAAAGGCACGAACCGGGCTATTTACGCCACCAGGCATTAAGTCTTGCGCCTCTTCAAACGCTGCAATTGACTTATCAAACTTTTTCATTATTTAGCGCCTCCTTCTTGTAACCATCTTGCTGCATCTTTTGCATGATACGTAATAATTAAATCTGCTCCTGCACGTTTCATACTAATTAATTTTTCAAGAACAACTTCTTTTTCATTAATCCAACCATTTTGCGCTGCCGCTTTAATCATCGAATATTCACCACTTACATTATAAGCGACAACTGGTAAATTAAAGTTATTTTTCACATCACGAACGATATCTAAGTAAGAAAGAGCTGGTTTTACGATTAAGAAATCTGCACCTTCCATTACATCTGATTCTGCTTCACGGAATGCTTCCATACGGTTTGCCGGATCCATTTGATATGTTTTACGGTCACCAAATTGCGGTGCACCGTGCGCAGCATCACGGAATGGTCCATAAAATGCTGATGAATATTTCACAGCGTACGACATAACTGGCACGTGTCCAAAACCATTTTCGTCTAATGCATGGCGAATTGCTGTTACAAAGCCGTCCATCATGTTTGATGGCGCAATAATGTCCGCTCCTGCTTTTGCTTGACTTACAGCTGTTTTCGCAAGAACTGCAAGAGACTCGTCATTTAAAATAATACCATCTTCAATTACACCGCAATGACCATGGCTTGTAAATTGACATAAACATGTGTCTGCAACTACTACTAGCTCAGGGAAATCACCTTTAATTTGCTGAATAGCACGTTGTACAATTCCATGATCACAATATGCTGATGATCCAACTTCATCCTTTTCAGCAGGTAAACCAAATACAATAACAGAACGAATACCTAAATCAACAACTTCTTGCATTTCAGCTTGCAATAAATCTAAAGACATTTGATATACGCCTGGCATAGAAGGAACTTCATTACGAACATTTTCACCTTCTAATACAAAAATAGGGTAAATAAAATCTTCCGTATGTAAAAACGTTTCACGCACAAGCGCACGCATGCCCCCGCTTTGTCTTAAACGACGATGACGATTAAATTGTAAAGAGTTCATAGATTTCTATCCCCATTCTTTCATTTTATAGATTCACAAACACATTGTAGTAATGCTTCTACAGTGTACTCTTTCGGCACAATAACAGACGGAAAATAAAGACTTGCCTCTTTTTCCGTAATAGGTCCTATACAAGCAATTGTACATTTTTTTGTCCATTCTCTCCAGTTTGTACCCTCAAGTAAACGAACAAAACTAGTAACAGTTGAAGGGCTCGTAAATGTAATAATGTCTACTTTCCCTAACTTCAATGCCGCTATAAGCTCTTGCTTTTTTTCTATATTCACTTTCGTACCGTATACGGTTAGCTCATCTAGAGAAACACCAATTTCCCGAAGTGCAACCGGAATTACCTCTCTTGCTAAATTCCCTTTCGGAAATAAAATACGTTCATTTCCACTTAATTCTTTTAGAAACTCTTCTGCAAATGCTTCTGCAACAAATGAAGTCGGAACAAAATGAACTTGATAGCCCCTTTTTTCTAACTCTAATTTTGTTTTCACACCTACCGCAGCGATTTTAATGGTTAGTGGTAGTTTCTTTTTTAAACTATCTAGAAAAAAAGCTACACCATTTCTGCTCGTAAAAATAACCCAGTCGTATGAATGTAGCTGCTCTTCAATATGTTGAATTTGCCTATGAGACATACCTTCCATACGCAAAAGCGGAATTTCCAATGGAATTCCGCTCTTTTCTTTCACTGCTACACTCATTTGTTTCGCTTGATGCTGGGCACGTGTAATCAATACCGTTTTTCCAGCGAGAGCGTTCATATTTATTGTTGCTCCTTATTTGCAGCAAGAATGAGTTCTTGGGCGCCTTGCTTAATTAAACGGTCCGCGGCCTCTAATCCTACTTCCTCAGGATTAGTACCCACTACTGTCTCTTTTAATAAAACAGAGCCATCCATAGAGCCAACAAGAGCTGTTAATTCGATTGCATCGTTCTCTGTAAGGGTTGCATATCCAGCAATTGGAACTTGGCATCCACCTTCAAGTTTATGAAGAAATACTCGCTCCGCTGCCACTGTTCTTTCTGTTATCGTATCATTAATATGCGCTAACAATTGCAATAAATCCTTATCATCCTCACGACACTCAATCGCTAATGCACCTTGTCCTACAGCAGGTACACATAACGTTTCATCTAAATGTTCTGTAATAACTTCATCATCCCAGCCCATTCTTTGTAATCCAGCTGTCGCTAAAATAATCGCATCGTAATCTTCTTCTTTTAATTTACGTAAACGTGTATCGATATTCCCGCGAATCCACTTAACTTGTAAATCTGGTCTCGCAGCGAGTAGCTGTGCACTACGTCTTAAACTACTCGTACCTAAAATAGCACCTTCCGCTAACTCTTTAAACGATGCTCCATTTTTTGAGATAAAAGCATCACGAGGGTCAACACGCTTTGGTGTACAACCAATCATTAAACCTTCTGGAAGTACGGCTGGCATATCTTTCATACTATGTACAGCCATATCGATTTCTTTCGTAAGTAGCGCGTGTTCAATCTCTTTTACAAACAAGCCTTTGCCGCCTACTTTTGAAAGAGTAACATCTAAAATAACATCACCTTTTGTGACAATTTCTTTCACTTCAAATTCATATGGTAGACCTAGGGCTTTTAACTGATCAATAAACCAGTTTGTTTGCGTTAATGCTAGTTTACTCTTTCGTGATCCTACAATAATTTTGCGCATAATTCTCTCTCCTCATTATAAATACCAAAAGTGGAAATTGGATAAACTGCTTAATAGAAAAATGTTTACTAGCATTACGAGAAACGATCCGATATTCCACTGTACAATTTTCTTACCTTGCAACACATCTGCCGCTCGTAAATATAAACCTGTGCAATACACAAATAGAACGACAAAAGATCCGATTACTTTCGTATCATACCAATGGAAATTATCCAATTTTGTATATCCCCATATACATCCTAATAAAATTGCTAGTAAGAAAAATGGAACAGAAAATAAATTTAATCCGTAAGACATAGATTCTAGCTTCGGTAAATTCCCTAACCTTCTTAATCTCGCATTCCATTTTTTCTTTTTTAATAGGCGATATTGTAATAAGTACATAATAGAAAAAATGAACGATACAGTAAACGTTGCGTAAGAAATAATTGCCATACCGACATGCACGTATACAAGTTCTGAAACTAATTGTTCCGCAAGTACTGGCGACATCTTTCCGAGCGGTGTAAAAATAGAAAAAGCGCTTACGCCAAATGCAACAACATTTGTAAAAAAGACTAAAAAGTCGATTCTCATAAATCGATTAATGACTAACGACATCGTAATCAATAACCAAACATAAAAATAAATCCCTGATAATAAAGTTAAAATTGGATTCGTTTCTGAATCTGTAGCCCTAAGCAACATAAAAATAGACTGCAGGACCCATACAATCGCAAGTAACCAAAAAGCAAATCGGTTCGCCTTTCGGTTACTTTGGAAATAATCTATAAAATATAAACTAATGCTACAAGCATATAAAATAATTGCAATATGATAAATAATACTGTTATTTAAAAAACTCATCCGATCATCCTTCCAAATTATAAAGATGGAACGGATGGTGTCCACACTTTTTTATGTTCTACTTCTTCCGCACAACTCTCTACGTCTTCCGTTTCTAAATCGAAAATCTTCGCAAATAACGCTAATTTTTCGCTAGCTCCCTCTTCAGCAGCTATTTCTTTCGCTACTAAAATTGGGTCTTTTAATAATTGATTAATAATACTTTTCGTATGCTTACTAATGACTTTTTTCTCACGATCACTAAGGTTTGGTATTTTTCGCTCTAGGCTTACCATCGTTTCACTTTGAATTGCAAGTGCCTTATCACGAAGAGCTGATATTAATGGAACAACACCAAGTGTACTTAACCACGTTTTAAATAGAACAATTTCCTCTTCAATCATAAATTGAATTTTCTCTGCTTCTTTCAAACGCTCAGCACGGTTTGCCTCCACTACTCCTTGTAAATCATCAATATCATACAAGAAAGAACCTTCTAGCTCATCAATCGCTGGATCAATATCACGTGGCACTGCAATGTCAACCATAAACAAAGGGCGACCAGAGCGCATTTTCTCTACCTTTGTCATCATCTCTTTCGTAATGACATACTCCGATGCACCAGTTGAACTAATTAAAATATCTGCTTCTAATAATGCACATTGTAATTCGCTTAATGATTTTGCATGTCCCATATATTTCTCAGCCATTACTTCTGCTTTCGAAAGCGTCCTATTCATAACTGTTACTTTACGAGCACCACTTCCATATAAGTTTTGCAGTGCAAGTTCGCCCATTTTACCAGCACCAAGAATAAGCACATGACAATCTGTTAACTCGCCAAATATTTTCTTTCCAAGCTCAACAGCAGCATAACTAACAGACATCGCACTTTCCCCGATTGTTGTTTCTGAGTGGGCACGTTTTGCTAATGTAATGACTTGCTTAAACAATTCATTAAAAATTGTGCCTGTTGCTTTAACTTGTTGCGCTTCTAAAAAGCTATCTTTTATTTGACCTAAAATCTGCGTTTCTCCGACTACCATAGAATCTAAACCGCACGTTACGCGGAATAAATGATCTATTGCACCATCTTGTTCAAAAATAGTTAAATATGGCGCGACTTCTTCTATTTCAAGCTGAAACCAATCAGCTAAAAACTTCTTAATATAATACCGTCCCGTGTGTAATTGATCGACAACAGCATAAATCTCAGTGCGATTACAAGTTGATACAATGACATTCTCTAACACGCTCTTTTGATTTTGTAATGTAGTCATCGCTCGCTCTAGTTCTGCTGCCTGAAATGTGAGTTTCTCACGAAATTCTACAGGGGCTGTTCGATAATTTACACTAACAACAAGAATATGCACGCAGCATGTCCCCCTTCACCCGTTTTATCACTTTATCTACTATCATAATACAACTTTCCTCTTATGAATCTGACAATCGTGTGAACAACTGATTATTTTTTAATTATTCTCCGTATGTAATAAAGGAGATTCAGTAACACTAATAAAAAAACTTCTACTTTATAATGATTATAAATTAATAACTCTATTTGTACGTTACCAAAAAAAGCCCTCATAATCAAGTGATGGAAACTATTCCATATAAATTATAACATCATCTTCCCTATCTTCTTTCATCATGAAGGAAAATATGTATGATTGTTCCAAAATGTAACAAAGACTTTCTCAATACAATGTATTTGACATTGTATTTCTTTTTCGTTATATTGGTTTTATAAAATTAAATTGTGCACAATTTAATTGGAAGGGAGTTATTTATGACAGAAGACTCTTTGCATCTAGATAACCAACTTTGTTTTTCTATTTACGCCTGCTCTAGAGAGGTTACTCGTTTTTATCGACCTTATTTAGAAGAAATGGGTATTACGTATCCCCAGTACATTACTTTACTCGTACTATGGGAGCAAGATGGACTAACAGTAAAAGAAATTGGAGAACGTCTATTTTTAGATTCTGGTACGTTAACACCTATGTTAAAACGCATGGAATCATTAAAACTTGTAAAACGTGTTCGTTCCAAAGAAGACGAGCGAAAAGTTTGTATTGAATTAACAGAACAAGGCAAAGATTTAAAGGAAAAGGCTTGTTCATTACCGACAACGATGGCTACAAACTTAGGAATTACAGAGCAAGAATATCGCTCTTTATTAATTCAACTAAATAAACTAATTGACACAATGAAAACAATTAATGATGGAAAAGGGGAATAAATATGGATAAATTATATACTGCTTCAGTAACAGCAACAGGTGGAAGAAATGGGAAAGTAGTTTCAGATGATGGCATATTAAATCTTGATGTAAAAATGCCGAAAGCACTAGGTGGTGCAGGCGGAGAAGCAACAAATCCAGAACAACTATTTGCAGCTGGTTATGCAGCTTGTTTCGATAGTGCATTACAACTTGTCATTCGTACAAAACGTGTGAAAGTAGAAAGTACAGAAGTAACTGCTCACGTTTCTATCGGAAAAGATACAGATGGTGGTTTCGGTCTATCTGCTGTACTTGATGTACATGTGGCTGGCGTTTCACATAGCGAAGCACAAGAACTTGTAGAAGCGGCTCACGGTGTATGCCCTTATTCGAAAGCAACACGAGGAAATATTGAAGTTACATTAAACGTACGCTAAAAAATTTAGCAAAACAAAAACGCGCGACATTCGTCACGCGTTTTTTGTTTTTGTAAATTTATGAATTGCTTTCCACGCTTCTTCTTTTCCAAGTCCTGTTTCAGAAGAGAATAGAACAATTTCATCGCCAATTTCAACAGCAAGCGTTTCTTTTACAACTTTTAAATGCTTTTGCCATTTCCCTTTCGGAATTTTATCGGCTTTCGTCGCAATAATAATTGTTGGGATTTCATAATGCTTTAAGAAATCATACATCATCACGTCATCACTTGTTGGTTGGTGACGTAAATCAACTACTAATACAGCTGCGTCTAATTGCTCACGAGTTGTAAAGTACGTTTCAATCATTTTCCCCCATGCAGCGCGCTCCGATTTAGATACTTTTGCATATCCATAACCTGGAACGTCAACAAAGTGCATCATCTCATTGATTAAGAAAAAGTTCAGCGTTTGCGTTTTTCCTGGTTTAGAAGAAATACGCACTAACTTTTTACGATTTAAAATTTTATTAATAAAGGAAGACTTCCCCACATTTGAACGACCTGCTAATGCAATTTCTGGTAAATCACTGTCTGGATATTGTTCTGGTTTAACAGCACTAATTACAATATCTGCTTTTGTTACTTTCATTGTTTCACTCCTACTAATGCGTGCTCCAATACTTCATCTAAATGAGATGCAAGCACAAACGTAAGGTTTTCTTTTACGCTCTCTGGAATATCATCTAAATCTTTCTCGTTTTCTGCTGGCAAAATAATTTTTGTTAAGCCTGCGCGGTGAGCACTTAATGTTTTTTCTTTTAAACCACCAATTGGTAATACACGACCACGAAGTGTAATTTCACCTGTCATACCCACTTCTTTACTTACAGGAATACCTGTTAGCGCAGAAATAAGTGCCGTTGCCATCGTAATACCTGCTGACGGTCCGTCTTTTGGAACTGCTCCTTCTGGAACGTGAATATGAATATCATTTTTCTCATGGAAATTCGGATCGATCTGAAGCTCTTCTGCACGAGAACGTATATAACTAAACGCAGCTTGTGCTGATTCTTTCATAACATCCCCAAGTTTCCCTGTTAAAATTAGTTTCCCTTTTCCTGGCGCTACAGAAACTTCAATGGCAAGTGTATCGCCGCCTGCTGCTGTGTAAGCTAGACCTGTTGCCATACCAACTTGGTCTGTTTTTTCAGCTTGCCCATAACGGAATATGTGTTTACCAAGTAAATCAACAATCTTTTTCTCTGTCACAACGATACGTTTACGTTCTGCTGTAACGATAATCTTCGCTACTTTACGGCAAACTTTTGCAATTTGGCGCTCTAGCGTACGAACACCAGCCTCACGTGTATAATAACGAATAATCTCAAGAAGCGCTTCATCACGCACTTGTAAATTACCTTTTCGTAAGCCATGTTCTTTTAATTGTTTCGGCAACAAATGCTCACGAGCAATGTGTACTTTTTCAAGTTCTGTATAGCCAGCAATCGAAATGATTTCCATACGGTCAAGTAATGGACCCGGAATACTTGAAAGTGTATTAGCAGTTGCTACAAACATAACTTTTGATAGATCATATGGTTCTTCAATGTAATGATCACTGAAGTTATGGTTTTGTTCTGGATCTAATACTTCAAGTAATGCCGCTGATGGATCTCCACGGAAATCGTTAGACATTTTATCAATCTCATCTAATAAGAAGACTGGATTAACTGTTTTCGCCTTTTTCATACCTTGAACAATGCGTCCTGGCATTGCTCCAACATATGTACGACGGTGACCACGAATTTCAGATTCATCACGCACACCACCAAGAGATACACGGACGAAGTTACGATTTAATGATGTTGCAATTGAACGCGCTAACGAAGTTTTGCCGACCCCAGGAGGGCCTACTAAACAAAGGATAGGTCCTTTTAATGAATTCGTTAACTTCTGTACAGCTAAATATTCAAGTACACGCTCTTTCACTTTTTCAAGACCGTAATGATCGTTATTTAAAATCTCTTCCGAATGAGCAAGGTCAATTATATCTTCTGTTGCCTCTGTCCACGGAAGCGCTAATAACCAATCAATATAATTGCGAATAACACCACTCTCCGCAGAACTTGCTGGTAACTTTTCATAACGATCTAATTCTTTCAGGGCCGCCTTCATTGTTTCTTCCGGCATTCCTGACTGTTCAATTTTCTCACGAAGTTCTTCTACTTCTCCGCCCTTGCCTTCTTTGTCGCCAAGTTCAGTTTGAATCGCCTTCATTTGCTCACGTAAGAAATATTCTTTTTGCGTGCGCTCCATGGAACGTTTCACTTTTTGTCCAATTTTCTTTTCTAGGCTAAGTAACTCTTGTTCATCTTGAATAATTGAAATAAGTGTTTGTAATCGTTCTTTTACAGATACAATCTCTAAAATCTCTTGTTTCTGCTTCGTTTTAATCGGCAAGTGAGAAGCAATTAAATCAGCTAATCTCCCTGGTTCTTCCACATCAGCTACCGTTGCAAAAGTTTCATTTGAAACTTTTTTCGAAACTTTAATATATTGTTCGAAATGCTCCAGTAACGTACGCATAAAAGCTTTCTCTTCTAAATCATCTTCTACTTCTTCAGTTACCTTTTTAATAGACACTTGTACTACATTTTCTTCTTCGATAAACTCTATTACTTCTGCTCTATGTAAACCTTCCACAAGGACACGAAGCGTACCGTTCGGCAATTTTAACATTTGCTTCACTTTCGCCACTGTACCTACACTATATATGTCATCTTCTTTCGGATCATCGATATTCATTTCTTTTTGCATTGCTAAAAAGATGATATTTTCATCCATTGCCGCCTGCTCTAGTGCTTGTATCGATTTATCACGTCCTACATCAAGATGCAAAACCATCGTTGGATATACGAGAACGCCTCTTAATGGTAGGAGGGGCACGATTCTTTCGTTCGTATTCATACTAGACATAGCACCTCCATAATAAATTAAACTCCTGTTCAACTATTTTATATTACAATACACCTAGATGCAATTGCTGAGATTCCGCGCAATTGTAAATAGCTTGTTTTTCTACCTCACGAAAAGAAAAAGACTCCGATTAAGCATACAAACTTAAACGAAGTCTGGCAAATTTTATTATTGTTTATTTTTACATAGATTGTGCATCTGTTTCGTCTACGTGAGTATGTACATCTAGCTCTCTATGCATATTTTCTTGCATAAACGTTAACTCAAATACTTCTTTTAACTTACGAACAGGAATAATTTCAATTCCCTTGATCGTATACAAAAATGGTTGCATATTTTCAGCAGGAATAATGACTTTCTTAGCTCCCGCTTTTTTCGCAGCTTTTATTTTTGCGTATACGCCACCAATAGGCTTTACTTCTCCGTGTATACTTATTTCACCTGTCATCGCTACTTCATTATTTACATACGTGCGGTGCACCGCAGAATATACACCTGTTGCCATAGCGATTCCTGCTGAAGGGCCATCAATTGGGATACCCCCTGGAAAGTTAATATGTATATCGTATCCTTCTGGCAACACATCTAAAGAACGAAGTACTGTTAATACATTATCAACAGAGCCTTTCGCCATACTTTTACGACGAATCGATTTCGTTTGACTACCAATACTTTCTTCTTCCACAATTCCGGTAACATTTACCGATCCTTTATCTTTCGCCGGAATTGCTGTTACTTCAATTTCTAATAACGCACCTGTATTTGGTCCGTATACAGCAAGACCATTTACAAGACCAATCCTTGGAATCGGATAAATGCGCTTTTCATATTTCGGTGTAAGCTGACTTGAGTGAACAACCCACTCTATATCTTCATCCTTAATGAAAGAACGTTCTTCATTTATCGCCATACCCGCAGAGATTTGCACGAGATTAATCGCTTCTCGTCCATTCCTTGCATACATCCCAATCATCTCAATACCATTTTCACCTATTTGCATTTCCACTTTTTCCGCGGCATTTTTCGCTACTTTTTGAATTTCTTCCGTATCTAATTCACGGAAAAATACTTCTAAGCAACGTGACCGAATAGCAGGAGGAATTTCCTCTGGCGAACGTGTCGTTGCTCCAACTAAGCGAAAATCTGCCGGTAAGCCTTTTTGGAAAATATCATGTATATATGTTGGGATCATTGTATTTTCTTCACTATAGTACGCACTTTCTAAAAATACTTTTCGATCTTCTAACACCTTTAACATTTTGTTCATTTGAATCGGATGGAGCTCGCCAATCTCATCAATAAACAAAATACCACCATGTGCATCTGTTACAGCCCCTTTTTTCGGTTGCGGGATACCTGCTTGCCCCATCGCCCCAGCACCTTGATAAATCGGATCATGCACCGAACCAATTAAAGGGTCTGCGATACCACGTTCATCAAACCGAGCTGTTGTCGCATCAAGTTCAATAAATGTTGCATTCGTACGAAATGGAGATTTAGGATTTCGTTTCGCTTCTTCTAATACAAGACGTGCTGCCGCTGTTTTCCCAACACCTGGTGGGCCATATATGATTACATGTTGCGGATTCGGACCACAAAGAGCCGCTTTTAACGACTTAATCCCGTCCTCTTGCCCTACAATATCTAAAAAGGTTGTAGGACGCACCTTTTCTGCTAGCGGCTCTGTTAAAGAAATCTCACGCATTTTACGAAGTTGTTCTAATTCTTTTTTCGATTCTCGATCAATTGAAACTTTTTGTGTTCGTTGATTTCGAAGTAAATGCCAGAAATACAATCCGACAATTACACCAAAAACAAGTTGAACAACTAAAAATATATTTGTCCAGCTCATTATTTATTTCCTCCCGCAATATTTTATCTCTTAGTATTTCCGCGGAGGAACGTAGCTAAACATAAAGAAAAACAGCAATTATAAAAATTGCTGTTTCCCTTTCGCATTATGCAGATGTTTTTGTATCAAGTACAGTACCGTCTTGTAACACCAATTTTGGCGGCTCATTATCAGCTACTGTTTCTTTTGTAAGAATACACTTCTCGATATCTTTACGAGATGGAAGTTCGAACATTACATCAAGCATTAAGCCTTCAATAATAGAACGAAGTCCACGAGCACCCGTTTTACGTTCAATTGCTTTTTTCGCAATTTCGATTAGTGCACCTTCTTCAAACTCTAACTCAACATCGTCAAGCTCCAATAGTTTTTGGAATTGCTTAACAAGTGCATTTTTCGGTTTCGTTAAAATATCAACAAGAGCATCTTCATCAAGTGGCTCTAGGTTCGCAATAACTGGAAGACGACCGATAAACTCTGGAATTAAACCAAATCTTAAAAGATCCTCTGGTAATACGTGAGATAAAACATGCTTCTCATTTACATCAGCATTTTTCTTCTCAGAACCAAATCCAATTACTTTTTCACCAAGGCGACGTTTAATAATCGGCTCAATGCCATCAAACGCTCCACCACAAATGAATAAGATGTTCGTTGTATCAATTTGAATAAACTCTTGGTGCGGATGCTTACGACCACCTTGAGGTGGAACGCTTGCTACAGTACCTTCTAAAATTTTCAGAAGTGCCTGTTGCACACCTTCACCAGATACATCACGTGTAATTGATGGATTTTCGGACTTACGTGCCACTTTATCAATCTCATCAATATAAATGATTCCTTTTTCCGCTTTCTCTACATCATAATCAGCTGCTTGAATTAATTTTAGTAAGATATTTTCTACATCTTCACCAACATATCCAGCTTCTGTTAAAGATGTTGCGTCCGCGATTGCAAATGGAACATTTAGAATACGCGCTAACGTTTGTGCAAGTAATGTTTTACCACTACCTGTTGGCCCGATAAGTGCGATATTACTCTTCGCTAATTCTACATCATCAATTTTGCTGTTAGAATTAATGCGTTTGTAATGGTTATATACCGCTACCGCTAGTGCTTTTTTCGCGCTATCTTGCCCGATGACATACTCATCTAAGATTTCACGAATTTCTACCGGTTTCGGTACATCTTTGAATTCTACTTCTTCGTCCTTCGCAAGCTCCTCTTGTACAATTTCAGTACAAAGTTCGATACACTCGTCACAAATGTAAACACCTGGACCTGCCACTAACTTTCGAACTTGCGTTTGTGTTTTACCACAGAAAGAACATTTTAATTGCCCTTTTTCATCATTAAATTTAAACATATTTTCACACCCCTTACAAAGTGCTAACCTCTTGCCTTCGTATGTACACGATAAATGTATCGTATGTAAATACATATTATGTCACTACGTGGCGAGAAATACAAATAATATGACTAGTTATGTACAAATAAAAAATTTTTAAAACTTTTGAAATATGTATATTCGACTTGTAAAGGAACTTTTCCTTCTCCATCGAAAAGTTTTATAAATATATTTCTATATTTATAAAACAAGGCACGATTTTAATCGTGCCTTGTTATTTTATTATGCAGCGTTTTCTACTAAGAAGTCTACAGCTTTACGCACTTTAAGATCTTCAGCTAAAGCGTCTACGCTTCCAAGAGCTTGCTTGATAGCGTCTACTGGCATACCGTACATTTCAGCCATTTTTTCAACTTCTGCAGTTACTTCTTCTTCAGTAACTTCGATGTTTTCAGCTTCAATGATAGCTTCAAGAACAAGATTGATTCTTACACGTTTTTGTGCATCTTCTTTCATTTGCTCTTTTAATTTGTCAGCGTCAGTACCTGTGAATTGGTAGTAAAGCTCAAGGTTCATACCTTGTTGGCTTAAACGTTGCTCGAATTCACGAACCATACGATCTAACTCAGTGTTGATCATAGCTTCTGGAATTTCGATTTCAGCATTAGCAGCAGCTAATTCTACTACTTCGTCACGTACTTTGTGCTCAGCTTCGTGCTTTTTGCCTTCTTCTAAGTTTGTGCGAAGTTTTGCTTTTAATTCATCAAGAGTTGCAACCGCTTCGTCTGCTTCTTTAGCGAACTCGTCGTTTAACTCAGGAAGTTCTTTTGTTTTGATTTCATGAATTGTTACTTTGAATGTTGCTGGTTTGCCAGCTAATTCAGCAGCATGGTACTCTTCTGGGAATGATACTTCAACGTCTTTAGACTCACCAGATTTAAGACCGATTACTTGCTCTTCGAAACCTGGGATGAATGTACCAGAACCGATTGCTAGAGAGTAGTTTTCGCCTTTTCCGCCTTCAAATGCTTCGCCATCAACGAAACCTTCGAAGTCGATTACAGCTGTATCACCGTTTTCAACAGTTCCTTCTTCTTTAACAACTAGTTCAGCTTGACGCTCTTGTAAAGATTTTAATTCGTTCTCTACATCTTCATCAGTTACAGTTGTTTCAACTTTTTCTACTGCTAAACCTTTGTACTCACCTAATTTAACTTCAGGTTTCACTGTAACTTTTGCAGTGAAGATAAGGTTAGCATTTTTTTCGAACTTCTCGATGTCGATTTCAGGATGATCAACTGGGAAGATACCAGCTTCTTCAATCGCTTCACCGTATGCTTTTGGTAAAATGATATCTAAAGCATCTTGGTATAAAGATTCAATACCAAAGCGTTGTTCGAATAATGGACGAGGCATTTTTCCTTTACGGAAACCTGGTACGTTAATTGTTTTTACTACTTTTTTGAACGCAGCGTCGATAGAGTTGTTTACTTCTTTAGCATCAACTTCGATTGTTAAAACGCCAACGTTACCTTCTAATTTTTCCCATTTTGTAGACATTTATTCTTTCCCTCCAACTATAATAATGTATGCACATACCTCTATAGATTAAGATCTTCATTATCTCTTTTTTGAAATAACAAATACACAAATAATCCTCTAGCAAAAGCTTTCAGATATAATGTTCCAATCTACTAATTGCCCAGAAGACAACTACGGTATATTTTGTTCGAGAATAATATGAAACATATTAAGTAAGAGAATTACACTTCTCTTCTCTTACAAACAGGCAGTTTTCTGCCTTTTGCAACCCTTACATTATAACATAGAATATGCTCGTTTCAAGAACTGAACGATTCTTTTTCATAATTATACGGGCAAATATCCTTCTCTTTCAACACGTAATAACCATTGATAGGCAATATGAAACTCTTCCAATTCGATATTGTATGCTGCCATAAGCTCTTCTTCATCAATAGCCAATCCGAAACGCTTTCTTCCAATTCTCTCTAAAACAGCTGACCAAATCTCTTCTTTATCCATTAATAGAGCGAATGGGAAAATGCTAATTTGCAATTCTTTCCAATATGTAACCATCGCTTCAAATATATCGGGATAATTTTGCTCTAATCGACTTGATAATTTATGTATAATGTTATTGGATTGCTCCTCATTATGACCTGTAAATGCTGGAATTACCTTAATCGTATTCCCAAACTTTTCTACCTCTATTTCCTCTTCTACCTGACTTTCTATCATTTTATACAAAATAGAAGTTTTCAAATAGGGGTGTTGCTCTTCGTCTATTAAAAATTTCTTTAAAACAGGTAATGCAAGATCTAAGTCTTTTAACGAAAGTCGCTGAATCGCTCTTAGCTTCTGTCCAAAGTTTTCTCCAAAAATTTCATTAGTAAACTCATCCAACTCAAAATTTGAATCCACTAGCGATGCGTCTCCCTCATTTAGCATACCTTCTGCAAATAAAGCAAGCTGCGCTAATTTTTCCTTTTGATCAGGCATTATATCTTTCGTTTGTAAAACCTTTTCAACAGTTTCAATAACACCTTCATAATCATTTGTTTGAACTAAAATAGTCACGTACGTTTCAAGAATATCACCAAATAAGACAACTCCTGTTTTAAGCAACTGTTCACATTTGTCTTTCGCTTCTTCCATACGTTTTAATTCGAGTAAACAAATAACTGAAGCTAATTCCGTTTGTTCCGTTTCCGCATTATACTGACGTAATATTTCAAAGCAGCGCAATGCATCTTCGAACTTCCGCTCTTTCAGCGCTAAAAAACCTTCATCAACATAGCGCTCTGATAGCTGCGGAAACAATACGACCGTATTTTCTTTTTTATCCATACGTCCGCCTCTTTTTCTTGATTTTAATTATGTTCAAAGTAAATATATCAAATGCGTAATGAGAACACAACATCCCAAAACTATTTGTTTGAAATATGAAAATATTCAATTTTTACATTCCAATACAAATAAATCTCTACTAAAAATTAAAATTGTACAAGTAAAAATCCCCAGCAACAAACGCAGAGGATTCATCATTAATGGAAAGCTTTTATAATTGTGGGGTATATTACAAGGGTAATAATTTGGAGAACAATAATTGCCATAACAATCATGCTAAAATAGAAGATTGGTTTACTTCGCTTCATTAAAAACATAATAATAAGCATCGTACAAGCAAACAAACTTAAGAAGAACAAACTTGTTGTCGAACTAAGTATACCACTTGGGACAAAGAACAATAACACTACACTACAAGTACCTATAATTCCAAATAACCATTCCATCCATTCACTCATTCCCTTTCCCTCTCATGGCTGTTTTCTCTAAGCAATCAAATGTTTCACAACATCAACTACATACGTTAATTTCTCATACGCTACAAATCCAAAAGCAACCGTCAAGCCCGTTACAACTAATCCTTTCATCATTTCTGCCTCCTCGTTTTATCGTTGTTATCTTCATTATAAAAGATTAGCAATTTCTTACCATCGAACTACCTTACAGTTACCTTACAGAATTGTAAGATTTCAAAAAGAGATTGAAAAACACCTCATATCGCTTGAGGTGCTTTCACGGAATTTATTTATAATCACTTGCAAAATTAACTTTTTCTCTTTGTTATTTTTCGGAGAATCCACTCTTAAACTAATAGATTTACTAAATAATTTAGGATCAAAATAATTATTCATTACTTTTCTTAACTTACCTTCAGATATTTTCGTATTACAAGAAAACAAAGGATGAAAATCATGTTAATATATTTTTGTACAATTAAGAATTTAATTTACAAGGGGGATTATATATGTTTAAAAAAATGGCCGCAGATGTATTAGGACTAAGCGATGTAGGTTCTGTTATTACACCTAAAGACTATGATAAGGTCGATGCCGATGATTATGTAATGCATGAAGATGGGGAGAAAATTTACTTTCTAATTAAATCGAAATCAGATGAATATTGCTTCACAAACAAAGGGTTAATTCACTTAGACGGTACAAGCGCAACAAGTAAAAAACGTACACTACGCCGCTTTAGCTATAGTAAATATCAAATCAAAAACGTAGCGCTTGAAACTGCGGGAACGATTGATTTAGATGTAGAAATTAAGTTTCAAATGGGCGATGAGCATTACTCAATTGATGTTCATAAAAAACATATTGAAGAATTAAAAGATTTATATAAGGCTTTACTTAAAATCGAAGAAATTTCATACGACAACGATATTACATTACAATATGCACACAAAAGTTTAGATATGGCATCTAACGCTTTCAGCCGTATTTCAAACGCACAAGTAAACTTAGCAGAGCAATTTAAAGAGATGAACGAGATCGCCTTTAACTGGCTCGTTGATACGAAGAAACAATATAATGTGAAAGATTATGGTTTTGTCTTTGACAAGTTTATTAACAACTAATTTAAAACAAACAAAAAACCTTGTTATCAAAAGATAACAAGGTTTTCTTAGCGCCCCAGGAGAGATTCGAACTCCCGCTCCGCCCATTTCCGTACTATTTTATATATTTTGATCGCAGTCTTAATATATCTTCTCCTTCGCGAATGCCTGCCGATCCCTTTCTCACATTTTTTACGACAGTCCAATTCGGGTTAGTTTCATCACCGATGTTCTGTACTGTAAAATTGCCATCACCATATTTTCGGTGACCTTCTGCCAATTTCTCCGTTAAATCATTCTCATTTGATCTCGCCATCTTTGCGCCATCTCCCTTTTTTATACGACCTTCTTAAACTATCTAACCAATCACAGGTCCAGTCAATTGGAGATTCTCGTTTTCCGCTTCTATTAATTGTAACACACTACCGAGAATAAGTTCCGATAACTGCTGCTCAATCGTACTAGAATGGTAAAGAGTTTTATAATATTGTAAGTAAACAATTAAGAGAATCTGAATTTGGATTTGAGTTCCATCATAAACCTATTGATTCTTTAAATTAAATAAGAGGAATAGGGCGCATAAATGGCGCTCTTTTTATTTAAGAAAAAGAAGTACATATGCAACTGCTTAATATCAAAGGAAAGGTCGCAAATATTAAGAATGAACTACACCTATAACCCAAACATCAAATTTTAGACAAACAAAAAACCTTGTTATCAAAAGATAACAAGGTTTTTTTAGCGTCCCAGGAGAGATTCGAACTCCCGACCGTACGCTTAGAAGGCGTATGCTCTATCCGGCTGAGCTACTGGGACATGGAGCGGGTGAAGAGAATCGAACTCTCGACCAGAGCTTGGAAGGCTCTTGTTTTACCACTAAACTACACCCGCATATGTTATTTTCTTTTCTTCGTTAGCGCCGTTGCCCTATCGACAATATTTATTATATGTATAACCACACATAAAGTCAACACCTTTTTTAAAAGAGGATAAATTTTCTTATCCTCTTTTAAAAACTGCTTGTTCAACTAGTTGTCCGTCTAACGTTTCAAAACGAACTTCCATTTGATTTTCATCCATTTCTAATAAAGAAAATGTCTTTTCTACACGCTGACGTGGTAATAAAATACTGCCTGGATTAATAAATAAAACGCCCTCGATTAATTCCGCACCTAATACGTGAGAATGTCCAAAGCATGCAACTTGCGCTCCCACTTCTTCAGCATGGTACGCTAGCGTTTGTAATGTCATTTTCACATTATGGCGATGTCCATGCACAACTAAGAAGCGAATTCCATCTACATCAGTTACAATTTCATCTTGAAAGTTAGCATAATCACAGTTTCCTTTTACAACACGGAAACCTTGCAGTTCTTCATGAGCAGGCGTTAGCTCTGAATCACCGCAATGAATCATGATATCTACTTTCCCTTCATATTTCTCTTTCAACTGCTGTAATTCCTTCACAGAGCTATGACTATCACTTACGATTAAAGCTTTCATCATTCTCTCTCCCTTATTCTCCTAAAAACCATTCCGGGATTTTTTCTTCTAATTTACGAAGAGCACGGCCACGATGGCTAATAGCATTTTTCTCATCTGAACTTAGTTCCGCCATCGATTTTTTATATTCTTCCACATAAAAAATCGGATCGTATCCAAAGCCATTTTCTCCGCGGCGTTGTTCTAAAATAAATCCTTCACATGTCCCGTTTACAATGACAGGCTTTTTATCACCTTCAGGGAAAGCAACTGCTAATGCACAATAGAAACGAGCTTTACGCTTTTCAAACGCTACTTCATTTAATTCTTGTAAAACTTTATCAATATTCGCTTGATCATCTTTCGGCTCTCCAGCAAAACGAGCTGAATACACGCCTGGTTTCCCGTTTAACGCATCTACAATAAGACCTGAATCATCCGCAATTACAATTGCATTCAACTGTCTACTCAAACTATCCGCTTTTAAGATCGCATTTTCTTCAAATGTTTCACCAGTTTCTTCGACTTCTTCAATATGCGGAAAATCGTGTAATGATTTCACTTCTAAATCAAATCTCTCAAATAACTCAGCAAACTCACGTACTTTACCCATATTTTTTGTCGCTACAACAACTTGTTTCATACTTTCCACCTCTACTCTATATGAGATACGATGTCACCTAAAGCTTCTTTTTGCATATCAATCAGTTGGAAAATGCCTTGTTCCGCAGCATCAAGTAGTTCATTTAACTGCGCTCTACTAAACGTCGCTTCTTCTCCAGTTCCTTGCACCTCAACAAACTGGCCTTTTCCAGTCATAATCACGTTCATATCAACGTCTGCTTTAGAATCTTCTGCATAGTTTAAATCTAAAACAACACCTTGCTCTTCAACAATTCCTACTGACGTTGCTGCTAAATAATCTTTTACTGGAATTTTAGATACTTTTTCTGCTTGTAATAATTTCTCGAAAGCTAATACCATCGCTACATATGCACCTGTAATAGAAGCTGTTCTCGTTCCACCATCTGCTTGGATGACATCACAGTCAATCCAAACTGTTCTCTCGCCAAGCGCTTCTAAATCAACTACCGCACGTAATGCTCGTCCAATTAGACGTTGAATTTCCATTGTACGTCCTGTTACTTTCCCTTTGCTTGACTCCCTAATCGTACGTTGTTCTGTTGCACGCGGAATCATCGCGTATTCAGCTGTTACCCAGCCTTTTCCTTCTCCACGCATAAATGGCGGGACACGCTCTTCAATTGTTGCTGAGCAAATCACCTTTGTATCCCCAACTTCAATTAATACAGATCCCTCTGGATGTTTTAAATAATTCGTATGAATATGTATATGGCGTAATTCTGTTTTCTCTCTACCATCTACTCGCATAAAAATAACCTCCTCATAACTACTTGTTAGTATAGCCAAATTTAAATGTATGATATGTATACAATAAAAGAAGAGGAACCCAAAAAGCAATTCCTCTTTCTTACTTAAGTATATCAAATTATTGACGATTAAAAACTACCTGTATTCACGTTTTCTGGACGATCTACAGGTTTTATTAACTTTCCGCCCTTTTCATCTATAAGATTTGCTTTTCCATTTACTTCAATAGAAATATTTTTCACACCTTTCTTTTCTGTTAAAGATAAAACTAACGACTTCAATACGTAATTTGAAATCATATTTTTATCTGGGTTTACAAATATATTTTCATTAAAGTTTAATGTAAGATTTCCGTCTTGTAATTTCGGATTCGTAATAAGCTTAACGCCTGGATTAAAATCATTTAGGAGCGATTGATGGATCGGGCCTTTTACAAGCTCATCTATAATTGCTGCATAGTCATTTTCTTTACCTTCTGCAACGCGGCGTGTGACTGGTACGTAGTATTGCTGTTTATTATTATTTTGCGCCATAAAATACAGTGTGACTGGTTTTGTATTTGTTACATCTGCTACTTGTTCATCATCGAAGTTAATACCATTTGCACGGCTCACTCCTTCACCAAGCGGTGTACCACCAACCGGCATCTTTGCCAATTTCTCACCATTTATTTGGAACTGCACTTGTTTTATCTCTGTAAATTGCGTCAACGTCCAAGCTATAGATTCAACGATTTGACGCTCTTCTTCTTTCGCATAGTTTTTCATTTCTTTAGAGAAATCAATAACTGCCGTTCCGTCCTTTTTCAAATCTAAGGTCATCGTTGTATTCGCCGGAATGATTGCACGAAACCCATTTGGTAATAAATTCGTTACCGGTCCATCTTTCACAAGGTATTCTAACGTTTGCTTCACAGTCTCATTTGCTTTCGGAGTAGGTATAGCTAACGTTTGTGGTACAACATAACCATTTTTATCAACAAGGTATAGTTCTCTATTTACCATTTGCCCTTGCTTATCTTTTTTAGCTACTTCTTTCTTCCCACCCTCTGTATACGTAACTTGTTTTGGCGGATCAATTTGTTCAGTTGCTTTCTCTTGATTTATAAAGCCACACCCTGTTAGTAAAACAGCGCTCACAGTAGCACCAACAACCCATTTAAAAGTGGATTTAGGCATGCCATTCCCCCCTAAAATCTAAGTTTGTACTATTATGTATACGAGCTGTTTCACGTTTTAGAACAAGCTGTGCCTCTTATAAATTGAAACTTTAATCAGCAGGGGTCTTACTACCCAGCAAATAGCAAGATAAAACAAAAGCTCCTGATTTCTCAGGAGCTCACTTATATAAATTCTACTATTATTCTTTTTCTAAATGAATATGCTTCACATTTTCAATCGGTTGACCAAACCATTTTGATGCAATTTCTTTAAACAAGCCTATTTTTCCTGTTGTTAAGAAGAGATGATCGCTTTGTTCTTCTCCTTCATTCAACATTTTACTATGATATAAGATTGTACTTACTTCACGTGCTGTTTCATCACCAGAACTAATTAGTTGCACTTTATCTCCCATTACTTTTTTAATAACAGGTCCTAAAATCGGATAATGTGTACAACCTAATATAAGTGTATCAATATCGGTACTTTTCAGTGGTTGCAGCGTTTCTCTTACAACTTCATACGCCATTTCACTTTCGAAATTCCCACTCTCTACAAGTTCAACGAAAGGTGGACAAGCTAAACTTTCTACCATAACACGGTTATTAATAGACTTTAACGCCTCTTCGTATGCACCACTTTTCACCGTTCCAATCGTTCCAATAATCCCAACGTGATACGTGTTTGTCACTTTTAAAGCTGTACGTGATCCTGGGTGAATAACTCCTACTACTGGAATTGGT
Source organism: Bacillus sp. 7_6_55CFAA_CT2 (assembly GCF_000238655.1). NCBI lineage: Bacteria > Bacillati > Bacillota > Bacilli > Caryophanales > Bacillaceae > Bacillus > Bacillus sp. 7_6_55CFAA_CT2. The sequence goes on along the minus strand of NZ_JH414708.1, from coordinate 355,884 downwards.
AATTGTTTTTGCATCTCTTCTAATACAACTGCAGTTGCTGTATTACACGCAATAACTAACATTTTAATATTTAAATCTAGTAAATGCTCCGTCATTTCCCACGTAAATTGACGTACTTCTTCTCGAGAACGTGGACCATAAGGACAACGTGCTGTATCTCCTAAATATATGATACGCTCTTTCGGCAACTGACGAATTAATTCCTTCGCTACTGTTAAACCGCCAACTCCTGAATCGATAACACCGATTGCTCTATTCAACTTCATCACCCGTTTTCTCATTCATCATCTTTTATGTTTATCATTATATTTTACACACTTTAAGTTCGCTCACTTCAAATGCTTCTGTATGAAAATTTTCATTTGCCCATGTATAGACTAGGACCTTTTTTATTTTGCTCCTTTTTTTCGTAATTTGCAAGATAGAAAAATAACCGACCTTCTATAAGAAAGTCGGTTTCTTCTATATAAAGTGCATATTCATTGCTCCATCTTTTTTTGAAAAGAAGACATTCCCATTAATAAGAAGAAATGAGCAGAAATTAAAATGAAGATAATTTATTTACAGCCCTTTTTATAGCCTTACCTATTTCCACGCTAGACTGTGGATTTTGTCCTGTAATTAAATGACCATCTACTACTACATGCGGCGTAAAATTGGGGGCTACATAAAACAAAGCTCCTTCTTCTTTCAACTTACTTTCTAACAAAAACGGAACGCGCTTTTCTAAATGTACAGCTCTTTCTTCATCGTTTGTATAACCTGTTATACGCTTACCCGCAACCAAAAACGAGCCATCCTTATTTTTCACACCGACTAAAGAGCTTACTCCGTGACAAACAGCCGCTACAATCCGGTTATTGTTATACATATTCTCAATCAAATTTGCTACATATGGATTACCTGGAAAATCTACAATCGCCCCGTGCCCACCACCAAATAAAACCGCATCATAATCCGAAAAATGAACATTTGAAATCGGCCTCGTATTTTGCAATAAAGAAGCTACATGCTTGAATTCGCGAGGTATACCATTCGGAATAGACACTCTATCTATAGGTACTCTCCCACCTTTTATTGACACAATATCAACATCAAACTTAGCCTTTTTAAATACATGATAAGGAGCTGCGAGCTCTTCCAGCCACAAACCAGTCGGGTGTCCATTCATATCATGAGCACTTGTTGAAACTAACAGTATCCTTTTCAACATATCCCCTCCTTATTACCTATTTATGTATGGAGTGTTCTTATCATTCATATAGCAAGTGAAGCAAACAAAAAATAGCCGACTTTTATATAAAAGTCGGCTGCTTTCTTATAATTCGAGCTCTCCCATACGAAGAAGCTCCACAACTGCTTGTGAACGTCCTTTAACCCCTAGCTTTTGCATTGCGTTTGAGATATGGTTGCGAACTGTCTTTTCACTTATAAAAAGTTCACCTGCAATTTCCTTCGTTGTTTTATCTTGAACCAGCAATTCAAATACTTCTCTCTCTCTCTTTGTGAGTAAAGGTTTAGATTGATACGCTTTTTCCTTCAACTGGTATAACCCTCCTTGCTTAAGCCAGAGCTGTGTATGTGTAAGTTGGGTGTTTATTTAGTCAAGATATTGTATGAACGAAATGTGCAGGTGGTGAATAAAAATGGGCTTTATTTCCTATGTTATTTTAGACTTTTATACAGTGCGTACACTCTTTTTATCCACTTACTTTCCAACGCGCCATATTTGTTCTAGCAATATACTTACAACCGTACCTACAAATAAACCATTACCGAATATATATTGCATAATAGACGGCAAGGATTGGAGTGCTCCAGACGGTAAAAACATTACGCCGCTGCCAAATAATACTGCAACGCCTAAGATCGTTACATTCCTTTCACTCATCGGCACTTGTTTTATATTATTAAATCCAATTCCAATTAACTGTACGAACGAAGCCATTAAAACAGCCGATGCAACAGCTGATGGTAAAGATGCTAAGTAACGAATAATACTTGGAAAAAGAGACATTACGACTAGTAATGCACATGCCATTAAGAATGATCGTATATACTTTTGTTTTGTTAAACGTATAAATCCTGCCGTTGCTGGTAACGGAACGACACCTACAGTTGAAAATACAGAAGAGATGAGATGTGAAATCCCCCCAACCCATGTTCCATCTTTCAACTGTTTTTGTTCAATAGTCGCTTTATGAATAGTTGCTTGATTAATTGCTATAATAGCTGCCACCGTATTCGAAACTAAAATACATACCATAACGAAACTTGATACAGCCATACCTGTATTCCATTTTGGAAGTCCCCAAGCAAATATATGTGGAAGTTGCACAAAATGAGTTACTTGAGATGGGATTGTCACTTTTCCTGCAATGAGAAAAATAATCCACCCACTAATTAATCCTATTAAAACTGCATAACTTTTGACAAAGCCTTTTCCAAAATTAGATAGTATAATAACGAACAGAAATATACTAAACGCGATCATTGCTGTAAATCCGTCGATTTGAGAAATAGTAGCTGTAATTCCTAACATTCCTTTTAAAAATACACCACTTAATTGTAAACATAATAAAAGTAAAAACGTCCCTGTCACAAGCGGCGTAAATAAAAATAAAATACGTCCTATAAAACCAGTTACTCCTAATCCTATTAAAATAACACCGGAGATTATCATTCCTAATTCTAAAATTTGCAGTGTACTATGTAATTGATCCTGTCCGGCCGTTGCATAAGCAAGTACGGTAAATACACCAACCCAAGATCCAGCCGGCCCATCCGCAATTGGCAGTCTATGCCCAAGCCACCCTTGTAAAAAAGAAGATATACCAACTACAAAAAACGTACGCTGCATTAAATAAAATATTTCTTCCGTCGTAAGATGAAATAATCCGCCAACGACAATTGGTAGTGCGATTGAATTTGCTAATAAAAATATAAACCATTGCAAAGTTCCCATAATATGATTTTGGTTATGTTGATTGTCCAATTTTTTCATCCCTTCTAGCTTTCCTATAAAAATATATTGTAAGAATAAAAAAGAAGAGTTCTATACTCACCATTAGAACCCTCCTCAAAATATTTAAACGATCCTTCTACACAAGATTATTTAATTCCACCTCATTTAAACTTCCAACAACAATATTTCCTTTATACACGACTAAACGTTTTTCTGTTTGACGCGCTACTGCTTCAGCAGCGCATGTCGCATTCGTCAAAACAAAGCTCGCTTCATCCCCTACATTCGGCCATACTCGCTTCCCTTCATTATTTAACGTTTCTTTTCCTCCTGTAATAAAGCGGAGTGCTTTTCCTAAAGATCTTTCGTCACTCCACCCAAAACGCTCTGCTAATCGATTCGCCTTTTGAAGCATATCACCTGTTCCAAACGGTGACCAATGATCTGTAATGCTATCATTGCCTAATGAAACCTTAACACCTTTTTTATCTAATAACGGAATTGGGATTACTTGTTTACCAATTGGCACTGTTGAAGTAATATCAATATTTACATTTGCGAGTCTTTCTGCCACTTCTTCAGCCTCTTTATCAGTAACACCACCAAGTCCAAGTGCATGACTAATCGTTACACGGCCTTGCCATCCTGCTTCTTCTGTTAAACTTGCCAATCTCTTCATCGTAAACGTTCCAAGATTATTCGCATCGTGCAAATGAATATCAACATCCGCATTAAATTCTACTGCGATATCCATAATTGTATGTAATGACTTTTCGATGTCATTATCCACTGTAGCTGGATCTACTCCTCCGACTAGATGAGCACCCATACGCATCGCATCTTTCACGAGTTGTACAGAATTACTGCGCAATAATCCATGTTGCGGAAACGCAACAATTCTACTAGATACTCGATTTTTATATGTTTCTAATGCCGCTAACGTCGCCTCCAAATTACCAAGCCCAATAATCGGATCGACATTACAATGCGTTCTAATATTCGTTGCACCATTTTGCAGTAGTAACTCTAGCATATTTTCCGCTCTATTTTTGGCAGTCGCTAATTGCTTTGGTAAAATTTTTTCTTCTTCATTAAAACGTGTAAAAATACTTTCTGCTGGCATACAAGCTTTCCATGGGCCACTATAATATGTTTTATCAATGTGAATGTGCATCTCTTTGAAAGCTGGCAACATTAATAAGTGCTTAGCATCAAAAGTTACTATATCTTCCTCTTGAACAATCCCTTTTATAATTTTTTTAATTCGACCATCTTCAATAAGTAAACTGCATAATTCTGTTTCTGTTTGTGAAATTCTCTCTTCTTCATATGTATATCCTGATTCAAGCATTACGTTAGTCAACCAATATACTGTCATCTCTATTTCCCCACCCTTTATTAAAAATCACCTCATAACTACAAGTTTAATATCCACTGAAAATTAAGACAATTAATACGATCACTTCTCACAAAAAAATGTAATACAACCCCATAGTCTTCTCATAAATTTCCATATAGAATAAAAGTATGCAGTTTGATATAAAAAGGAGTTGATTGGAATATGTCAAAAAAGTTATGTAAATCCGAAACTGATAAAATGCTATTTGGTATATGTGGTGGTTTAGGAGAATATTTTGATATTAGCTCTACTCTTATTCGTATCATTTGGGTTATTGCTGTTTTATGTTTTGGGACAGGATTTTTAGTTTATTTCATTTGTTTATTACTTATGCCCCGTTCGTACTAACGGCATCATTTCACATACTTAAGAAGAGCAAATCACCTATAGAAGCCTATAGGTGATTTTTTCATGAAGAATATTTCATCGTTAAATGTAATACCGCCACTTCTTCTTCTTCATTTTTATAAATATGCTTCTTATTCGCTTCAAATTGAATGGAATCAAACTCATTTAATTCGTATACATCATTCTCCACTTGAATAGACACTTTCCCTTTCATTACCGTTACAAGCTCAATCGCACCTTCATGATGAGCTTCTGGCTCATATATACTATTTGATCGTAAACAAGCACGGTGCATTTCCATCCCTGTTTCTTTCGTATAACGGAACATCGTTTCTAAATGCCACGCTTGTCCTTCATCTACTGCAAATCCTTCTCCACAGCGCGCAACAGCTACAGGTTCTCCAACAACCATTAATCTGGATAAAGGAATTGATAACCCTTTCGTTATTTTCCAAATGACAGCTAGTGTCGGATTTGTTTCCCCTCTTTCGATCTTTCCTAATGTTAATTTACTAACTCCTGTTTTATGAGCTAATTCTTCTAAACTTAATTTCTGTTCATTTCGAATTTGTCTCAATAACTGCCCAACTTGTTGAATGACTTCTTTCGTTTGCATATCTTCATTTTCTTTCATATATAAAACCACCTTAAAGTATAAAATAGTTTACTTTTAATAATTAAAAGTATATCATAATATACATAATTATTTATTTTCGAAAGGAGTGTTATACTTCATGCGCGCAATTTTATTAGGTCTTTTATCATCGGCCTTTTTTTCTGCAACCTTTATTATTAATAGAGCAATGAATGTATCTGGAACGAGCTGGGCTTGGACAGCTTCCTTCCGTTTTTTATTTGCTCTTCCTATTTTATTCCTTATCGTTTTATTTCGCAAAAACTTTAGGGGATTATGGGAAGAGTTAAAAAAACATCCATTGGCATGGATTGGATGGGGTTCTGTTGCCGGTATTGGTTTTTATTCTTTATTAAGTTTCGCAGCTGTCTTTTCTCCAGCTTGGCTCGTTGCTGGAACTTGGCAAGTTACGATTTTAGCTGGTTTACTACTATCACCACTATTTTTCGTGAAAATAGAAACAAAATCAGGTACGAAACTTGTACGTGGAAAAATTCCACTTCGTAGCTTATATGTTGCATTATTTATTTTACTTGGTGTAATTTGTATGCAAGCAACTGCCGCAGGCCATATTACAATGACTCAGTTCATTTCAGGTTTTTTACCTGTCGTATTAGCCGCTTTCTTATATCCGTTCGGTAACCGAAAAATGATGGAGCTTGTTGGTGGACGCCTTGATACGTTCCAACGTGTATTAGGAATGGCAATTGGAAGTCTTCCTATAACAATCTTGCTTGGTATATACGGATTTTCTACTACTGGCATTCCAACATCCAACCAAATACTTCAAGGATTTTTGTTAGCATTATGTTCCGGCGTTATTGCAACGATGACATTTTTCTTTGCTACTGACTTAGCAAAAGATAACCTCGCTCTACTTGGAGCTGTTGAAGCAACACAAGCTGGAACGATGGTCTTTACCGTACTTGGAGAAATCATTTTCTTAAATGGTTTACTCCCTGGAGGACTTTCTCTCATCGGAATGATTATTATCATGTTAGGAATGGTTGCAAATAGTATTTTAAACCGTTCTGTTCCAGTCGTTAAACAGAAAAAATCAGCATAAAAAAGGGTATGGTTCTATAGAGATGAACCATACTCTTTTTTATTGTCCCCCTATTTCGCCTTATCAGAATAGTATTTCATTGGCTGCTTATACTAAAACTTATGTTATAATACGTTTCATGCGCATTAATAGGAGGTAAATTATGTTAAAAAAAGCAATCGCTGAATTTATTGGTACATTTGTACTTGTATTATTCGGAACTGGAGTAGCTGTCACTGGCGGCGGAATTGAAGGAATTGGAACATTAGGAATCGCTATGGCTTTCGGTCTATCTATTGTAGCTATGGCATATAGCATCGGAACAATTTCTGGATGTCACATTAACCCAGCAGTATCAGTAGCTATGTTCATCAACAAACGAATGAACGCTATGGAACTTTGTTATTATGTATTAGCTCAAATTTTAGGTGGTTTATTAGGAACTGCAACGTTAGTAACAATTTTAAAATCTGCTAAAACACCTTTAGATAATTTAGGACAAAATGGTTTCGGAACTCTTGGTTTATCTGGAGCATTTTTAGTTGAGTTCATTTTAACTTTCGTATTTATTTTAGTTATCGTTGCTGTAACAGGTAAAAAAGGAAGTTCTTCTTTAGCTGGACTAGTAATTGGTTTCACATTAGTTTTAATTCACTTATTAGGAATTCCGTTAACTGGAACATCTGTTAACCCAGCTCGTAGTATCGCACCAGCTTTATTTGTTGGTGGAGAAGCACTTTCTCAACTATGGGTATTCATCGTAGCACCAATTCTTGGTGGTATCTTCGCAGCTATCGTAGGTAAATTCATTTTAAATACTGAAAAATAGAATTTTCAATATTTCTGAATAAAAAAAGGCGAGCCCTCATTATGAGGAAGCTCGCTTTTTTTATTCTTTCATTTTAGACTTTAAATTTGTAACTAATTGATCTACCGTTACATTTGCAAGTACGTTTTCCATCGCTTCTTGCGCTTGCATTAAAATAATTTCTAATACTGATTGAATATTAGCTCCTACTGGACATTCAATGTTGGGATTTTCATGGAAGGAAAATAGCTGTCCTTCTTCTACAACTTCCACTGCTTTATATACATCAAGTAATGTAATTTCTTCTAAATCTCGAGCAAGTGTCGTACCACCTTTACCAGCTTGTACATCAACAAGTCCTGCTCTCTTCAACATTCCTGTAATGCGACGAATCACAACTGGATTTGTATTCACACTACCGGCAATCCATTCAGAGGTACAGCGAGAGTTTCGATCTATCGCAAGTAATGTCAGCATATGAACACCTACTGTAAAACGACTACTAATCCCCATCTGCACACCCTCCTTTTTATTCATTCTATTAAAAGACGACTCTTATCATTATATACTATTTTTAATTTATACATAAAGAAAAAGCATGATTTCAATAGGAAATCATGCTTTTCTCTCATTATTGACGCTTTATAAATTTCGCTAAATCTTTAAATTTCACTTTATCTGAGTAATTCATTACGCCGTTTACGTAAATGCGGCTTGTAACAGCATTTAATACCGCAATTGTCGCCAATAAGACTGCTAATGTTATCGTAATTTCTAGCATACCTGCTTCACCAGCTACAATACGTGAGAAGGTAACCATCGGTGTAAAAAATGGAACGTAAGAACTTACAACGACGATAGTACTATTCGGATCACTTAATGATTTAATACTAATAAAGAATGCAGCCATAATTAAAATCATTACCGGGAAAGATACAGCTTGTAAATCCTCCGTCTTAGACACGACAGCTCCAGCAGCAGCATACATCATCGCATAAAGTAAATATCCCGTAATGAAATAAACAAGAAACATGCTGATAACCTTTGCATCTAATTTCGTAAAGTCAATTGGAATACCAAATAGTGAGGCACTTTCTAAATCGACCCAACCTAACAAATATGGAATAAGATAACCACACGCCAATATGACAAGTTGCAATAACGCCGTTGAAACAACCGCTAAAATTTTCGCATACATCATCGTAAGAGGCTTCACTTTCGGAAGCATTACTTCCATTACACGTGACGCCTTTTCAGATGCAATATTCATTGCGATTGTATTTCCGAACGCTACAATAAACATATATAAAGCAAATGTAAAGAAATAGGCAATTCCGAAAGAAGATGTACGATCTTTTATCGCTTCTTGCTTTACTTGAATTTCTGTTTGTAATTGCTGTGCAATTTCTGTTGAAACATTATTTTTGGCAATCGTCACCATCGTATATTGTTGCTTTAAATATCCTGCCATAATTGCAGAAGTTGCTTGGCTTGGAAATCCATTATACATATATGTAATCGATGGAGCCCCATCCTTTTCCGTCACATGGAATAGACCATCTAAATCGCCTTCTTCTACTTGCTTATGCAGTTTATCAAAATCATCCTTTGAACCAATTGTTATTTTTGCTGATGGCAATAGCTTATTTAGCTCATCTTTTTGTACTTTATATGTGGAACTCTCTACTACAACTGCAATTTTATCTTTATCCTTATTTTTATCATCGCCTGAAGTAAAATGATTAAATGCAAAAATCCCAAACACAACTAAAAATAAAATCGCACTCGTAATTAATGATTTTTTAGATAAAAATGCTTCCCTAAAATAAAATGAAAATACGTGAGAAAATTTACGCATCGTTATTTCGCCCTCTCTACAAAGATTTCGTTTAACGTCGGCTCTAACATTTTGAATTGTCGTAAGCTAACACCTTGCTCTTGCAACTGTTGCAAAATCTTGAGAGCTTCCGCATCGTCTTGTACTTTCACATAAAGAAGGCCTTGTTGTTTTTCATACGATACATGTATAGCTTCTAATCCCTTTTCATTCTCTACTGTATCTTCAATCGTTAAATTACGGAAACCGTATTCTTTCTTAATATCACTTAGCTGTCCTTTTACGACTGCTTCACCTTTTTTCAAAATACATACATGTTGGCAAAAAGCCTCTACTTGTTCCATACGATGACTTGATAAAATAATCGTCTTTCCGCTCTGTACTTGTTCTTCAATAATACTAGCTAACATCCCAGCATTAACTGGATCGAGGCCGCTGAATGGTTCATCTAAAATGAGAAGTTCCGGATTATGAAGAAGAGCAGCAATTAATTGGATTTTTTGCTGATTCCCTTTTGAAAGCTCTCCAGCCGTTTTAAATTTATATTCTGGTATCGCTAAACGCTCTAACCAGTGATCAATAGCGTGATCCACTTCTTTCTTCGACATTCCTTCTAATCTACCAAAATATCGCAGCTGATCTATTACTCTACTTTTTGTATATAAACCTCTTTCTTCTGGTAAATACCCAATTGTTACACCACTATTTCCAAATGCTTTTCCATCCCATGTAATCGAACCTTCATTAGGCGTTAATAATCCGAGAAGCATTTTGATTGTTGTTGTTTTCCCTGCACCATTTCGTCCAAGTAACCCTAGTACTTCACCTTTTGGTAACGAAATTTGCAAACCGTTAACTGCTTTTGATTCCCCAAATTGTTTCGTTAAGTTTTGAATTTGTAAACTCAAGTATAAAGCCTCCCCTTTAGTATCATTCGTACTCTCTTTCAAAGACTATGTTTATTCAAGACAAAATATAGCACCGCACTTCATCCTCTTATATGTAAACATCGTCATGAATCCATCATTTGTTCTATTTAGTTAAAATTGTAAATAACAAAGTTCTTTTTGTCAATTATAATTGTCATTACGACAATAAAAATTGTCAAAACAACTATTATTATTTTGCTCATCTTTCTAATATAGGACATACTACTATATATACAAAAGACAATATGCAAATGTTCATATAAAAATATTATATTTTAATATATAATATAAAATGATTTTCTAACATCAAGGAGGATACATATGAAGATGAAAAGGGGCATTACCACTTTATTATCTGTAGCGGTTCTATCTACATCACTTGTAGCATGTTCAGGAACACCAGAGAAAACAGTGGCAAAAGAAGAGAAAGTAAAATTAACAGAACAACAATTAATGGCTGATTTATGGTATCAAACAGCCGGTGAAACGAAAGCACTTTACTACCAAGGGTACAACATTGGTCAATTAAAGCTTGATGCAATTCTTGCAAAAGGGACAGAGAAAAAACCTGCTATCGTGCTTGATTTAGACGAAACTGTTTTAGATAACAGTCCTCATCAAGCAATGAGCGTAAAAACAGGCAAAGGCTATCCTTACAAATGGGATGATTGGATTAACAAAGCTGAGGCTGAAGCCCTTCCAGGCGCAATTGATTTCTTAAAATATACAGAGTCTAAAGGTGTAGATATTTACTACATCTCAAATCGTAAAACGAATCAACTAGATGCGACAATTAAAAATCTTGAGCGTGTAGGTGCTCCTCAAGCAACGAAAGAACATATATTACTACAAGATCCGAAAGAAAAAGGAAAAGAAAAACGCCGTGAACTCGTTTCTCAAACTCATGATATTGTCTTATTCTTCGGTGATAACTTATCTGATTTCACAGGTTTTGATGGAAAATCTGTAAAAGATCGTAACCAAACAGTAGCAGATTCAAAAGCACAATTTGGTGAGAAATTCATTATTTTCCCGAATCCAATGTATGGCGATTGGGAAGGCGCTTTATATGATTATGATTTCAAAAAATCAGATGCAGAAAAAGATAAAATCCGTCGCGACAACTTAAAATCATTTGAAGTAAAATAAAAGAGGATGGCATTCGCCATCCTCTTTTATTTTACTTTCTCTGTTAAAGGCAAGATAAATACTTCCACACGTCTATTCTTTGCCTTTCCTTCTTGTGTATCGTTTGGAGCAATTGAACGGTATTCTCCGTATCCAATCGCACTAAATTTTTCTGGTTGTAATTCTTTATTTTGCAGTAATACTTGCATAAAATTAACTGCCCGCTGCGTACTTAATTCCCAATTCGACGCAAACTGCGCATTGGCAATAGGGACATTATCCGTATGACCCGATACTGTAATTTCACGAGGTGACGCTGAAACAAGTAAGCTAGACATCTCTTTTGCAATCCCTAAAGATTCTAATTTCACATCTGCTTTCCCCGAATCAAACAGTATATTTTCTAATATTGTCACCATTAATCCCTTTTCAGTTAATTTAGTTTGAAAAGAAGAGGATAATTGTTTTTCATTAATATATTGATCAATCTTTTTTTGTAATGCTTTCAATTCATCCATCTCTTTTTTTTCTTTAGCTCTAGCTTCTTCTTGTTTTTTTGTTTGTTCTGTCTCAAGGCTACTTGCTGATAATTCTTTTTCATCATTTGGCTTTTGATCACTTAAAAATTCTTTGTTACCTGTTCCCCCAGCTAATTCACTTCGAAAAGCAACTGCCATCTGTTTAAACTTCGCAGCATCTATACTACTCATTGCGAATAAAACGATAAACAATGCAAATAACAACGTTAACATATCAGAATATGGGATTAACCATGTTTCATCGATATGCTCATCATGTTTTTTCTTTTTGCCTCTTCTATTTTTCTTACTCCGCATTTTTTTCTGCTCCTTTTTCTAGCTTTTTACGCTCAGTTGCAGAAAGTGCACCTAAAATGCGGTTCTTCATAATAAACGGATATGTACCTTCTTGTAACATTAATAAACAATCAATGATTAAACGTTTTTTCTCAATTTCAGCTGAAGATTTTTGCTTTAACTTATTTGCAAATGGATGCCATAATACATAACCTGAAAAAATACCAAAAATCGTTGCAATAAACGCACCCGAAATAGCATGACCTAACTTTTCAATATCAGTTAAGTTACCAAGCGCAGCTACAAGACCGATAACAGCACCTAAAACTCCTAATGTCGGTGCATACGTACCAGCTTGTGAAAAAATAGCAGCTCCCTTTGCATGTCTTTCTTCAATTGCCTCTAATTCAGATTCCAAAATCTGCTCCAAATCTTCTGCGGATACGCCATCAATCACAAATTTCATACCGCGCAAAAGAAATTCATCTTGAATTTTGTCTAATTGTTGCTCTAAAGACAAAATACCGTATTTTCTACTTTCAGATGTCCAATGAACAAATAATTCTAGCAACTGTTCATAACTTAAATCCTTTTTATTTGAACCAAAAAGAACTTTAAATAGTTTTGGAACCCTTTTTAGTTGATTCATCGGAAATGCAATACATACTGCAGCAAATGTACCGATAAAAATAATTAATGCTGCGGCAGGATTTAATAAGGCTGTTATGTCAGCGCCCTTGACGACCATCCCTACTACCACTGCTACAAATCCTAAAATAAGTCCAATAATTGTTGCAAAATCCATTCCCATTCACTCCTAGTCTATACAAGAAGTTCTTTATTCTCGATAATCGCTACATCTTCTTATGTATATATATTACATAAAAAATGCAAATCATGAAAGATAAGAAATGAATTATATAAAAAAATACTACAAATTCACACATTTTCTGACATTTTCTTTGCATTTCTATTACGTTATGACTCTTATATTCCTTTTCCAACAAACTAGATTTATAATAAAAAAAAACAAATACACATTTTATGAAGAAGGGACTGTGATTACAAGGCATCATGAAAAAGATAATAATTATTTCTGCCACTACTATTGTAATCGGGATCACATCTTTCGCTTATTTTGGTTCTAAAACACCACTACATAATGAAGCAAAAGCTGTCGAAAGTCAAAAGCATAATAACCATAAAAAAGAAGAGATTCCTGCTTTTCCAAAAGCTGATCATAATGCAAAGAAAATAGACAATGACTTTTCAGTTGTAACAAATCCCAAATCTAATCTTGTCTTAATTAATAAACATCGAAAACTACCAGATGGATACATTCCTGAAGACTTAACGAGACCAAATGTACCATTTATTAGTCCAAAAGATAAAGAAAAAACATTGCTGCGAAAAGATGCTGCAGAGGCACTTGAAAACATGTTTAAAGCTGCGAAAAAAGAAGGGCTTGATCTTACAGCTGTATCTGGTTATCGTTCATACAAACGCCAAAAATCGTTGCATGATACATACGTTAGACGCCAAGGAAAAGCCGAAGCTAATTCGGTAAGCGCAATTCCTGGTACAAGTGAACACCAAACGGGTTTAGCAATGGATATTAGTTCAAAATCAGCTAAATTTCAATTAGAGCCTATCTTCGGGGAGACAGCAGAAGGAAAATGGGTCGCAGAACACGCTCATGAATTCGGCTTTGTCATTCGTTACTTAGAAGATAAAACAGATACAACAGAATATGCATATGAACCATGGCACTTACGCTACGTTGGTAATCCATACGCTACATACCTATATAAACATCACTTAACATTAGAAGAAGCGATGGAAGACAAAAAATAAGAGAGCAAATTGCTCTCTTATTTTTCTTTCACTCTATTATTGTAGTAATTTCTTCTTCCATTCTTCAGGCCATGGTTCGCCTCTTCCTGTTTTTTTCGACGCTTGAACCATCATTCCACGACCTACTAAACAAACCTCTCCTGCTTCATTCTTCACCATATAATGTAAATCTAAAGAAGAATTCCCAACCGACCCTGCTTTTACATACACCTTCAACTGTTCATCAAAATATATTTGCTTAATAAAATTACATTGTAAATCCGCAACAACGATCATCGTTTCTGATGATGCATGTGTCCACTCTTGCATAAATCCAAGTTCTTTAAACAACGCAATACGAGCTTCTTCAAAATAAGTAAAAGCAACGACATTATTTACATGTCCAAACATATCTACTTCACCAAAACGAACCTTTACAGGGTTGTAAAACGAAAAACCACTTTCCCATTGCTCAAAGTCTTCAATATAAGAAATCCTCTTCATTGTTATCTCTCCTTTTCACCTTAAAATAAACAGAATAAACAGAAAAATATAGTTATAAATATTGCCTCTTCGATATGAAGAGGCAATATTTATTAATAGTTATTATCGCTACCAAAGAAATCTTTGAACGATTGAATTGTTGTATCACGGTTTAATGCCGCAATTGAAGTTGTTAAAGGAATACCCTTCGGACATGATTGCACACAGTTTTGAGAGTTACCACAGTTTGCTAGTCCTCCATCTCCCATAATTGCACGTAAGCGATCTGCTTTATGCATTTCACCCGTTGGATGTGAGTTGAATAAGCGAGCTTGTGATAACGGTGCTGGTCCAATAAAATCAGACTTACTGTTTACGTTTGGACATGATTCTAAGCAAACACCACATGTCATGCATTTTGAAAGCTCATAAGCCCATTGACGCTTTTTCTCAGGCATTCTTGGTCCTGGACCTAGGTCATACGTACCATCAATTGGAATCCACGCTTTAACGCGTTTTAGAGCATTAAACATGCGACTACGATCAACTTGCAAGTCACGTACAACCGGGAATGTCTTCATCGGTTTTAAGCGAATTGGTTGCTCTAATTGATCGATAAGTGCCGTACATGATTGACGTGGTTTTCCGTTAATCACCATCGAACATGCACCACATACTTCCTCTAAGCAGTTCATATCCCATGCAATCGGAGTTGTTTGATTCCCTTTTGAATCAACGGGATTACGACGGATTTCCATAAGTGCTGAGATAATATTCATATTCGGACGATATGGAATTTCAAACTCTTGGTCAAACGCTTGCGCATCTGGCCCGTCTTGTCTCGTAATGATGAGGCGGATTGTTTTCTCAGACATGTTGTTTATCCCCCTTCTCTTCACCCTTAGCAGCTACATCGTGTTTTGAAGAATAATCACGTTTACGCGGTTTAATTAATGAAATATCAACGTCTTCGTAATGGAATGCTGGTGCATTTCCTTCTCCCTCAAATTTTGCCATCGTAGTTTTTAAGAAGTTTGCATCATCACGATTTGGGAATTCAGGTTTGTAATGCGCCCCACGGCTCTCATTACGGTTATATGCGCCAATTGTAATAACACGTGCTAACTCAAACATATTTGCAAGTTGGCGTGTAAATGAAGCACCTTGGTTACTCCATCTTGCTGTATCGTTAATGTTAATACGTTTGTAACGAGCCATTAATTCTTCAATTTTCGCATCTGTTTCTAATAATTTTTTATTTTCACGAACTACTGTAACGTTATCTGTCATCCATTCTCCAAGCTCTTTATGAAGAACATACGCATTTTCGTTACCATCCATCGTTAAAATATTGTTAAATTTCTCTGTTTCGATTAATTCATTTTGCTCATATACAGTAGATGAAACAGCATCAGATGATTTAGAAAGACCTTTCATATACTCAATTGCGTTTGGTCCTGCTACCATACCACCATAAATTGCTGATAATAGTGAGTTTGCACCAAGACGGTTACCACCGTGCATAGAATAATCACACTCACCTGCTGCAAATAAACCTGGAATATTTGTCATCTGTTTATAATCAACCCATAGTCCGCCCATTGAATAGTGAACAGCTGGGAAGATTTTCATCGGTAGTTTACGAGGATCATCCCCTGTAAATTTCTCATAGATTTCAATAATTCCACCTAGTTTAATATCTAGTTCTTTTGGATCTTTATGAGAAAGATCTAAGTACACCATGTTTTCACCGTTAATACCTAGTTTTTGCTCTACGCAAACATCAAAGATTTCACGCGTTGCGATGTCACGAGGTACAAGGTTTCCGTAAGCCGGATATTTTTCTTCTAAGAAGTACCATGGTTTACCATCTTTATATGTCCAAACACGTCCACCTTCACCACGTGCAGATTCACTCATAAGACGTAATTTATCGTCTCCAGGAATTGCCGTTGGGTGAATTTGAATGAACTCACCGTTTGCATAATATGCGCCTTGTTGATATACAGCAGAAGCTGCTGTACCTGTATTGATAATGGAGTTTGTTGATTTTCCGAAAATGATACCAGGGCCCCCTGTTGCCATAATCACGGCATCTGCTCCGAAACTTCTAATCTCCATAGTTTGTAAGTCTTGTGCAACGATTCCTCGGCACACACCTTCATCATCAACAACAGCTCGTAAGAAATCCCAACCTTCATATTTCGTTACAAGTCCTGCTACTTCGTGACGACGTACTTGCTCATCTAATGCGTAAAGTAATTGCTGTCCAGTTGTTGCACCAGCAAATGCTGTACGGTGATGTTGCGTTCCACCAAATCGACGGAAATCAAGAAGTCCTTCTTCCGTACGGTTGAACATAACACCCATACGGTCCATTAAATGAATGATACCAGGTGCTGCTTCACACATTGCTTTAACTGGTGGTTGGTTCGCTAAGAAGTCCCCACCATAAATTGTATCGTCAAAGTGGATCCATGGAGAATCCCCTTCACCTTTCGTATTTACGGCACCGTTAATTCCGCCCTGAGCACATACAGAATGTGAACGTTTTACTGGTACTAAAGAAAACAGTTCAACATTTACTCCTGCTTCTGCCGCTTTAATCGTTGCCATTAAGCCAGCCAAGCCACCGCCGACTACTATAAGTTTCCCTTTCATGCTCTCCCACTCCTTACTGGTTTGCTAGCTGTGGATCGATGAACGCTAATAATGCACTCACACCTACATAAGATAAACCTAAGAAAATAGCTAATGTTACATAAGTAGAGATTCTTTGTGAACGTGGAGATACTGTAATTCCCCAGCTGATGCAGAATGTCCATAGTCCATTTGCAAAGTGGAAAATTGTTGAAACAACACCAACTAAGTAGAATGCAAACATAGCTGGATTGTTTAAAATATCTGCCATCATATCATAGTTTACCTCTTTACCTAACATTGCTTGAATACGAGTTTCCCAGACGTGCCAAGAAATGAAGATCAGCGTAACGATACCTGAAATTCTTTGGAAAACGAACATCCAGTTACGGAAATAACCGTAAGAAACCGCATTGTTCTTAGCTGTAAATGCAATATATAAGCCATATATAGCATGGTACAGTATCGGTAAAAAGATGATGAAAATTTCTAGCGCATACCGGAATGGAAGGAGCTCCATAAAGCCTGCAGCTTTGTTAAAAGCCTCTGCTCCTCGTGTTGCAAAGTTGTTTACAATTAAATGTTGCGTCAAAAAGACACCAACCGGGATGACCCCCATTAATGAGTGCCACTTACGAAACGTATACTCGCGGCCTTTCATGTCCCCATTACCCCCCTTGAATGTTTGACTGCTGTTTTCAGATTAGTTTATGACAATAATGTTTTTTCACTATTGGCATAAGAAAAACTGAAAAAATTATTCGAAATATTTCAGCATAATTTGATACCAAGTTCATTTTACTCCTATTTTTGTCGAAGCGTCAAGAAAACGTATACATAATTTGCATATAATTTGCCAATTCTTTTTTTCTTCTTATATATTCAGATTTTCCTAAAGAAAAATCTGTTTTTATAAATGTGAAATGTTATATAATAATCCCTATAGAAAGAGGGGAATATTGTGAGTAAAAATACAATCGATACAACATCTTTAGAAGATGTTTCATTGAACGCCTTCGCTTATGAATTGCTACGTGAAGAATTACTACCTGATTTAATCGGCAACGATTTAGATGGTATTTTATACTGGTCTGGTAGAAACCTTGCAAGAAAATATCCGCTAGAAACAATTGAAGAAGTCATTCAGTTCTTTGAAAAGGCTGGCTGGGGCACTTTAAGCATTGTTGAACATAAGCGTCGTGAAATGCAGTTCCAACTTAAAGGCACACTCATCGCAGAACGTCAAAAACAAAAACGACATTCTTCTTATCAACTAGAAGCCGGATTCATCGCTGAACAAATCCAAAAGCAACGGAACGTCGTTGCAGAGTCATACGAAGAAAAGAAAAAACGTTCTGACTCTATTACATTTCTTGTAAAATGGGATATAAAAGATCTCATTGAAGTGTAAGCATTACCTACAGTCAACTAGACATATCAGTTTAGTTGACTTTTTTGTATTTTCATTCAGATGCATTTATTTTAAATCTTCAGAAATTATACCAAAAAACAGAAGACGTTGTAAACTACAACGTCTTCTTATCTGTTAAATACGTATAAATCGTCTCCGCGACATTTTTCGGCATACCCGCTTCGACAAATTCCTCTATAGAAGCTTCTTTCATCTTCTTTAATGAACCAAAATGTTTTAACAATACCTTTTTCCGTTTATCACCGATTCCTGAAATATCATCCAATGCTGATTGAATGACAGATTTCCCGTGTAATTGACGATGGAATGTAATCGCAAATCGATGCACCTCATCTTGAATACGCTGCAATAAATAAAATTCTTGGCTATTTCTCTCAAGCATCACAGGTTCCGGTGGATCCCCAATAATTAAATGGGAGGTTTTATGTTTATCATCTTTTACAAGACCTGCCATCGGAATATATAATCCGAGCTCATTCTCTAAAATATCACTTGCAGCCGCTAGATGGCCTTTTCCTCCATCAATAATAATCAAATCAGGTAAAGGTGAATTTTCTTTAAGCGCCCTTGTATAACGGCGCCTCACAACTTCTCTCATAGACTCATAATCATCTGGTCCTTGAACCGTTTTAATTTTATATTTTCGATACTCTTTCTTCGCCGGTTTCCCATCGATAAAAGCAATCATTGCAGAAACGGGATTTGTTCCTTGAATATTTGAGTTATCAAACGCTTCAATACGATATGGCGTTTCAATCCCAAGCTGCTTCCCTAAATGATCTACCGCTTTAATCGTTCGTTCTTCATCACGTTCAATTAAGTAAAACTTCTCTTCAAGAGCAATCTTCGCATTTTTATTTGCCAATTCTACAAGGTCTTTTTTCTTACCACGTTTCGGCTGCGTCGCTTCCACTTCTAAAAAGCGCTCTACTAATTCCGAGTCTATACTTCCTGGAACGACAATCTCCTTCGGCTTAAAATGACTACTGTTTTCATAAAATTGGCCGATAAACGTTAAAAAACCCTCTTCTGGTTCATCGTAAATTGGAAACATAGAAACATCACGTTCAATTAGCTTTCCTTTTCGAACGAAGAAAACTTGAACACACATCCATCCTTTATCCACTGCATATCCAAACACATCACGATCCACTAAGTCACTCATAATCATCTTTTGTTTTTCCATAATCGCATCAATATGAGCAATTTGATCACGCAACTCTTTTGCACGTTCAAACTCTAGTTTCTCTGAAGCCTCATACATTTTTATTTCTAGTTCTGAACGAACTTCTTTATGTCCACCATTTAAAAACTTAATAATTTCATCTACAATTTCTTTATTTTGTTCTTCCGTCACTTCTTTCACACAAGGTGCTAAACATTGACCCATATGATAATACAAACAAACTTTATCTGGCATATTCGTGCATTTCCGAAGTGGATACATACGATCTAGCAGTTTTTTCGTTTCATGAGCAGATTGTGCATTTGGATAAGGACCAAAATATTTCCCTTTATCTTTTTTTACGTTTCGAGTAATGAGTAAGCGAGGTTGCTTCTCCGCTGTAATTTTAATAAAAGGATATGTTTTATCATCTTTTAATTGAATATTATATTTCGGATCATATTTTTTAATTAGATTTAACTCTAAAATAAGTGCTTCTAAATTCGAAGAAGTTACAATATATTCAAAATCAACAATTTCTCCTACAAGCCGCAGTGTTTTCCCATCATGTGAACCAGTAAAGTACGAGCGCACACGATTTTTAAGCACTTTTGCCTTTCCGACATATATAACCGTTCCTTGCTTATCTTTCATCAAATAACAACCAGGTTGATCTGGTAAAATAGCCAACTTCTCTTTCAAATGTTCGTGCACTCGTCTCCCTCCATTTCTACATACTTAGCATTTTTATTTTCCCTTGAAAACATACTATGCCCAAACACCCAACATACGTTCTTTTATTGTAACGGAAAGACTGTAAAAAAGAAAATAAAAAAAGCTACCAAATGGTAGCTTTTTTATTTTAGAAGTGTTTAGAAACTAATTCTACTAACGCTTCTTTCGGTTTGTAACCTAACGCTTGATCAACTACTTTACCGTCTTTTAATACGAAAAGAGCTGGAATGCTCATTACTTCGAATTGACGAGCAGTTTCTTGGTTTTCATCAACGTCTACTTTTACTACTTTTACTTTTTCGCCTAGTTCTGCATCAATTTCCTCTAATACAGGAGCGATCATTTTACAAGGTCCACACCAAGGTGCCCAGAAATCTAATAATACAACACCTTCGCTAGTTTCTGCTGCGAAGCTTTGGTCATTTGCGTTTACAATTGCCATTTTATTTCCTCCTTCAAGTATATTCTACCAAGAGTATATCATTAACTTATATACGTGGCGAATAATATGTATCGTTATGTATTGTAACAAAAAAATGTTCCTTTATACTATATAAAAATACGGATTAAATACTAAAAAGATGAGAGACAGGGGATCTCTCACCTTTTTCTATATATAGGGGTACTTCACTTGGAACTCAAGGGTACTTAAATCATGAATGTACTTTTAACTTTTTAAACTCTTCTGTTAAAAGAGGTACAACTTCGAATAAGTCACCGACAATACCATAGTCAGCTACTTTAAAGATACTTGCTTCTGGATCTTTATTAATCGCAACGATTATTTTTGAGTTAGACATACCTGCTAAATGCTGAATCGCACCAGAAATACCACATGCAATGTATAAGTCTGGCGTAACAACTTTACCAGTTTGACCAATTTGTAATGAGTAATCACAGTATTCAGCGTCACAAGCACCACGAGATGCCCCAACAGCGCCGCCTAGTACGTCTGCTAACTCTTTTAATGGCTTAAAGCCTTCTTCACTCTTCACACCACGTCCGCCAGCGATAATAACTTTTGCTTCAGAAAGATCCACACCTTCTGCTGTTTTACGGACAACATCTTGAATGATTGTACGTAAATCTTTCACATCAACTGTAATAGAAGATACGTCACCGCTGCGAGACTCATCTTTTTCCAGAGTTGCAATGTTATTTGGACGCACTGTCGCAAATAAGATGCCGTCTGTTACAATCTTCTTCTCGAATGCTTTACCAGAGTAAATTGGACGAGTGAAGATAACATTTCCACCTTCAACCTCTAAAGCAGTTACGTCAGAAACTAAACCAGCTTCAAGCTTCGCTGCTAATTTTGGTGATAAATCTTTACCAAGTGCTGTATGTCCAAAAACGATACCTTCTGGATTTTCTTCAGCATGTACAGCTAAAAACGCTTGTGCATAACCATCAGATGTATATGATTTTAATTTATCATTTTCAACTGTCACAACGCGATCTGCACCGTAATGAATCAATTCATTTGCAAAAGAGGCAACGCTGTCTCCAATTAGAAGACCTACTACTTCACCGCCTTCTGCAATTGTTTTTGCTGCTGCTACCGCTTCAAAAGAAACGTTACGTAGCGATCCATCACGAACTTCACCCATTACTAATACTTTACGAGCCATAGATTTTCCCTCCTGCATATATAATTTCGTATTTTATTAGATTACTTTCGCTTCTGTATGGAGCAACGATACAAGTTCTTTTACTTGATCTTGCAGCTCGCCTTGTAACACTTTTCCTGCATCTTTCTTAGGAGGCAAATAGATTTCAATTGTTTTTGTCTTTGCTTCCACATCATCTTCTTCTAAATCTAAATCATCTAATTCTAATTCTTCTAGCGGCTTTTTCTTCGCTTTCATAATACCTGGAAGCGATGGATAACGCGGTTCATTTAAACCTTGCTGTGCTGTTACTAAAACTGGTAATGAAGTTGCAATCACTTCTGTATCACCTTCAACATCACGCTCAATCTTCACATTTGTACCGTCAATTTCAAGTTTTGTAATTGTCGTTACATACGGAATATTTAACGCTTCAGCTACGCGTGGTCCTACTTGTCCAGATGCACCATCAATTGCAACGTTTCCGCCTAAAATTAAATCTGCATCTTTATCTTTTAAATATTCAGCAAGCACTTTTGCTGTCGTGAACTGGTCACCATTTTCTACATCATCTTCAATATTAATTAATACAGCTTTATCACAGCCCATTGCTAATGCAGTACGAAGTTCTTTCTCACTATCTTCGCCACCGACTGTTACAACTGTAACTTCTCCACCTTGTGCGTCTCTTACTTGAATTGCTTCTTCAATTGCATATTCATCGTAAGGGTTGATGATGAATTCCGCTTCGCCATCGTAAATTGCACCGTTTTTAATTACGATTTTTTCTTCTGTATCAAATGTTCGTTTCATGAGTACGTAGATGTTCATTCCATTTACCCCCTTGTTTTTCAGAAAGATTCTATCAATTTTAATTTTCTGTTAATTTATATTAAAAAAATAATTGAACTACCTGCCACTAAATGAAGGTTTACGCTTTTCTAAAAATGCAGCTACACCTTCTCTTCCATCTTCACTCGTAAATACTTCACCAAAAATCTGTGATTCACGTTGTACACCTTCATAGTAATGAGACGATTTTGTCGTTTGCAATAACTCTAGTACAGCACGAGTTGTTGCTGGACTTTTTCCAGCAATTTGTTTTGCAACTTTAAGCGTATCATCTAAAAGAGATTCTTCAGAGAACAATCCGTTAACAAGTCCCCACTTTAATGCTTCTGCACCAGTAATTGGTGTACTTGTTAACATCATTTCACAAGCTTTCGCTTTCCCAACATAACGTGGTAAGCGCTGTGTACCTGCAAAGCCAGGAATTAATCCAAGTGTTAATTCAGGTAAACCAAGTTTTGCACTTTCAGTTGCAAAGCGCATGTGGCAAGACATAGCAAATTCAAGGCCGCCGCCCAGTGCCGCTCCATGAATTGCCGCAATAACTGGTTTTGAACATTTTTCAACACGCTCAAACGTAACTTGTCCAAGCTGTGCTAATTCTGTTGCTTGCTTCGCTTCAGTAACAGATGTAAATTCTTTAATATCTGCTCCCGCTGAGAAGAAACGTCCTTCACCATGAATAACAACAACACGAATGTTATCATCCTTTTCCACTTGATCAATTAATTCAGTAACATCATGCATAACTTGTGAAGACATCGCATTCGCTGGTGCGTGATTTAATGTCGCCACCGCGATATGATCTTCAACTCTTACAGATAGGAATTTCAACATGATCCCTCCCATTATTGACGATAACCACAAGCTGCAATAAGTAGCCCGTGTACCGTTTTTGAAAGTGCGACCAGATCATACTTATGATCGCTCATTACCCAATTGGTCACAACTTCATCTACTGTTCCAAAGATCATTTGTCTTGCCACGCGAACATTTAAATCTGCTTGAAATTCACCTTGTTTTATACCAGTCTCTAAAATCTCATCCATAACTTGTAAGTAGCCTTTTAATACTTCATTTATTTTAAGGCGCAAGTCTTGATTGGACTGCCTTAGCTCTAATTGCGTAACGATAGCAAGAGGATCATTTTGCGACAACAGCAAGAAGTGCGTTTCTACCAACATGAATAACTTCGATACAGCGCTTTCAATTCCTGCTGTTTTTTGACGAATTGTTTCGACAAATTCTCCCATCTTCTCTTGGAATAAGGATATTAATATATCTTCTTTATTTTTAAAATATAAATAAATCGTGCCATCAGCTACCCCAGCTTGCTTTGCGATTTTAGAAACTTGCGCTTGGTGGTACCCATTCTCCGCAATCACAATGACTGCCGCATCAATAATTTGATTGTATTTCGGTCTATTTTTCTTCAATTTACTGTCCCCTTCAAGAAGATGACTGAATGAATAGTCATTCATATTCTTATAATACTGACTATTTAGAAAAGTGTCAATCCTATTTTTTCAAAAAGAAAGGGCCTTAGCCCGTTTGCTCATCCTCATTCTTTCTCTTCTCTTCATCTATTAGAACACGGCGTAAAATTTTCCCTACTGTCGTTTTTGGCAATTCATCTCTAAACTCATATACTTTCGGCACTTTATAAGCCGCTAAATATTTACGTGCAAACTGATTTAATTCTTCCTCAGAGCACTCCGTACCTTCTTTTAACACAACAAATGCTTTAACTGTCTCTCCTCGGTACGGATCTGGAACTCCAATTGTCACTACTTCTTGCACTTTTTCATGCTCATATAGTACTTCTTCAACTTCACGAGGATACACATTAAATCCACTCGCGACAATCATATCTTTCTTGCGATCTTTCACATAGAAAAATCCATCTTCATCCATGTAGCCAACATCACCTGTATGGAGCCAGCCATCTTGCAATACAGCCGCTGTTTCCTCTGGCTTATTCCAGTATCCTTTCATAATTTGAGGACCTTTCACTACAATTTCCCCTATTTCTCCTGGCGGTAATGCCTCACCAGTCTCAAGTGACATAATGATTGCTTCTGTATCTGGCCACGGAACTCCAATGCTACCTGGCACTCGCTTTTCCCATAAAAAATTACTATGTGTAACTGGAGAGGATTCTGTTAAACCATATCCCTCTACTAGTTTACCACCTGTAACTGTTTCGAACTTTTCCTGTACTTCTACTGGCAGTGGTGCTGATCCACTAATACAAGCACGAATAGAAGAAATATCATATTCTTTTAAAAGTGGACTATTTAAAAGAGCGATATAAATGGTTGGTGCACCTGGAAACAATGTCACTTTATGCTTCTTAATCGCTTCAAAAACCATTTTCATATCAAACTTTGGAATAAGGACCATTTTGTATCCTTGCATAATACTTAAATTCATAACAGCTGTCATACCATAAACATGGAAAAATGGAAGAACCCCAAGAACGACTTCTTCTCCTTCTTTGCAATTATATAACCATTGAACTCCCATTAACGTGTTAGAGACAAGGTTTTTATGCGTTAACATAACGCCTTTCGGAAATCCGGTTGTTCCTCCTGTGTACTGTAAAAGAGCTAGATCTTTTTCAGGATCACAAGGCACCTCAACATTCGTATTCACTTCTTTTTCTACTGAATTCCAAAGATGAATCGTTTCACTCTCTGATACTTTCACAACTAAATTCGACTGTTTTTTCTGCACAAATGGATACAATAGATTTTTAGGGAATGGTAAAAAGTCCGCAATGCGAGTTACGATAATATGCTCAATTTTTGTAGCAGATTGAACATTCGTTACTCTTGGAAACACTAAATCGAGGCAAAGAATTACTTTTGCTCCCGAGTCATGAAGCTGATATTCTAATTCCCTTTCTGTATACAGTGGATTGGTTTGTACTACGATACCTCCCGCAAGTAATGTACCGTAATAACCAATTACAGCTTGCGGACAATTCGGCAACATAATAGCAACTCGATCACCCTTTTCCACACCGAGCTTTTGAAGATAATTTGCAAATTTCTTCACTTTATCATGGAAGTGTGAAAATGTAATATCCTTCCCCAAAAAGTGAAGCGCTTTCTTTTCTGGATAGCGAGAAGCCATCTGTTCTACATATTTATGAAGCGGCTGAATATCATAAGAAATCGTACTTGGAATTTCCTCTGGATAACTTTTCAACCATGGTTTTTCCACCTTCATTCCCCCTTCAAATACATCAAAAATAAATGAATGTTCATTCATGAGGTTGTTTTCATTATATTATAGTCACCATAACGTTACAATCATAATATTCTGACTTTTATATCACTATGCTTTACTTCATTAACTTCTTATTATATGTAGAAACTCTCCTAATCTTAAAAAAGTAAGAGAGTTATTATTTAGCTTAATCTTATTATCGTTAATACAGCTCCTGGTGTAGTTGTTGATAATGTTGCAACAGCTAACAAACCAAATAGTTGCAAACTAATAGCATCTCCTGCTGCAAGATTTGTAATAATTGTTGCGCTAAATGATGTAGTTGCTAACGCAGGAGAATTGATCGTCCCAGCAAGTGGTGCTCCATTAATTGTAATTCGTGAACTGACCAATAATGAAGCTGTTATATTAATCGAATATGAAATATAATAATTCCCAGCATTTGCAACCGTAAATACTGTATTTCCCCCGGAAACCGTAATACCAGGACCGATATTTTGATTATTCGGAAGCGGGACATTCGTTCCACCAAGAAGTACCGATATCGCTGTTCCCGACGTATTATTTGCAAATGCATATGTCGCCGTGATACTTGTACCTGTTGCTCCTGTAAGGCCTGTTGCTCCTGTTGCTCCCGTTGGACCTGTTGAACCCGTTGATCCTGTTGAACCTGTTGAACCTGTTGATCCTGTTGAACCTGTCGCTCCCGTTGATCCTGTTGAACCTGTCGCTCCCGTTGGGCCTGTTGATCCTGTTGCTCCCGTTGGACCTGTTGAACCCGTTGATCCTGTTGAACCCGTTGATCCTGTTGAACCTGTTGATCCTGTTGAACCTGTCGATCCCGTTGGGCCTGTTGATCCCGTTGATCCCGTTGGGCCTGTTGCTCCTGTTGGGCCTGTCGCTCCCGTTGGACCCGTTGCTCCCGTTACTCCTGTCGCCCCCGTTGGACCCGTTGCCCCTGTTATTCCTGTTGCCCCTGTTATTCCTGTTGGGCCTGTTGCTCCTGTTACCCCTGTCGCCCCCGTTAAACCCGTTGCTCCTGTTGGGCCTGTCGCTCCTGTTGGGCCCATTGCCCCTGTTATTCCTGTCGCTCCCGTTGGACCTGTGTCGCCTGTTACTCCTGTCGCCCCCGTTGGGCCTGTTGCTCCTGTTGCCCCCGTTGGGCCTGTTGCTCCTGTTGCCCCCGTTGGGCCTGTTGCTCCTGTTGCCCCCGTCGGACCGGTTGGACCAACTTTAGGAACTGTCCCATCGCAACTAAAACAGCATGAATCAACATGTACACCATTTTGATTATTACACCCACAATATCCATTTACGTTATTGCTCCATGAAGACATGTTGATCACTTCCTTTACATTCGATCTTTTTAGCGCAATCACCGACTTAAAAAACACCTATCTAAATAACAAAGAAATACTTTGCCTAGTCGGGGATAAAACACAGATTTCCTCCATACATTCTAGTAATTATTACATGCGATTCACTCTCCTTTTGCTTGTACTTTCGCCTTATCTCCACAGACTATTAACAATACACATTACACTATCGTACACAGCCACTTTCCCATTTAAACTTTCCACATTCGCCAATATTTTTAGTAAAGAGGCTTATTCTTCATAAATAGCGACTATAATATATAAAAATCCGTATAATTCGTTATTTTTCGTCAAAATTTTAAAAATATATTGACACTTAAAATACCCTCATAGTATGATTTGGGTGTTGTAATTGATAACCATTTTCACTTATGGTACTAGTTACAAAAAACACTTAATTTGGGGGCAGAAGATGAAGAAAATTCTCGGTATTTTCATAGTAGTTCTTCTATTCGCTGTTGGATGCGGACAGCAAAAAGAGGAGAAAAAAGAAACAAAAGCGGACAATAAAAATCAAGCTATAACAATTAAACACGCTGAAGGGGAAACGAAGTTAGATAAACCAGCGAAAAAAGTAGTTGTACTTGAGTGGGTATATTCAGAAGACTTATTAGCACTTGGTGTTCAGCCAGTAGGGATGGCAGACATTAAGAATTATAATAAATGGGTAAATACAAAAACAAAACCGAGTAAAGATGTTGTAGATGTAGGGACACGTCAACAACCAAACTTAGAAGAAATTAGCCGTTTAAAACCAGACTTAATTATCACAGCTTCATTCCGTGGTAAAGCAATTAAAAATGAATTAGAGCAAATTGCACCAACAGTTATGTTTGATCCATCAACAAGTAATAACGATCACTTTGCTGAAATGACAGAAACATTTAAACAAATTGCAAAAGCAGTTGGAAAAGAAGAAGAAGGTAAAAAAGTATTAGCTGATATGGATAAAGCATTCGCTGATGCAAAAGCAAAAATTGAGAAAGCAGACTTAAAAGATAAAAACATAGCAATGGCACAAGCATTTACTGCTAAAAACGTACCAACATTCCGTATCTTAACTGACAATTCTTTAGCTTTACAAGTTACAAAAAAATTAGGTTTAACAAATACTTTTGAAGCAGGAAAATCTGAGCCAGATGGTTTCAAACAAACAACTGTAGAATCATTACAAAGTGTACAAGATTCAAACTTCATTTACATTGTAGCGGATGAAGATAACATTTTTGACACGCAACTAAAAGGCAACCCTGCTTGGGAAGAATTAAAGTTCAAAAAAGAAAACAAAATGTATAAATTAAAAGGCGATACTTGGATTTTCGGTGGTCCTGAGTCTGCAACATCTTTAGCAACACAAGTAGCAGATGTAATGACAGCGAAGAAGTGATTACACGATGAATAGCTTACAACACACACTTCGAGCAAGTCTTGTATTCGGAGGAGGAGCAGCTCTCTTGCTCCTCCTTTTCTTTATTCATATCGGACAAGGTCAAGCAAACATTTCCTATAGTATGATTATTGATGCTCTTATCTCACCGAACCAATCGCTAGAACATCAAACTTTAATCATGCTTCGATTACCTAGAGCTGTAATTGCCATTTTAGCTGGAGGCGCTCTTGCTGCATCAGGGGTTATTTTACAAACGTTAACGAAAAATCCACTTGCTGAATCCAGTACAATGGGTATTCACTCTGGCGCATATTTCTTTCTAGTAGCGGCTACAATTTTCTTACCGAAAGGTTTACAAATTAATTCTCTTCTGTTCACATTTATCGGCGGTGCTATTACTGCTTTATTTGTATACCGTATTTCTGGTGGAAAAAAGGGAACCCCACTTAGAATGGCATTAGCTGGTATGGTCGTTACATTAATGCTCTCTGCCTTTACCGGAACGATGCAGCTTTTCTATGAAAATGAAACAGCTGGTTTATTTTTATGGGGAGCTGGCTCTCTTATTCAAAATAACTGGGATGGCGTTCAATTTGCTTTTCCATTTATCATTATTTCTTTCCTAGTTTTACTATTTATGTCTCGTAAACTCAACATTCTCTTACTTGGTGATGATGTTGCTGTTTCTCTTGGTGAAAAAACAGCAGTAACACGTCTTATCGCCTTCATTGCTGCAATCTTTTTAACAGCAGTAATTGTTACTGTTGTTGGACCAATTGGATTTGTCGGCTTAGTTGCGCCTCATTTAATGCGCCTTATCGGATACCGTCAACACTTTACTCTTCTTCTCTCTTCTTTCTTATGGGGGGCAGTATTATTACTTGGAGCAGATGTTGTCGGTAAATTAATAGATCCAACCGGTGCAGAACTTCCTGTTGGGGCAGTCACAGCAATGATTGGATCTCCTTGGCTTATTTACTTAGTGTACCGAATGATGAAGTCGAAACAATATATGAATGATAACGGTGCGAATGCAGCTGGAGCTAGTTCCCGCTATTACTCTTATAAAAAGGTAATCATTATATCTATCACACTTTGTATTGTGACGATTGCTCTTGGTGTTACAATCGGTAGTAACGCTTATATCGAAAGTATTACAAATGTTATATCAGGTCAATTAACACTATTTGACAAAAACATGATGATGAATCTTCGTTTACCAAGAATGCTCGTTGCTGCTATTGCTGGCGCATGCCTTGCAATAAGTGGTCTTGTTTTCCAAGGTATATTACGAAATCCACTTGCCGATCCTTCTATTATTGGTATTTCATCGGGAGCTGGTGTTGGTGCTTTAACTATTATGTATGTCTTTCCTGCACTTCCTGGTTTCTTTCTACCAATTGGTGCATTTATCGGCGGACTACTTGCAGTAGGAATTGTCCTCTTCTTTTCATGGAAATCAGGATTTAGCCCAACAGCCCTTGCTTTAATAGGAATTGGTATTTCTGCACTTGGCTCGGCAATTATTCAAATCTTTATCGTTAGAGCCAATTTGAATGTTGCCGCTGCTTTAACATGGTTATCTGGCAGTACGTATGCAAGAGGATGGAATCACTTAGAAAATATCATTCTATATCCATCTCTAATTCTTGTATTCATTATCTTTTTCTTAATAAAACAACTTGACGTTCTCGTACTTGGAGACGATTTAGCAACTGGACTTGGGCAACCAGTAAATAAAACACGTCTTGCTCTGATTGTGCTAGCGACACTACTTGCATCAGTAAATATCGCTGCTGTCGGTACAATTGCCTTTTTAGGCCTTGTCGCACCTCACTTAGCAAGAATTATTGTTGGTATGAATCATCAAAGACTATTCGTTTGTTCAGCACTATTTGGAGCAATCCTTCTTTCTGTTGCTGACTTACTTGGACGTACAATCGCATATCCGAAAGAAATTCCTTCTGGTCTTGTCGTTGCTGTACTTGGAGCACCTTATTTCTTATGGTTGATAAGGAAGAGTGGGAAGAAAGTTAATTAAAAAGGAGGCTTCATATATGTGAAGCCGTCTTTTCCTATTATGGCATAAAATTAACATAGGCTTTGTACATAATATATATAACAAGTAAATACATGATTATATTGAACACACTTCGTTTTAAAGTTAACTTTCTCTTTAATTTCTTATCTTGTAATCTCAATTCTATTCCATTCGCTATTTTCAACCTACCTACTATTTGAAATAACTCTCTGTAATCATCAGCATTTCCCAATAATACGTATTCGTTATCATTTTTATACTTTATATGCAGAAACTCACTTCCACCTTTACGGTCTAATATTGTTTTCATATAAGCTACTTCATTCAATACACATACTTTTAAATCAACTTCATTATAATAACGATCCATAAAAAACATATACAACCGTTTATTTGTAACGATTAACACATTATTAATACCGAAGTTCATTGCAAGAACGCCTATCCCTAATGTCATTGCTGTGCCTGTCTGCCAATTTTTCACACGATGATTTTCGGCAAGCATACTATATAAAATCTCTTCGCTTCCCTGTAACTCTTCTTGTACAACCTCATAACAACGTTTCATTAAAATTGTTTTTGTTACAACTTCTTTTGTACGATCTATTTTCTTTTTATCTATTTTCTCATCATTTCTATAATCATCTACACAATTATCGCTATACTGTAAGTTATTTAATTCCTGAAGTAACTTTTCTTTATTCATTCCTTTTCCCCCCCAGCAGCTTCTTCAATTTCTTTCTCCCTCTTGAAAGCCTACTATATACCGTATCTCGTGTCATACCGAATTCAAGCGCTATTTCTTGTACGCTATATTCATCTAAATACCTTTTTATAAAAATTTTCTTATCTTCTTCATTCAATTCTTTAATTAAAACGTAAAAATTATAATCTCGCTCTTCTTTTGTTAAATTGACATTTTTTCTATCTTCATATATTTCTTGCTGAAACTCTTGTAATTGATAAGAATTATTACTTTTTCGTTTATAATCGATGGCCTTAAACCTAGCGACAGATATAAGCCAGTTTCTAAACTTCCCACGATTTTCATCATAACTACTAATGTTGTACCAAACGATTAATAAAATATCGTCAACACATTCATCCACTAACACCTTACTCTGTGCAGTATCTAAAATACTATGAACTACCTTATAAATTAAATCTCCATATCGATCAATTACTGTATGTAATGCTAACATATCTTGTTTCCGAAGACCTTCTACTATTTCTATATCCTTCACCCTTATCACCACTCTTTATCCTATTCTTTATTCATTATATATACGAATGAGCACATTCGTTTCCTGACACTTTTACAAATATTTTCTAATTGTTTTCATATTGTAGCAATGCTTAATTAATTATTTCTTGTGGAACAGGGATTATATTATCTCTCACGAATTTAATCTATGAACAAAAATAGGAGGGATAACTATGTACCAAACTATTGAAGGCTTCTTGCAATCATGGACATACGAAGCAGAGTCTACTGAGAAAATGCTTGATTCATTAACCGATGCATCTTTATCACAGGAAATTGCACCTGAACATTGGACGTTAGGTAGAGTTGCTTGGCATATCGTGACGGCAATTCCTGTTATACTATCTGGCACAGGGCTAAAGTTTGAAGGAGAAACGAAAGATTATCCTGTTCCAACTTCTGCAAAAACAATTGCAGATGAATACCGTAAAGTAAACGCGGCTTTTGTTGAAACACTTCAAAGTAAATGGACTGATAAAGACTTAGCTACTATTAATGACTTCTTTGGTCGCCCTATGCCGAATTCTATATTTCTAATGACACTCATTAATCATCAAAATCACCACCGCGGACAAATGACGGTTTTAATGCGACAAGCTGGCTTAACAGTTCCTGGCGTATATGGCCCCGCAAAAGAAGAATGGGCTGCGGCTGGAATGGAAGCTCCTAAAATGTAACGACAAAAAAGACAAGATGTTTACATATCTTGTCTTTTTCTGTAACTTGTTTCATGTGAAACTATTTTTTCTTAATGGTTGTTTTATGGAAAAGATAGGTTAAAATGAATACATATTACGAAGAGGAGTAACCAAATTGAATACAAAAAATAAAAAAATAGCTATGGGAACTATTTTACTAACTTCTATTATTGGAGTTATTAGTGTATCTCTTTATTTCACCTATTATGGTACCCCTTGGGGAAAACAAGTAGCAATTACGGACTCAAAAGAGTATATTACAAAATATTTTAATCTAGATGCAGAAGTCAAAAATACTTCTTACGATGCTAAAATGAATAGCTATGCAATCTCCTTTGAAACAAGTACCGACGGCGAGTTTACTATCGAATATAAAAGTCCTAATAACTTTAACATTTCTCCAGAAGTGCAAAAGTATTTAAGCACACACTCTAAATTTACAGAGTAGTAACGAAGCGTACATATACAAAAAAGAGTTGGTGTAACGCCAACTCTTTTTCACATATTCTTATCATACAGTTATATCTTCCTTCTCTATATTTTTAATGCCGTAATACGCAATTACAACTCCAATTGCTGCGAGTGCTAGTTGAAGGGGAAGAAAAGTTGCTGTAGAAAACTCTGGGTTGCCATTCATTGCAATTGTGACAACGATAAGAGATGAAACAATTGTAGTTGGCACGGAACGTTTACGCATTCCGAAGTATAATGGGATTAAACTCATCCCCGCAGTTGCAATGGCTAAAGGAACTAGTTTTATTCCTTCTTGCATCAATTGATCTACTGTAAATGAATTAGGAAGAATTGAAAAATAGCTATCTATACCAAAGAAAACTCCTACTACTAAAATGTTAGATACAATAACTGTTATAAATGTTACTATTGCTGCAATAGCCAACTTACTAGCCATCATTTTCTTCCGATTAATAGGGTAAGAAAACATAAGTAGTATTGTTTTATTTTTATATTCACCAATTATTAGCCTTGCGATTAATACACTACCAAAAACAATAAACGTTGCTCTTACTATTGTGCTAGCCATTAACAATATCGTCTCTGGATTCCTTATTTCTGCATCACCTTCTACTTGAGCAATGATGCTCACAAAGATCATTAATGCCAGTATAACAATATTTGCAATAATTGCTCTCTTCACGTACCAACCAAGCTTAAACTTTTTCAATTCTAGCTTCATTAAATGTAGCATGATAGTGTCCTCCTTCCTCCTAAGATTTAATCAATATAAATGACTCCTGTTTCACTTAAAATCTTCGCTTCATTTTTTGCATCACCAATCGTTCCTACTTTTATTTTTTCTGTATTTTTATCTTTCTTAAGTCCTTTTAAATCTACTATTACGTCAGCCGAATTACTTTTAGCCATAAGCTTCAATGATGCCGGGACACCTTTATACCGTACGCCAATATCCCCTGATTTTGTTTCTATAAATAATGATTTTCCTTCTGTCATATCTTTCAGCAATACTTCCCCAGATGTTGAAGTGATGTTCATATTTGAGTTACTTACATTTGTTATATAGTTATCACCAGTCGTAGACTTTATATTTAATTCTTGTACTGAACTACCTTTTAAAACTAACTCTCCACTTTGCGATATGAATTCACCTTTCTCGGCTGATAGTCCTACAATCATTTCATCTCCAGACTTGCCTTTTGTCATGATATTTTTTACTACTATATCTCTTATTTTCACATCACCCGATTTATTATTTAATACAATTTTATCTATTTCTTTCTTCGGAATAGCTATAGATATACTATTTTTCTTCCTAAACGTGAAACCATTAAAAAATCTGTTCATCTTTTGTTTTTGTTTAATCACAATTTTATTTTCATCATTTTCTATTTTGACAGGATCTATCTCTTTATCTACTTGTTCACCTTGAGCGGAAATTACTATTTTATTAGCGTCTGTACTTTTAAATTCAAGATTCCAGTTTTCATTATCTACTTCTATTTCTTTTATATTATTTATCTCAAAAGACTTTTCTTTCTTAAAACCTTCCCCCTGAAACACCTTAAAACCAAAAACCGCACTAGCAATTGTAATGAATAATATTGCAATTACTATTATCTTTTTCACCATTCATACCCCAGTTCGTTGTTGTTTTAAGCTTGCTTCACACCACATCAATCTTATCGATTTTACGAAACGATAAATAACTAATGAAGATCCCTAATAAACAGAGCACGATTGGGATAGCTATAAAATCAAACATACTTACTTGATCGTTTCCAGGACCAACGTTACCACTAATCAGCATACCAATTATTACTGCCGAAGTAATCGTTGTCGGTGTCGATTTCTTTCTCATTCCAAAAAATAAAGGAATTAAACTTATACCAGATATCATAAATGCACTTATAAAAGTGTCTGGAACGATAGCTATTATTTCACCCATCGTAGCTGGCGTTTCAATCAGTCCCATCATGGGACTCACAAAATATACGAGTAAACTAATAATAAAAGTAGCGATAATGGTACTCACAAAACAAAAACAAAAAACAATTGTTAATTTCGCCCTCATTAGCATTTTCCTTTGCAGCGGGTACATAAACGATAATTGCATCGTTTTGTTCTTATACTCATCAATTACTAAACGTGATAAAATGACCGAACTAAAAATAATGAATGTTATCCTAATAAAAATATTTGCTGCAGCCATGTTCTGTGTGAAGTCAGAGAAGAGCATGTTTTCCTCGGCTTTCATTCCCAATGCCATAAGGCTTACTGCAGCGAAAATTGCTATAATACAAATTGCTACACTTTTAAAGTAACGAGATAATTTATGTTTCTTCCATTCGAGCTTCATTAATTTAAACATATAAATTACGCCTCCATTCTTTATATACCTGTCTCTACGCTGCTAACATTCTAATTCCAGCAGTAACGAAGCTTAACATTCCTATCACTAGTACAATGAACAACCATTTCCGCTCTGGTTTTCTATAATATAAAATTCCACTTATTAGCATTACGATAAATCCACTTATCAGGTTCAGCCATAGTCCATTAAGCATGAATACCTTCTCCATCCATTACATTTAAGAAATATTCTTCTAAGGAACTATGTTTCTTATTAATACTTTCAATTTCCACATCGTTCATAATAAGTGCTTTTGAAATGGCCTGCTGAGACGCTAACGTATCATACACACGAATCATGGTTCCACTCATTATTTTGTAGTTTTTTATACCAAGTTTATCTTCTAAAATATAAGCTGCACGTTTCACATCAGGAACAGTGATTTCAATGTACTCTGTTTGTTTTCCGTTAATACTCTTCATTGAAACTTCTTTTATTAGTTTTCCATTTTGAATCACACCAATTGTATCGGCCATTAGTTCCATTTCACCTAAAATATGACTAGAAACTAATAATGTAATGCCATATTCTTTGCAGAGCATTTTAAATAAGTCTCGTAACTCTTTAATACCAATTGGATCTAAACCGTTAATTGGTTCATCTAAAATGAGCAATTCTGGCTTTGTCACGATTGCTCTTGCAATACCGAGTCGTTGTTTCATTCCTAATGAAAAATCTTTTACTTTTTTATTATCTACCCCTTGTAGTTTCACTAAATGTAAAGCATGGTCAATTGCATTTTTATCGTAGTAGCCCATGTATTCACAATGTAGGTCTAAGTTTTCTTTCGCCGTTAATTTATCATAAAAGATTGGGTATTCAATAATTGTCCCCATTCTTTTTAATACTTCATAAGATGTATCTGTTAATTTCTCACCGAAGATTTCAATATCACCACTCGTCGGTTTTATTAAATTTGTAATCATTTTCATAATCGTTGTTTTACCAGCACCGTTTGGTCCTAAAAAACCGTAAATTTCTCCTTTTTTCACATGCATGTTAACACCGGAAATAACTTCTTTCCCTTTAAACACTTTCGTTAACTGGTTTGTTTTTAATATATATGTCATGTTACTTTCCCCTTTCGCAATACTCTATATTTCTATAATAGACAACGGAAATCTCTTTTTTCTTACCCGTTTCTTACAAATTCCTTACGCTGAAAAAAAGCTTGTAGAATCTACTGCTCTACAAGCTAAAACTGTATCTTTGTTAATGCAATTGTAAAAATTGTTTTTTCATACGGTTTACTAGAAAGATGAATTTTTCCGTCCATCGCTTCCACAAGCCGTTTCGTAATCGTTAATCCTAGACCGCTTCCTTGGTACAATCTATTTCTTGAATCTTCAAGTGTGTACATACGCTCAAACACTTTATCAATATGAGATTCATCAATCCCTTTTCCTTTATCCCATACATCTATATACACGCCCGTGTCATCATCTCTTAACGTCATACCGAGTGCCTTTCCATCGTCTCCATATGTAATTGCATTTGATATTAAATTATTCAATACCCTACCTAATACTTCTACATTTCCAAGTGCATATATATTTCTTTCTGGTATATCAATATGAACCTGAAAACCTTTCGTCGTCACTAAATCATAAAATGATAAAATCTTCTCGCGGCAAACTTCATTCATATTTACTTTTTTCATTTCAATTGCTTTGTCACCAGATTCTAATTTCGCTAAATCAAAAAACTTATGAATTAATTCCATCACTTCTAGTGTTTTCGTATGCACTTTCTCAAGTAATATTTGTTGTTCTTCTTTATTTATCGTTTTATCCTTATTTAACATTTCTGTATATCCAAGAATAACTGTTAGTGGTGTTTTCAAGTCATGCGAAATATTTGAAAGCATTTTTCTCATCGAAATTTCTACTTTTGCATGATCTGCATTCGTTTTCTGTTTTGCATCTAATAATTGATTAATTGCCACTAATAATTTTTGCAATTCTAGATCATCTGTCATAACGAGTAACGTCTCGCCTGTTTTTTCATTTACAATACTTTCTAACTTTTCATATGTGTATCGTAAATTTTTACTACTATTTTTTCTCATTTTATATTGCATATAAATAACACATAACAATATAAAAATAATACCTATTAACAAATTGATCATATTACATCACTTCCAGCTTATAGCCGATGCCCCATAGCGTTTTAATATATTCTGGATTAGATGGATCACTTTCGATTTTCTCACGCAATCTTCTCATATGAACATTAATAACGTTATCGTCACCGTAATACTCTTCATTCCAAACTAACGTATATATTTGCGCTTTCGTAAATACACGATTTTGGTTCTTTACAAATAGCTTTAAAATCTCAAATTCTTTTAAAGTAAGTTTGAGAGGCTTCCCGTTTTTTTCTACAGTAAAATTAATTGGATCAATTGTTAAATCACCAATTTGAATCATTTTTTCTATTGTTTCTGTAGCCGAGTATTTCGTAGACCTCCGAATACCTGCTTTTACACGTGCAGCCAATTCAATCATAGAAAATGGCTTACAAATGTAATCATCTGCTCCAAGTCCTAATCCAACAGCTTTATCAACATCTGTATCTTTTGCCGACATCATTAAAATCGGAACTGCACTTTTTTCTCGAATGATTCGTACAACCTCTAAGCCATCTAGCTTTGGCATCATAATGTCAAGGATAATCAAATCAAATGAACCTTTTAAATATGTGTTCACGCCTTCTTCTCCATCAGACGCAATCGTAACTTGAAAGCCTTCCTTTATTAAATACTTTTCCACCATCTCTTGAATTGAGATATCATCTTCAACTAATAAAATATGATGTGACATATGTCTATCCCCTTTTTACAAACGTTAACAATCCAATTGTATCGTAACTACTACAGACTGGAAACAATTATATGAATTTTCAAACCAACTTCCCTTCCTTCCTTAACAATGATATGATGAAATTCACTACGATTGTTCATAATTAACTTTATATAAAGGAGACTTATCATGTCAGAAAACAAAAAAGTAAGCTTAGCTGATTTAATGCGTGAACAACTTGCTAAGAAAAAGCAAGGAAATGGAAATGGTCAAAATGCAAAAAATCAAAGCCAAGAAACAAAAAAATTACAAAACCAACAAACAAAGAAAACAAACAACCAACGTAGACGTACAGGTGTATAAATGAACGGACAAAAACGTTCTGATATCGCCCCCGGTCTTGAAGTTGATATTGTATTAAAACAAGATCAACGAACAGGCAAATTAACACGTGGAATTGTAAAAGATATTTTAACAAACTCCCCTTCCCATCCGCATGGCATTAAAGTGCGATTGCAGGACGGGCAAGTCGGTAGAGTACAAAATATCGTTCAATAAGAAAAGGAGCTCAAGTAAACTCGAGCTCCTTTTCTTTATTAACCTTTAATTTTCTCGATGAAAACTACTTTTAAGTAGTCTCCTTCTTTAAATTGATCAATGGTACGGAAATCTTCTGGTAAAGAATGTTCTTCTAATATTTTATATTTGCCATTCATTTCTTTAAAGGCTGTATCGATAAAGCCTTTAAACTTTTTCATATCGAATGCGCTACAGTTTGTAGAAGCAACGATAATACCGTTATTTTCTGTAATAGCAATTGTTTCTTTTAATAAATTTTTATAATCTTTTGCTGCACTAAATGTATATTTTTTTGAGCGTGCAAAGCTTGGAGGATCAAGTACGACCATATCAAATTTCATTTTTTTCTTCGCTGCATATTTGAAGTAAAGAAATACATCTTCTACAATAATATCTTGCGCTTCATAATCAACTTCATTTACACTAAACTGCTCAATCGTTTTACTTAAACTACGATTTGCAAGGTCAACACTCGTCGTTTTACTCGCTCCGCCAAGAGCTGCAAATACAGAGAAAGCACCTGTATAAGAGAACATATTTAACACTGTTCTTCCTTTTGCATATTTATCACGAATTTGTTTTCGAACGTTACGTTGATCTAAAAATACCCCAACCATTGCCCCATCATTTAAATAAACCGCAAAGTTTACACCGTTCTCTTTTACGATAAGTGGGAACTCGCCGCGCTCTCCTGCTACGAAATCATCCCCCTCAATATATTTCCCTTTCGTATCAAAACGCTTTTTCTCATAAATACCTTTAAAGTTTGCTACTTTTTGAAGAGCGGCTATAATCTCGTCTCTGAAAGTGTAAATCCCTTCACTATACCAACTTACTACGTAGTAGCCATCATAATAATCGATAATTAGTCCTCCAAGACCATCACCTTCACCGTTTAGGGCGCGGAATGCTGTCGTATCACTTGATTTGTAAAATTGCTTTCGTTTATGTAAGGCAGATTTGATTTTACTTTCAAAGAAAGATTGATTAATTTGTTCACTCTCTTTTCTCGTTAAAATCCAGCCGTATCCTTTATTTTGTTTTCCATAATAGCCTTTTCCGATAAATTGGTTCTTCTCATCTACTACTTTAATGATTGTTCCTTCTTCACGAACATCATTTAAATTTTGAATCGCATCTTTTAAAATAAGCGGATATCCACTTTTAATTTCTTTTATAAATTTCGGTTTTATTTTTACAGTTACTTCTGATCGCATATAATAACTTCCTTTCCATTTGCATGCTTTCTCTACAGGAAGCATTTAAAAAACGAGACTGAAAAAACAGCCTCGTTTCACTATACCATATTATTGCTTTGCTAGTACAACTCGCTCATTCTCTCGCTTAACTGCCACATATTTACTACATTTTGAACTGGAAATCTTACTGTCCAATATAATATAAAAAACTTTTATATTTCACATTTAGCATTGACAATGATAATGATTTTCATTATCATTTAATGTATATGAGTTCTCGAAAATAAAGGCTATATTTATAGGAGGAATAAACATGATTATCGTTACAAATACAGCTAAAATTACAAAGGGAAATGGACATAAATTAATTGAGCGTTTTAATAAAGTAGGTAAAGTTGAAACGATGCCAGGCTTTTTAGGTCTAGAAGTTCTTTTAACGCAAAATACAGTTGATTATGATGAAGTTACAATTAGCACTCGCTGGAATGCAAAAGAAGATTTCCAAGGTTGGACAAAGAGCGCTGCATTTAAAGATGCTCACTCACATCAAGGCGGAATGCCAGAATATATTCTTGATAATAAAATTGCTTACTATGATGTAAAAGTTGTACGTATGCCAATGGCTGCAGCACAGTAAAAACAGTCCTTTTTTAAAGTATAGAATATGAGAAGCGTTATCTATCACTTCTCATATTCTATACTTTTTTCTTTAATTTCTTTTTATTAATTTTGCGTGTACAACTAGCCTTCCAGCCTCTGGATCAAGCGCATAGTCACAAGTAGAAAGTGTTACGATTTCATCATTAGCCGTCAATTCCGTATCCGTTTTGTACAGTGATTTTTCTTGAATTTCCTTTAAGAACGATGTATATGCTGCATCATTTTCAAAATCCGTTTCAATGTAATAAAAGTCCGTTGTTGTCGTGTATACTGAAAAAACTTCCACGTCGTATCCTTCAAATAATGTATCGTAATATAATTTACGATGAGACATAAAAAAGTCTTCATCCAACATCTTTTTTAAACTACCAAACATAGAACCGTCTTTCATACGATGGCCATATAAAATCGTATTTCGATTTTGAGATTTCACATCATTACGATGGTCCATAAAAATGCTTCCCGCTCTCATATCTTCACCTTTATAATTACGAAATAAATAGTAATCATTATCTTTTGCTTGAACGATTGGATAATTAATTTGTGTATCATCCATCGTAATCCATCCGACTATCTCTGGATTAATTTTCTGGAGATCCTGAAACTGTTTACGTACCTCTCCATCTTCTGATTTTTCTTCCATTGGACTTCTTTTATAAATATGTTGTGCCTCAGCCATTACTTTACGATTTTCATAATAATCCATGAAAATCCCGCCCAACTCGTACATTGAATAGAAAAAGATTCCTAAAAACACAATTGTAAGTATGCGTTGAAAAAAAGAATTCTTTTTCCGTCCTTTCTTACTATTCAAATTATCACCTCAAAACGGATTATGCTCAGCCTTTAGATTCCCATAGGTACCATGTACAATCCGGTATCTTCATCCTGCTTTACAATGACATCTACACCATATATTGCTTTAACCATTTCTTCTGTTATTACATCATTAGGATTACCTTTCGTAATGATTTCTCCATCTTTCATAACGATAATATGGTCGCTATAACGAATGGCTTGATTAATATCATGTAATACCATTACAATCGTTAGTCCATGCACTTCATTTAACTCTTTCACTAACTCTAATATTTCTAGCTGATAGTAAATATCTAAATATGTGGTCGGCTCATCTA
The DNA here is from genome assembly GCF_000238655.1 of Bacillus sp. 7_6_55CFAA_CT2. Lineage (NCBI taxonomy): Bacteria > Bacillati > Bacillota > Bacilli > Caryophanales > Bacillaceae > Bacillus > Bacillus sp. 7_6_55CFAA_CT2. Next base: position 313,961 of record NZ_JH414708.1, on the reverse strand, counting down.
AGAAGAGCATTGGTGTATTTTGAGCTAATGTCATTGCGATCCAAACTCGCTGCCTCTCTCCACCAGATAAAGCATAAATTGGCTTATCACGCTTACTTTGTAAATTCGTACATACTAGCGCACGCTCAATCGCTTCTCTATCTTCATCTGTTTGCGGAGAGAATATATTTTTATATGGCATACGCCCGAAGCTTATTAGCTTTTCCACTGTAATATCTGCTGGAGCCTCATTTTGTTGATGGACAACCGCTAGTTTTCTAGCAAACTCTTTCGGTTTATATTCACTAATCGCTTTCCCATCAAGTATTACTTCTCCACTGCTAGGAGCGTGGTTTCTAGACATGACACTAAGTAATGTTGATTTCCCACATCCATTCGGTCCAATGATTGTTGTAATTTTCCCAATTTCTATTTCACTACTAACAGACTTTAATCGATTTGTTACGTTATCGTATGAAAAGGTTACATTTTTAATTTCCATGAACTTTATCACTCTTTCTAAGCAAGAATATTAAGAATGGACCACCAATAACCGCCATAATTGTTGCTGCTGGAATTTCGTTAGGTGGCACAATTAACCTTCCAATCGTATCTGCCGTCAAAATTAATAACGCCCCTGCAAGAGCAGAAAATGGAATTAATACTTTATGGTCTGAACCGACTAATTGTCTTGAAATATGCGGAACTAGTAATCCTACAAAAGCAATAACACCTGCAAGCGCTGTTGATACTGCCGCTAAGAGTACTGCAATGGCAGAAATAATAAGACGAACTCTCGTCACGTGCAAGCCTAAGTTTTTCGCAGTCTTATCTTGTAGCGATAATAAGTTACACCAAGCTCCTACGAACAGAGCAAGAATAAGACCAATCGTTCCATAAGTCACCATTATTTCTACATCGCCCCACGTCTTCATTGTTATGTTAGAAGTCGTCGTTTGCTTAATACTCTTAATAAAATATCCACAAATCGTAACGAATGATTCATTTAATCCAGTAAACATTGCATTAATGGCAATACCAATTAAAATAATGCGAAGCGGGCTTAATCCTGATTTCCATGAAAACGAATAAACGAGATAACATGCAAGCGCACCACCTAAAAAGGCGAATACGGGTGTCCAGAAAAAGAATTGCGGGAACAACGTAATAATAACGAGTGTCATAAAACTTGCTCCTGAAGATATACCGATTACCCCAGCATCAGCGAGTGGATTTTTCATAACAGCTTGAAAAAGCACACCTGAAACAGCGAGAGCCGCTCCAGTGAACAACGCAATAATAATACGCGGAAAACGTAAATCTTTAATGACTTCAACATCTTCATTTCCACCTGTAAATATCCCTTGTACAAGTTCAACAATACCTACTTCTAAACTACCTTTCATCGCTGACAATGATGTCATAACAATAAGCAATGCAGTAACAATGAGGAAACTCCAAGTTTTTTTATTCATTCTACTCTTCCTTTATATTAAAATGCATCACGGATACATCATTTTTTTCAATTCATCTAATGCTTCAATTGCTGCTAAATTACCTGTCGTTCCAAATAAACGCTCTTCTAAATCGTAAACACGGTTATTTTTAACCGCAGCAAAGTGTTTCCAAATATCATTTGTTTTAAATTCTTTATCAAACATTTTTACAACTTCATCAGGCATACCATGAGCTGCTCGTAAAATAATATCTGGATCAGCTTTCTTTAAATACTCTGTATTAGAAGCTAAATATTCTACTTGTTCACCTTGCACAATATTTTTACCACCTAGTTGTTTCACTAAATCTCCAATATAAGAATGCTCTGTTGCTACTAAATAACTTCCTGGCACACCTAATAAAATAAGCACTGTCGGTTCTTTCTTTCCTTTTACTTCTTTTTGAATGCTAGCAACCTTTTTATCTAATTTAGTTACTACTGCTTCGGCCTGTTTTTCACGCCCATATTTCTTACCTAAATCGCTAATAGAACTTTGCATATTTTTCAAACTCGTTAAATCTAAAAAGTTTGCTTTCATACCCACACCATCAAAAACTGGCTTTAATTCATATTCAAGTGTTGTCACAGATAACACTTCTGAAAGCTTTAATGACTTTACCTTTTCCATATCTGGACTCATTGGATTCCCAACTTCAGGTAAACCTTTATATCGCTTCGGTAAAGTTTTAGAACTTGTTGGAACGCCGACTAAATCTACTTCTAACGCATCCATAATTTCAGTAACAGCCACTGTTGTTGCAACGACGCGCTCTTTACTTTCACTCTTTACCTGCTTTGCTGATTCTTTTTTTGGTGATGAGCACCCGGCTATACTCATTAACAAAATGATAGCCATTAGTACACTTGCAATTTTCTTCACTCTCAATCACCACTCCTTTCCATACAATATGAAACAAGTCTTGATGCACGCGAACATGCATCAAGACTCCAAAAATTACAATCTACCTGCTCTATATTTACGAACTAGTAAAGCAAGTGAACCTAGCAGTAACACCATGTATAAACCAAGTTGTGCTGTATCTGCAGTTTTTGAGTTTTTCTCTTTTTTCGAATCATTTTTTGTATCTTCTTTTTTCTTGTGACCATCTGCATTTCGATTAAAATCAGGAGTACCTAATGTTTTTACATTATCTACTTTCGGTGTAGTCACTGGATTTTTCGGTTCATTTTTCGGTTCCTCTTTAATAGTTCCTAACGCACCGATATTATTTGTATCAAATTGAATTTGTACATTGTAAAAATGATGGTAGTTCATCTCATCGATGTCTACCTTTACTTTTGCGTTTAATTTTTTAAATAGATCTTCTACTTCAAACTGTACTACTCGCGTATTTGCATTTTTATCTTCGCTTACTACTTTTGCATCAGCGAATAGTTCATTGTTTTCCGCTTGGAATTTCGTAATCCACGCACTATTTTTCAGCGTCATCTCAATATATTTTTTACCATCTTTTACGATTAATTTCGCTGGATTTACAACATAGTCATGCATCTTTGAAATCTCATCTGTTTTATCTTTTAATACTTTAAATGTAATATCATATTGGCCATCTACTAAATTTTTCGAATCAACTATTACTCTCGGTTTATTATTTTCATCTTGGTTGTTGTTTCCACCTTGGTTGTCGTTTCCACCTTGGTTGTCGTTTCCACCTTGGTTGTCGTTTCCACCTTGGTTGTCGTTTCCACCTTGGTTGTCGTTTCCGCCTTGGCTATCTAACGGCTTAATGCTACCTTTATCAAATGCAAATTGAATATCGTAAAAATGGTGATAATTCATTGAATCGATATCTACTTTTACTTTTGCATTTAACTTTTTTGATAAATCTGGTACTTCTACTTCCACTACGCGTGTATCAGCTTTTTTATCTTCACTTATTACATGTGCATCAACAAACGAACCATTTTTCTCAAATTCAAATTTTGTAATCCAAGAACTGTTCGTTAACGTAAATGATACATACTTCTTACCATCTTTTACTTTTAGCACACCTGGACTTTTTGTATATGTGTTCATCATTGAAATTTCGTCTGTTTGATCTTTTAATGCTTTGAAATTGATGCTGTATTCACCATCTTTAATTGTTTCAGCATCTGGTTTTTCTACTTCCGGTTTTTCTGCTTCCGGTTTTTCTGCTTCCGGTTTTTCTGCTTCTGGTTTTTCTGCTTCTGGTTTTTCTACTTCTGGTTTTTCTGCTTCTGGTTTTTCTACTTCTGGTTGTTTCTCTTCATTTTTAATTTGTTCAAGTTTATCTTGTTCAAATAAAAGTTGTACATCATGCGTTTGCTTATAATTTCTTGATGCCATTTCGATAAATACTTTTGTATTTAGTTTTTTAGATAAATCGTTTACTTCAAACTCTACTACTCTTGTATCTTTTTCCGTATCCTCACTTACTACTTTTGCATCAACAAATGTGCCATCTTTTTCCGTTTGAAAATTTTTAATTAATGAGCTACTTTTTAATGTTACAATTGCTTTTTTCTTACCGTTTTCTACTTTTAATACTCCTGGATTTACCATGTAAGTATTCATCTTAGATTCTTCATCTGTTTGATCTTTTAACACTTTAAATGGAATGCTGTACGCACCATCTGTAATTGTGTTAGAATTTGGTTGTTGATCTGGGTCAGGCTTTTGGTCGGGCTTCTGACTTGGATCCGGTTTTTCATTTGGATCTGGCTTATTAGCTGGGTCCTCTTTTTCATTTGGTTGTTCCACATGAATTGGTGTAATACTATTTTGATCAAATGCAATACGAACGTCGTACTCATGATGATAATTTAAAAAATCAATATCTACTTTTACTTTTGCATTTAATACCTTCTCTACATCTTCTACATCAAATTCTACTACTCTTGTATCTTTTTCTTTATCTTCACTAATTACATTTGTCGCAACTAGCTTACCTGCTTTTTCTGTTTCAAACTTCGTAATCCATGAACTATTAGTTAATGTAAAGGATACTTTCTTTTTCCCATCCTTCACTTTTAAAGTTCCCGGACTTACTGAATATTGATTCATCATCGATTCTTCATCTGATGTATCTTTTAAAACTTTGAAGCCAATTGAATATTCACCGTCAGCCAACTTGGTAGCTGCTTGAACTGCAAGTGGTTGTAATGTTGATACGAATGTAAATATCATTAAAAACATAGCAACAATAATTTTTGTATACCTGTTCAATGGAACGACTCTCCCTTTTGAAAATTATTTAATACTGCTCCCATCAAATACAAAGCGAATATCATACGAAGCATTATAATTAATAATTGGAATATTAATTTTCACCTTTCCATTTAGTTTTTTTGACAAGTCAGCAACTTCAAATTCTACTACTCTAGTATTATCTTTTTTGTTTTCACTTAACACGGTTGTTTCTACAAATTGACCATCTTTTTCTACTTGGAAACTTTTAATAGAAGCACTATCTTTCACTTTAAATGAAACGTATTGTTTTCCATTTTTAACTGTTAATGTTGCTGGGCTTTCAAAATAACTATTCATTCTAGACGATTCATCTTTATCGCCTTTCCATACAGTAAAAGCAATATTATATTTTCCATCAGCTAGTTTTGTAGCAGCCTTTGCATCTTGTAAACCTAGTGTTGCGATAAACGTAAATAAAACAGCAAATACGGCAATAATCATTTTAAATTGTTTAAACATATATTCATCACCCTTCAAAAGATTTATTTACTCAACTTCACTTTACGAATTAAGAAAGCACCTGAAATAAGAATTAACGCTGCAAACAATCCAATACGTGCTTCATCGCCTGTTTTTGGGTTATCTGTTTTTTCAGCTTTTCCATTTTCATTTTTTGTTTCTTTGTTCACTTCTTTAGCTGTTTCCTTACTCTCTACTTTTGTTTTCTCTTCTTTTACATGTGTATCTGTTTTCGCTTGATCATTATTTTTTTTTGTAGCAGCTACGCCGTTATCGCCACCTACAGCTTTTACATTTGCATCAAATGCAAAACGAATTGTGTAGTGGTGGTCATAGTTTGCATTTGGTACAACAACATGAATTTTTACAGCTGCCGGTTTAGATAAATCATCTACTTTAAACTCTACTGTTCTTTTATCTGCCGATTCATCTTTACTAACAACTTTCGCATCAACAAAATTCCCGTTCTCTGGTGCTTTAAATTCTGTAATCCAAGCACTATGATTCATCGGAACTTGTACTCTCATCTCACCGTTTTTCACTATTAATTTTGCCGGCTTTTCAAAATAGTCATTTGCCATTGAAGCTGAATCATTTTCCGCTTTTTGAATTACGTAATTAATATCGTAAGTACCATCAGCTAGTTTTGCTGATACATTCCCGTATGGCATTACAAGAAAAGCTAACATACATACGAACGTTATAATAAAAGCAGGTAATACAGAAACCTTTTTCATTTTTCTTGTTTCCTCCTTGGTTATCTTTCATTTCACTTTTTTGAAAATGATAATTATTCTCAATTTATAAGAAAAAAAATAATCTCTTCTACCTATTATTTAATTAGCATTCTTTTATGTAACATAAGTATTATTGATTATCATTCTCATTGAATATTAAAAATAATATCTCACCCTATTCCTTATACGAAGGCATAGAAACTGAGAAAAAATGATAAAACGCATTTATTGATTATCATTCTCAATGCAAATCAAAAAAAATAAACTATCTCTTCTCCTCTTCTTTCACCTCTTCCCATAACAACACTATAGTTATAGAAACCCCTTTTTCCTCACTTCCCTTCCAATATTTCCACAACTAAGTCAATCTTAGCCTACTCATAAATTTTTTGTCAACTATATTACGTATAAAATTTTTAATATCTGAATTTCTCTATATGCGGCTTTTTTTACAAAAAAGAGACTTTCTATTATAGAAAGTCTCTTTTCTCTATTTCTCTACAGCAATTTCCTGCTTTTGAAACTTAGAAACTATATAACCAAATCCTATACCGATTATGCCTGGAACTAACCAACCAATTCCTACACTATATAATGGAATCTTATCTAAAATAGGTGCTAGCGCTGCAATTTGAAGGTTTGCATTGTGTAATCCATCAAAGAAACTTATTGCAAATGCTCCTACAATCCCGCCCACATACATCGCTAATGGAAGACGAACGTAGTTTTCAACAAGTGATAATACGATAAGTACGATTCCAATTGGATAAATTGCGATTAAGATTGGTAATGCTAATGCATTTAACTGAGTTAACCCAAGGTTTGCTACCATAAATGCTAATACACAGAAAATGAAAACGACTTTTTGATAAGAAAGCTTTGGTAATAAGGAAGAGAAGTAATCACCACAAGCTGCAACAATACCTACAGAAGTTGTTAAACATGCTGCTGTAATTGCGATCCCTAATAATAAAGTTCCGTAGCTACCAAATAAATGATTCACGACATTTGTTAAAATAATTCCTCCGTTTGCACCCATTCCAAGTGACACACTAGAAGCTCCAAGATAAGCAAGTGCTAAATACACAAGTAGTAGACCAAGCGCTGCAATAAATCCTGCAAAGATTGTTACTTTTGCAATACTGTTTTTATTTGTAATGCCTTTTTCTTTTAACGCATGAATTACAACATTTCCGAATACCAGTGCTGCAAGTCCATCTAAAGTTAAATATCCATCAATAAATCCTTTGAAGAGAGGAGCACTATACGCTTCTGTTGGTGCACCAAATTCTCCAATTGGTGTAATAAGTGCTTTACCTACGATAATTGCAATAACAGCTAATAATATTGGAGTTAGCACCTTACCAATACGACCCACTAATTTCGAAGGATTTAAAGCTAAATAGAAAGTGACTGCAAAGAAAATAAGTGTAAAGATAACAAGTGGATATGACTGACCAGCTATCTCACTTGGTAAAAACGGTGCAACACTCATCTCATAAGCTACTGTTCCTGTACGCGGCACACTTACGAATACGCCTAAACATAAATAAATTGCAGTGATAAAAACAAGTGCGAATATAGGATGTACACGTCCTGCTAGCTCATTAATATCTCCCTTTAAAGCTATAACAATTACTCCTAATAAAGGTAGTCCAACGCCTGTTACGATAAAACCAAACAGCGCGATCCATACGTCCGTTCCAGCACCTTGCCCTAACGCTGGTGGAAAAATCATATTACCTGCACCAAAAAACAGTGCAAATAACATTAAACTTATTGCAAACATCTCTGAAAACTTTAAAGATGATTTCATTTCTACTAACCTCCTAAAATAATGAATTAACAAAATATTCTGAATAAAAATCCGTCACATATCCTCTTTCAAGCATACTTCCCCATAAAAGAACGCAAAAAACACCCGTCCCTAACAAAGGGACGAGTGTTGAAATCGTGGTTCCACCCTTATTCTAATAAAATGAATTTATAACGAAATAAGCTCATTTTATAGCTCGTGTAAATTGATAACGGTTTTATCCGCCAAGAATTACAATGCATCATGTATGCAGTTCACTCTTGAAGTTTAGAGGTGGTAAGCTTGTCTTTTCGTATTAGGAAGCTCACAGCCTAAGGCTTCCCTCTCTGAGAATCGTAAAATACAACTCATGTCCTCATCATTACTTTTATAAAATATCTTGTCGAAACTTGTTGTTTTTTATTATATGGGCTATTTTTTAAAAAATCAATAGTTTTATTTTTTCTGACAAAAAAATATAGGGAGAAAATTTCCCCTCCCTATAACTGCCCTATTAAAATTTCTAACTCTTCAGCTGTAACGCTCCGCCACTTTCCAACTTCAAGCTCATTTAGCTCTATATTCATAATGCGTACTCGCTTTAGCTTTATTACAGTAAACCCGAAAGCTCGACTCATTCTACGAATTTGCCTGTTCATTCCTTGCGTTAAAACAATACGAAATGTTGATTGATCGACTCTTGTCACTTTGCACGGCTTCGTCATTCCATCTTTAATCTTTACACCGCTGGACATCTCATCAATAAACCAGTCCGTAAAAGGTTTATCGACTGTGACAACATATTCCTTCTCGTGCTCATGATCACCATGTAAAATTCGATTCGCAATGCCGCCGTCATTCGTTAATAAGATAAGTCCTTCCGATGCTTTATCTAATCGTCCAACTGGAAAGATTCGCTCTGGATAATTGATATAATCAATAATATTATCTTCAATATGATCAGCTGCTGTACAAGTAATTCCGACTGGTTTATGAAAGGCTATGTACACCTTTTCTTTCTCTTCTTTTACAATAACTTGCCCATCAATCGTTACAACATCACCATCGCTCACAAGTTCACCGTGCGTACATATTTCGCCATTAATAGCCACGCGTCCAGCTTTAATGAGGCGATCTGTTTCACGTCTGGAGCATGATTTTGCTTCGCTTATGTATTGGTTGATTTTCATGTTCTATTCCTTTTCACATATATTAAAAGCGTCAATCTATGGCAATATCATTCTGCCACGATTGACGCTTTTTCACTTCGCAAAAACAACTAAATAAATAACCCCAATCACCAAAAATATTCCGCAACAAGCTAACAATACTTTTGCAAGTTTGTCCATAAACATATAATGGTTTCCCCTTTGTTTCGTTGTTTTCTATTTTAATTCGACAACTGTTACGCCTAGGCCTCCCTCGCCCATGTCACCGTAACGGAAGGTTTTTACACCACGATGCTTCTTCAAGTAATCTTGTACACCTTGGCGAAGTGCTCCTGTCCCCTTACCGTGAATAATTGATACGCGAGGATAGCTTGCAAGCTGGGCATCGTCTAAGTATTTCTCAACGCGCGCCATTGCATTTTCAAATCGTTCACCACGAAGGTCAAGTTCTAATGAAACGTGATAGTCTCTACCTTTTACCGTTGCAACTGCTTTTTTCTCTGTTTGCTTCGGTGTGTTAATGTATTCCATGTTAGATTCTTTTACTTTCATCTTCAGAATACCGATTTGTACGCTCCACTCAGTATCACTTACTTTTTCAAGTAATTGACCTTTTTGACCGAACGTTAATACTTTTACTTCATCACCTGCACGTAACTGTTGCTTCGGCGCAGTGTTTTTCACGTTTACTTTTTGTTTCTTAACAAGCTCTGGTGCTGCGCCTTCTAGACGGCTCTTCGCTTCAATTAACTCGTGATCTTTCACGTTTGCAAGCTGTGCTTTACGCAATTGACGAAGTTCTTGAATAATGCCTTCTGCTTCTTTCTTTGCGGCTTCGACTTTTTCTTCCCCTTCTTTTTGCGCTTTTAATAATCGTTCATCGCGATCTTCGTTAAATTCAATGATTTGACGTTGTAATTCACGATGAAGTTTTTCAGATTGTTTGCGAAGTGCTTCTGCTTCGTTCCAGTCACGCTCTGCGTTCTTCTGGCTTTCTTCTAACTTCGCAATCATATTTTCAATTTTATTCGTATCTGTACTAATGTGGTTGCGTGCTTGGTCAATAACGCGATCAGATAATCCAAGACGTTTCGAAATTTCAAAGGCATTACTACGGCCTGGTACACCGATTAATAATTTATAAGTTGGACTTAATGTATTTACATCAAACTCAACACTCGCATTAATAACTTGCTCACGGTTATATCCGTATGCTTTTAATTCTGGATAATGCGTCGTTGCAACAACGCGAGCACCGCGATTACATACTTCATCTAAAATCGAAATTGCTAGTGCAGCACCTTCTTGTGGGTCTGTTCCAGCACCTAATTCATCGAATAAAACTAAGCTTTCAAAATCAGCTTTTTCTAAAATATCAACGATGTTCACCATATGTGAGGAGAACGTACTTAAACTTTGTTCAATGGATTGCTCATCACCGATATCAGCAAATATATTTTTAAACACACAAATCTCTGACTCATCCATTACTGGAATGTGAAGACCAGATTGCGCCATTAAAACACAAATACCAACTGTTTTCAGCGTAACTGTTTTACCACCTGTATTCGGTCCTGTAATAACAATTGTCGTGAAATCTTTACCTAACATAATGTTATTTGGCACAATAATTTCTGGATCGATTAGCGGATGGCGAGCTTGTCTTAAATCCATATAACGCTCGTTATTTACGATTGGTTTCGTTGCTTTAATTCGCTTTGCATAAAAAGCTTTCGCAAAAATGAAATCAAGATTCGCAACTACTTCTACATTTGATAAAACGATATCGGCTTCTACTGCCACTTCTTCTGTTAACATCAATAAGATGCGTTCGACTTCTTGTTTCTCTTTCACACGAGCTTCTTGCAGTGCGTTATTTAATTCTACAATGACTTGCGGTTCAATAAATAACGTTTGTCCAGAAGCTGATTGATCGTGAACAATACCACCATATACGCCGCGGTATTCTTGTTTTACTGGGATTACGTAACGTTCGTTACGAATCGTTACAATCGAGTCAGACAGCATCTTTTGCGCATTTGAAGAGCGCGTCATATTTTCTAATTTTTCACGAATACGGCTTTCCGCAGTACGAATTTGAGTACGAATACCACGCAGTTTATCACTTGCGCTATCGACTACTTCACCACCGTCACCGATACAATTTGTAATTTTCTTTTCTAAATCATATAAAGATACAATTTGAGCGACGTGAGTTTCTAAAATCGGAAGCTCGACACCGTTATCAGCCATATCTTCAATGAAACGTTTCATATTACGGCTACCATACATCGTATTCGCAATATCAAGTAATTCATTTGGACTTAACATACTCCCAATTTTTGCACGCTTCACATTTGAGCGAATATCCGTAATACCACCTAATGGTGCACTACCTTTTAAACGAATAACTTTCGCTGCTTCATCCGTTGTATCTTGCATTTCTACAATTTCTTCAAAATCAGTGCTCGGCACTAAATGCTTCACTTTGTCACGGCCAAGTGAAGAGGCTGTATGTTCAAGTAATTGTTCTTTTACTTTATTGTATTCTAATACACGCAACGTTCTTTCTAACATGTTGCAGGTCCCCCTTGCGTTACTTATTACGTTTAATATAGTCTAATAAACGTTCAATATCCCATGTGTTAATCACGTTATCTTTTTGAATCCAACCTTTACGTGCTGCTGCTACACCTGTTTCCATATCTTCCAACATTTCAAGTGTATGAGCATCTGTATTAATCGCTACTTTTACACCAGCATCTTGTGCTTGTTTTAATAATTTCGCGCTTAAATCTAGACGGTTCGGATTCGCATTTAATTCTAAAACTGTATTTGTCTCTTTTGCGAGTTCAATTAATAAATCTGTATCTACATCATAACCCTCACGGCGCCCGAGAAGACGTCCTGTCGGATGAGCAATCATTGTGACATGTTTATTCTCAAGTGCAGTACGCAGACGCTTCATGATCGTTTCACGGTCTTGTGAGAAGCTAGAGTGAATCGCTCCAATGACATAGTCTAATTCTTCTAATACTTCATCATCAAAATCAAGCGAGGCATCTGGTAAAATGTCCATTTCAATTCCGCGTAAAATTGTAATGTCTGGATACTTTTCATTCATACGTTCAATTTCTTTCGCTTGCTCACGAAGACGCTCTTTCGTTAAACCATTCGCTACTTTTAAGTATTGCGAGTGATCAGTAATCGCCATAAACTTATATCCACGAGCACGGCACGCTTGTACCATTTCTTCAATAGAAAAAGCACCGTCACTCCAAGTTGTATGCATATGTAAATCACCTTGTATATCGGAAAACTGAATTAAGTTCGGATACTCTTTAATTAATTCAATTTCTTTTCCATCTTCACGCACTTCTGGCGGAATAAATGGTAGACCGAAATGAGCAAAGAAGTCTTCTTCAGTCTCAAATGTTTTCACTTCACCTGTTTCTAAGTTCTCTACACCGTACTCACTAATTTTCTCGCCTTTATCTTTTGCGATTTGACGCATTTTTACGTTATGGTCTTTTGATCCTGTGAAATGGTGAAGTGTTGTAATAAACTCTTCTGGTTTTACTAAGCGGAAATCGATTGAAATATCATATTCATATTGAAGACGAACAGAAACTTTCGTATCCCCACTTGCGATTACCTCAATCATATTATCGAATTGTAGTAAATGCTCACGTACCGCTGCTGGTTCTGTCGTTGCAATGATAAAATCTAAATCTTTCACTGTTTCACGAACACGGCGCAAACTACCAGCGCGAGAGAAACGAATTACTTCAGCAATATTCGACAATTTCTCCTCTATTTCCCCGGCAATAGGCAATACCATCGCAATTGGTAAACGCTCTGGACGAGAGCCTACTTGATCGATTGCTTCTAATATTTTCTCTTCTGTCTTCTTACCGAAACCAGCTAAAGCTTGTACTTTATTTTCCTCACAAGCAGCTTTTAACGTCTCCATATCAATAACGCCTAGCTCTTTATATAACTTAGCCACCTTTTTACCACCAAGACCTGGTAGTTTTAATAACGGCAATAAGCTACTCGGTACTTCTTTTTCAAGTTCTTGTAATACTTCAGATGTTCCCGATTCTATATATTCTTGAATAACGGCTGCTGTTCCTTTTCCGATGCCCGGAATCTTTGTGAAGTCTTCAATCTCAGAAAGACTACGATCGTCACTTTCTAATGCTGCTGCCGCTTTACGAAATGCAGATATTTTAAATGGATTCGCACCCTTTAGTTCCATAAAAAGCCCGATTGTCTCTAATAATTTGATAACTTGTTTTTTATTTACTTTCATCATTACCCCGCCTTTCTTTCATAGAAAAAAACTTCTCTTTCCGAAAAAAGAGAAGTTATACTCTGCTACCTGTCTGCCATAGTTCCTTCACCTTTTCAGATAGAATCGGTGTATCGTCTACAATTATTTTGCTAATTGATGATTTTTGTAATGGTGTTTGTACTTGTTCAATCGGAAGAATGTTTCCAATGATAATTAAGACAAACAAAACAATATATACTTCTAAAAATCCGAGGATTGCCCCCGCAAACGCATTTACTTGCTTTAAAACCGGTATTTCTGCAAACATATTTAACAAATTACCAAGTAATGAAAGTGCTATTTTTGTAATAATAAACAATATGATAAACGCAAGCGCTTGATAAAATACTGTCTCAATATTATTTGCATCAATCCATTCTGGAACAGATACGTTTTTATCAAATGGATACGGAATAAATTTCGCAAGTGCTGGCGCTAAATCTTTACAGTACCAGTATGCAACAAGGTATGCGATAATAAAGCTTGTTAACTTTACAAGTTGCAGAATAAACCCTCTGCGTAAGCCGAGGAAAAATCCCATAACAAGCAGTAAAATGATAATAATATCAATCATGTTATTCCATTCCTTTTTTTGTCATACTTTCTTTCAATTTCTCATGTTCTTCTTTTAATTTTATGTAATCGTGTATGACGTTTACCGCCGTCAATACCGCTAGTCTACTCGTGTCAAGCGAAGGATTCTTGGCATTGAGTTCGCGCATTTTATCATCCACAATCGCTGCTACCATGCGGATATGACTTGTACTTTCATCGCCAACAACTGAATATTGCTGACCATAGATTTCTACATTAATTCGACTTTTCTTTCCCTTTTGTTGTGACAACTCACCGGCCTCCAATCACGTACAGAATCCTAAAGTTTATCATACCATGAACCTTCATAATATGGAAACAGAAAGAACAATCCGATATGATAAAAATAACAATATAAAAAAAGGGGCGACCATTATGTCAAATTCTATCGTAATTCAAACAAATTCTACAGTAATTGAAGACATGAAACAACAATATAAACATTCGCTTAGCCCGAAAATTCCGCAAGGCGGTATCTTTATGGCTAAGGTGCCATCTTGCACGATTACAGCGTATAAATCTGGAAAAGTAATGTTCCAAGGAGGCCGCGCTGAAGCAGAAGCTTCTCGTTGGCAAACTGTCTCTCACGCGCCGAAAACAGCTGTAAAAAAATCTGTCGATTCCCATCGTTATGCGCCGCCTACTTCCATCAGTACAATGTCTATTGTAGGGTCTGATGAAGTTGGTACTGGTGATTTCTTTGGACCGATGACAGTCGTTGCTGTATATGTGGATGCGAAGCAAATTCCACTACTAAAAGAACTTGGTGTAAAAGACTCTAAAAACTTAAATGACGATCAAATTACTGCCATTGCGAAACAACTTCTACACGTTGTTCCTTACAGCTCTCTTGTCCTTCATAATGAAAAATATAACGAGCTATTTGATAAAGGCAACAACCAAGGTAAGTTAAAAGCCTTGCTACATAATAAAGCTATTACAAACTTATTAGCGAAAATGGCACCTACAAAACCTGAAGGCGTCTTAATTGATCAATTCACACAACCTGATACATACTATAAATATTTAGCAAAACAAAAACAGGTACAGCGTGAAAATGTTTATTTCGCTACAAAAGGTGAAAGCGTCCATTTAGCAGTAGCCGCTGCTTCTATTTTAGCTCGCTACTCATTCGTAAAACAGTTTGACGAACTAAGTAAAAAAGCTGGTATGCCACTTCCGAAAGGTGCTGGTAAACAAGTTGATATCGCTGCTGCTAAATTAATTCAAAAGCTTGGTAAAGAACGATTACCCGAGTTTGTGAAACTGCATTTCGCTAATACGGAGAAGGCGCTTCGCTTATTAAAATAGTATCGACAAAAACAGGAGCCTACAAACTCCTGTTTTTTGTTTCATCCTACTATTGTCCTTATAGTTTTGTTATAATTATAATATACAGATTATTCTAACATAGGAGGGGATCTACATTGCTACTTCTACAAATGATTCTAAATATTTTACTAGGCGATCCACACGAAAGACAGTTCGAAATTAGAGAAAACATTCAGCTACTAAGTGAACAACCAGCGTTCAACGATTTAATAGAGCGTTATGGTCGATCTTTCTTATTAAACTTTCGGATTCGAAGATTTATCGGGAAACACGATGCACGCTTGTTAATACATAATCCAGCAAAACTACAACACTTCTGTGAAGAACTTGAATGTATGATTAGAAAAAGGAGGTTTTTCATATGAACGCTGTAAAAGTTAAAAAGGTACTATATGCTTTCGTACACCTCGTAGGCCCACTTTCTTACCTCACTATTTCTATCATTTGGGGAGCTTTTTTCACTACTAAATCCACATTCGAAAATATATCTGATAATCTTGGCGTGATGGCCATCTATTACGTGTTCATAAGTTTACTGTGGTTTTTCTATTTAGATCGATTAGACAAAGACATAAATAAGATTACAAAAGAAATTAACGATAATAAGATGTAACACATAACAAAGGAGAGCCCTTAAGACTCTCCTTTGTTATGTTAGCTTCGTTTCTGCTTCTTATTTGATGAAGATACTTTATGAGAACCTGTTTCATGTGTCGTCGTTCCTTGTCCTTCAACTTCTGGAGAACCTAGGCCCGATCTTGAATGATCTTTTTTCACTTTTTTACTCATTTATATTCACCCCTTCGCGTTACTTTTTGCTACGAGGGAATAAACTATACAATATGTAAAATAAAAAGCGAGAGGAAATCCTCTCGCTTTTTTTCATATTTTAGAATTCAGAAGAACCTGGAGTTCTTGGGAATGGAATTACGTCACGGATGTTAGCCATACCAGTGATGTACATTAGGAAGCGCTCGAAACCTAGACCGAATCCAGCGTGTTTTGTACCGCCGTATTTTCTAAGTTCTAAGTACCACCAGTAGTCCTCTTCGTTCATACCTAATTCTTTAATTCTGTCTACTAAAACGTCCATTCTTTCTTCACGTTGGCTTCCGCCGATTAATTCGCCGATGCCAGGAACTAGAAGGTCAGTAGCAGCTACTGTTTTACCGTCTTCATTTAAACGCATGTAGAATGCTTTAATGTCTTTCGGATAGTCAGTTACGAATACAGGGCGTTTGAAGATTTCTTCTGATAAGTATCTTTCGTGCTCTGTTTGTAAGTCAATTCCCCATTCTACTGGGTATTTGAAGTCAGCACCTGATTCTTGAAGCACTTTAATTGCTTCTGTATATGTGATGCGACCGAAGTCAGAGTTGATTACGTTGTTCATGCGCTCTAGAACTGTTTTATCAACGAAGCTGTTGAAGAATTCCATTTCTTCTGGTGCATGCTCTAATACGTATTTCATTGCATATTTCAGCATATCTTCTGTAAGGTTCATTACGTCACCTAGTTCAGCGAATGCAATCTCAGGCTCAACCATCCAGAACTCAGCAGCGTGACGAGTTGTGTTTGAGTTTTCTGCACGGAATGTAGGTCCGAATGTGTATACATCACGGAATGCTAATGCATAAGCTTCAGCGTTCAGCTGTCCACTTACTGTTAAGTTTGTTTCTTTACCGAAGAAGTCTTTTGACTCATCAACTTTTCCGTCTTCACCTTTTGGTAGGTTATTTAAATCTTGCGTTGTTACGCGGAACATTTCGCCAGCACCTTCTGTATCACTACCAGTGATGATTGGTGTGTGGACATGTACGAATCCACGCTCTTGGAAGAATTGGTGAATCGCAAATGCTGCGATAGAACGTACGCGGAACGTTGCAGAGAATGCATTTGTTCTTGGACGTAAGTGAGCGATTGTACGTAAGTATTCAAACGTATGACGCTTCTTTTGAAGTGGGTAATCAGAATCTGATAAGCCCTCGATATCAATTTTTTCTGCTTTAATTTCAAATGGTTGCTTCGCTCCCGGCGTTGCAATTACTTTACCTTCTACTTTAACTGAAGAGCTAAGTGGAAGTTTTGCAATTTCTTTGAAGTTCTCTAATTCTGTATCGAAAACGATTTGAACGCTTTTAAAGAAGCTACCGTCGTTTAATTCGATGAAACCAAATGCTTTTGAATCACGTAAGTTACGAATCCACCCTGATACTTGTACTGTTTGATTTGCATACTTTTCTGTATCTCTATACAGACTTTTTACTAATGTGTTTTCCATAGTGAAATTCTCCTTTGCTCATATATTTAAATACAAAAAAACCTTTCATCCATAAAGGGACGAAAGGTTAAACTTCGCGGTACCACCCAATTTGTCATAAAGACCAACTTTAACTCGTATGTAATACATACTTCCCGGTTTGTAACAGGCCGGATTCCCGTCTAAGTCTACTCTTGAATACAAAATTCAATTTCGGTTAGCAACTCCAAGGTGTTCTTCACATATACCGCCTCATCAGGCTCTCACCGTCCCTGACTCGCTTTGGATTATAGTATATACTACTTTTCCTTATCATCGTCTTTCATTTTGTTAAACTAAAATTAATGTACTACATTCGAGAGAAAGATGCAAGGTGTCGGAAAATATATGAGCGATTTTTGTAATATATCGACTTACCGACAGTGTCCGACAACCAATCCAATAAAAAAATTGCCGGAATGAATCCGGCAATTTTCTAATTACTTACGTAACTCCGCACCGAATTTCGCTTCTACCGTTGTTAGTACACGGTTATGTGCTTCTGTTACTTCTTCGTCTGTTAATGTACGTTCTGCATCGAAGTAAGTCATAGAGAATGCAAGTGATTTCTTGCCTTCTTCCATTTTTTCACCTTCGTATAAGTCGAATAGTGTTACGTCTTTCAGAAGTTCTCCGCCAGCTTCAGCAATGACTTGCTTCATTTCACCAGCTTTTGTTTCTTTTGTTACTACAACAGCCATGTCACGTGTCATAGATGGGAAACGTGGAATTGCTGAGTAGTAAGTTTCCTCAGCGTCTGCACCGAATACTTTTACAAGAGATAATTCAAATACGAATGTATTTTTCACATCTAATTGTTTTTCTGCTTCTGGGTGCAATTGACCGATGAAACCAATTACTTCGCCATCTAATACGATGTCAGCTGTACGGCCTGGGTGCATACCTTCACGTTTTGCTGGTGCATATGTGATTTGATTTGAAACGCCAAGCACGTCGAATAGTCCTTCTAGTACACCTTTCACAACGAAGAAGTCTACTACTTTCTTCTCACCTTGCCATGCATGGTGAAGAGCAAGGCCTGTCATAACACCTGCAAGATGTTGTTCTTCTTTCGGAAGTTCTCCTGCTTCTGTCGGTAAGAAGATAGAACCTACTTCGTATAAAGCAACGCTGTCGTTTTTACGAGCGACATTGTATGAAACTGCTTCTAGTAATTGCGGTACTAAGCTTAAACGAAGTTGGCTACGTTCTTCACTCATTGGAAGTGCAAGACCTACAGGCGCCTTTTCGTTTGGCTCAACCATATATTGTTTCGCTTTGTCAGCGCTTGTTAATGAATACGTAATTGCTTCATATAAACCAGCACCCTCTAAGAAGCGGCGTACTTTACGACGTTTCGTTTGTGCTGATGTTAATTTACCACGAGTCATCGTTCCAGAAGGTAATGTAACTGGAATGTGGTCATAACCGTATAGACGGCCCACTTCTTCTACTAAGTCTTCTGAAATTGTAATATCAGGACGACGTGCTGGTACATTTACATGGAATGTTCCTTCTACTTCTGTAAATGGGAATTTCAAGTTTGTGAACATTGTACCCATTTCACTCGCAGAAATATTTGTACCTAATACACGGTTTACTTTTTCAGCAGTAACAGATACTGTACGCTCTTGTACTTGTAAGTTGTCAGCTTCTACTACACCTTCAAGTGCTTCACCGCCAGCATATTTCGCCATTAAAGCAGCTGCGTGTTGAATTGCTTCAAATGTACGTGTTGGATCGATTCCTTTTTCGAAACGTGCACTTGATTCACTACGAAGACCTAAGTCTTTTGATGTACGACGTACTGTTTGACCTGCAAAGTATGCAGACTCAATTAGAACGTTTACTGTCTCATTTGTAACTTCAGAATCCGCCCCGCCCATTACACCAGCAACAGCTAAAGCTTTCGTGCCGTTTGTAATTACAAGATGGTGGCTTTGTAATGTACGCTCTTGATCATCTAACGTTTCAATTTTTTCGCCTTCTTTTGCAAGACGAACAACGATTTCTTTTGAACCTAATTTATCGTAATCGAATGCATGTAACGGTTGACCGTATTCCATTAAAATGTAGTTTGTAATATCAACTACGTTGCTAATTGGACGAATGCCAGCTGCCATAAGACGAGTTTGCATCCACATTGGTGACGGACCAATCTTTACGTTTTTAACCATTTTTGCAATGTATAATGGGTTTTCTTCTTTCGCTTCTACGCTTACAGAAATATAATCAGAAGTTTTTTCTGCTGTTTCTTGTAAGTCGATAGCTGGAAGTTTTACTTCACGGCCATAAATAGCAGCTACTTCGTAAGCAACACCTAACATGTTTAAGCAATCTGCACGGTTTGGTGTTAAGCCAAGCTCAAGTACTTCATCGTGTAAGTTTAAAATTTCAAGTGCATCTGCACCAACTTCAGCGTCACTTGGGAAGATGAAGATACCATCTGCGTATTCTTTTGAAACTAACTTTCCATCAATACCAAGCTCTTGAAGAGCACAAACCATACCGTGAGAAGCTTCACCGCGTAGTTTTGCTTTTTTGATTTTGAAGTTACCAGGAAGTACAGCTCCAACTTTTGCAACTGGTACTTTTAAACCTTTTGCAATGTTAGCAGCTCCACAAATAATTTGAACTGGCTCTTCTTCACCGATATCGATTAAGCATTTGCTTAATTTATCAGCTTCTGGGTGTTTTTCACATTCTAATACGTGACCAACTACAACACCTTTTACACCTTTATTTAATACTTCAACGCCTTCTACTTCAATACCACTTTTCGTGATTTTGTCTGCTAGTTCTTGTGCTGTTACATCTTTAATATCTACATACTCTTGTAACCAACGATATGATACGAACATATTTATCCTCTCCTTCCCTTACGCTCGTTTGAATTGTTGTAAGAAACGTACATCATTTGTATAGAAATGACGAATGTCATCTACTCCGTATTTCAACATTGCGATACGCTCTGCGCCCATACCGAATGCGAAACCTTGATATTCTTTTGAATCATAACCAGCCATTTCAAGTACGTTCGGGTGAACCATACCTGCGCCTAGAATTTCAATCCAGCCAGTTCCTTTACAAGTGCCGCAACCTTTGCCGTGACACATCATACAAGAAATATCCATCTCTACAGATGGCTCTGTGAATGGGAAGAAACTTGGACGAAGACGGATTTCACGATCTTCACCGAACATCTTTTTCACGAATACTTGCAGTGTACCTTTTAAGTCACTCATACGAATGTTTTTATCAATTACAAGACCTTCAATTTGCATGAACTGATGTGAATGCGTCGCATCGTCGTCATCACGGCGATACACTTTACCAGGACAAATAATTTTGATTGGGCCTTTTTCTTTATTATTTTCCATCGTACGTGCTTGCACAGAAGATGTATGTGTACGTAGTAACGTTTCTTCTGTAATGTAGAATGTATCTTGCATATCACGCGCTGGGTGATCTTTCGGTAAGTTTAGTGCTTCGAAGTTGTAGTAGTCTTTTTCTACTTCTGTTCCTTCAGCTACTTCATAACCCATACCGATGAATACATCTTCAATTTGCTCAACAACAGCTGTTAACGGATGGTGACAACCTGTTTCAACAGGACGACCTGGCAGTGTAACATCGATTGTTTCAGTAGCTAATTTCGCTTCGATTACTGCTTTTTCTAAGTTACTAATTTTGTCATCTAAACGCGTTTGAATCGCTTCACGCACTTCATTTACTAATGCTCCCATACGTGGACGCTCTTCTGCTGACAATTTTCCCATGCCGCGTAATACTTCTGTAATTGGGCCTTTTTTTCCTAAATACGCTACGCGTACGTCGTTTAAGCCCTTTAGCTCTTTCGCTTCTTCAATAAGCTCTAACGCTTTTTGCTTTAGCTCTTTTAAACGTGCTTCCATTTTGGAACCCTCCTAATTTTAAAAATAAAAAAACCTCGCTCCCAAAAAGGGACGAGGTAAATTCGCGGTACCACCCTAAATTGACAGAACAAGTCTGCCCACTCATTAGTTATAACGATCAATTCTGACCGGAACGCCTTTACATATACATGGTCCTGGCGTCAACTCCAGAGGTGAATTCACTTCCGTCTACCATAAGAATGCTTTCAGTCTACGGCACTCTCTCCCTATATAGCGATTTTGTAAGTTACTCTTCTCTATCAACGTTTTTCGTTATTTAACTTTTAATATAATGTACTTCAACTTATTATAAGAAGTTTTTTATTTGTTCGCAACCGGGCTTTGCAAATAATACGTTAAAATCCCTGCTGCAACCGCAACATTTAATGATTCTGCCCCGCCGTAAATCGGAATATACAAGTTTTGATCCGTTTTTGCAAGAATTTCTTGGCGTACGCCATTTCCTTCATTTCCTACAATTAATGCAAAACTGCCAGCCGGCGTTACTTCACCATACGGAACTCCATTTTCAAGAGCTGTTCCATATACAGGAACGTTGTTTTCTTTTAACTTATCTACCCATTCTTCTAAGTTCCCTTTTACAATTGGTAAGTGGAAAATAGAGCCTTGTGTAGAGCGGAGTACTTTACTATTGTAAACATCAACACAACCTTCTCCAAGCACAACGGCGTGAATACCAGCTGCATCAGCTGTACGAATAATTGTTCCTAAATTACCTGGGTCTTGCAGGCCATCTAATAAAAGGAATTTCCCATCAGTAAGAGCTACTTCTTTCTCATGCTTCTCACAAACAGCAAATACACCTTGTGTCGTTTCTGTTTCACGAAGTATTTTGACAATCGCCTCAGGTACGATATACATTTCCACATCATTAACTGTCCAATCTTTCGGAAGGTCTGTCTGATCTGAAACGATAAGTTCTGTTACAATTCCTGCCTTCAAAGCTTCCTCGACTAAGTGGAATCCTTCTACAAAAAATAAACCTTTTTTATCGCGTTCTTTTTTCGTTTGCAGCTTTTTCCACTGCTTTACACGCGGATTTTGTACTGAATCAATGTTTTTCATAATATGTATTTCCCTCTCTTCTTGTCTTATCATTATAGCCTATTTTTCATACATATTTACATAAAAAAGAACAAAAACTAACGTCAGTTTCAATTCTGAAGAAGAGGTGAAAGCAATGAGTTTTAATTTACGCGGTGCCGTATTAGCGAATGTATCTGGAAATTCACAAGATCAATTACAAGAAACAATCGTCGATGCAATTCAAAGCGGTGAAGAAAAAATGCTTCCAGGTCTTGGCGTTTTATTTGAAGTCATTTGGAAAAACGCTGATGAAAATGAAAAGCACGAAATGTTAGAAACACTAGAGCAAGGATTAAAAAAATAAGTAATTTGAAAATCACCTTTGCATAAGCTAAGGTGATTTTTTTGCAGAAAAATTTTTTCTTCTCCTAAACATTTCTACTTTACTAACGAACTATGATGGAGTACAATGTTCAAAATACATTTAAACCGATCGATTTTTCTTCATATACACCATAAGATAAAAGGAGTGAATGTTTTATGCACCGTATTACGCTTGAACAAATTTTTAAACACCACATTACACAAAAATACGTAAACCGTTCTGGAATGGTCCACGCGATCGCTGTCGCTTACCATGCGTTTCACCTAGCCAAAAAGCATCACGCCTCAGTCGATGCTGCCACAAAAGCTGGCTTCCTTCATGATATCGGACATCATACGTGGTACACAGGCGGCGAATGGGATTATGACTTATATAAAAAGAATGATATCCATGCAATTAAAGGTGCTGAAAGAGCACATAAATTACTTATTAGATTAGGAGAACATCCAAAACTAGCAAAAGAAATTTCTATTGCAATTCTTCTTCATACAGATTCTTTCTTAGTGGAACAAGAAATTGAAAGAACATCGCTTCAAAATATTATTAAATGGGCAGATGAAGCAGATGAAGAACCGGGCGGAGCGCATCATTATCGAACAATTTCTTATGAAAAAGCACTTAAAGCAATTCAGCAATTAGATCGATTGGTAGAGCGTGAATTGCAAATAGAGCAAGCAAAATTGAATAACAAGACAGAACATAGTTATCAATGAGAAAGAGGCATCACTACAGGGTGATACCTCTTTTATTATTTTATGGAAAATACACCTTTATATGTAATATTTAAATATTACGCCTGAAAACAAAATACCTTATAATTAAATATACAAATATAAAGAGGTGATTCTACATATGCAACCCGCTACACAACTTTCTAATGAACAGAAATACTCTATGTCATGGGGACAATTTATTAGCTCCGTTGTATTCGCTTTTTTCGGAACCGGACTTATTACTGTGTTCCTCGCAATGCCCTTAACAATTTATACAGCCGGTCTTACAGATAAAAAACAAATTGCCCTGTATGAATCTATCGTAAATACTGCAAGTATTGCATTACAGCTAGCCGTGTTGTTATTCTTCATTTTTAAATTCGAACCCGCAAAAAAATTACTACTACAATCATTTAACTTTAGAGCACTGAGAGAATGGCGTACATACGTATACTTACTTCTTTTCTTCGCTATAAACATTTTACTCAATTACATCTTGTTAAATTATGTGTTCCAAGACGCAACAAAGCAGCAATCTTCCGCACTAAACTTAGATGTCTTTAAGCAGTATCAAATATTATTACTTCTCGGCTTTGCAATACTCACACCAATTTTTGAAGAGCTTATTTTCCGTGGCTTTATACTTCGCTTTTTCTCAGAACGCTTCCCATTTTGGATTGCAGCGATTATAACAAGCTTCTTCTTCGGTATCGCTCATACATACTCACTTGGCGTAATGGTCATTACTTTCTTCATGGGATTATTAATGGCTATTTTATGTAAAAAAACAAAATCCATTATTCCAGCTATGTTATTTCATATTATGAATAATTTGTTGGCATTCTTGAATTAGAAAGAGGTATCCTCACGATACCTCTTTTATTAATTCGTATGATCACTTCTCATCTCTATCAATTTATACATATTTATTAATAATATCCAAAATAAACCTCATGTAGTAAAATATAACTTAATTCATATAAAGGAGTTTACATATGTTCAGTGTTATTTGGATGCTTTTCACGCCACTTCTCTTACTATGCGGGATTGCTGGTGGTATTTTTTTAATAGTAACAGGAATTAAATATCGGAAATTACTAGTTGGTTTAATGGGGCTACTTAGCCTATCCTTTGTCACACTACCTTTTGTTTTTTTAAGTATAGGAATTAATATGGATACAATCTTCCCCATTCCAACTGCTCTTTACTGGACCCTATTTTCTTTAACTGGATTATTAGCAGGGATAAGTGGATTCCAAGCAAAAATTAAAAGTATACGTAATATGGGATTCATTATTTTTATCGCTGGTATATTAGGAGTTATCTTCTGGGTACTCATGTCTGTAGGTGATTGATTCTATATATAACTTTTTTCGAAACCCACAAATCGGAGGTAATACAGAAGTGTTCGGAATATTAATTTGGATGATTTTAGCTTTTACTTTAATGTTATGCGAATTCATCGTCGGTATTTTTTTAATTATTTCTGGTATGAAATGTCGTAAATCATTTACTATTATAGCTGGTTTCATTAGCATATCTCTTATCGTTGTTCCTATCATTTGTATAGGTTATGGAATAGATTTAGAGGGGATGATTCCAATTTCAGGAACTTTATATTGGGGTCTCTTCTCTTTAGCTGGACTATTAGCTATTATAAGCGGCAGACAAATATCAAGTATTCGTGCTATGGGAACAATTTTGTTTATAACAGGGCTATGCTCCGTAGCTGGTTACCAGCTTTTATATTTAACTGCATAAAGAACACAAAAAAGCAGGGAATTTAATTCCCTGCTTTTCTATTTGGTTTATTGCCTGATGGTAAGAAGAACGATAACACCCAAGCGATACCTGCTAGTATCGTTGCGATTAAGAAGGCATCGTTAATACCGTTAATTGCAGATAGCTTTGAAATTTGTCCATATAATAGTTGTGTGCTCATCGCGTCTCCTGCTTGAGCTGATCCAGCTAAGGCCGCTAAACTTTGCCCCATGCCGTGTATTTTATCAACTAAAATTGGGTTTGATGTTGTTAACATGTTGCCGTAATCTGCTACGTGAGCAGTCGTTTGTTGCGTCATAAGTGTAATTAAAATCGCTGTTCCGATTGAACCCGCTACTTGTCTTGACGTATTTTGCGTTGCTGTACCGTGAGAAATTAATTTCATCGGCAGCGCGTTCATACCAGCCGTCATAATTGGCATCATAATGAATGACATACCAATTGAACGTATAATATAATCCGTCATAATAACGCTATACGGTGTATCCATCGATAATTTTGTAAATTCATATGTCGCATACGTCGTAATTGCCAATCCAATTATCGCTAATGGACGAATGCCATATTTATCGAATAATTTACCCGCTACTGGTCCCATGATCCCCATAATTAATGATCCTGGAAGAAGTAGTAAACCAGATTCAATTGGCGTAAAGCCACGAATGTTTTGCAGATATACTGGAAGCAATAACATACCTCCGAATAATGCCATCGTAACGATTGCGTTAATTACTAAAGTGAAAGTAAATACTGGATATTTAAATACTTGTAAATCAAGCATTTTATTGTCCGTTGTTAACTCTCTCCAAATAAATAACGCTAAACCAATTACACCAATGATAAGTGAAATAACAACTTCTGCACTAGTCCAACTATTATTTCCAGCTTCACTAAATCCGTACAATAAGCTTCCTAGTCCAATACTTGAACTAACCACACCGAATATATCTAATTTCGTTTTAGACACTGGCTGAGCTAGTGTAAAGAATTTTAAAGATAGGAACGTAATAATTAAACCGATAATAAACATCGCATAGAACATTAAGTTCCAGCTATAGTTTTCAATTACCCAACCTGTTACAGTTGGTCCGATAGCTGGAGCTAAAATCATCGCTACACCTAGTAATCCCATCGCCGCTCCGCGTTTATGAGGCGGGAATAACGTCATGAAGATATTCATACCAACCGGCATTAAAATACCCGCACCAACCGCTTGAATTACACGGCCCGTCATCATCATTGTAAAGTTTCCTGAAGTAGCACAAATGATAGATCCTACCGTAAAGAATAACATTGCTGCTACGAATAATTTACGATACGTAAATCGTGAAACTAAAAAGGCACTAATCGGTACTAAAATACCATTTACAAGCATGAAGCCTGTAATTAACCATTGTGCTGTTGAAGTTGATACGTTAAATTCATTCATTAACGGAGGTAATGCAACGTTAATAATTGTTTGGTTTAAAATAGAAACGAACATGCCGAGAATTAATACAGCTACAACTGCTTTTACGTTCACATTCTCTACAGGCGTAGACATTTGTTTTTTCGGCACTTCTTTTTCTTGTTTTACTTCTTCTTGCTTTCCTGTTTCTAACTCAACTACATTAGAAATTTCCGCTTCTTGCTTTCGTTCAATTTCTTTCTCTTCTGTTTCAACTTTACTTATTTCTATTTTACTTACGGCTGGGACTTGTTCTTCTCCCATTTTCGTTTTTTTCTTTCGTAAAAGACGATTTACAAGGAAGAAGACGATTATACAAAATAGTGCATATCCTGCAATTACAATTGAGGACATCTCATCTCCCCCTTACTTATGAATACGAACTGTCACATTCATGCCAGGAACAATATTTACTGATTTGCTATGATCTAAAGAAATTTTAACTGGTACTACTTGTGTTACTTTCGTATAGTTCGCTGTTGCGTTGCTTGATGGCAACATAGAGAATGTATTCGCTGTTGTTAAGCCAACTTGTTCTACTTTTCCTGTTAACGTTGTATCTGGGTATGCATCTACATACACATCTACATCTTGACCTTTTTGAACATCATCAACATCTGTTTCTTCAATGTTTGCTGTTACCCATAAATTGTTCATATCGAATGCGTAAGCAATCGGGCTACCAGCTCCAACGAAAGCATTTGTTGTTGCGTTTGATTGTACAACCGTTGCATTTTGTGGAATTGTTACATCTACTGTTTGTTCTCCATTAGCTGCCGCTACAGTAACAGTACCTAGTTTATCGTTCTCATTATAATTTTTTCCTACTTCAGCTTTCCAGTCAGTTAGTTTACCTGCTACTGGTGAAGCAACCGGAATTACCTTCCCATCAATCTTTGCATTGTCTGTTTTTAAGTAATTTTCCGTTTGGTTGTAATAGTAATAACCGCCAATACCGCCGCCAACTAGTACAATTAATGTGATAATGTTGATAATTACCATTCTTCGAAACTGATTCATTGCATTCCTCTCCTTATATCGCATATAATTTTTTTCTAAACTATTTATGTCCTTATTGTTTAGATTGTTTAATTGTTAATTATATTAACCTTTTAACAAAAAAATCACACCATCTGCAGCGTAAATCGAAATTTATCTACCTGCGAGCGGTGCTGATTTCTGAAGGACTATCGTTTATAATTATAAATAATTATTTTGAATCTACAACCGACAATTTACGTATGAAATGTCGCTTAAACAACAATATAATACCAATATGTTGTTTAAGTATAGAAAATTAAACGAGGAGAAGAAAAATGTCTATTAAAAATACAAATGATCCACGTGTAAAGCGAACGAGACAACTCATTCAGGATGCTTTTGTCGCTTTAGTAGGCGAAAAAGGCTTTGAAAATGTAACTGTGCAACATATCGCAGAACGCGCTCCTGTAAATCGCGCTACATTTTATAGCCATTACCATGATAAATATGACCTATTAGACAAAAGTATTGAAGAAATGTTAGAGAAGCTAGCAGAAGTAATTAAACCGAAAAATAGAAATAAAGAAGATTTTCAACTTACATTTGATTCACCTCACCCTACATTTTTGGCTTTATTCGAACATATCGCAGAAAATGTAAACTTTTATAACGTTATGCTTGGGGATAAAGCTGCCGGAAACTACTCTTATAAAATGATGAAAACAATACAAGTGCATTTAACATTAAGCTTGTCTATTTCACAACCAGATGATGAAGATCTTATGGTTCCTCGTGATATTTTGATTAGTTATGTTACAGGGGCTCACATCGGAATGATTATGTCATGGTTAAAAAGAGGAATGATATATACTCCGCATTTTATGGCGATGCAATTAACTCGTTTAATTATTTTAGGCGCTCATACTGCAGCAGGATTAGAACGGCCTTTTTAAAACATAAAAAAAGCGAAGGAGAATCTCCTTCGCTTTTTCTATTAATTAAATGTAATGTTATGTACAGCCTCTTTATCAAGACGTTTAATAACTTCTACAATTAACTTCACTGCATTTTCATAATCATCACGGTGTAACATTGCCGCATGAGAATGGATATAGCGCGTTGCAATTGTAATTGCCATAGAAGGAATACCATTTACAGCAATGTGAATCGCACCCGCATCCGTTCCTCCGCCCGCTACTGAATCATATTGATACGGGATTTGTAATTCATCAGCAACATCAACTACGAAATCACGTAAACCTGTATGTCCAATAACAGAAGCATCATATAAAATGATTTGTGGTCCATCGCCCATTTTACTTTGCGCTTCTTTTGACGTTACACCCGGTGTATCTCCAGCGATACCAACATCTACTGCGAACGCGATATCTGGTTTAATATAATTCGCAGATGTTTTTGCCCCACGAAGACCAACTTCTTCTTGTACAGTTCCAACGCCGTATACCACGTTTGGATGCTTTTCACCTTTTAATTGTTTTAATACGTCAATTGCAATTGCACAACCAATTCGGTTATCCCATGCTTTTGCAAGTAACATTTTTTCATTCTTCATCACTTGGAATTCAAAGTAAGGTACAACTTGATCTCCTGGTCGTACGCCCCACTCCATTGCTTCTTCTTGGCTAGAAGCACCGATATCGATGAACATGTCTTTAATTTCAACTGGCTTTTTACGAGCTTCTGGAGGTAAAATGTGCGGTGGTTTTGAACCAATTACACCTGTTACATCTCCTTTACGCGTTACAATCGTCACGCGTTGCGCAAGCATAACTTGTGACCACCAGCCACCAACCGTTTGGAAGCGAAGGAAACCTTTGTCATCGATTTGTGTAATCATAAATCCAACTTCATCCAAATGACCTGCAACCATAATTTTTGGGCCGTTTTCTTCCCCTACTTTTTTTGCAACTAAACTCCCTAAATTATCAGTAGAAAGTTCGTCCGCAAACGGCTCGATATATTTCTTCATTACTTCACGTGGTTCACGTTCGTTACCAGCAATACCACGTGCGTCCGTTAATTCTTTTAGCATTGTCAATGTCGCGTCTAATTTTGTCATTGCCAACACCCTCCTTTTTCTTCAGTCAATTCATTATACAATAATTAAATTGAAATATTCAAAAATTAAATTAGTATCCTTGTGTTTGACGCTGATGATTTACTTCATTTTTATCTAAATATGCTTTTTCAATCTCTTCTTGCTCAAATTCAAGTGCTTGTCCAAGTCGAAGATAGCTCGTAAATAATTCAATATAGTTTGTAATAGATGGTTGATCTGTAAAACGAATTACTTTCGCATATGTGTCTAAGAAAATTTCCACTTGTGTTTTATTCGTTTGTGCACATTTATAGAATAGGAAGTTTTTATCAATACCTAAATCAATTCCGATTGATAAAATAAAATGCAAACCATCTACGTATTCTTCTAATATTACTTCACGTTCCGATGCTGGTTTGTTGCTCCAATATTTAAAACAACGTGTTTCATTTGCAAGTTCTCCAATTTCTACAAGAAGAGCTAACATTTTTTCTTTTAACAATTTTTTCGGTTGTAAGTCATGTTCTTTTGCAATACGGTCATCTAATTCTTTTTGTAATTTAAATAGTTGTAGTAAGTCCATTCTATTGTCCTCCTCCAACATCGCATTTTACGCAACAATGTTGTTTCATCTCAAAGTTCATTATTATGTTTCAGTTCTTATGAATAAGTCAGCTATCTAACTCTTTATAAAATAGCTTGTCCTTAATTTACAAATACGTTTCAGTCATCGCTCTTAAATTGTTCATCTGATGAAAGTTCCATATCATCTTTCCATTATAGCAGTGTCGTTTCGGCTAGGAAAGATACTCTTCTTTCCAAACGAGCAGAATTGAAAAAAGCCAGGAGTATTCTCCTGACTTCATATGTATATTCTTCTATACTGCTATAACTTTTATATTGATTTTGTCATATTGATAACGACATAGTCGTTAATCTTTAGAATTTCTTTCACTTCTAACTTCTATTTGAATACAAATAAAAAAACCTTAGAAGAAAATTCTTCTAAGGTTTCAACTAATTAATTAGTTAATGTTGTTTTTTGCAACTGTTGCTAATTCAGCGAAAGCTTTTTCGTCATGAACAGCTAAGTCAGCAAGCATCTTGCGGTTAACTTCGATGCCAGCATTTTTAAGACCGTGCATTAAGCGGCTGTAAGAAAGACCATTCATACGAGCTGCTGCGTTGATACGTGTAATCCATAATTTACGGAAGTCACGTTTCTTTTGACGGCGGTCACGGAATGCATACATTAGAGATTTCATAACCTGTTGGTTAGCAACCTTGAATAATGTATTTTTTGAACCGTAGTAACCTTTTGCTAATTTAATTACTTTTTTACGACGTTGACGAGTAACTGTACCACCTTTTACTCTTGGCATAATATTACCTCCTAATTGTTCTATATATCAGCCGAACTTATTTTAAGTTGTCAAGCATTTGACGAATGCGTTTGAAGTCACCAGCGCTTACTACACCAGCTTTACGTAGTTTACGTTTAGCTTTTGTAGATTTGTTAGCGAATAAATGGCTTGTGTAAGCGTGAGAACGTTTCAGTTTACCTGATCCAGTCTTTTTGAAACGCTTTGCAGCGCCGCGATGAGTTTTTTGTTTAGGCATAGGTATTTCCTCCTCTATCTATTACTTATCGTTTTTCGGTGCTAAAACTAAGAACATACTGCGTCCTTCCATTTTAGGCTTAGATTCAACTGTACTAACTTCAGCACAAGCTTCTGAGAAGCGATCTAAAACACGTTGACCGATTTCTTTATGAGTAATGGCACGTCCTTTAAAGCGAATTGACGCTTTAACCTTGTCGCCTTTCTCTAAAAACTTGATAGCATTACGAAGTTTTGTGTTAAAGTCGTGTTCATCAATTGTTGGACTTAAACGAACTTCTTTCATGCTAATTACTTTTT
Organism: Bacillus sp. 7_6_55CFAA_CT2; assembly: GCF_000238655.1. Taxonomy (NCBI): domain Bacteria; kingdom Bacillati; phylum Bacillota; class Bacilli; order Caryophanales; family Bacillaceae; genus Bacillus; species Bacillus sp. 7_6_55CFAA_CT2. The sequence continues at coordinate 282,284 of NZ_JH414708.1, read as the reverse complement.
GATTTTTGCGCTGCTCTTTTTCTTTCTTCTGTTGCTCAAAGCGGAATTTACCGTAGTCCATAATGCGGCATACTGGCGGTTTCGCATTTGGAGCAACTAATACTAAATCAAGATTAAGATTTGCAGCTAAGTCTAAAGCGTCATTACGAGACTTGATTCCAAGTTGATCGCCATTTGCGCCAACTAAACGTACTTCACGTGCACGAATTTGCTCGTTAATCATCATATCCTTGCTAATAGTAAGCCACCTCCAAGGTTTTCTCAGAACATATTTTGTAGTCATAGAACCCGAACAAAAAAAGTGCGGGCATACGACACCCACACTTGTAAAATCTTAAGTAAGAAATACATTTACCTGTTAACTGCGAATGCGTCCATCAGGTGAGAAGCGGGTGCTTCTACTTGTTCCACAAAACAATATTCTATTATCCTTGATGAGTTTATCATAGGACATGACGTCTGTCAAGAAGACGCGATGTGTTTTACTAACAACAAGAAATATTGTAACAAACAACTAACATACTTGCAATACTTTTTTATGATAAGTGTCACATGGTTATTTTTTCTAATTTCTCTCGAGTATATTACATAAAAAAGCCGCGGTATACCGCGGCTTTTTCTTATCGTTTTCCTTCTACTTTAATCATGTCAACAAAAGCATCTAATGCGATTGTTTCTGATTTTTGTTCACCATATTTACGTACGTTTACGCCGTTTTCAGTTACTTCATTGTCACCTACTACAAGCATGTACGGAATTTTTTGCATTTGTGCTTCACGGATTTTGTAACCTATCTTCTCTTCACGAGTGTCTAATTCAACACGGATACCAGCACGACGCAATTCGTCTTGTACTTTTTTCGCATAGTCTAAATGTACTTGCGGAGAAACTGGAATTACTTGTACTTGAACTGGAGCTAACCATGTTGGGAATGCACCTTTGTATTCTTCAATTAAGAAGGCTACAAAACGTTCCATAGTTGATACAACACCACGGTGAATTACAACTGGACGATGTTGTTTACCGTCTTCACCAACGTATGATAATTCAAAGCGTTCTGGAAGTAAGAAGTCTAATTGTACAGTTGAAAGTGTTTCGTCTTTTCCAAGAGCAGTACGAACTTGAACATCAAGTTTTGGACCGTAGAATGCCGCTTCACCTTCAGCTTCATAGTAATCAAGACCCATTTCATCCATAGCTTCTTTTAACATACCTTGTGCTTTTTCCCACATCTCATCATCCGCATAATACTTTTTAGTATCTGCTGGGTCGCGGTAAGATAGACGGAATGAGTAGTTCTCTAAACCGAAATCTTTGTACACTTCTAGAGTTAAGTTTACAACACGTTTTAACTCTTCTTTAATTTGATCTGGACGAACGAAAATGTGCGCATCGTTTAAAGTCATTCCGCGTACACGTTGTAATCCAGATAACGCACCTGACATTTCATAACGGTGCATTGTTCCAAGTTCTGCAATACGGATTGGTAATTCACGGTAGCTGTGAATATCATTTTTATAAACCATCATATGATGAGGACAGTTCATTGGACGAAGAACTAATTCTTCGTTATCCATTTCCATTGATGGGAACATGCCATCACGGTAGTGGTTCCAGTGACCAGAAGTTTCATAAAGCTCTCTGCTCCCTAGTACTGGAGTATATACGTGATCATAGCCTAAGCTTGCTTCTTTATCAACGATGTAACGCTCGATAATGCGGCGGATTGTTGCACCTTTTGGTAACCAAAGTGGTAAACCTTGTCCTACTTTTTGGCTATTAGTAAATAGTTTTAATTCTTTACCTAATTTACGGTGATCGCGCTCTTTCGCTTCTTCAAGCATACGTAAGTGCTCATCTAATTCTGCTTTCTTAACGAATGCAGTACCGTAAATACGTTGTAGCATTTTATTATTGCTATCGCCGCGCCAGTAAGCACCTGCAACGCTTAATAATTTAAACACTTTAATTTTCCCTGTAGATGGAAGGTGAACACCACGACAAAGGTCGAAAAATTCGCCTTGCTCATAGATTGAAATAACTGCATCTTCTGGAAGATCGTTAATTAAATCTAATTTTAACTCATCGCCGATTTCTTCAAAGCGACGAATTGCTTCTGCACGTGGTACTTCATGACGAACGATTTCTAAGTTCTCGTTCACGATTTTTTGCATTTCTTTTTCGATTTTCTTGAAGTCTTCAACTGTAATTGCTTCTTCCATATCAATATCGTAGTAGAAGCCATTTTCAATTACTGGACCAATGCCAAGCTCAACCTTAACATCTTTATATAAACGTTTTAACGCTTGTGCTAAAAGGTGGGCTGTTGAATGGCGTAAAATATATAGGCCATCTTCAGAATCTAATGTAATGATAGAAACTGCACCATCTTCTTCGATTGGTGTAACAAGATCGATCATCTCATCGTTTAATTTTCCAGCTACAGCTTTTTTCTTTAAGCCTGGGCTAATAGAAGCTGCGATTTCTTCAGTTGTTACGCCTTTTGGAAACTCCTTCACAGCTCCATCAGGGAAAGTAATTTTAACTACATCTGCCATCACTGGTCACTCCTCTTTTTCTCAAAATAAAAAACACTCATCCCGTAAAAAGGGACGAGTGTTGAATTCGTGGTTCCACCCTTGTTCCAATTAACATAATTGTTAATTGCTCAAGTTCAACATAACGGTGTTGTCCGTTAGCAATTACTAGAAAAACCGTTCACTGCTAAAGTTTAGAGGTGGTAAGTAATAATCCCGTACTAGGAAGCTCACACCCTAAGGCTTCCCTCTCTGAAAATCGTAGAAAACTACTCATGTCCTCATCATGACATTTCAATATATTTCATTTATGTAGGTAATTATATGCTCAAAAACTTAGAAAATCAAGGGCGTTACCTTTATTTTTTAAATTTTTCACATTGCGCTCAAAATCATGTAATCCATGTAATTGGACCCGTTCTTGGAACACATTTCGCAAAGTAATAATCATATTATGGTCTTGTTCTTTCGTATATAAATAAATCTTTTTAGGCGAAATAGAAAGAAGCGGCGCAATTACTTTCGTATCAATATATACATCATTTTGCTTTAATAATTCCTCATCTATATATTGGACCAACTTCTCCTGTTTTAAACGTCTACCTTTATCATCATAAAAGATAAAGCTTTCATCAAAAATAAGATGCACGCAAGACAAACGTGATTTACGGCTACTTACTTGTTGCCGAAGCGTCTCAATGAACATTTGGTATTCTTGCTCCATCTTATATTCATCAATTGCCACTTCCGCAAGTTTAGCCACCATTTCCCTATATGTACGAAGACGAAAACGGATATATGATGAAAACGAGAATGAGAGCGGATCACAAAGCCAATTATTTAAAGAAGACTTAATATATGACTCAAATGCGTTACGCGTTAAATCCTGAGCTACACCTTTTCTTCTTCCCTTTAAAATCTCATGTGCCATGTGCAATATTTGATGACACTCTTCTTGTTCTTCATAAAAAAACTTTTCTTTTAAAATCGTATAAATCCACTCATTTTGTTTCACATTCACAATGAAATACACCATTACTGGCAATAAGATTTTTTCAATATAATTCGATTCACGTACTGGTATGTGAATCACCACTTTTTGTTCCTGTAAATACACACTCGTTTCCTTATATAACACTTCCGCTCTTTTCAGCAATTGTCTATATACGTGCATAGCATCATTTTTTTCTTCGAAGCAAATTTCAATCACTTTTGTCCCCCCTTTTATCCCCGCTCTAAAGGACTGTATCTATACGTTACAAATCCTATAAGAGTCCGTCCCGCGTGAATTTCACTCTTAGTAGAATCACATTTCCTATCGTTAGAAAATCCACTCAATATGGCTTGCTAATTTTATATATATTAAGGGAGGGAGAAAAAAATGATACAAGCTACTATGAATTTTTATTGTATACTTTACTTATCAATAAAAGGGGGTATCTGAATGTTTGAATATAAATTCGTAAAAGTCGAATTACATTGGGGGTTCACTCGCTCAAAACCAGCTGAAGACTACCAAGAAATTATTCAAGAACATGCTAGAGATGGCTGGAGGTTCGTACAGATTGTTGCCCCTACGATTGGCAGTTCTGGACAACCTGAATATTTCGACCTCATATTTGAAAAGAAAATATCACTATAATACAAAAGAGCAAGCTTCTCAGCTTGCTCTTTTACTTATGACGACGGTTTTTCCCACCAATTGGAATTGGTTTCGCTAAATATTTAATTCGCTCCATAATACGTGCTGCCTTCATTTCTTCAGCCTCACCACGCTGCGTATACGTTAAATGGTGTTCCAGTTGTTTAAAATCAAAATTAGACGTAAAGAACGTCGGTAAGTTTTCTAACATACGGAATTGCAAGATTGCACCAAGCACATCGTCACGCACAAAGCTTGACATCGCTTCTGCCCCGATATCGTCTAACATTAAAACTTGTACGCGTTTAACCGCATCAATCTTTTCACCAATCGAATTATCTTGAATTGAACTTTTAATTTCACGTAAAAATTCCGGGAAGTATACGAGCATCGAACTTATTTTCTTTCGAGCAAGCTCGTTCGCTATTGCTCCTAAAAGGTACGTTTTTCCTACACCAAATTTACCGTACAAATATAAACCTTGTGCTTTTTTACCTGGTTCATATGTACTTAAAAATTCATTCGCTGCACCAATTGCATCGATACGTGCATTTAAATCAGAAGGGTCTAAGTTTTCCATAGTTGCCTGCAAAATATCCGTTGGCATATATACACTTTGAACGAGTTTTTCATATTTCTTTCTCTCGTCATGCGCTACTTTTCTAACGCAGCGATCGTATTGAATATCAATCATCTTCCCTTGAATAACAAGCTTTGGCTCATAACCTTGTAGCATATTTTTACATGAACCTAAATCCGGACAATCCACGCAACCTACACTTTGTCCAATATATTCATATAACTTCACAAGACTGCGCTCAATCATAGAAGTCGTTACTTCACCCTTATGTTCGTCTATAAATTCTTTCACACGCGGATGCGCCATTACTTCTGCCTTTAGTACTTCATATCTATTTTTAAAGTTTTCATTTTCCATTAATTTTGCAAATGAATTTTGAATATGCTCCATTTTCTCACCTCAAAGAGCGTTCATTCTCTTCTATTAATCACGCTTATATTTTTTTAACACTTCTTCTAGTCGTTTTCTTTCATCTTCTAGCGTACTTGCATCTTTTTCTACATTTATATCTTTCTTCTCTGTTTCTTTCTCTTGTTCTTTCGGCTCTTCTTCCTTAAGCCAATCTGGCACCATTTCTTTCCGCACCGTTTTCTTCGCCGTACGGCCTTTTTTCTTCGTCTCAGCCCACTCTTGATATTGACGGTTCTCTTCTTTCGCTAACGCCATCGCGTCCGCTACTGTACCGACCTTTTTACGTGCCCAATGCCCAGCAATCTTCTCGACATACGTTTTCGCAAGTTTCATATCTGAGCGTAGCATAACGTAATAAATAAGTACATTCACAACTCCTGGTGTCAATTTTTGATTAATCATAACATCTTCAACGATCTGCAAGTCCGCTTTCGTTGCCTCTGCACCACCAGAAATCTCTTTCAATAGTTGTTTTGGCGAGATTTCCTCTAGCTGCTTTATTAACATCTCCTCTTGCGATGAAGGCTCTTTCTCTTTCATCGTACGTGCAGCATGAGGCTGTACTCTTTCACTTAATACCGGTAATGCTTGACCATTTTCAAATTGATACCAATCGCGCGCTCCTTTTCTAAGCCTTTCCGTATCAATTGTTTGCATCTCTGTCACTGCACCAAGAACGATATTTTGCATCGATAACACATCTACACCATACACGTAAGCAAGTGTTATAACGCAGTCTCTCACTTGATCTGTAATCGCCTTTTTAGGAACAAGAGCGGACAATCCATCTACAAATAAAGAGAAATCAAAGAAATCATTCCAAACTTTCGGAGCGTCTCCCTTCTCGTTACTTGGCATAGTTGTCGTTTTTGGAATACGAAGGTCTTCTTGCGCATGCTCCAGCTGTCCTGGATTAAACGAACCAAACACATCATTGAAAGAACGCGTAACATTTTCATAAGAAATAAAATCAAATTCTTCTTCTAAGAAATATTGCTTTACTTGATTATATTTTGTCCGGCTCAATCGATTGTATAAAAAGATACTTAAAACAATATCATCAAAAAACTGCTTCGGAGATAAAGGTGGTTGCAACTCATATATGAACATTCGAATATCTTTTTCTTTCTTAATATATACCTTCAATAACCCAATTGCCTCTAACTTTACTCGTTCCTCATATATTTCAGGAAGTTGCATTTGCATAGTCACCATAAGGGAATGATGCGTATTCTCTTTTCCAAATACACGATCTTGCTCTAGCTCTCCCCATAGTGTCATGTATAAGCTAAAAGCTCTACTACCTATTAACGGCTGATACAACATCGTTAACACTTTTCGGTCGTAATTGTGCAGTAGCCCTTTCGCACTTACTTTATAACGATCAATCGGCAATAGCTCCATCCATGACTGTTTTTCCATTCTTGCTTTTCCTTTCTCTCATCCAATCTATCCTCTACTTCATACGTTCTATCTTTATTATATAAATTCTTAGTGAAAAAGAGCTATTAGCTTGCGCTTCTAGCTCTCTTATCCTATTACTTACGGTATGTAAAGAGAATAAAATACAACTTCTACTCTCTTTCTTTTTGCAGTATATCTTTTAATTCTTCAATAAATACATTTAAATCTTTAAATTGACGATATACAGAAGCAAAACGTACGTAAGCAACATCATCAATATCGCGAAGTTCTTCCATGACAATTTCACCAATCATATCACTTTTCACTTCTGATATACCTAAATTACGCAGTTCACGTTCCACGCTTTGTGTTACTTCTTCTAATTGTCTTAAAGATACTGGTCTTTTTTCACACGCTTTAATTAAACCACGTAGAATCTTTTCTTTATTAAACTCTTCTCGTGTGCCTTCTTTTTTTACAACGATAAGAGGTGACTCTTCTACCCTTTCAAAGGTCGTAAAGCGACTTAAGCAGCTTTCACACTCTCTCCTTCTTCGAATAGAGCGCCCCTCGTCTACCGGACGCGAATCTAACACTCTTGTACCATTATGAGAACAGGATGGACAACGCAATACATTCACTCCTTTACACTATACTCTTTATTTTTCTCTACTCACTTCACCTAAAATATATATACAATATTATATAACTCATTCTAACTCTCTTACCACTTTAAGTTTCAGCGCATCACTTTATCATCTCATCCTTAAAAATAAGATGGTATATAGAGCACTACCTCATTTGCAAGAATCCAATTTATTCAACTAACGAGTACGTTATATTTTTCCTTTTTTATAAACTAAAAAAGAGGTGCATTATACACCTCTTTACATTTTAAATCAATTATGTTCTTTTTTAAAGAGCTTTTGTTTCTCTCTGCTTAATTTCGAAGCTACCAGTGCCTCGAGGAAGCTCGATGCTCTCACGCGTTTTCGCGTTTAAACCTTCTGCAATATATTCTGCAGCAACATTTGGATCAATACGATCCCCACAAGTATAAACATCAATACTTGCGTAACCGTGCTCCGGAAAGCTATGAATTGTTAAATGTGATTCCGAGATAATTACTACTCCACTTACACCTTGTGGTGCAAATTTATGGAAAGCAACCTCACGCACTTCAGCACCAGCTTTTAGTGCTGCATCCACAAATAATTGTTCAATATACGGCATGTCATTCAGTTTGTCGAAATCGCAATCCCAAAGTTCAGCAATCACGTGACGACCCATCGTATCCATAGTATCCATTCTACAGTTCCCCCTTGTAAATTTATTCTAACTGTTCGAATTGAAAACTAATTTGCAATTTGGCTTGCTCCACTACCACGGGGGAAAGTTAGTCCAGAGAGGTCCTAACCCTTTAAGTAGTGACTACGTACCTCAGCTCTTAAGTTTACGAGTGTTAGTATACTTTGTTTATTTTCATTTTGCAACAACAGTTTTTTCGATTTTCTGTCATATTTTCCTCTTTACTTTTCCCTAAAAAAAATAAATGATTCACAAATACAGTAATCACAACGTTTCGTGGTATGTCCACTTTCGAAAATATACTCCTATAATTTTTACCTTTTTAGAAAAAATAAAAAAAGAGGGCAAATATTCACTTGCCCTCCCCTTATTCACTTAAATATGTTGTACATTTTCTTGTTTCGCTAATTCTTCAACAACTAACGTTACAAGATCTACAACACGACGAGAGTAGCCCCACTCGTTATCATACCAAGCAAGTACTTTCACTTTACGATCACCCATTACCATTGTAGATAAACCATCGATAATAGCTGAGTGTGTATTTGTATTAAAGTCGATAGATACTAAAGGCTCTTCGCTGAATTCTACAATACCTTTAAGCGCACCGTTTGCAACAGTTTTGAATGCATCGTTAATAGCTTCAACTGACACATCACGTTTTACATCTACTACTAAGTCAACAAGAGACACGTTTGGTGTTGGTACACGAAGTGCCATACCATGAAGTTTTCCGTTTAAATGTGGAAGAACTTTTGCTAGCGCTTTCGCAGCACCTGTCGTTGTCGGAATGATTGATTGTCCGCAAGCACGTGCTCTTCTTAAATCTTTATGTGGGTTATCAATATTTTTTTGGTCATTTGTATAAGCGTGAACTGTCGTCATTAAACCGTTTTCAATTCCAAACTGCTCATCTAACACCTTCACAACAGGCGCTAAACAGTTTGTTGTACAAGATGCATTTGAAATAACAGTATGTTTTGTAATATCTAATTGGTCTTCGTTCACACCAACTACAATTGTTACATCTTCATTTTTACCAGGCGCTGTTAAAATAACTTTTTTCGCTCCAGCTTCAACGTGAAGAATTGCTTTTTCTTTTGAATTAAATTTACCAGTTGCTTCAATTACAACTTCAACACCTAAATCTGTCCAAGGCAATTCCTTTGGATCGCGGTTGTTTAAAAGGCGAATCATTTTTCCATCAACTAATAAGTGATCTTCAAATGCTTCTACTGTTCCGTCAAACTTGCCATGAACTGTATCATATTTAATTAAGTGTGCTAACGTTTCAGATGGATAGCTTGCATTGATTGCTACAATTTCGAATGCGCTTTCTTTTATTGCTTGACGAAATACCATTCTCCCAATACGTCCAAATCCATTAATTGCCACACGAGTCATAATATGTTATCCCCCTTGAATGCGTTATACTATTTATCTCCAATCCCAATAATAGTATAACACAAAAAGGAGATATGTCACTAAGCATTTTCATTAATTTCACAATTTTTTAGTCAATAATGTTCCACTTCCTTAAAATTACCTGCAATTGTGTTTTCGTTCCCATAATTGTGCCATCATTATTTATCACTTCATCTGCATTTTTCACTTTTTCTTCTAACGGCATTTGAGATTGAATACGAGCTGTTGCTTCTTCTTCTGAAAAGTTATTTCGTTTCATTAAACGTTCTAATTGCGTATGCGGCTTAACCGCTACAACTAAAATGCGGTCAACGAGACTTGTTAATTTGCTTTCAAATAAGAGAGGAATATCTAACACAACTGCTTGCATACCTTCTTTTATGTACATTTCCTTTTGCCTATTCATTTCCTCACGTACTGCAGGATGAACAATTTTATTTAACTGCAATCGTTTTTCTTCATTATAGAAAACGACACTTCCTAGTTTTGGACGATCTAGTTCTCCATCTTCTTGTAACACTTCCGTTCCAAATACTTCTACTATTTTGTTATATGCTGGTTTTCCTCGCTCTACAACTTCTCGTGCAATAATATCTGCATCAATTACTGGTATAATCAGTTCACGAAACATTTGAGATACTGTACTTTTTCCGCTTGCAATGCCTCCTGTTAATCCAATTACTACTGTCATCATAATCCTCCTCATAATAAAAGGCGCGAAACTAATGTTCCACGCCCATACTTACATTTTCCAAATTCCAATAATAATGAGTAATACTCCAGGCAGGAATGTAAATTTTTGTAACCACTTCATATTCGATAAAACCGTTCCAAGTTTCATTCCAATAAATAAAAACAAAGAACTCATAATTGCAACTAATATCGCCATCATAGCGGGTGCATACCCTAATAAAGATGCACCAATTCCGGCACCAAATGAGTCTACAGAAAGAGCGATACCAAGAAGCAATGCTTCTCCTGCAGAAATGGTGCCTGATTTATCAAAATCTGCTACAGTCGGTTTCCTTAAAATTTGAATCACTAGCCCTAGCGAGGCAATCTCTAATTTCCAGACCTTCTCCTCTTGCTTCGGTTCTTCTTTTTTCTCACTTCGAAAAAATTGATATAATACCCAAATCCCTATTCCAATAAGAACAAGCCCACCGATACGCGTTGCGATAACAGGTGAAAATACTTTCGCGATCATATGTCCAATTCCCATTGAAACAAGCATAACAGCCGCTGAACACATTCCGATAATTATAATTGATCTTAGTGGAATTCTTACGCTTCTTAAACCATATGTTAGCCCTACACTACAGCTATCCAAGCTTAATGTAAAAGCTAATAAAATAAGAGATAAATAAAGGTACATCGGTAAGCTCCTCCCTTATACATAGCTCTGCTGTATGTATATGACAAATGCCTATCCGATGTTATCTCTTTTCTATATTCTAGGCTGACAAATTGGGCAGTAATGCGTTCCTCGTCCGCCAACAACTGTTTTTTCTAATATCGTACCGCAAGTTACACACGGTTCTCCCTTTTTTCCGTATACATTTAGGAGTTCTTGGAACGAACCAATTTGCCCTTGTGAGTTGATATACGTTCGAATTGTACTTCCGCCACGCTTCACCGCTTCGCTTAGCGTTGTAACGGTAGCCTCATAAATTCGCTCAATTTCTTCCACTGTTAAAGACGACGCTTCTCGTTCAGGATGAATTTGAGAACGGAATAAAACTTCATCTACATATATATTTCCAAGCCCTACTAAAAGACGCTGGTCCAATAGCACAACTTTTATTTTACGATTCGTCTTTTGCAATCTTTCTTGTAAATACTGCGTTGTCAATTCCGCATCAAATGGCTCCGGACCTAAGTCAGCAAGAGGCATTTGGTTCATTTCTTCACCTTTCTTAAAGAGATGCATCGTACCAAATTTTCTCACATCTTTATAATGTAATTCCGTTCCATCTGTAAATAAAAAACGGACGTGCGTATGTTTATCAATCGGCTCATCCTCTTGATGTAGTAAAAACTTACCTTCCATACGCAAATGTGAAACAATAACATAATTTGTTACATATAGAAGCAAAAACTTACCTCTTCGCTTTATATTTTCAATCTTCTCGCCTTTTAGCATTTCTTTAAAAATTTCTGCATCATCTGGTCGTTTCACTATTTTTGGATAAGTAACAATAACATCTTCAATCGTTTTTCCTGTTACAAGATTTTCAAGTGTCCGTCTGACATTTTCAACCTCTGGTAATTCAGGCATTTCATCACTTCCTTATTTTGCGTCGTACCAAGTTGGACCGTAAGAATAATCAACTTTCAGCGGAACTGCGAGTTCAATTGCATGCTCCATTACTTCAGGTACAAGCTTCTCTAATTTTTCAATTTCTTCTTTTGGCGCTTCAAATATCAATTCATCGTGTACTTGCAGAAGAAGACGTGCTTGTAATCCTTCTTCTTCTAAACGATCCGCCATAATAATCATCGCTTTTTTAATAATATCTGCGGCAGTACCTTGAATTGGTGTATTCATCGCTGTACGCTCAGCGAAGCTACGTAAATTGAAATTACGACTCGTAATTTCTGGAATATAACGGCGACGATTTAATAATGTAGCCACATATCCTTTTTGTTTCGCATCTTTTACGATGTCCTCCATGTATTCTTGTACACCAGGGAAACTTTCTAAATACTTTTCAATAAATTCCGCTGCTGCTTTTCTTGTAATTCCTAAGTTTTGTGAAAGACCATAATCACTAATACCATATACAATTCCGAAGTTAACAGCTTTCGCTTGTCGTCTCATATTTGAAGTTACTTCATCTTTTTCAACGCCAAATACATCCATAGCTGTTTTCGTATGAATATCCATATCATGTTGGAATGCTTCAACTAGCCCTTTATCATTTGCAATATGAGCTAATACACGCAGTTCGATTTGTGAATAATCAGCCGCATACATAATCCATCCTTCTTCTGACGGAACAAATGCCTGACGAATCTTTCTTCCTTCTTCTAATCGAATCGGGATATTTTGCAAGTTCGGATCCGTTGAACTTAATCGACCTGTTTGCGTTAACACTTGATTAAAGCGAGTATGAATTTTAGATGAATCTTCATGTACAACTTTCAGTAAACCTTCAATGTAAGTTGAATTTAGTTTCCCTAATTGACGATAATGTAAAATATTTGGAATAATTTCATGGTGATTCATAAGCTTATCTAGTACATCAGCTGACGTAGAATAACCTGTTTTCGTCTTTTTAATAACCGGCAAGTTTAAGTTCTCAAACAGAATAACACCAAGCTGCTTCGGTGAATTAATATTAAATTCTGTTCCCGCAAGCTTATAAATTTCCTGTTCCATTTCCTTTAATCTACCCGCAAGTTCTTCTCCCATATTACGAAGACGCTCTGTATCAACTTTTACACCCTTTACTTCCATATCAGCTAATACACGTGCAAGCGGCAATTCTAACTCTGTAAACAGTTCATATTGCTCATTCTTCTTTAACTCTTCAACGAATGTTTGCTTTACATCATATAATACATGAACTTTACGAGCCACATGCTCCGCTACTACCTCTAACTTTGGAACAGCACGCTTCGCACCTTTTCCGTAAACTTCTTCATCAGATTTCACAGCATGCGTTTCTTTCATTTTCGCTACAGTACGGAAGTCTTTATCCGTATCAGCTGGATCAAGTAAATAAGCAGCGATTAATAGATCAAAGTCAATCCCTTGCATATCTATCCCATTCCATTTCAGTGCAACGATTGCACGCTTCGCATCAAATGTATGCTTTCTCATTTCTCCATCTGCAAGCCACTCTTTAAAAGCATCTGACTTAAGAGCAATGTCTGTCTGAATAAAGTAACATCCATTTTCATTTTGAATACCGAAACCTTGAATGTCTGCTTTATGATAGTTATCTTCTTGTACTTCAACGATAAGCGCACTATCTTGCTGAAGCATTTCTTCTGTAACTTCTTCCACAATATCAAATGTAATATCATCTAATTCAGCTGGAGCAGTTTCTTCTGGCGTAACGCCTAATTTATTTAAAAGAGATGTAAATCCTAAACTCTCGAACATTGGAATGACATCACTTGCTTCATATCCTTTATACGCCATATCATCCACATGAACTGTAATCGGCGCATCTGTAATAATAGTTGCAAGATCCTTACTCATAAGAGCTTGTTCTTTATTTTCTTCCAGTTTTTCTTTTAATTTCTTCCCACTTACTTGATCTATATTTTCATACACCGCTTCAACCGTTCCAAACTGTGTTAACAATTTAATTGCCGTTTTTTCACCAACTCCTGGTACACCCGGTATATTATCTGACTGGTCTCCCATTAAACCTTTCATATCGATAATTTGCTTTGGTGATAAGCTGTATTTTTCAAATAAAGCTTCTTTCGTATATTCATCCACTTCTGTAATCCCTTTTCGCGGAATACATACAAGCGTGTTATCAGAAACAAGTTGAAGTAAATCTTTATCTCCTGAAATAACTTTTACACTTGCCCCTTGCTCACTCGCTTCTTTCGCTAACGTTCCCATGATGTCATCCGCTTCATAATTTTCTAATTCATAACGCGGTACATTGAACGCATCCAGCATCTCACGAATAAATGGGAATTGCTCTGATAATTCAGGTGGAGTCTTTTGACGCCCTCCTTTATACTCACTATACGTTTTATGACGGAACGTTGTTTTGCCTGCATCAAACGCCACTAACATATGAGTTGGCTTTTCTTCCTCTAATATTCTCATTAACATCATTGTAAAACCGTAAATTGCGTTCGTATGTATACCTTTGTCGTTATTTAAAAGCGGTAGTGCAAAGAAAGCACGGTACGCGATATTATTACCATCTACTAATACGACCTTTTTTTCCAAAATTAAAACCTCCCCATACAAATTTGAAATGATTTTTTTCACAGAAAAAAACCGTTCCTTTCCTCTCTCTATATTAACATGACTAATAGAGAGAAGAAAAATAACGGCTATTTTCTTTCATATATAAAACAGACTTATATTGGCATAAAGGGAAGTGACGAGAACAGCTTAACTATTCTCGTCCAAAATTACTCCTTGGATGAAGGGGTTTTCATGTATTATATTAACAGAGCTTTATTAATATTTAATTAAGCCATTGTTAATATATTGTAAACATCCTTCATCCTATTTTTCAGTTGCTGATTTCGGTAAAACAACTGTAAACGTTGTCCCTTCTCCAACTTCACTATCTACTGTAATCGTACCTTGATGCGCCTCAACTAAATGCTTTACGATCGACAATCCAAGGCCGGTACCACCAGTATTTCTACTTCTTGCTTTATCCACCCGGTAGAAACGTTCAAAAATACGCGGAATTTCCTCTTTACTAATACCAATTCCAGTATCCGATACTTTTATATAAGCATTATATTTATCTTCCGCTAACTCTACTGAAACAACGCCTCCAGCCGGTGTATATACGATTGCGTTATTAATTAAATTAATAAAGATTTGTTTCAAACGACTTGGATCTCCAATAACAGAGGCACGTTTTAATACATTCACTTGTAAAGAGATTTCTTTTTCTCCTGCTTTATTATCAAGCACCATATGAATATCTTCAAGCAGCCCCTTCATGTCAACGGTTCCCATATTTAATTTAAATCCTTGTTGTTCGATCTTCGACAAATCTAATAAATCTTCAATTAATCCTTGCATGCGCTCACTTTCTTTTAAAATAATGTGCAAGAAATGTTCGCAGAATTTTTTATTATCCATCGCTCCGTCTAAGAGTGTTTCTGAAAAACCTTTAATAGAAGTAATCGGTGTCTTTAATTCATGAGAAACATTCGCTAAAAAGTCTTTTCTCATTTGTTCTAATTTCTTTAACTCTGTTATGTCATGGAATACGAGAACAATCCCTTTCCATTCATGGTTTGTCCCGATAATCGGCGCTCCATATACTTCGAAATGCTTCCGTTCAATTCCAAGTGGCAATAACATTTGTTTACGCACTTTCACTTCTGTCATAAAGATTTCTTCTACAAGCTCAATAATTTCTGTATGATGAAACGATTCATAATATAAGCGATCTAAATATTCTTCATCTGTTACGTGGAAAGTTTCCTTATAAGAGCGGTTTACAAGGTTTATATATCCTCGGCTATCAATTAAAATCATTCCACTTCCCATATTTTCAATTAACGTGTGCAGACGATCTTGTTGCATTTCTTGTTCAAGTGTCATCTCTTGTAAATTTCGTGCTAAAATATTAATCGCTTTACTCAGCATTCCTGTTTCATCCGAATGACTTTCGTATGCACGTGCTTTATAATTACCCTTTGCCAATTCAATTGCAACTTTCGTAACCGATTCAATTGGCCTAATATATTGCCCTGTAATTTTCATACCTAAAAATACAACTACGAGACAAGCAATGACAAATCCGATAATTAATAATCCCCACGTTTTTTGATGTACGTCTCTTAAAGGATCAATTATACTTTTCACCAAAATGTATCCTTGTTTTCCTTCTACATCTTGAACGAACACCGCATGATAAAATTCATTCTTTCGATCCGTTTCTTTCGTAATTACTTTACTTCGTTGTTTTACCACTTCCGAAGAAAGTTCTTTAATCGTCTCTGGACTAAATGCCAATTCTTGTCCTTTTCTATATTGAACTTTCTTTTTTTCATCCAAAAATACGATAGAAGCTGGTATTTTTTCTTCTAACTTTTCAAATACGTATGGATTTTTTAAGACATTATTAAAACCTTGCTCTTCTGCTAACGTCGCAACATACTCCGTCTCTTTTACCATTCTCTCTTTAGCATGATCTATATAGTAGTTTTCAAACACAGTTTCTAGTAATAAACCTAGTCCAACTAAAATAAATACAATAAGAGAAACAAATGTAAAAAGAAGCCTGGAACGAAATTTATTCATTCCCTTTTGGCTCCTCTAATTTATATCCTAAACCACGTATCGTTTTAATGTACGTCGGTTTTTTCGTATTTTGTTCAATTTTATCGCGCAAATGACTAATATGAACATCAACAA
The DNA here is from genome assembly GCF_000238655.1 of Bacillus sp. 7_6_55CFAA_CT2. Taxonomy (NCBI): domain Bacteria; kingdom Bacillati; phylum Bacillota; class Bacilli; order Caryophanales; family Bacillaceae; genus Bacillus; species Bacillus sp. 7_6_55CFAA_CT2. The sequence continues at coordinate 265,890 of NZ_JH414708.1, read as the reverse complement.
TTCGTGTATCACCAGCAAAATCATAATTCCATACAGCACTTAATAATTGATCACGTGTCAACACGCGACTTTTATTTTTCGCAAGATACACAAGTAGTTCAAATTCTTTTGGTGTTAATTCAAGCTTTCTTCCTTGGAAATAAGCCTCATAAAACTCCGGTAAAATTTTAAGTTCTGCAATTGTGATGCTATCTTCGTCTGGCGCTTCTGCAACTTGTTCTTCTTGTTGTAATTTCGTGCGGCGCAAAATTGCCTTCACACGAGCAACAACTTCTCTTGGACTAAATGGCTTTGTCATATAATCATCTGCCCCAAGTTCAAGGCCTAGCACCTTATCAAACTCATCATCTTTTGCCGTTAACATTAAAATCGGCGTCATAACGCGCTGCAATCGTAATTCTTTACACACTTCCATACCATCCATTTTCGGAAGCATTAAATCTAATATAATTAAATCTGGGCGTTCTGTTGTCGCTTTTTGAAGCGCCATTTCTCCATCCATCGCTGTTATAACTTCAAACCCAGCTTGTTGTAAATTAAATTCGATTAAAGTTAAGATAAATTCCTCATCATCAACTACTAAAATACGATTGTTCATTCTTTTCCTCCAAGTTATAGACTTGAAACCTTCTTCATCCTAGTATTTTCCCCGTTATTCTCATCATACTAGAAAACAAGGTCCCTCTCAATATAATTGTCTATTCATGGATTCGGATTGTGCTATTGTTATTCCTAAAAACAATTACGTTCGCCTCAATTATGTTTTGTTATCCATACTTTATATACTTCCATATCGTTATTAAATTCTACTTCCGTATGAATATTGAGTTCTCGATTTTGCGCTAAGAGAAAAGATAAAGCATACGCTATTTTATAATCTGGTGTTTCATATCCATCAAATACTCTCCCGTACATTTCACTCACAAACCCGTCTGCCCACACTTCAGCTTCTCTTACCGTTTCAAAGATCACTCTTCTCTTTTCCACCTCACCTAAAAAACCACTCCTTTAATTGACTTCAATTACCGATAATAATATTATTAATCTTAATATATAAATTAATAATATTTGGAGGTCTATTATGCGACTAATACTATCCATTCTATCTTTAGCAATCACATGTATCCTTGCTTTTAACGCTCCTAGCTGGGATACGATTAAAACGGGTTGCTCAGAATTTGCTGAAGGGTTCAAAGAAGGGTTTTTCAACTAAAAATAGCGCTAGCATCCTTATTAAAGGTATGCTAGCGCTATTTTTATTTTCATCTTTTAAAAGTTATCTAATGCTTTTTCCATAATGGAAACAGATTTATAAGGTGGCGTTACTGTTAATGAACCCTTTACAACAGTTTCTCCTTTTTCATCATGAGCAGATACAAGCATATCAATTGTATGTTCCTCCTCAGAAACAGCCACAACTTCAAAGTGGATTTGTAACGTTTCATAATGGTGAACATGTTTCACGAATGTAAGGTCCTTTCTCGTAATATGACTTCCTGGACCCGGTAAATATTTCGTAACCGCCGTTGTAATCATTCCCGTTAGCATAATGCTTGGTACAATCGGCTTTTCATACGGAGTTTGGGATGCGTAATCATGCTGAATATATAATGGATTGGCATCATTCGTTAACCCTAAGTACAATAACAAATCTTTATCCTCAATTTTTTCAGTGATAGATAATTTCTCTCCTACTGTAATTTCATCCATTTTACGACCAATTTGAACTTTTTTCTTTAACATGTTACAACCCCCTCCGATTTTTTCACCTTATTATCCTACTAAAAGCGATACCTTATCCGAAATTTACTATGATGAGGGCAATGTATAGTATAAATCTACAGTTTCATTATAGGATATTACAAATGATAGCGTTTTCATATTATTTCAAAAAAACAATTCGGTAAATAGTAGAAAAAGATTCGGAATCCCGAATCTTTTTCACTACTATTCAATTATTAAACAAGAACTTTCATTACGTTACGTACAGATTCTACAGAGCGATCTAACGCTTCTTTTTCATCTGCAAGAAGTTCTAATTCAATAATTTTTTCAATTCCGTTACCACCTAGAATTACTGGTACCCCTAAGTAAAGGTCACTATAACCATACTCACCTTCAAGGTACGCAATAGCCGGTAATACACGGCGTTGATCTTTTAAGATTGCTTCTGTCATTTCAACTAAAGAAGCTGCTGGTGCGTAATATGCACTACCGTTTCCTAATAAGCCTACAATCTCACCGCCACCTTTACGTGTACGTTCTACGATTGCTTCTAAACGCTCTTTCGGAATTAACGTTTCTAACGGAATACCGCCTGCATAAGAATAACGCACAAGAGGTACCATGTCGTCACCGTGTCCACCAAGAACAAATCCTGTAATATCTTTTACAGAAAGATTTAATTCTTGTGCGATGAATGTACGGAAACGAGCTGTATCTAATACACCCGATTGACCGATAACACGCTCTTTCGGGAATCCTGCTTCTTTAAATACAGAATATGTCATTGCATCAACTGGATTTGTTAACACAACAATAATTGCATTTGGTGAATGTTTTGCAATGTCGCGCGTAATACTTTTCATAATTTTAGAGTTTGTTGCTACTAAGTCATCACGGCTCATACCAGGCTTACGTGCAATACCTGCTGTAATAACGACAACGTCAGAATCAGCAGTATCTGCGTAATCAGATGTTCCAATAATGTTAGCATCAAAACCTTGTACTGGGCTCGCTTCTAACATATCTAACGCTTTCCCTTTTGTTGGATTTTCCAGTTGTGGAATGTCCACTAATACAACATCTGCAAGTTCTTTTTGTGCTAATAAGAATGCCGTTGTTGCTCCTGTAAATCCTGCACCGATGACTGAAACCTTCTTGCGTTTGATTGTCATAATTTACCCCCCGCTTTAATTATGCGTTTTTGATTATCGCTACATCCATGTTTTTAATAAGTTCATTAGCGAACTCAGAACATTTCACTTCTGTTGCACCTTCCATTAAGCGTGCGAAATCATAAGTTACTACTTTTGAAGCAATTGTTTTCTCAACAGAAGCAGTTACTAATTTCGCAGCTTCGTTCCATCCTAAGTGTTCTAATAATAATACACCTGAAAGAAGAACAGAAGATGGGTTTACTTTATCTAAACCTGCATATTTTGGAGCTGTACCGTGTGTAGCTTCAAAGATAGCATGTCCAGTCACATAGTTAATGTTTGCACCAGGTGCAATACCAATTCCACCTACTTGTGCAGCAAGTGCATCAGAGATATAGTCACCATTTAAGTTCATTGTTGCAACAACATCGAACTCACGTGGACGAGTTAAAATTTGTTGTAAGAAGATGTCTGCAATAGAATCTTTTACGATGATTTTTCCAGCCACTTCAGCGTCTGCCATCGCTTTATTCGCTGCATCTTTACCATCTTTTTCAACAATACGATCGTATTCAGCCCAAGTAAATACTTTGTCGCCGAATTCTTGTTCCGCTACTTCGTAACCCCAGTTTTTGAAAGCACCTTCTGTAAATTTCATAATGTTTCCTTTATGAACTAATGTAACAGAAGAGCGTTTTTCGTTAATTGCATATTGAATTGCAGCACGAACAAGACGCTTTGTCCCTTCTTCTGAAATCGGCTTAATACCAATACCAGATGTTTCTGGGAAGCGGATTTTATTAACACCCATTGCTTCTTTTAAGAAAGCAAGAACTTTTTCTGCTTCTGGAGATCCTTGTGCATATTCAATTCCAGCATAAATGTCTTCTGTATTTTCACGGAAAATAACCATATCAGTATCTTCCGGACGTTTTACAGGTGAAGGAACACCTTCAAAATAACGAACTGGACGTAGACATACATATAAATCTAATTCTTGACGAAGTGCTACGTTTAGAGAACGAATACCACCGCCAACTGGAGTTGTAAGTGGACCTTTAATCGCGATTAAATATTCACGAATTAAGTTTAAAGTTTCTTCTGGTAACCACTCGCCTGTTTGGTTGAATGCTTTTTCCCCTGCAAGCACTTCTTTCCAAACGATTTTCTTCTCACCATCATAAGCTTTTTCAACTGCTGCTTCTAGTACGCGAGATGCAGCTGCCCAAATATCAGGACCAATTCCATCTCCCTCGATAAATGGAATAATCGGATTGTTTGGTACATTCATAACACCATTAGTTACAGTAATTTTTTCACCTGTCGTCAATGTGATAACCCCCATGTTTGAAATTTCATATGTATGAAACTGAGGGAATAACCCCTCAGTTCAAACCGTTAGTCAAATTAAAATATTCTAATCATTACATCTTTCCGAAAAAATCAGACTTTTGAAAGCGTATTTTCACTATCAAAATAGTGTTATTCGCTTATCGTTGTGCAATTGGAACATACACTTGATGCGTTGGTCCATTATAATCAGCACGCGGACGAATTAAACGGTTGTTTTCATATTGTTCTAGAATATGAGCTAACCAGCCTGACATACGGCTAATTGCAAAAATAGGTGTAAATAAGTCATGGTCAATTCCTAAACAATGGTATACAGAAGCTGAATAGAAATCAACATTTGGTGGAAGACCTTTTTCTTTTGTTACAATGTCTTCAATTTTGATAGACATATTATACCATTTCTCTTCTCCTAAAAGCACGCATAATCTCTTAGACATTTCACGTAAGTGTTTTGCACGTGGATCACCCTGCTCATACACACGGTGGCCAAAGCCCATGATTTTCACTTTATTTTGAAGAGCATTATGAATATATGACTCTACATTTTCTTCTTCACCAATCTCAGTTAACATCTTCATTACATTTTCATTTGCCCCACCGTGAAGAGGACCTTTTAATGCACCGATTGCTGCTGTAATACCAGAATATACATCTGAAAGTGTAGCTACGCAAACACGTGCAGTAAATGTAGAAGCGTTTAACTCATGATCTGCATGAAGTACAAGCGCCTTATCAAAAGCTTCAATTTCAACTTCATTTGGCTCGCGATCATTTAACATGTACAAGAAGTTTGCAGCTAATGATAAATCCTTTCTTGGCTCAACAATATCTAAACCTTTACGGATTCTCGCGTAAGCAGCAACTAAAGTTCCGACTTGCGCCTGTAATTTAACCGCTTTCAAATAATTGGACTTTTCATCCATAATTTCAGCGCTCTCATCGTATAATGATAGCATGGAAATTGCAGTTCGTAAAACAGACATCGGATGTGCAATTTTTAAATCTACTTGTTTCAAATATGTTAAAATCTCACCTGGAACTTTATAGTATTCTGATACAATTTCATTAAATTCCGCTAGTTCTTTTTCATTAGGAAGCTTGCGGTGCCATAATAAGTACACTACTTCTTCAAACGTAGCATTCTCAGCTAAATCATCAATATTATACCCAACATAAGTTAATGTATCATCAATAATAGAGCTCACAGATGATGTTGTTGCTACTACCCCTTCTAAACCTCGAATAACAGTCATGACATTCTCTCCTTTTCCTGAAAATTCTCCCAACCTTGCTCCTTATATCTATTTGCTCCCCTTTTGAATTATGAACGCCCGTTCACTCTTTAGGCAAGCAAAATGCACGATCATGCAAATTTGTTGCGATGTTCCCCTCTTATTGTCCATTGTTTACATGGAAAGCATGAGCGTGAATGTCTCCCCGAATCCTCACGCTCAAAACAACAAGTTAGTGAGGAAAATACATTCCGAAGAGTTTTATGATAAAAACAACATAAAACAATATCATTATAAAATTGTTTTATGTTGTTTTTATTTTATCTGGTGTAAAATCTCTGCTGTTATGTAACTTTTCAAAGTTTCTAATCCTATTATAAACAATTATCTGACTTTTGTGAACAGAAAGAATTCAAAAATTTTATATTACTATAAAATTCCTTATTTAAACATTTGTATAATACTCATAACCGCATAGGCAATTCCAGCCCCAATTAACGGACCAACAGCAACCCCATTAAATAGCGCAACCGCTATAATTGTCCCAAAAACAAGCGCAGTTGTAATGTGAGGATCCGTCGTCAACAATTGTACGCCGCCTTTCGCTAACAAAGCGACCGCTACACCTGAAGCTAAAGCAATCCACGCATAATAAGATTTCGCCGCTTCTCCAAGTTGTTTAAAACCTATTTCTCCTGTCGCAATCGGTACGAGCACCGCTATTGTAATGACCGTTACACCTAGGTTAATTCCTTTCGTTTGTAAATAAGGAAAGACCTTATCTCCTAAAAACGTAAACTTCAATAAAAATAACACACCAATAGCTACAGTAAGCGATTGGTTTTTAGCAATAAGTCCTATAATAAGTAGTATGAATAAAAATAACGTTGACTGACTAATCATGTTTGCACTTCCTTTCTGAAAATAATGAACTCATTTCCAAACAAAAATACCTTTAAACCTATCGTTATACATGCTATATCGATGCCTATTCAACATGAATCACTTCATTTTTTATGTATTTTAAAATGACAAACTGAGACTTTCACCAAAAAAATTAAAGCATGTATACATTTTTGAAAACAGTCGTCTCTTCTTTCTTTTCTAATAAGAAACAGGTAAAATAAAAAGAAGAGAAAATGAAGTTTTTACCATATAGTAGAAGCATCAACACCAAGCTTTCACAGTCACTCACATACTGAAAAAGCAGGAAAAATCCATCATTCCACTATAACATAAAGTGAAACTTTAATCAGTGGGGCATTTTCCACTGATTATTAGCCTTCACCAATCGGGCTTTTACGGGCAGTTTATCTCTAGCTAACTCCTTTGATCCAGCCGCACTTCGGGTAGGAGATTTACTTGCCCGCAAATAGCGGGGTAAAGTGAAACTTTAATCAGTGGGGCACACTCGTTATAAGTTGAACGAATTAGGATAATCCAAATTGGAATGGGAGGTATACATCTTTGAACCGAAACTTACTATATATGATATTGCGACTCATATTTGTCATTGTAGCAACGGTAGCTGGATTCTATGTATTACTATACATGTCAGGGCTTATCTATCCTTTTATTATCGCTTTTGCATTTGCTTATTTGATTAATCCTGTCGTCAATTTCCTTAATCAAAAACTACAATTTCCTCGCGCACTAGCAGTACTCGTTAGCTTAATTCTCGTATTTGGAGCTATCGTTGGACTTGTTACATATCTTGTGACTGAAGCAATATCTGCCACAACATACTTACTACAACTTGTTACAGTAAAGTTTCCAGATATCGTTACATTCGCTCAGCAATTTGCACTTAATCATATTATGCCTCTCTACGATGATTTAATCTCTAAATTTAATCATCTTGGAGAACCACAGCGCTATACAATTACACAAAACATTCAAAACTTAGGAACAGAAGCAACAACACAAATGAAAGAACTTTTAACCGCCATTATAAGCGGGTTAACGAATTTCATTAGTGCACTGCCAACAACTTTAACTGTCCTTGTATTCATTTTATTAGCCACTTTCTTCATTAGTTACGATTGGCACCGTCTTGCTCAGAAAGCAAGAAAATTGCTACCGAATCGTGTACATGGCTATGGAAAAACTATTTTTGTCGACTTAAGAAAAGCTTTGTTTGGTTTTGTGAAAGCGCAACTTACACTCGTATCTATGACAACCGTCATTGTACTAATCGGACTTTTAATATTACGCGTACCATACGCCATTACTATTGCGATTATTACAGGAGTTGTAGATTTACTACCATACTTAGGAACAGGCGCAGTCTTCGTTCCATGGGTTATATACGTATTTTTCACTGGCGATACCGCATTCGCCATTGGTCTTCTCATTTTATACATCGTCGTGATTGTCCAAAGACAAATTATGGAGCCGAAAGTACTTTCATCTAACATCGGTCTCGATCCATTAGCAACACTCGTCGCTCTATTTGTCGGCTTCAAACTTTTTGGCTTTTTAGGATTAATCATCGGCCCAGTCACCTTAGTACTACTTAATACATTACACAAAGCTAATGTCTTCCATGACTTGTGGAAATATATTAAAGGTTCACCTTCAAAATAATAGTTTCTAATTCATACACAACAAAAAACTTACATGTAATCAGTGGGAATTTCCCACTGATTATTCCTTGTACTTATTTTTCATACTCATTACATAAAACAAGAGAATTGCACTCAAAAAAGATAATTCTCTTGTTTTTTCGCATGAAAAACGCATATTTCGTGGTGTTTTTACATATTTATTCTATTTATTTCATAATTATCATTTACATTTATTACTTTTTATGTAAATGAATAAATATACAAAAATAGCATAAAACAAGACTTCAACTAACAATCTCCGCCTTTTATATGAATTTTTTACACCAATCGTTCCTTTATATAAGAAAGCAAAACTTTAATTTAGCAGCGTTTCCCTCCATCTTATTCATCTAAATTAATAGCACTAAAAAATCACAAGTTTAATCGAAGCACAACAAGAGTTCAAATGAAAATTATATAGCAAATATAATGAGCAGACGTTTTGTTCATCCCCGCTCATCATTCGCCCCACATCAGACACTTACGAGCAGCCCAATTTCAAGATAGAAATCCCCCCCACAAATAGCGTGGTAAAACAAAGCTTCAATCAGAAAGTTCCTCTCCTCTTACAAGACAAAAAATAGCACTTAGATTTCTACAATCTAAGTGCTATTTCTGAATAATAATAGTAGAGTTCTTTCTAAATTTCCATTCCATCCACTTCATAACAAGCGGCTTCAATAAAGCTCTCGTAATAGGGATCACGCAGATAAACCCTAGCACATCTGTCACATACCCAGGAAGCACCAAGAGAATACCTCCTACAAATACAAAAATACCATCTAGTACCGCCTCACCTGGCATTTCCCCTCTATTCAACTTAGATTGAATCTCTCCAAGCACTTTAAACCCTTGTCTTTTCGCCAAATACACACCTACAACACCTGTAAATACAATCATAGCGAACGTAGACCATAAACCTATTACATGACTCGATCCAATTAAGACCGTAATCTCAATCGCTGGTATTAAAATAAACAAGAATAGCAACCACTTCATAGTTCTACACCTCTCTCACATCTCACTTTTAACACCCTCACAACGCCTATATACATCATATGAAATATAGATATCCTTTCATATTAAAACCCATAACAAACAGCTTTTAAAAGCAATTCTAGGCGCTTTAAGCTAATTCTATCTCGTTTTTGTGTAAAAAAAAGAGAAGGACTCCGATCCTTCTCTCCGTATTACTTATAGCACTTCCGCATGTCCATTATAAACAATTCCGCGTGCTGCATCAACTGTTACTTCTTGGCCATTTTTTAAAGTTGCTGTTACGCCGTTTACACCAACGATAACAGGAATACCGATTGATACGCCTACAACAGCTGCATGGCTTGTTAAGCCACCTTCTTCTACAACTAAAGCCGCAGCTTTTTCGATTGCAGGAATCATATCTTTATCAGTGCTTGTTGTAACAAGGATATCACCTTCGTTTACGTTCGCTACAGCTTCAGCAGCTGTTTTTGCTACAACTACTTTACCTTTTGCAGCTTTACGACCGATTCCTTGTCCTTTAGCAATTTCTTCACCAACAACGTGGATTTTCATTAAGTTTGTTGTACCAGTTTCAGCAACTGGAACACCCGCAGTAATCACTACAGTATCTCCAAGTCCGATTAGACCTGCATCCATACCTGTTTGAATTGCTGTATCTAACATTTCGTCAGTTGAAGCTGCGCGCTTCTCAGCCATAAATGCTTGTACACCCCAAACAAGTGCAAGACGACGTCCTACTTGCTCGTCAGATGTTACAGCTACGATTGGAGATTTTGGACGGTATTTAGAGATCATTTTCGCAGTATATCCACTTTCTGTTGGAGCTACGATTGCAGCTACATCAAGAGCAAGTGCTGTATGCGCAACAGATTGGCTAATTGCATCTGTAATTGTTGGAGTGAACTCTTTAATACGTTTTTTGAACATATCTTCATATTGTAATGATTTTTCAACACGTACCGCAATGTTAGCCATCATTGTTACCGCTTCTACTGGGTATTGTCCAGCAGCTGTTTCACCTGAAAGCATGATTGCATCTGTACCATCGAAGATTGCGTTAGCTACGTCACTTGCTTCCGCACGAGTTGGACGTGGGTTACGTTGCATAGAATCTAACATTTGTGTTGCAGTAATAACTGGTTTACCTAACACGTTACATTTTTTAATTAGACGTTTTTGTACTAACGGTACTTCTTCTGGTGGAATTTCTACACCCATGTCACCACGAGCTACCATTAAACCGTCAGAAACTTCTAAGATTGAATCGATGTTGTCGATACCTTCTTGGTTTTCGATTTTTGGTACGATTTGGATGTATTGAGCGTTATGCTCTTCTAATAATTCACGGATTTCTAATACGTCAGACGCTTTACGTACGAATGAAGCTGCAATGAAATCAACTTTTTGCTCGATACCAAAGATGATATCTTTTACGTCTTTTTCAGTGATACCAGGAAGCTTAATGCTTACGTTTGGTACGTTAACACCTTTTTTATTTTTTACAGTTCCGCTGTTAAGAACTTTTGTACGGATGTTTCCGTCAGCTTTTTCGATTACTTCTAGTTCGATAAGACCGTCATCGATTAGAATACGAGAACCTGGGTCTACATCGTCATAAAGACCAGCATAAGATACAGAGAACTTCTCTGCAGTACCTAATACTTGCTCAGTAGAAAGAACTACTTCTGCACCTGTTACAAGCTCAGCTTGTCCGTCTACGAAGTCGTGAGTACGGATTTCTGGACCTTTTGTATCAAGTAAGATACCAACTGTTTTACCAGTTTTCTTTGAAGCTTCACGAATGTTTTTAATACGAGCTCCGTGCTCTTCATGGCTACCATGAGAGAAGTTTAAACGAGCAACGTTCATACCTGCTTCGATTAATTGCTCTAATTTTTCAATACTTTCACTAGCAGGACCTATAGTACATACAATTTTAGTTTTACGCATATTGCACCTCCGAAAATTATGAAACCGTTCCCAAATATCTGACATTACGCCGATTAGATGGATAATTCTTTAGATAATTGATACATATCTTTATCGATTGTATGCTTTTGAGCTAACGCTTCGATAATATCATGATCAACAAGTTTGTTATCTTGAATACCTACACAACGTCCACCTTTACCAGCAATTAACAATTCAACTGCTCTTGCGCCAAGACGACTTGCTAATACACGGTCTTGTGCACTTGGTGATCCACCACGTTGTACGTGACCTAATACAGTTACACGAGTATCAAAGTTTGTTGCTTCTTCAATGTGCTTACCGATGTCAATTGCACTTCCAACACCTTCAGCTACAACGATAATACTGTGTTTTTTACCACGTTCACTACCACGCTTCAGACGAGCGATAACATCATCCATGTCATACTCTTCTTCTGGAATTAAGATTGTTTCCGCACCATCAGCTAAACCAGCCCATAATGCGATATCACCAGCGTGACGTCCCATTACTTCGATAACATATGTACGTTCATGAGATGTAGCTGTGTCACGAATTTTATCAATTGCATCAATAACAGTGTTTAAAGCTGTATCGAAACCAATTGTGAAGTCTGTTCCAGGGATATCATTGTCGATTGTACCTGGTACACCAACACATGGGAATCCTTGTTCAGTTAATTTTTTAGCGCCTTGGTAAGAACCATCTCCACCAATAACAACAAGTCCTTCGATACCGTGTTTTTTTAATTGCTCGATACCTTTTAGTCGTACTTCTGGATCTTTAAACTCAGGACATCTTGCTGTATATAATTTCGTACCACCGCGGTGGATAATATCGCCAACAGAACCAAGTTCTAATTTTTCAATGTGACCAGAAATTAATCCAGCGTATCCATGGTAAATACCATATACTTCAATATCATGGAAAATCGCTTTACGAACAACTGCACGAATGGCAGCATTCATACCAGGTGAATCTCCACCACTTGTTAATACACCAATACGTTTCATTTGTACTCACCTCATAAAGATTATTTGCCTTATAATAAAATAACACGAAAAAATATAAAAATACAATGGAGAAGATGTGTCTTTTCATAATAAAAACGTGCATTCGCGAAGTGGAACGCACGCTTTTCTTATTTTATCCAAATGGAAGCGTTTGAAAACGAAACTTGCCCAATTTTCATATATTTTTCATAACGTTTTTCGATTAATTCATCTTTCGAAATTCCGTTTAATTGTTCAAAAGTTTTTCGAATCATTAAGTCTATATTTTCTGACTGTTTTAAAATATTACGGTGAGCTCCGCCTCTTGCTTCTGGAATAATTTCGTCAATTACACCTAATTCTTTCAAATCTGCTGCTGTAATTTTCATTGCCTCTGCAGCTTCCTTTGCTTTTCCTGCATCTTTCCAAAGAATTGCCGCTGCACCCTCTGGTGTAATAACAGAATAAGTGGAATTTTCTAGCATATGAATGTAATCTCCTACTCCAAGGCCTAGCGCACCACCACTACCGCCTTCACCGATAACGATACAAATGACTGGTACCGTTAAACCTGCCATCTCAAATAAGTTGCGGGCAATAGCTTCACTTTGTCCACGTTCTTCAGCTGCTTTACCAGGATAAGCTCCCTTCGTATCGATGAAACAAATAATAGGACGATTAAACTTTTCCGCTTGTTTCATGAGACGCAGTGCTTTTCGATATCCTTCTGGATGAGGCATTCCAAAGTTACGGCGAATATTTTCTTTCGTATCTTTTCCGCGCTGATGCCCAATTACAGTTACAGGCATCCCTTTATATTTCGCAATGCCGCCGACAATCGCTGCATCATCGCCAAATAGACGATCTCCATGACATTCGAAAAAATCAGTAAATAAGTGCTCAATATAATCGAGCGTTGTCGGTCGTTCTGCATGACGAGCAATTTGAACACGGTCCCATACTTTTAGATTACCGTATATATCTTCCTCTAAATTTTCTAGCTTTTCTTCCAAAATACGAATCTCCTCACTGAAGTCCATCTGGCTGTTTTTCGTATAGTCTTTCAGTTCACGAATCTTATTTCTTAGCTCAACAACTGGTTTTTCAAATTCTAGCTCTGCCATACAGCCATTTCCCCTCCTTGATGAACTTCTAAAATCTTGCGAAGCGATTCTCTCATATCATCACGATGCACCACCGCATCTAATTGACCATGATCTAGTAAGAATTCTGCCGTTTGGAAATCTTCCGGTAGTTTCTCACGCACCGTTTGTTCAATTACACGTCTACCAGCAAATCCGATAAGTGCACCTGGTTCTGCAAGATTATAATCACCAAGTGAAGCGAAACTCGCTGAAACCCCGCCCGTCGTTGGGTGAGTCATAACAGAAATAAATAATCCTCCTGCATTACTATGCTTTTTCAAAGCTACGCTTGTTTTTGCCATTTGCATTAAACTTAATATCCCTTCTTGCATACGGGCACCACCCGAAGCAGTAAAGATAATAAATGGAACTTGTAAGTCGTACGCCTTTTCAACCGCACGGGCGATTTTTTCTCCTACTACAGAGCCCATGCTCCCCATTCGAAAACGAGAATCCATTACTGCAACAACAACAAGCATGTCATCAATTGTTCCTTCACCAGTTACAACCGCTTCGTTCAATTCAGTCTTCTTACGATCGCTCTCTAGTTTCTCTTCATAACCTGGAAACTCGAGTGGATTTAATGAAACCATTTCTTTGTCATACTCACGGAATGACCCTTCGTCCAATATACTATTAAGACGTTCCCATGCATTCATAGGATGATGATATCCACAATTCACACATACTTTTAAATTTTTTAGAAGTTCTTTCGTATACATGATTTTTTTACATTCCGGACATTTTGTCATAACGCCATCTGGCACATCTTTTCGTACTTGTTCTGAAGGTATTGCAGCGTACTTTTTCTTTTTCACGAATAAATCTCTTAGCACAATTTGACCCCCTTCGTTGAGAGCTAAGGTTAGCGTAAGAAGAAAATGGGGCTAACACCAAAGTTTGATGTTAGCCTTATCTTCTCAATCTGTCTAATAACCTCACTCTTTACGTTTAACTTTAACCGCTACGCGGTAGAATGTTTGTCATAACGTGTCATGGTCATTTCGACAAATTTTATACATTACGAGTGAAACTGTATATTCTCTACTAATTCATCGTAAATTTTTAGTGCATCATTTTCTTGTTTTTCTTCCAAAGTAGCGTAAAGCTTTCTATACATATCGATAGAATCTCTTGAAACTTTACAAGAAAGAGTTGCTACGTAATCATTTACGATCATCCAAATGCGATATAGTAAATAATTATCGACTTGTTCAATAAGTGTTTTAAAGAACGTTTGATGAAGCGTTGGGACTGAGCTTTCATTTCCTTCAAGTACTTGGTGTAATCTACTTAGTACTTTAGAAAACGTTTCTTTCGGTAAATTACATACAATTCGAATCATATCTTTCTCAAGTAATCGTTTCGTTTGTAATAAATCACGAATTGTTTTCTCATCTTGCAATAAGAACGGAGCAATTAATTGTACAAGACCGTTATCATAAAAGTTTCGAATAAACGTCCCTTCACCACGTCTCGTTTCAATCAATCCTACCAGTTCTAAAGCACGCAATGCTTCTCTTACAGAGGAACGTCCTACGTTTAAGCGTGAACTTAACTCACGCTCAGACGGCAAACGATCCCCCGCCACCAATCCATCCTCTTCCATAATGGAACGGATTTTTTTTACAATTTCGAGATATACTTTTGTATTTGATGATGTCAATGGAAATTCCTCGCTTATTCTTTACCAATCAGCGCTAATTGTTTTGTTTTTTCAGCGATCTCATTTGGATCTACTTGACGGCGAGCTACTCCTGTCTCCATTGCTGCTTTTGCAACGTAAGCCGCTACTTGAGGCGCTACACGCGCGTCAAATGGTGCCGGAATGATATAGTCTGCATTTAACTCATCTTCTGCTACAAGCTCAGCAATAGCCTGTACAGCTGCCATCTTCATTTCTTCGTTAATTTGTGTCGCATGTACGTCAAGTGCACCGCGGAAAATACCAGGGAACGCCAATACATTATTTACTTGGTTCGGGAAGTCAGAACGACCTGTTCCAACAACAGCTGCGCCCGCTGCTTTTGCCAATTCTGGCATAATTTCTGGAACTGGATTCGCCATTGCAAAAATAATCGCATCGTCATTCATTGTACGAACCATCTCTTCTGTTAATGCACCTTCTGCAGATACACCAATGAATACGTCCGCACCTTGTACAACATCAGCTAAAGAACCTTCTATACGATTCTTATTTGTATATTTTGCAACTTCATCCTTCACCGGATTCATACCTGTAGGACGACCATCATAGATTGCGCCTTTACGGTCACACATAATAATGTCGCGTACACCATAGCGATATAAAAGTTTAATAATTGCAATACCTGCTGCACCTGCGCCATTTGCGACAACTTTAATGTCAGACATTTTCTTTCCAACTAATTTCAGTGCATTTACAAGACCTGCTACTGTTACGATAGCTGTTCCGTGTTGATCATCATGGAAGATAGGAATATTTGTTTCTTTTTTCAAACGCTCTTCAATAATGAAGCAGTTTGGTGCTGCGATATCTTCTAAGTTAACGCCGCCAAAAGTTGGCTCCATTAATTTTACAGTTTCAACAATTTTATCTACATCGTTTGTATTTAAGGCAATTGGGAATGCATCTACACCAGCAAAGCTCTTAAATAATACAGCTTTACCTTCCATTACTGGAAGAGATGCTTCAGGTCCAATGTTACCAAGACCAAGTACAGCTGTTCCATCTGTCACAACTGCTACCATATTTCCCTTCATCGTATATTCATATACCTTACTTTTATCGTCATAAATTTCTTTACAAGGTTCTGCAACCCCTGGAGAATATGCAAGACTTAAATCTTTTGCATTTTCTACTTTTACTTTTGATACAGTTTCTAATTTTCCTTGATGCACTTTATGCATGTGAAGTGCTTCTTCACGAAGTGTTGACAAACTATCCACTCTCCTCAAATTATTCTTGCTGATATCAATTTCTCCAAGTGGTCTGACCACGAACACTACTACTATAATAATCGAAGTGTAGGGAAATTGTCCATTATATTTTCACAACTACATTTTCTTCCCCGACAATTTCACGAAGTGCTCCTAAACATTCTTCACTTGGATGAATCGATAAACTCCGAGATAATTGTACCATTTTATGTTCCTTTTCATAATAAATTAGTACTTTCGCAAAACCTGAATAGTCGAACAATATTTTCGTAACCCGATTTAAAAGCTTTTTCTCATACTGAGATGGCAATTTCACGTAAACAGATGCGTCTTTCTTTTCTTCATAAACATCCATTTCCTCTAGCGGATATAGTCCATTTACAATCCATTGCAGCTTATGATTTCTTAGCTCAATCGTACCGTCAACTAAAACAATTGCTCCTTCTTGCAACTTATCCGAGAAATGTATATACATTTCCGGGAAGAGGACCGCTTCCATTTCATCATTTTGATCACAGAATGTAATAAATGCCATCTTTTGAAACTTTTTCGTACGAATCACTCTAACACTTGTTATATACACAATAGCTCTTTGTACTTTTTTCTTGTGTCGCATCGCCTGAGCGAGAGATGGAATTTCTAATTCTTTTGCTAACTTCACATATTGCGCTGTCGGATAACTTGATAAATAAAAGCCAAGTACTTCCTTCTCTTTATTTAGTTGTTCAATAAAAGATAGCTCTTCTCCTTGTACATATTTTGATTTTGGAACAGCATCTCCTAAATCACGTGCGAGATTCGCGTACTCTAACGCCCCTTTAATACTTTTCCATAAATTCGTTCTCGAAACACCAAAATCATCAAAACATCCCGACCAGACGAAAGCTTCTAAATTACGCTCCGTTACGAACTTTGACGGCATACGGAGACAAAATTCAAATAAATCTTCGAACATTTTTTTCTCTCGTTCTTCTAATAATGCCGTCACTGTAGCCATTCCAATATTTCGGATCGAAAGTAAACTGTAACGTATCGCATTCCCTTCTATTTGGAAGTTATAACCACTTCTCTGAAGAGACGGCGGCAAAACGTGAAAACCTTTCCGCTTCGTTTCTCGTATATACTGTACAATCTTATCTTCATTTCCAATTGCACTTGATAATAATGCCGTCATAAATTCCAGCGTATAGTTTGCTTTCAAATAGGCAAGCTGATATCCGATCATACTGTAAGCTACAGCGTGACTTCGGTTAAAACCGTAATTCGCAAATCTTACAATTAAATCATAAATTTTTTCAGCAGACGTCTCATCATAACCATTTTGCAAACATCCTTGGACGAAATGCTTACGTTCCTGATCTAAAATATCACGATTTTTTTTACTCACCGCACGGCGCAGTAAATCTGCTTCTCCAAGCGAAAACCCAGCTAACTTCGATGCAATTTGCATAATTTGTTCTTGGTATACAATGACGCCGTATGTTCTTTCTAAAATTGGCTTTAAATCCGGATGTAAATATTCGATTTTTCTTTTTCCATGTTTCGATTCAATAAAAGTCGGTATCTGTTCCATCGGTCCTGGTCTGTATAACGAGTTAACAGCTACGATATCTTCAAACTCATTCGGTTTTAACCCGCGAAGTACATTTCGCATACCACCTGACTCAAGCTGGAATACACCTGTTGTATCCCCTCTCCCTAATAATTGGAACGTCTTTTCATCTTGAAGAGGTAAGCTTCTTATATCGATTTCTTTCCCTGTTTTGTTCGCGATAAATTTTATAATATTTTCAAGTAACGTTAAATTACGTAATCCTAAAAAGTCCATCTTAAGCAACCCAAGTTCTTCTAGCGCATCGGCTGGATATTGCGTAACATAAACATCGTTATGTCCTTCTTGAATTGCTACACTGCCTGTTAGCGGTTCTTGACTCATAATAACACCAGCCGCATGAATAGACGTATGACGTGGTAAACCTTCTACACGTTTTGCGATTTCAAACACACGCTCATGCAGAAGATTCCCTTGTATAAACTCACGAAGTGATTGTGATTCTTCATATGCATCTTTTAACGTTATACCAAGCTTTGATGGGATAAGTTTTGAAAATATATCAATATCTCGCGGCGGAAGCCCCATTACGCGGGCAATGTCTCTAATTGCCGCTTTTGCTGCAAGCGTACCAAACGTTACAATTTGCGCAACACGGAGCTGACCGTATTTATCTTTCACATAGCGAATCATCTCATCACGTCTTACGTCTGGAAAATCAATATCAATATCGGGAAGCGTCACACGTTCAGGATTTAAAAACCTTTCAAATAATAGATCGTATTCAATTGGATCAATATCTGTAATTTCTAATACGTATGAAACGAGTGAACCAGCTGCCGATCCACGACCTGGTCCTGTTAGAATATGATTTTCATGTGCATACTTCATAAAATCCCATACGATGAGGAAATAATCACTAAATCCCATACGAGAAATAACATTTAATTCATGATTCAAACGCTTTATATGCACTTCTTTCGGTTCACCATATCGTTTCCGCAAACCTTCTTCACAAACACGACGCAAGTATATATCACTCGTTTCATTAGACGGAACAGGAAACTTCGGAAGTTGATTTACATGGAACGGTATTTCTACTTGGCAACGCTCTGCAATTTTTATTGTATTTTGGATTGCTTCCGGCGCATGGGAAAATAGTGCTTCCATTTCATCCGATGACTTTAAATAATACTGATCTGTTTTCAGCCTCGGCCTATCTGGATCAGTCATTTTCGTTCCACTTTCAACAGATAGTAAACATTCGTGAACAAGCGCGTCACTTTGATTGATATAGCGCACATCATTTGTTGCAACGACTGGAATATTAACCCTACTAATAAATTCAGGTAGTTTCTCTTGTAAAAGCAACTCATCTTGAATCGCATGATGCTGCAAACTCATATAAAAATGGCCGAACATATTTTGATACGTGCGAGCTACTTCTTCAGCCTGACTCTCATTGTCTTCTAGTAATAATTGCTCAATTTCGCCATCTTTACCTGGTGAAATAGCAATTAATCCTTTCGCATAATGCGCAAGCCACTTCTTAGGAATACCTTCTTTGGACTTTGTCATAATACTGCTAGAAATCTTTAATAAATTTTGGTAGCCTATTTCATTCTCAGCAAGTAATACAAGCGGATAAGACCTTTCTTCTTCTTCACTAAAAATAGAAGCGGTTAATCCAATAACAGGCTGTATACCATGTTTCTTACATGCTTTATAAAACGGAATAACACCATACATAACATTTTCATCCGTAATAGCCAGCGATGAAAAACCAAGTTCTTTCGCCCTGACTACAAGCTCATCAATTTTACAAGCACTTTTTAATAAACTAAAAACGGTTTGACATTGTAAATGCACAAACTTCACTGTTGTACCCTCTCTTTACCTATTTGACTACTTTTATTATAGGTGATGAGGAAAGCGGAAATCAAAACATACTTCTTATACTTTGTCCATATATATGAAGAAGAAAGGGGAATGACGATGGATGTAAGAGAACATACTTTTTTCTCTCTGCTTATTATTAGTTATTTTATTGCCTTTGGGGTTATACTTGGCGGTTCATTAATTGGTGGATTTGGTGCGTTTCTTATTGGAAAACCAGCTCTAACTTACATTAATCAATTCGCCCAAAATTTAAGAATTTGGGCACTCGTTGCAGCAATCGGCGGAACATTCGATACCTTTTATAGCTTTGAAAGAAGTTTCTTTGGCGGAGATATGAAAGATATCGTAAAACAAATTCTCCTTATTTTTTTCGCAACTGGTGGTATGCAAACAGGTCTCATTATTATTAAATGGCTAACGCAGGAACATGTATGAGAGTACCAAGTGCTAATACAGCAAAAAGATGGTACTTAGTATTAGCTGGGGCTGCTGTTGGAGGCGTGTTGAGCTGGTTTATTTTTTTGTACATATACGGTGTTTTTCAAGAAGAACAAGCTAGTAAAATAGCAGAACAAAGAGAAATTATAGAAAAACAAGAAGCAAAGCTCCACGTCCTTCTCGAAGATCAAGAAAAATTGAACACTGAAAATAAACGGCTCTTAACCATTCAAGAGATTAAAATAAAACTTATCAATCGAGAAAAATACGATTTAGACAATCTCACACTCGAAAATATGACTACATCTATCCATAATGATCTCCAACATCTTTTAACGAAAAACATTCAAAGTATCGCAAAAAATAAAGACCTACTTAAAAAGGTAATCGAAAATAAAACGTACAAACATTACGATCGGCTATACCGTTTTAAAGTCGATACAATATCTTTTGATACAGTGCTTGAAATTAGCATTACTATAGAGAAAGAAAAATAAAGAAGGAGGGCTTTAGCGCCGCTCCTTCTTTTCGTTCTAACATATAGTCTCTTATTTACAAATCTCACGTAAATCAGCAAAAAGACGATCCGCTTCTTCCCAAGAAAATGCCTTCGCACCAGAAGCCATCGGATGCCCCCCGCCGTTATATTGCATTGCTAATTTGTTTATAACTGGTCCTTTTGAACGAAGACGAACACGAATTACGTCGTCTTCCTCTAAAAATAGAACCCACGCCTTTAATCCATCAATATTGCCAAGCGCTCCAACAACACCAGATGCTTCAGAAGGAAGTACATCAAACTCTTCTAATACTTCTTTCGTTAATTTAATGTAAGCTGCTCCTTCTTCTACCATCGTAAAGTTTTGTAAAATATAACCGTTTAAACGAGCAATTTTTTCTTTTGTCTTATACATTTCATTGTATAAATCTGTGAATTTCACACCCATATCAACAAGCTCACTTACGTAACGAAGTGTTTTTGCTGTCGTATTTGGGAATAAGAAACGACCTGTATCTCCAACAATTCCTGCTAAAATAAGGCGAGCTGCTTCTTTTGTTATTTTTAATCCTTTATCTTTTCCATAGTTATAAAACTCATAAATCATTTCACTTGTAGAACTCGCTGTCGTATCTACCCACGTAATATCTCCATATGGATCTTCATTTGGATGATGATCAATTTTAATTAACATCTTCCCTTTTGTATAGCGTTGATCGTCAACACGTTCTTGATTCGCAGTATCACAAACAATAACAAGCGCATTTTCGTATACACTATCTTCAATATCATCCATTACTCGTAAGTATGCTAGTGACGGTTCATTGTACCCAATCGTATAAATATTTTTCTCTGGAAACGATTCTTGTAGAATTGTACCAAGACCACCCTGTGAACCTAACGCATCTGGATCCGGACGCACGTGGCGATGAATAATAATTGTATCAAACTCTTTAATTGCTCCTAAAATTTGCTCATGCATATGTATAATCTCCTTTTTAATCAACTTCTTCACTTTATCCTCCATTATAACGGAAAGTATTTCA
Organism: Bacillus sp. 7_6_55CFAA_CT2; assembly: GCF_000238655.1. Lineage (NCBI taxonomy): Bacteria > Bacillati > Bacillota > Bacilli > Caryophanales > Bacillaceae > Bacillus > Bacillus sp. 7_6_55CFAA_CT2. Next base: position 244,378 of record NZ_JH414708.1, on the reverse strand, counting down.
TACATGCGAACAATTGCTTTATAATAAAAGTTAGAAAGTTTAGATATTTCTTTTTCTTTTCTATTATTTTTCATAAAGCGATAGGAGTGTTCACTATGCCAGTATTAGTCTTCTGTATTATCGTCTCATTTATGTTGTACCTCTTTTACAAAACAAAATACTTTCGTACAAACCGCCCAATGGAGAAAGGTTGGCTCTCAGGAAAATCCGCAATGGCACTCGGTTCATTCGTTTTATTTTTCGGGATAAACCAATTCTTTTTAGAACTTTCAACCGCTCGTATTATCGTTGGTGTTTTATTCGTTCTATTTGGTAGTGCAAGTGTATTTAACGGGTTTCGCCAATACAAACATTTCTTGCCATTAGCAGTTAAAGAAGCCGAAGTCTATGAAGCAACATAAAAAAGCATCAATATTGTGATGCTTTTTTATGTTGCTTAACTTTCAAAATCATATATGCAACAAACGCAGATGGTATATTAAATGGGTTACCTTGTACATGAAAATGTAATTGTTCTTCTTCAAAAGACATTTTTTCATATAGCTCTCGCTGAGATAATCCTGTCTTTTCCTTTTTTTCATGTAAACCTTGTAAATATAAATATTGAATAGGTATCATTACAAGAAAGTAAAATAATGCGATACTAACCAAAAAAAGTACGGCTGACGACATAATGCATACCACCTTTCATAATTCCATTTTCTTACAATATAATCATAACACAATATACAACTGAATTGAATTATTATTCTGTCTTTTCTCACGTCACTTTTCCACTCCATCCCATACATATTTCACTAAAACTCCCATCTAAAATCATGCCTTTCAAATTTAAAACAACAAAAAAGATGGAACAAATCAAAACGATTTGTTCCATCTTTTTATTTATCGATTAACTGAACCATAAGTAATGCTTTTCCAACAACATTACCTTCATGATGCACCTCTACATCGACCTTACCAAATTTACGTCCAATTTCTAATACTTTCGGATGAACAGATACAACATTATCAATTTGAACCGGCTTTACGAAATAAATCGTTAAGTTTTCAACAATTAAATCGCTTTTCTTTTGCGCACGAATGACGCGATTTGTCGCTTCTGTCACAATTGTTGCAAATACACCGTACGATAACGTCCCGATTGAGTTCGTCATTTGCGGCGTCACCGAAAATTGATATAGATGCTCATTCTTCGCTTCTTTTGGTGTCATAAATTGATTCGTTACAATATCATCAATGGTTTCTCCAACTTGTGGCTGACGTTGAATCATTTGCAGTGCCTGAAGTACATCTTGACGGCTAATAATACCTTGCAGTTTGTTTCCTTCCTCAACGACAGGAAGTAATTCAATTCCTTCCCACACCATCATACGTGCCGCAGCTGCGACAGACATTTTACCGTTCACTGTAATTGGGTGCTTTGTCATTACTTTATCAATTGGTGTTTCTTTCGCTACTCCGATCATATCTTTTGAAGTTACGATTCCTAGCACTTTGTTACTTTCATCGACAATTGGATATCTTCCGTGCATCGTCTCTTCGTTATATGCATGCCATTGCTGTACTGTATCACTCGGCTTTAAATATAACGTTTCTTCAATTGGCGTTAAAATATCTTCAACGAGTACAATTTCTTTCTTAATAAGCTGATCGTAAATCGCACGATTAATTAACGTTGCGACCGTAAATGTATCGTAGCTACTTGAAATAATCGGCAGCTTTAATTCGTCTGCTAATTTCTTCACATGATCTTCCGTATCAAATCCGCCCGTAATTAATACAGCGGCTCCAGTTTCTAATGCTAATTGATGTGCATTCGTACGGTTACCAATAATGAGTAAATTTCCAGCTTCTGTATAGCGCATCATCGCTTCTAATTTCATAGCTCCGATTACGAATTTATTTAATGTTTTATGTAGTCCTTCTCTGCCCCCAAGTACTTGACCATCGACAATGTTAACGACTTCTGCATATGTCAGTTTTTCGATATTCTCTTTCTTCTTCTGTTCAATTCGAATTGTTCCGACACGTTCAATTGTACTAACATATCCTTTATTTTCTGCATCTTTAATTGCACGGTAAGCTGTCCCTTCACTTACACTCAAATCTTTCGCGATTTGTCTTACAGAAATTTTATGGCCTACTGGCAGGCTATTAATATGTTCTAAAATTTGGTTATGCTTGGTAGCCAAATGGTTTCACCATACTTTCTTTTCCCTAAATTCTTCATGTGTTGTACTTTTAGTATACTATATTTTCAAAACTGTTACACTCTCTCTTTGCATACCTGTACTATTTTTTTTATAACAAAATGTCTCTTGCATTCCACCATTCATTCTATTACAACAATGTAATGCTATTGTCATCTCATTCGATAGTTCGTACACTTGATTACTTATACAATTAAGACAAGAAATAAAACAAAGGAGCGAACACATGATGAAAAAATTTTTAGAGGTTGTAGGTGCTGTATTTTTAGCTTTCGTAGATGGGAAAAAAGTTGCAATGGAATTGAATGAAACACCTGAACAACCACGTACCAAAAGAAAAGAATCACCAAAACAAATACAAGCATTAAAAGCTGTCCTACACACATAAAAAACCCTTCACTTTTCTTTTTCAAATGAAGGGTTTCTTTTCTATAGTGTAATACTTTCTCCAGCTTCTAATACTTTCCCTGTACAATTTTGTAGCTTTTCTACAAATTGATATGGATCTTGTTCAATAACTGGGAACGTATTGTAATGCATCGGTACAACAGTTTTCGCATTAATCCATTTTGCCGCTAGTACAGCATCTTCTGGTCCCATTGTGAAATTATCACCAATTGGTAAAAATGCTAGATCAACTTTATTTAATTCCCCAATTAACTTCATATCAGAGAATAGTGCAGTATCTCCTGCGTGGTATACAGTTTTCTCTTCTGCTGTAAATAAAATACCTGCTGGCATACCTGTATATGTAATCGTCTTATTTGCTTCATCAATATAACTAGAGCCGTGGAATGCTTGTGTAAACTTCACTTTTCCGAAGTCAAATTCATGTGAACCACCAATATGCATCGGGTGTGTATTTACACCTTGCCAACTTAAAAATGTTGCTAGTTCAAATGGCGCTACAACAACTGCATTATTTTTCTTCGCAAGTTCTACTGTATCTCCAACATGATCACCGTGTCCATGCGATAAAAGGATTGCATCCACTTTTACATCTTCAGCTTTTAAATCTGTTTTCGGATTACCTGTTAAAAACGGGTCAATTAAAATAACTTTTCCATTCGCCTCAATTTTCACAACTGAATGTCCATGATAAGATACTTTCATTATTACATTCCTCCCCTATTCACATTCTCACTTTTTATTCTACATGATTTTTCAATCCCCTGTCTTTTCTAACATCTATTTACTTGTCATAACGCTTTCTTCCGAGTTAAAGTTATATTTGTAATTAAATATCTCGGGGGTGCCAATCGATGAATGCTAGATTAGAAAATTTAATGCAATGGCTAAAAGAAAAAAACGTAGAAGCTGCGTTCTTAACTTCTACACCGAACGTCTTCTACATGACAAACTTCCACTGTGAACCACACGAAAGACTTCTTGGTATGTTTGTATTCCAAGAAAAAGAACCTATTTTAATTTGCCCTAAAATGGAAGAAGGCCAAGCACGTAACGCTGGCTGGGCACATGAAATTATCGGATTTACTGATACTGACAGACCATGGGATATGATTGCAAAAGCAATTAAAGACCGCGGCATCAATGCAAATGCAGTTGCAATTGAAAAAGAACATTTAAACGTAGAGCGCTACGAAGAATTAACGAAATTATTCCCAAATGCAGCTTTCAAATCAGCTGAGGAGAAAGTTCGCGAACTTCGTTTAATTAAAGATGAAAAAGAACTTTCTATTTTACGCGAAGCAGCTAAAATGGCGGACTATGCTGTTGAAGTTGGTGTAAATGCAATTAAAGAAAACCGCAGCGAGCTAGAAGTATTAGCAATTATTGAACACGAATTAAAAACAAAAGGCATACATAAAATGTCATTTGATACGATGGTATTAGCAGGTGCGAACTCTGCTCTTCCACACGGTATTCCTGGCGCAAACAAAATGAAACGCGGCGATTTCGTACTATTTGATTTAGGCGTAATCATTGATGGTTATTGCTCTGATATTACACGTACAGTAGCATTCGGTGAGATTTCTGAAGAGCAAACTCGCATTTACAACACTGTACTTGCTGGACAACTACAAGCAGTTGAAGCATGTAAACCGGGTGTTACACTTGGCGCAATCGACAACGCTGCTCGTTCTGTTATCGCAGATGCAGGTTACGGTGACTTCTTCCCACACCGCCTTGGTCACGGACTTGGAATTAGCGTACACGAATATCCAGATGTAAAAGCTGGCAACGAGTCTCCATTAAAAGAAGGTATGGTCTTCACAATCGAGCCAGGTATTTACGTACCAAACGTAGGTGGCGTTCGTATTGAAGATGATATTTACATCACAAAAGACGGATCAGAAATTTTAACGAAATTCCCGAAAGAATTACAATTTGTAAAATAATAAAAAAAGGCAGCTTGATTGCTGCCTTTTTTATTTCTCTACTATTTCAAATTTCTCTACAATCATTTTTGCTGGATAGCTTTCAAGTGTTTGAGAAGACCATACTTTTATTTTATCCCCTGTTTTTAACTGTTTATATGCGTCTTTGTCCTTAAAGCTCAAGACTATATGTGATGGATGCTCTTTATTCATTTGTTGTTCTATATAATGTTGCAACTCTACTTTTGTTTCAAACGTTTTATCATCGGCAAAAAACACCGTGTCATTTCTTAATATGATATACCCTTCTTTAGGTACTTCTTTTACCGTTACTTGCTCTACTTGTTTTGTATCACACGCTGATAATACGACTAGAAATACACTTAAAAACATAACAATTTTCATATGCCTATTCATTTTTAACTCCTTTCTCTAGGCTATTTCAAATTTAGCACCATCTTCTCCTCATACTTATCATCCCATTTCATCACAATCTCTATTGGTTCATCTTTAGAGATAGGCGCGCAACTTACACAAGAAGACTTCATTTCAACCTTTGCTCCTCTATGAACTTCTGACGTTTGTGTCATTGTACTAAAGGCTCCATTAATAACAATCTCTAAGTTTTTAAATTCTGTCTTTCCATCCCCGCCCTTATATTGAAACGCAAACATTCCATCTTCACTGTCATCCTTAATATGCCCTTTATATTGTCCAGTCCAACTTTTGCTCTCGCTAGAAAAAGTAACATACGAAATGGAACAGCTTCCTAAAAAGAAAATACTAATGAAAAAGAATAATGCTCTCTTCATAATGCCCCCCTCCATTCAAAAGCACTTATTTATTGTCTATTTCTTCCTTTAAATATTATTAAAAAAAGAAGGCCACTCAAAAAGTGCCTTCTTCTATTTCACTAATATTTAATTGAAATTTCACGATCCAAACTGAGAAAAGGTGGACAAGAAGCGCAAACGCCATACATGCTCCGCTTAAAAAAGTTAGTATAGGATGCGAATACACGTGCCCCAATCCATAGGATATCGCCACGAAAAACATTGTTATGTAAATATAAATTGCTCCATGTATTTGCCTCATATAAACCTCCTTTTCCCATATTATAACATAAGTTTTCTGATTATTCACATTAATTACTCGTAATCAATATTTCTCAACTGTTACACCTCTTACAGCAGCCTTAATATACGGTGTTCCTTGTAAACTTTGTAAATCCTCTGTTTTCCTGTTACGACTACACCGTATATTGGTAAGTCTTTTGGTTTGGTGTTTTTTATTTCTTTATCCCGCATTAACAGGCAGTAAGACCCCACATCAAAATTCAGCGGAAGCAAAGAAGTTAGGTGGGGGGCGGACTGCTCGTAAAAGCCCGATTGGTGAGGGCTGATAATCAGTGAGGGATGCCCTCACCACTGATTAAAGTTTCACTTTATAGTTTATCCTAAAATATTCTCGATATCCCTCTTTATTTTCACTTAAAGATATCCAAATACAGCTTTTATAAATTTTTCTATAATAAAAAGCACATTTATTTTGATGTGCTCTTCACATATAATTTAGTAAAATATGAATCATTTTTTGAAACAAAAACTCCCACTCATCTCTCCCCATACTATCGTTATGACTTAGTTGCCATAATAATTGAACGAGGATAAAATCCCAGCTTTTCATAAAATGATACAGCTTCATTTCCATACACTACTGTTAATTCAATTTCATCTATCTTTTTCACTTTAAACCATTCCACTGCACTATTCATTAATTTCAAACCAAATCCGTTTCTTCGGTATTTTTCATCAACAAATAAAACTTCAATCTTTCCGCTTACGCTTTTACTATACGCTATACAAAATCCTAATATATTATCTGTTTCTGACTCAATCAATAATTCAATTCTATATTCTCCATACTTTGAGTTCTTTTTATAATTTTCAATACGTTCCTCAAATGTCATTCTTGGGTAATCGCCAGAAAAATATTTTGATTTATTATTATGATATTCATGCAATTTATTTAAGGATTCTCTTATTATCTCTATTTCATCGAGAGTGATATATTTATTACTAATTCTCATCCTATAGCATCTCCAATAATATATATTTCAGCAAAAAAATAAGACTGTTTTTTGTTCACAAAATATTACTCTATTATTCCATCGCTTCCCTCACAACATCTTGAATCATAACAACTTCCGTTTTCATATCAACAGATGGTGCTTCTTCATCAATACATTCATGCCAAAATTCCAAGTGCTTTTTATCAATTTCATGATGAGAATTTTCGACAAGAGCCCCGCCTTCTCCTTGCGCAGAATACCAATATAAGTATTCTTCTCCATCTCTTATTTCCCGGAAAATTGTCTCAACGTACATCTTTTCGTCGTTTAATGTCAAAAGCACTTCTTTCATATTGTCATTAAGAAGCTGCATCCATTCATCTACACGATGACTTTTACCTTGTTTCACTTTGAATCTCGTTAATTCCACATTCATTTTTATTCCCCCGTTTTCTTACGTACAAACAATCTATATTCTATCGGATTATGAAAACTTAATTTACTAGCTAGTTTTTGCGAAGGAATATTGTCTACATAACAATCCCAGCACGGTGTAATATCATTTTGCATGCAATGCTCAACGAACCGTGTCGCAACAGCTTGAGCTAATCCTTTCCCTTGATATGCTTTATGCGTAGCAATATCGATTTCAGCAAAACTATTCCCTCTAAATATTGAGACGCATTCAGCTATAATCATCCCACCTTGTTCTATACAAAATCCGAAACCACCGTTCAAAAATAGTTCTTTTGATCCCCAATATTCTTTATAATACTTCTCTGTAAATTCACTGCTTCGTTCTATATCACTTTTATCAATACGCTTCACTTCATATGTATTTTTATTTGCATCTTGTGTTCGCTCTTCAAAGATTTCTCTTTGGAATTTCATTCGTGGCATATTCCGAAGTACATTACTAAAACGCCCTTCAATTATCATTTCCCACTCTTCACTTGAAGCGAATAGTGTAAATCTCTTCTCTGTTTTTTCAATAGCCATTTTTAAATACATCAATAAATCTTCATTATAATTTTGATCATCCGTATGACCAAATAAATAATAGATACCGTTAACTGTACGAATTAATCCTGCTGTTAACTTCTCGTTGGCAAAAATCTCACCATCTATCATTTGGTCACATACCGCATAAGCAAATGTCGTCGTTCTTGTATTACTTTCCAAAATCGGAATGATTTTTCTATACTCGGCTACAGATAATTTTTTCATAACTGCTCCACTTTAATCGTATCAGCTTCTATATTTTCGAAACAAAGATTTACTGTTCTCTTTAATGCTCTCGTTCTATGAATCGTACACGCTGGAATTAAAATAGAATCATTCGGCTTTAAAACTGCTGTTTCTCCATCTTCAAAATCGATAAGCAATTCTCCCTCTAGCACAATGAATAATTCATCCGAATTAGAATGATAATGCCAATCATATTCGCCAGTAAATACAGCGATTCGTAAGCAATGACTATTTACATTTGAAACGACGAAGTTTTTATGTTGATCTTGAATGTCCTTTGTTAATTCTATTAAGTTCACAGTCTCCATATTCCGTCTCACCCTTTCATTAGTCGTTCTTCTGAAAAACTAACTTAGTCTCCACCACCTCCGCAATCTCCTCCACCATCACTTGAGCTGCTACAATCGTTGCTACTGTAATCACCGAATCCACTTGATGAGCTTGAATTGGATGAAGATTTTTTGCTTCTTTTTCTATCTTTTTTACTTTCATGACTAGGCCATACTTTATCAAATAATATAAAGAATAAGATTCCTTCTACCATAACAAGCATAACGCCAAAAATACTTTCAATAACATTGGGGGTTATCCCCAAACTTTTAAATATCCCACATAAATACAAGCAAAAAATCACATACAAGAACATACAAATATACCGAAATGTTTTCTCTATCGTAATGACTACTTTTTGTGAAAAAGGTATGTTCTGCTCCTGTTTTTTCTTTATGTACTTTTGTCTCTTTGCTTGCTTTTTCTTCCTCTTTTTACTCCCCATTGAATCCCCTCTTTTTATTATATAATTCTAAATTATCATAATAAAAAATGATTTACACCAATAAATAACAATTATTCACATGTTATTTCTCCATAAAAAAAGACCCTCCTCATAAAGGAAGGTCTCGAATGTATTTCTATTATGATAAAGCAGGAGCTTTTTCAAGAAGCTCTTTCGCATCAGCGTATTGTAAGCCGTGAGCTTCTGCAACTGCTTCGAATGTTACATAGCCATCTAATGTGTTAATACCTTTTAGTAATGCAGTGTTGCCTAAGCAAGCATCTTTGTAACCTTTGTTCGCAATTTGTACTGCATATGGTACTGTTACGTTTGTTAATGCAAGAGTTGACGTACGTGGAACTGCACCTGGCATATTAGCAACTGCATAATGAACAACGCCATGTTTTTCGTAAGTTGGATTATCATGAGTTGTAATACGATCAGTTGTTTCGAAAATACCACCTTGGTCAATCGCGATATCTACAACGACAGAACCTGGTTCCATTGATTGAATCATTTCTTCAGTTACAAGTTTTGGCGCTTTTGCACCTGGAATTAATACTGCACCAATAACAAGGTCAGATTCTTTAACAGCTTCTGCAATGTTGTATGGATTAGACATTAATGTTTTTACTTGGTTACCGAAAATATCATCTAATTGACGAAGACGTTCTGCACTTAAGTCAATGATTGTTACATCTGCACCTAAACCCACTGCAATCTTAGCTGCGTTTGTACCAGCTTGACCACCGCCGATGATTGTTACTTTTCCGCGTTTTACCCCTGGAACGCCCGCAAGTAAAATACCTTTACCACCTTTGTTTTTCTCAAGGAATTGTGCACCAATTTGTGCAGACATACGACCAGCTACTTCACTCATAGGTGCAAGTAATGGTAAAGAACGATTGTCTAATTGTACTGTTTCGTATGCGATTGATGCAACTTTGTTATCGATTAATGCTTTCGTTAATTCTGGTTCTGGAGCTAAGTGTAAGTATGTGAATAAAATTAAACCTTCACGGAAATAGCCGTATTCACTTGCTACTGGCTCTTTTACCTTCATAACCATATCTTGATTCCATGCTTCTTCAGCAGTTTCTACAAGTTTCGCACCAGCTTGTACGTATTCTTCATCCGTAAAGCCAGATCCTAAACCTGCTCCTTTTTGAACAAAAACTTCATGACCATTTTGTACTAAATGTACTGCTCCCGCTGGCGTCATTGCCACACGGTTTTCATTGTTTTTAATTTCTGTTGGAATACCGATACGCATGATTAGTTCCCCCTTGAGTTATGAAATGACCCCTGAATCATTTTTTTAAAGCGCTTTCTACGCTCTTATATTTTAACATAATATCTCAATATTTGACAAAAAAATAACACAAGTTTTCCGATAGATTTAATTTTATATTAAAGGACAGTATTATCCGCACCTCTCAGCACAATGGATAAACTGTCCAATTATTCGAAACTTCATCTTATTTTATTCTATCGATGTCTATGAATAACATCCACTGCACCAGTCACTTCAATAATTGTACCGGTAATCATATCGGAATCGTCCTCACATAAAAACGAAATGGTTCTTGCAATATCTTCACCTGTTCCAGATCTACCAATCGGTGTGTTATGCTCTTTCAGCTGACGTGCTTCTTGAATAGTTGCCTCTTTCATCTCGCCTATAATATCACCAGGACATACCATGTTCGCAGTAATACCATACTCCGCTTCTTCATAAGCAACTGTTTTCGTTAATGAAACAAGTCCTACTTTCGCTGCGGCAAAAGCTGAACGATAAATCCATCCCGGTGCACTATCCGCCCCTTGAAATCCGTAATTAATAATACGGCCAAAGTTCTGTTTTCTCATGACCGGAACGACAAGTTTTAATAAATGAAATACCGCTGTTAAATTTCCCTGAATCATTTCATTCCATTCATCTTCTTCATAATCAACTAACTTTTTTCGTTCAAATACATATGGACCAGCATTATTAATTAAAAAGTCAATTTTGCCAAAACGGCTCATCGCTTTTTCTACTATTTTATGTAAATCTTCCTTTTTCGTGACATCCGCTTGCACGAATTGTAGACGCTCTTCCACATCTTTATATGTTTCTTTCATCGTTTCCATAGCCGTGATATCGCTATGGTACGTTACTGTTACTGAATAGCCTTTAGCCAATAATTTTTCTGTTACTTGCTTTCCTAAACCTTTCGTACCGGCTGTAATGAGCGCATGTCTCACAAAACTGCCCCCTTTTAAATTGCTATACTTCATATGTAACAAGTTCTCGCTCCAATTACAACTAAAATGAATTGAAACAGAGTTTTCAAAATTCTGTAACGTTTCTGGCAAGCACGTTACCAAAATTTGTTTTATAATTAAGTTGTAAACAGTTATAAAACAGATTGGGAGGAATTTACTATGAATAATACATATACAAATATTTTAATCGCGGTGGATGGTTCTAAAGAAGCAGAAAAAGCCTTTAAAAAAGCAATTCAAGTCGCAAAGCGCAACAATGCAACATTAACAATTGCTCATATCGTTGATGTAAAAGCATACTCAGCAGTAGAAGCTTATAGCCGTGCAATTGCGGAACGTGCAAATCTATTTGCAGAAGACTTATTAGAAGACTACAAAAAAACTGCGCTTGAAGCTGGTCTTGAAAAAATTGAAACTGTATTAGAATTCGGTAATCCTAAATCAAAAATTTCAAAAGAAATCGCTCCAAACCATAAAGTAGATTTAATTATGTGTGGTGCGACTGGTTTAAATGCTGTTGAGCGTTTCCTAATTGGTAGCGTCTCTGAACATATTATTCGCTATGCGAAATGCGATGTCCTTGTTGTTCGTGGTGATGAGGAACAAGGTGAGCTTTAATTTATAGATAAAACACCAAGTCCACATAGGCTTGGTGTTTTTCATTTTATAAACTTCACTATAAACACAAGACATGCTACGACAACAACGGTAATTGCCAACACATAAGGCGGAAGAAACTTCAAAGACCATAATGCCATCATAATTGTCGCGATCGTTAAGTACGTTTGCCTTGCATCTGCTGTCATTTTTTTACGAAGTAAGAAAACGTACAAATAGCCAATTGGCGGCGTAATAAAGCAAAGAACATATATGATTTTTGATTTTAAATACCACTTTTGTTCTCCGAGTTTCTTTATATCTTCTTCTATTCTCTTATGCTCTTGCTCTCTCGCTTCTTCTACAAGCGGATTTTCCTCTTCTCCTCGCTTTTCTTTCATATAAGGAAGAAAGTGCATAAAAAAATAGTATGCGAATACGAACGCACCAAATCCAATATTTAATCTTTCTAATGGAATATGTTCACTAAAAAAAGCAGCAGTAAGCACTAAAGACAAACAGTATGTCATCATCCAAAATGAATGTTTTCTCTTTTTCCGTTCCATTTCTTTTTCACCTTGTATATCTTTTCTTTTCGAAATCCATATAGAAATAAAGCAATCTACTACAAATAGAGCAAAAATAAATATCGCAACGTGTACTGTTTCTAAATCCTCAAATGAAAAGATATTTGGGAATGCAACATGTAATACAATTAGCGTGTACAAAATTAACCCTATAAAATAAATACGTCTCATTTTTCATCCCTTTCTTATTTCCTAACATTACGTTAACATACATTTTTTAGAAATAGACGGACAAAATATATATGTGTAAAAAAGGAGGATGCAACATGGATGATTCTGAACGTATTATTTTAGATGTGAATGGGAAAGAACTCGAAATGCTAGATACGATTCGTACTCATTTTAAAGAGAAACATGGCGTTGAACTAAGTAACGGTGCATTACTTAGAGATTTGATGGATATTGAGTATATTCGAATTACGGAAGATCGACATAAGTATGATTAATTTGTGGCTATAAAAAAAGAAGGTAAGCTTCTCTCCATCAAGATTAGCGTACCTTCTTCCCTATAAAATCAATCAACTTCCAACAAACTCTCCAACTAACCCCTTCGCCTTCTCCAAAGCGTTTTTGATTTGTTCAAATCCTGTTCCACCCGCACTATTACGACGCTTTACAGCCGCATATGGTGAAAGAACTTCATACAAATCTTCTTCAAATAAAGAGCTCATTTCTTGATATGTTTCAAGCGGGACATCTAATAAATAAATTCCTTTTTGTGTGCAATGTAGCACTAACTTCCCAACAATTTCATGAGCTTGACGGAATGGTAGTCCTTTGTTCGCTAAATAGTCGGCAATTTCTGTTGCGTTGGAGAAATCTTGCGTCACAGCTTGCCCCATTTTTTCTTTGTTTACAGTCATCGTTTCAAGCATGCCCACCATAATATGAAGGCATCCTTCTACTGTTTTTACTGTATCAAACATTCCTTCTTTATCTTCTTGCAAGTCTTTATTGTAAGCGAGTGGTAATCCTTTCATTACTGTAAGTAAACTGAATAAATTACCGTATACTCTGCCTGTTTTACCACGGATTAGTTCCGCCATATCCGGGTTTTTCTTTTGCGGCATAATGCTGCTTCCAGTTGCGTATTGATCGCTCATTTCAATAAATTGAAACTCTTGGCTACTCCATAAAATAAGTTCTTCACAAAAGCGCGATAAGTGCATCATAAGCATAGATGAGTTACTTAAAAACTCCAGTATGAAATCACGATCACTTACTGCATCTAAACTATTTTCATATATTCCATTAAATCCAAGAAGCTCCGCACTATATTCTCGGTCAATCGGGAATGTCGTCCCAGCTAGCGCTCCTGCTCCTAATGGAGAGATATTAATACGCTTTAACGAATCTTCATAACGATTTACATCACGCTCTAACATCCAAAAGTAAGCGAGAATATGATGAGCAAATGAAATCGGCTGGGCACGTTGCAAATGCGTATAGCCAGGCATAATCGTTTCAATATTATTTTCTGCTTGATGAACAAGAACAGTTTGCAATTGCTTTGTAGCTTTTATAATATGTTCTACCTTTTCTTTTAAATACAAATGCATATCTGTCGCTACTTGATCGTTACGGCTTCGGCCTGTATGAAGTTTCCCTCCTACTTCGCCAATTTGTTCAATTAACATCTTTTCGATATTTAAATGAATATCTTCTGCTTCTACTGAAAATTGTAGCTTATTCTCTTTTGCTTCTTTCAATAAATATTGAAGACCTACCTTTATTTTCTCTGCTTCTTCTTTCGTCACGATGCTCTGCTTTGCTAGCATCGTGACGTGTGCAATACTCCCGTTTATATCTTGATTTACTAATTGTTGATCGAAGGAGATGGATGCTCCAAACTCTTCAACCCATGCTTCCGCTTCTTCTGTAAAACGTCCGCCCCAAAGTTTGCTCACGCTTCCACCTTCTTTTGATTCACTTGGCTGTATACTTTCGTCGGTAAACCAAATAATGAAATGAATCCAACTGCTGCATCATGATTAAATTCGTCCTGGGCAGTATATGTTGCTAATTTTTCATCGTATAAAGAGTACTCAGATTTACGTCCTTCTACAATCGCATGACCTTTAAATAATTTCACACGCACTGTACCTGTTACATTCTTTTGCGTTTCTTGTAAAAATGCATGAAGCGCTTGTTTTAAAGGTGAGAACCATAAACCGTTATAAATAAGTTCTGTTATTTTCTGTTCAATCACTGGTTTAAAATGTGCTACTTCTTTTACGTGTGTTAAATCTTCCAACTCTTTATGCGCAGTGATTAACGTCATTGCTGCTGGGCATTCGTATACTTCACGAGATTTAATACCGACAAGACGATTTTCTACGTGATCAATACGTCCAACGCCGTGTTTTCCAGCGAGCGCATTTAACGTTTTAATTAATTCTGCAAGTGAATATGCAGTGCCATTTAAAGTAGTCGGTACGCCTGCTTCAAATCCGATTTCTACAAACTCTGGTTTATTCGGTGTATCTTCTAACGCCAATGTCATCTCATATGCATCTTCTGGCGGCGCTGCCCATGGATCTTCTAAAATTCCACATTCGTTGCTGCGTCCCCATAAGTTCTGATCGATTGAAAACGGGCTATCTAAATTAATCGGAATTGGTACATCGTTTTCTTTTGCATATGCAATTTCTTCTTCACGTGACCATTTCCATTCACGTACAGGCGCAATCACTTCTAAGTAAGGATTTAATGCTTGGATAGAAACTTCAAAACGAACTTGGTCATTTCCTTTTCCTGTACATCCGTGTGCAACTGCAGTTGCGCCTTCTTGTTCTGCGATTTCTACTAATTTCTTTGCAATAAGCGGACGAGATAATGCAGAGACAAGAGGGTATTTTCCTTCGTATAATGTGTGTGCTTGCATCGCCATCAATGCATATTCATTCGCGAATTCTTCTTGAACGTCAATCATATATGATTTAATTGCACCTACTGAAAGTGCCTTTTCTTTTACAAATGCTAAGTCTTTACCTTCCCCTAAATCTAAACAAAGCGCGATAATATCATAATTTTTCTCTTGTAACCATTTAATTGCAACAGAAGTATCAAGACCTCCGGAATATGCTAATACAACTTTTTTCTTCTTCATTTTGCATCCCCCTAAAGAATAAATATTCATTTTCTTTTATAATAATTCACACTTTACCACCTTTCACAAAATGTATCAAGAGTCATTTTCAAATTTTTTCAAACAATTTCGTCGAACTTCTTTCTGTTTTTCTGTACAATATAAGCAGGAAAACGGGGGTGAACTTATGGAAAAGTATTTCTTATACGATGAACATCTAGGAATTGAAATTCCGCATTTACAAGAAGACTGGGAAGAAATCCCCGAAAAAATGCAACATGCTATTTTACTAAAATGGGAACAAGTTCGCGGGAAAATTCCTGATCGTATAAAAGAACTTGAGCACTATATTAATACAAAACAACATTATTTAAATAACGAAGAAGACTTCGAAGTTTCTTGTAAACTAAATTCAGAAATTGCCGATCTTGCTTCCATCATTAATGACCTTTGGCTTTGGTATCGACTCACTCAAAATGTATCTGAGGGGAAAGCACACCAATGAAAAAAGCATGCCCCTCAATTACTTTGGGTCATGCTTTTTTGTCATAACATGATTTACAATATATCTCTTGTGCTGTTTTTGCCAAACACACATCAAAAGGGCCAACTAATATACTTCTTTCTTTCGGCAACTTTACAAAAGCAACAAGCTCTTCTTCATATTGAATTTTTTTCTGACATGAAATACATATTAATTCTTTTCTTTTGAACATTCCTTTTAGCATACCTTCACTCTCCCCTTCATCTATCTATATTAATATACTCTCATAATAGTTAAGACTTGTAAAAAAATGACACATTCCGAATCTAATGATTCATATACTATGTACAAAAGGAGGTCTACAGCTTATGCGTGCTTTCGTTATTATCGCTTTAACTTTTTTAAGTGTGATTAGTTGGGATGCGTTTTTTAAAGATAAAAGTGATGAAAAGAATACAACGGAATAAAACCCTTTTTTTCTTACTTATTGGACAAACCGTTACAAACTGTCCAATCCTCCGAAATAACTTAGGCTTTTCTACAAAAATATTTAAACATAACATTTTTTGTAGATTCCCTCCGTTTATTGTCGGTTTCCATCCGCATACATTTTTTAAAAGTATGATATAATAGTATAAATCTTGAAGGAAGGGATTTTGATATCATGATCGCTCGAAGGAGCATGTGGCATCGTATTGACGAATCATACACGTAGCGTATTTTTCAGCTCAGATACTTTAGTCTAGCGAAAAAAATACGAGAGTGGGGAAATTATGATTGCCCGAAGGATAATTTGGCAAAAAAAAGACTCTTCTTACACATAGCGTTTTGTTTAGGACTTAATTGTTACTAACTAAACAAAACAAAGAAGAGCAGGATTGCTAAATGACGAATCCTACTCCACGTTTTGTTTAGTCGTTTTAAGACTTAAACTAAAACGAAGGTAGGGAGAATTGATGGACGAGAGGATTATTCGTTATTTCTTCAGCGACATATAGCGTAGTTAGTTTTTTCGTAAACTAACTGAAAGCTACATGTGAGCTCGTAGTTAGTTTACAACACAAAAAGGACTACTAACTACGGAAAGAAGGAATAACGATGAGGAACATCCAAAGTCGGCAAATTATTAAAGAAATTTTTATGGTTTTAATCGGTTCATTTATTTTAGCAGCAGCGCTATATCACATTCACTTCCAAAACCACTTAACAGAAGGTGGCTTTGTAGGAATTGCACTATTCATTCAAAACTTTTATGATATTTCACCATCTATTTCAACTGTATTAATGGATATCCCAATTATTTTACTGTGCGCTTCATTTTTAGGTAGAAAAATGGTTGGTTATTCATTCCTAGGTTCAATTTCATTCGGAGTATTTTATTCCTTTATGGAAAATTATTCTCCATTTACGGTAGATTTATCAAATAACTTATTTATAGCTGCAGTAGTTGGCGGTGCGTTAGCTGGTATTGGACTCGGTTTTATATTGCGATTTGGCGGTGCAACCGGTGGAGACGATATTTTAACAATTGTATTAAGTAAACGAACTCGTTTTACAATTGGGCAAATTTTCTTCGTCTTTGACGCGATTGTTCTTGCGCTTTCATTATATTATTTAAATTGGACAGAAATTGCTTTTACTATTCTTTCGATTGCCGTACAGGCAAAAACATTGGATTTAATTTATTATCCAAAAACAGAAAAAACAGCAGAAAAACAGCCAGTATCTGTTCCAATGTCCAAAAAACATGCAACAAATTAAAAAAGCGAAAGGCTTCGGCCTCTCGCTTTTTTTATGCTCTTTTTTCTTTCTCGACTATATGGCGCACTTGATAAAATCTATTTGCAAATTCAGTAACGTTTCTTGTTAAACGATAATTCACTGTAGATCCAATTGCCATTCCAATTACCGGTATACCTTGGAATAATTTACGACGAAGAGCATAAATCGAAAATGTCTTCAAAATTTGTTTTAACACAACCTCAGTAGAAGCTGTTTGTAGCACTGCTTCGTCTCCTTCGTAAAAGAACGAATCTTCCTGCTCCAGCTCTTGCAATAAATTGTACCATGCATATTGCTGAAGTCTTCCTGGTAGTAATGACGCATGAAACACCTTTAACGCAAGCATCATTTCATACGGCTTGTTCACATCATGTCCAAATGATGTTGCAATAAGTTGGACTGCCTTCACATTTAACGCGATCATAACCGGAAAATCCGCCGTTAATAATAATAAACCTCCAGCACCTGTTGCCCCGCCTTGTACAAATGAATATAGACGATGACGTGCTGTTTGCTGCTCTGCTATGTATGTTAATTGATCAATAGATAATGCTTTCAAATCTTCAAGCTGTTCAATCGATTCATCAAATAATCTTGATGTTCCTAAAATCCGATTACGTGCATCTAACTGTGCTTGTGAACTTTGAATAAATGCATGCAAATGAAAGAGCCATCCATCTGCTTTCGTGAAGAATTCTTTTCGCTTTTTCTCAGGTAATTTCGCAACTGTAGTATGTAACCATTTATCAAACACTTTTTGAAAATCGGTCGCTTCTTGCTCAACTAATTGCGCTTCCCATTCTTTTATATTGTCTAAAATGGCTTGTTCTCGCTTCGATCGCATCGTAACAACCACCTCGTTCGATTTTTTTCTATTGTAACATATTTCTGCTTATTCTTTGCAAATATGCTTGTCT
Organism: Bacillus sp. 7_6_55CFAA_CT2; assembly: GCF_000238655.1. Classification (NCBI taxonomy): domain Bacteria; kingdom Bacillati; phylum Bacillota; class Bacilli; order Caryophanales; family Bacillaceae; genus Bacillus; species Bacillus sp. 7_6_55CFAA_CT2. The sequence goes on along the minus strand of NZ_JH414708.1, from coordinate 226,009 downwards.
ATCTTTATTCACATACCATTTTTGAATGGCATAAAATATTAACAAAAAGGATGAGATAAATCACATGAATCTATCCGATATAAAAAAAGAATATAATGCGGTATTCAGCTTAGGACAAAACTGCTGGCCTGCTTGGGCATTATATCAATTAGAATTATCACCATTTTTTGGCGTTATTGATTTTATGCTAAGCCCCTCATTAGAAAAAGTGAATGTATTATTACAAAATCGATTTGACCGCTTTTTAAATTTCGAAAATTTATCCTTCATCTCATTTTGGGATGATGATGCAAAATTAAGATTAAGGGACAACCTTTATGAAATTGACTCCTGTCATGACTTTAAAACAGATGTAAACACACCAACTTCTTGGCCTTCTTATACAGAAATTAAGTTAAACTATGAACATCGTATTAATCGTTTTCTAGCTACAATTGAAACGGCAGAATCCATATTATTTACTCGAACTGGAGGAACATATGAAGAAGCATGTTCCCTAGAACAAATTTTATCTCAAATCGTTACACATACATTCTCTGTCCTGTTACTAATTCCTGCCGATATACCAACTATCACCCAAGAAGATTGGGGATTACAACGTGTTTGCGTTATGAAATGTCCTATTATGGATGTATACCAATACAATGAAGCATTTTGGAAAAACTTATTTGATGGAATTACGATTAGACCACATTCTTAAATACATGACACCTTTACTACAAAACACATTATAATCTTCCTTATACAAAAAAATAAGGAGTGATTGTATATGTACTTTTGGCATTGCTATACATCACGGGCGTCTTCTCGTACAAGAATATCATTCAGCCGATGAAACATTTTACCGACCTCTTGGTGGTTCAATTGAACTTGGTGAACAATCAGCACATACCGTTATTCGTGAATTTAGGGAAGAGCTTCATACAGAAGTGGAAATCACCAATTATTTAGGTTGTTTAGAAAATGTCTTTCATCTAGATGGAGACATTGGTCATGAAATCATTCAACTATATTCTTTGCGTTTATTAGACACGTCACTATATGAAATGAAAACATTAAATATACAAGATGAGGAAACAGTAGCGTATGCGAAATGGATTCCTATTACGGCATTCATTCAGAAAGAAAAAATATTATATCCGGATGGAGTTTTAAAATACATCCAAAAGAAAAAAGACGAAATCCTATAGGATCTCGTCTTTCTTTTCATATATTAACCAATATCTCCAAGACGTAGTACATCACGAGCAATCATAACTTCTTCGTCAGTTGGAATTACGATAATTTTTACTGGAGAATGTGGGAAGCTGATGAATGCTTCTTCACCGAATACGTTATTACGTTTTGCATCAAAGTATACGCCCATGTACTCAAGGCCTTCTAATACGCGCTCACGAATAATCGCACTGTTTTCACCTACACCAGCTGTGAAGATGATTGCGTCTACACCTTTCATACGAGCAGTGTAAGAACCGATGTATTTGTGGATACGGCTTACGAATACATCAAGTGCTACTTTCGCACGGTGGTCGCCTTCTTCTTCTTTCGCAATGATGTCACGTAGGTCACTAGAGTAACCAGTAAGACCTAACATACCACTCTTCTTGTTTAATACGTTAACTACTTCTTCTACTGTTTGGCCTGTTTTTTCCATGATGTATGGAATTAACGCAGGGTCAAGGTTACCAGAACGTGTACCCATTGTTACACCAGCAAGTGGAGTGAAGCCCATAGAAGTATCGATAGATTTACCGCCTTCTACTGCTGCGATACTTGCACCGTTACCTAAGTGACAAGAAAGTAAGCTTAAGCTTTCAATTGGACGACCTAATAATTCAGCCGCACGCTCAGTTACATATTTATGAGAAGTTCCGTGGAAACCGTATTTACGGATGCCGAATTTTTCATAGTACTCATATGGTAGGCTGTATAGGAATGCAGATTCCGGCATTGTTTGGTGGAATGCTGTATCGAATACTGCTACTGCTGGTACGTTTGGTAATACTTCTTGGAATGCTTTAATACCAACAACGTTTGCTGGGTTATGAAGTGGTGCTAAATCGCTTAATTCTTCGATATCAGCTAATACTTCATCAGTAATTAAAACAGAGTCAGCAAATTTTTCGCCGCCGTGAACAACACGGTGACCGATACCGCCAATCTCATCTAGAGATTTAACGATTCCGTTTTCAGTTAATTTTTTTAGAAGCATATTAACTGCTACTGCGTGATCTGGAATGTTTGTAATTTCTTTTTGTTTTTCGCCATCTACAGTAATAGTGAAGATACTATCTTCTAAACCGATACGTTCTACTAAACCTTTTGTTAATACTGTTTCACTTGGCATTTCAAATAATTGGAATTTTAAGGAAGAGCTTCCTGCGTTAATCGCGATGATTTTTGACATCTAGTCTTTCGCCCCTTTTTCTCTTGGTAGTTGTGTGGATGTTTCCACAAACCGCTCGATTTTATCTGATCAAATTCACTAAATATGAAAACGTTTCATCATTAGCAAATTTTATACTCACGATTTTAATTTAAACATCGTCCGACATATATTTCAAGTGAAAAAATTGTAACACCAAGAAAAAATATATATTACAGATTTCAAAAAAATTCAGTTAAATCTTGTATATATTTAAAAATATGACATATTATATAAAACTGTACTACATGAATCACTAATGCTGTTACATATACCTAGCTTTATTTATGTGTTGCAAACCAAGTATTTAATTGATCCATAATGTCTTCCATCGCCTTCATGTTAGAGAATTTAGGCAACTCCACTAATAACGCCTGTTTTGGCATTGTTACATTAGCGCCTTTCTTTTGGAGAACAAATATACTTTTTGCATTTTTCTCGTTTTTAAACATGGAAACAGGAAGCTGTAATAACCCTTGAATAAAGCATGTTTCTTTAATAAATGCATGTAATTTTGGTGCCTGGTCACTTTCAAAAATGAAGTTTGGTACTAAGAAGAATAAGTACCCGCCCTCTTTCGTATGTTTCACACTTTGTTCAATAAATAAGTGATGGGCATATGACATTCCTTCATCTGCTTTTAATTTATATTCACTTGCACCGATTTCGTTTGGATAATAACCAACTGGCAAGTCTGAAACCACTGCATCAACTGGATCGATATAAAGTGGTGCTAGTCCATCTTGATGGAAGAATTCGATTGCATGCTTTTGTAAATTTGCATTTACTAAAGCAAGTTTAATTAGCACTTCATCCACTTCTACACCAAATCCACTCATTGTTAGTCCTTCTTTGGCGCTATTAAACACTGTAGTCATTAAGTTACCTGTTCCAATTGCAGGATCTAAAACTGTAATTTCATTTTGCCCTTGCATAAATTTATGGAATAAATAACTCATAAACATACCAACTGCATCAGGTGTCATTTCATGATTCGCTTGTACGCCTTCTTTCATTCCTTTTAAGATGGCTAACTGAAATGCTTTACGAATTTCTTCACCTTTATATGTTTCTTCATTAAACGTACTATATTCACGATTCAGCCTTTCAATTGCTGATTCGGATAATTCTTCTTGTAAAATCGCTCCCTCAAACAAGTTATCACCTGTCTCTACAAGCGCCTCTAAATATGTTACATCTAATTCTTTACGTAAAACTACCGCAGAAGAATCAAAAATAGAAAATAATGTTTCTACTGTCTGACTCACGTACATTCCTCCTTCTCTCTTTTACACATAACTTATATCATACCACAAAGTGTTTTTTTCCAAAAAGAAAAAGCGACCTCCTGTAAAGAGCTCCCTTTTAAGTTATATATGATATAACGTTTTTTCTCATATATCGATGCCGTTACAGAGCAATATATGAGAAAAAACGACCTCTTTATAAGAGGTCATTTCCTTCACATTACTTCGCAGATTTAGCTGCTTCTAATGCTGCTTCATAGTTTGGATGGCTTGTACCTTCGCTTACGTACTCTGCGTAAACTACTTTGTCGTTGCTATCTACTACGAATACTGCACGAGCAAGTAAACGAAGCTCTTTCATTACTAAGCCGTAAGCTTCACCGAATGAAAGGTCACGGTGGTCAGAAAGTGTTACAACATTTTCTAAACCGTTTGCTGCACACCAGCGTTTTTGAGCGAATGGTAAATCAGCGCTAATTGTTAATACTTTCGCGTTTTCAATACCTGCTGCATCTTGGTTAAAACGACGTGTTTGTGCATCACAAACACCTGTGTCGATTGAAGGTACAACACTAATTAATTTCACTTCGCCTTTGTATGTTTCTAAACTTACTGGAGATAAGTCGTTTGCTAATACTTGGAAGTTTGGCGCTTGATCGCCAACTTTAACTTCTGTTCCAACTAAAGTCATTGGATTACCTTTAAAAGTTACGTTTGCCACTTGAAAATCCTCCCTTATTTAAACAAAATATGTACAATGTAAATGATAGTTTGTCCCTATCGATAATGCAAATAAAATCGCTTTATTTACAAAAAAATTAAAGAAGCTAACCTATTGATTAGCTTCTTTATTCGTTAAATTTGAAATTCAGGATCATCTTCTTTTCGTTTATCCATCATTTCTTTCACTTTATCAACAGCTTGTGGAGCTAATTCAATTATTTTATCGATGACGTGTGTTTGTTTATCTAAGTGCAATACTTTCACACCATCTCCATTTATAACAAGAAAGGCAACAGGATTAATAGAAACTCCTCCACCACTTCCCCCGCCAAATGGATGGCGGCCTGAATGTTCTACTTTACCAAATTCACTTCCACCAGCAGCAAATCCAAAACTTACTTTCGAAACAGTAAGAATTACACTTCCATCTGCCGCTTTAATTGGGTCACCAACAATGGTATTTACATCAGTCATTTGTTTTAAATGCTGCATTGCGGTTGTCATTAAACCTTGAATTGGATGGTCCATTCTATATCCCCCCTATGCTTGAACAGATTTTTCTGTCATACCAGATCTTTGCTTCCTCATAAATATGAGCAATTTCACCGCTGTTTTTATAGTGCGGAATATCCGAAAAGATGCTGTTAACTCACATCTTGACGCAAATCCTTTCCCTTGAAAAACAGGAGTAATTTCAAATTCTGGTACATCGACAATATGCATATATTGTCCGACAACTCCAGCAGCCATACCTTTTGTCCCCCATGCATATCCAGTGACAATTCCAGTACTAGCTGCGTCGCCTGCTCCAATTTGTGTATGCCATTTCCAACCATTGATTTTCACTCGTTTGAGAAAATCTTTAACAATAGTATGAACTTCTTGAAGCTTTTTTATCAGTTCACCAATGCTGTCAAGTTGCGCCATAATTTTATTATCGAGTCCGCCGTCCTCTTCAGCTTTTTCGATTTTCTGTCCTGTCTTTTTCTGCTGTTTTTCAATTCTTTCCAACACATCAAATGTATATCGAATCATCCATATTTTCACTTGAAGCAAACATTGCTTTTCCATTTCTGAATATAAAAATGTCACCTTAAGCTTTATTTTCGACAATAGTATAAACAAAATAAAAAGAAGAAGAATTATTATTCCAATTACGAACCACTTCATACGTATCATCCTTTCACTCCGTACCCATTATCGACAACTTTATTCATCATTAAACAGGGTTCTATAAGATTGAATATAAAAATTTTTCTAAAAATAAAAAGGTATTTTGACAATTTATATCGAAATATATTATTTGAACATATCATCAGGGAACGGACTCTAATGATATGTAGCACGAAAAACAGAAAATTTAACTGCAGTGGAGGGATACATAATGGCAGATCGTCGCAATTTATTTTTCTTTTATGGTGATGACAAAGCAACGCTCGTTGAAAAAATGAAACCAATCTATCGTATTTTAGAAGAGAATGGATTTACCATATTAGATCATCCAAAAAATGCAAACGCTATCGTCAGTGTTGGAGATGATGCAACCTTCTTACAAGCCGTTCGTAAAACTGGTTTTAGAGAAGATTGTTTATACGCAGGGATTTCTACGAAAGATGAAATTTCTTTCTACTGCGATTTCCATATTGATCACGTTGATACAGCCCTTCAAGAAATTACAAAAAATGAAATTGAAGTGCGTAAATATCCAACAATTCAGGTAGATGTAGATGGCAGTACATCTTTCCATTGTTTAAATGAGTTCTCATTACGTTCTAGCATTATTAAAACATTCGTTGTAGATGTTCACGTTGATGATTTATATTTCGAAACTTTTAGAGGGGACGGTTTAGTAGTTTCTACCCCAACAGGAAGTACTGCTTACAATAAATCATTGCATGGTGCAGTTGTTGACCCGCTTATCCCATGTTTCCAAGTAAGCGAACTAGCATCTTTAAACAACAACACTTACCGTACGCTCGGTTCACCTTTCATTTTAAATCACGAACGTACATTAACTTTAAAACTAAGACCAGACGGTAACGATTATCCTGTTATCGGCATGGATAACGAAGCGCTTAGTATTAAACAAGTGGAAAAAGCTGTTGTACGCTTAAGCGATAAACAAATTAAAACAGTTAAATTAAAAAACAACTCTTTCTGGGAAAAAGTACAGAGAACGTTTTTATAGGATTAAAATAACCGCAGAATTATGGAATTCCATAATTCTGCGGTTATTTATTTACCCCGATTGGCGCGGACAATAATCTCTTACTATCCGGCCGTTATTCTTGTCAGTTTTTGTCGGTAAGTCGATATATTCCGATAATCGCTCATATATTTTTACGCATCTTTTCTATAGACAACTTGGCCATCTATTACGGTCATTTCTACTTCTACTTCTTTTATTTCTTCTGCCTCAATTTCAAACATATTGCGGTCTAATATTGTAAAGTCTGCTTCATATCCTTTTGTAATTTGCCCTCGCTTCGCTTCTTTTCCAATTGCATAGGCACTTCCTGTTGTAAATAAAGAAACAGCCTCATATACCGTTAATCTTTCCTCAGGCATATAGCATACACCGTCAATAAAACTTCTACGTGTAACAGCGCTATATATGCCTAAAAACGGATTCACTTGTTCAATAGGAGCATCTGAACCACCGTTGCAGTGTAATCCTGCTTCCAGTAACGTCTTCCAAGCGTACGCATAACGAAGACGGCGCTCTCCTAGTTTTTCAATGACTGACGGAAAATCTGATGAAAGGAAGACTGGCTGTATATCTATAATGGCTTGCAAGTTTTTCATTCTTTCAATTAACTCCTCACGAGCAAGCTGACAATGAATAATGCGATCACGTAACCCTTTTGCTGGTGGATATAATTCGAGTGCATCAATGACATATTCAAGCGATAAGTCACCGATAGTATGAATCGCAACTGGCATATGTAAATCTCGTGCTTTCTTCACTAATTCTGCAAGTTCTTCACGTGAGAAAATCGCAACCCCATTCGTTTCCTTCGCATCTTCATACGGTTCACTTAATAATGCTGTTCTTCCGCCAAAAGAACCGTCAGAGAAAATTTTCATTGCCCCAAATTCAATATAATGTTCATTTTCATATTCTTTTCGTTCATGTGCTACTTCATGGTGAACGAGCAAATGGGCTTTAAATGGCATTTCTTTTATAACGTGAGAAAACGCATTATATGTTTTTCTAAAACCACCATAATAATTTAAATCTTCCGTATGCCCGCCAACGAGTCCGTATTTCCAGCAATCTTTAATCGCTGTTTGCAGAGCTCTTTGTAAATAAGCTTCATCAATTTCTGGCTGAACATGTTTAATTAATTCTTGCCCTTGTTCATATAAAAGTCCTGTTAACTTATTTGATGAATCCCTGCCAATTTTCCCGCCTTTTGGATCTTCTGTCGCTTCTGTTATATTCACTTCTTGCAGTATGTATGAATTCACCCATGTAACGTGACGACAAACTCTCTTTAATAAAATAGGATGGTCTTTCGAAATTTCATCTAAATCACGCGCGTGAACATCTTTCGTATCTGTAAAGTTATTTTCATTCCATCCTTCTCCAATAATCCAAGAGCCCTTTGGAGCTTCTTCCACTCGCTTCTGAACAAGAGCCAGTACTTCGCTATAAGATGTACAATTTGATAAATCTAGACGGAGTAATCCCTCTCCATGCCCAATAAGATGCATATGGCTATCAACGAGACCTGGGATCATTGTTTTTCCTTTTAGGTCATGTAACTTTACGTTTGAATATCTGCTTTCTAATTCTCCCTTATTACCAGCATCAACAATTATGCCGTTTTCAACGTAAACAGCGTCCACTTTTTCATTTTCTTCTCTCATTGTGTAAATGGTGCCGTCATACCAAATTTCTCCCATATATCCCATCTCCTTTATTTTTTATTGTATAAAAAAAAGCACCATTTCAAAACATGGTGCTTTTCTAAAAATTACTTTTGTTCAGTAGTAGACGTTGTAACTTGCCATTCAATATTAAATTTATCTTTTACTTGTCCGTATGCTGGGCTCCAGAATGTTTCTTGAAGTGGCATGATAACTTCTCCACCTTCTTGTAACTTATCGAATACTTCTTTTGCTTTTTCTGCATTACTAATTTGAATTGCGATTGTTACTTGAGATCCGATTGCATGTCCTTGACCTGGGAATGTATCAGAAATCATAAGATCCGTATTACCAACTTTTAAAGTAGCGTGTAAAACACGCTCTTTCGCTTCAGCTGGAATCGGGTATTCTGGATTTTCAGGCATGTCACCAAAAGTTTGCATGACTTCTACTTTTGCATCTAAAGCCTCTTTATAAAACTGTACAGCTTCTTGCCCACTACCATCTAAAACTAAGTACGGATTAATCCCTAAAATCATACGGACACCTCTTTTTTAAGTTTATAAAATCGAACTTGTGTTCGTTTTTATATTATCATTGTTTTGCATTTCATTCAACTATTTACTTCACTGTTTTCAAAATTATTTTGACGGAATCTCCATCTCTTGTTTTCTAAGTTCAATACGGCGAATTTTTCCAGAAATCGTTTTTGGTAGTTCATCTACAAATTCAATTTTGCGAGGGTATTTATATGGTGCAGTGAGTTCTTTGACGTGTTGTTGGAGTGTTGGAATTAATGTTTCTTCGTTCTTTTCTATATTCTCTCTTAATACGATAAATGCCTTCACGACACTTCCACGAATTTCATCAGGACTTGCGACAACTGCACATTCTCTTACGTAAGGATGTTTTACAAGTGCATCTTCTACTTCAAACGGCCCGATTGTATAACCAGAGCTAATAATGATATCATCACCGCGCCCTTCAAACCAGAAGTAGCCGTCTTCATCTTTCTTCGCTTTATCACCTGTAATATAATAATCACCGCGGAATTGCATCGCTGTACGTTCATCGTCTTTGTAATATTGTTTAAAGAGGGCCGGCGTTTCAATGTGAACTGCAATATCACCAACTTCGCCTACTTTAACTGGAGTACCTTCCTCATTTACGATATCGACGTGGTTACCTGGCGTTGGTTTCCCCATTGAACCTGGTCTAATATCCATCCCTTTCATTACACCAACAAGTAATGTATTTTCCGTTTGCCCATAGCCGTCTCTCACTGTAATATGAAAGTGCTTTTGGAACGTTCCAATGACTTCTCTATTTAACGGCTCACCTGCTGATACAGCGCTATGTAATGCCTCTAAATTGTACTGGCTTAAATCTTCTACCTTTGCCATTAATCTATACTCAGTCGGTGTACAACAAAGTACATTTACCTTATTATCGTCTAATAAGTTCAGGTACGTTTTCGGTTCAAACTTACCGTGATATACAAACCCTGTTGCCCCTGATCCTAGCGTTGCTAAAAACGGGCTCCAAATCCACTTTTGCCAGCCTGGACTAGCTGTTGCCCATACAATATCATTCTCTTCAATTCCGAGCCAATTTGGAGCGCTCGTACGTAAATGAGCGTATGCCCACGCATGTGTATGAACGACACCTTTTGGATTTCCTGTCGTTCCTGACGTGTAAGATAAAAAGACCATATCTTCTTTATCTGTCTTCGCCATTTCTAACCTGTCACTCTCTGTTTCTAACGCTGTTTTTAAATTAATCCATCCATCTACTGACTGCTCGCTCAGGACAAATTTTCGAAGAGATTCCATCGCTTCTATATCATCAAACTGCCTAATATACGGCTCATAGCTTACTATCGCTTTTACTTCTCCATGTCCAATTCGATATTCTATATCTTTTTTACGTAACATTTCCGAGCTTGGAATTACGACAAATCCTGCTTTAATAGCAGCAATATACGTCATGTACGCTTCAATTAAACGCGGCATCATAATGAGAAGCTTGTCCCCTTTTTGCAAACCACTTTTTATAAAAGCGTTTCCAATTTTATTCGCACCTTGCATTAATTCAGCGTATGTAACTTCCCTTCGATTCCCTTTATCATCTTGCCAAATTAAAGCTAATTTCCCTTTATCACCCGTATATTTCTCTATTTCAGAAACTAAATTATAAGACGGTGGCGCCAACAATTCTTCTCGCTTCATAAAATATCCTCCCTTTTCTTTATGCCTCCTTTATATAATAAAGAATTTTCTGTTAATTTTGAACCCTCTTCTTTTGACAAATTTTTCAGTTCTGTCGAATTACTAAATGAAATTACATCAACTTACCGACAAATGGCAACACAAAAAAGAAAGAGCGGGAGAACCCGCTCTTTCTAAGCCATCATATGGGATTATTTTTGGTAACCGCCTAATTGTTGCTCAGCTAGTGAAACTAGACGTTTAGTGATTTCACCACCAACAGAACCGTTAGCGCGAGCTGTTGCATCAGCTCCAAGTTGAACACCAAACTCTTGAGCGATTTCGTATTTCATTTGGTCTAATGCTGATTCAGCACCAGGAACCGCTAATTTATTTGTGCTACGTGACATGTTATATCACCTCCTTGTGAGTATAGAGTGTGATAAATAACATGACTTCATACACGTTTTAGATATGGTAATTTATGGTTTAGAAAAGTTCTTCAAATTTTTCTTCTTCCGCCACTACTTCTATCGTTTGTAATACCATTGTTTCTTTGTTCGCTACAGCTTCATCGATTAATGTTGTGAAATCGTATTTCGCTTCAAAACGATTTGCTTTTTCACGTTTCGGCTTCGTCGCTGGGCTTGCTGGTGTAAATACAGTACAGCAATCTTCATATGGACGAATTGAAATATTATACGTGCCGATTTCTTCAGCGATTTTAATAATCTCTAATTTATCCATCGTAATAAGCGGACGAATAACTGGGTAGTTTGTTACTTCGTTAATCGTATGCATACTATCTAACGTTTGGCTTGCTACTTGCCCAAGACTTTCACCAGTCGTAATTGCAAGTGCGTTACGCTCCTCAGCAATACGCTCTGTAATACGCATCATCATACGGCGCATAACCGTCATTGAATAGCTAGATGGGATTTCTTTATTAATCGTTTTTTGCACTTCTGTAAACGGAACAAGGTGAAGCGTTACTCGTTTACAATACTTCGTTAACTCTTGCGCTAAATCGATTACTTTTTGTTTTGCACGCTCACTTGTGAAAGGTGGACTATGGAAGTGAACTGCTTCCACAGATACGCCGCGTTTCATCGTTAAGTACGCTGCTACTGGGCTATCAATACCACCAGAAAGAAGTACCATTACTTTTCCGCCAACGCCAACTGGTAAACCGCCAGCTCCCATACGCTCATCACACATAATGTAGCTATAACCACTGCGAATTTCTACACGTACATTTACATCTGGATTATGAACATCTACAGTAATATCTTCTGTATTTTCTAGAATGTGTCCGCCAATCTCAGGTAATAATTCCATCGTTCTCATTGGGAAATGCTTATAAGAACGGTGTACAGTAATTTTAAATGTTTTCACATCGCCTTTTACTTGTAAGAAAGCTGCTAATGCACCTTTTTTAATGTCTTCTAATTCTGATGGTACTTTCATCGCTAAGTTAAACTTATGAATACCAAATACATCTTTCAATCTTTCAGATACCGCTTCATGATCTTCACCATTTAACTGGATGTACATACGATCGTGTGTTGCATCGATTTTAATATTTGGGAATTTTTTCAGTTTGAACTTCACGTTATCTTTTAATGTGCTTACAAACTTAGAACGGTTCTTACCTTTTGTCGTCATTTCTCCGTAACGCACTAAAATATATTCATATTTCAACATAATTTCTTTACCTCATCACTTCATATAATTTTGGCATCGTCTCTTTTACAATACCTTCAAATTGTTTTACTTCTTCCATTGTGTTTTCTGGTGCCAAACTAATACGAATAGCGCTTGCAGCTGCTGCATGCGGCACTCCCATTGACACTAACACTCTGCTCACTTCATTTGCTTTTGAAGAACAAGCAGATTTCGTTGACACATATACACCGTGTTCTTCTAAAGCATGAACGACTACTTCTGGTTTTAAACCAACAAATGATACATTTAAAATGTGCGGTGCTGCATATGCAAGCGACGTGTTAATCGTTACATCTTCCATCTCTTTAAAGAAACGAACAAGCTCTGCTTGTAAACTTTGCAAATGAGCTACCTTTTCTTTCACTTGTTCCATTGTCATGCGAAGTGCTTTCACCATCGCTACAATGCCAGGTAAATTCTCTGTACCAGAGCGATACTTAAGCTCTTGTTGACCACCTGATAAAATCGGATCTAATCTTACGCCATCGCGTACATAAAGAAGACCTGTTCCTTTTACACTGTGGAATTTATGTCCAGATATTGAGCAAAGATCAATATGAGAAGCATATAAATCAAGCGGTACTTTTCCTATCCCTTGTACATGATCTACATGGAATCTTATTTTCGGATGATTCGATAATAACGTTCCAATTTCAGCAACGGGCTGAATTGCTCCAGTTTCGTTGTTCACATGAATAATTGACACAAGAATCGTATCTTCACGAAGCGCTCGTTTCACATCTTCTACCGATACAACACCATGCTCTTTAACCGGTAAGTATGTTACATCAAACCCGAGTTCTTCTAATTGCTTATATGCTTCAAACACAGACGCGTGTTCAATATTTGTTGTAATGATATGTTTACCACGCGAACGATTCCTCATCGCTATCCCTTTAATCGCAAGGTTATTCCCTTCCGTTCCACCTGATGTAAAAATAATTTCAGAAGGTTTAACACGAAGAAGCTGCGCTGCAATCGTTCTTGATTGTGTTAATAGACGCTCTGCCTCTCCTCCAAGCGAATGAATAGAAGAAGGATTACCAAAATATTTCCCAGCAACCGTCACGTACGATTGAAGAGCTTCTGGATATGGCTTAGTCGTCGCACTATTATCAAAATAGATCATCGTTCTTCCCCTTTCAGCGCTATCACATCGTATAATCATATCATAAATACGTGTCATTACGCTAAGACTACGCAAAGGTTCCGTTTTATCTCGATTGGTGAAGGCTAATAATTGGCGAGGATGCCCTCCTATTACAGTTTCACTTTATCCCGCGTTAACGGGCAATAAGACTCTCACCTCAAAATCCAGTTAGAGCAAAGAAGTTAGATGGGAGATTAACTGCCCGTAAATGCCCGATTGGTGAAGGCTAGTAATCAGTGGGGATGAATCTTCCCACCGATTACAGTTTCACTTTATTTTGAAACGAATAACCTTGCTGTATTCCGCTATTCATTATAGCAACATCGCCTGCAAAATTACATAAAAAAACAAACCCTTTTATGAAAGGGTTTGTTCATTGTCTACATATTCAGCTATTTTTTGAACAACGCCAGGTTCAAGTTGCTCTAATACTGAAGCCGCTTGTTCTAAAGCTGCATCGTATTGGTATTCACGGAATAATTTCTCAGCATAATTTAAACTTTCTGCCAGATTTTCATCATGACTACGGTAACGGTTACCGTACTGAATTAATTTTTCCACTAAATACGCTTGTCCAATTAACTCTTCTGTCATTTCAGCCACACCGTTCACAGTTGTATATGCTTCTTCTAAACTGCTATTTACAGCGTTCATATTTAACGGCTTCACTTCTAATTGTTCATATACAGCTTGCATTGCCATTTGCCCTCTTTTTAAATCTTCCATAATACTCTCTGGAAGACCTGGCAAATTCGACTTTTGCATAAAGCGTTTCGTTTCGAAAATAGTATTTCGCATTTCTTGTAACTTCTCACGTGCTTCAAATTCTTCTTTGCGCATCGTTTGCAGCATTTCTTTATATTCTGCATGAAGTACTTTTAACGTTTCACATTGCTCATAAACCTCTTCTAGTTCCTCGCGAATAATAGAGAAGGCAATATCTTGTTCTGCAACGCGTAATTGTAGCATTTCAAAACGTTTCGTTAAAATGTGCATTTGCTTTTCAATTACTTTTTGAGACTCAATGTCTTTATCTTGTAACTGATAGCTTTGTTTCACAAGTTGTGTTTCTGTTTTCGTTTCAATCGTTTCGATGCGCATTTCTTCTAAATCATCATAAACAGAAAGTGTTTTTTGCTCCACATAATGTCTCGCATGTACTTCTTGTTCCAGTTGATCGTAGAAGCCATCTAAACGTGTTTTTAAGTTTTCTACTTTTTCAGCCGCTTCTGTTATATGAAGCTCCTGTATATCCATTAAACATGTTTGTAGTTGTTTCGTCATATCACGAACTTCTTTAGGGACTTCCAAATAATCTAATACATAACCTTGTCTTACCATATCATTGTGTCCGTGTAATAAATCTTCCAGCTGAACTGGTAACGTCGCTTGACACTCTACCAATAAATCTGGAATTTGGTGAATAATGATTTCTAAATCTGCTAAACCTTCTTCCAAACTAATAACAATTTCTCTCGCTTTTAAATAGTCACCATTGTTTGTCGCTTCTTCAAAGGTTTTAAATTTCTCAGATTCAGCGTCTAGCATCTCTTCGATTTTCTGCTCTGCTGCTCCATACATATGTCTATGAGCAAGAACACTCTTTTTCATACTACGATATGTATCACGTAACCCTTCAATTTCCGAGCTATTTTTCTCATGGCTTTCTAACAATTGCTGTAATTCATTTAAAATGTCCGTAATACGATTATCAGCGTCATCTAAACCACTTATGGATTCGTTCATCGCATGCTTTGCTTTTCGGAAGGAGAATTGCGAGGCGAATTTTCGCGCTTGCGCTAAATCTTTGTCAGCTTTCGGAAGGGTTGTTGATACAATTTCATCCCATTCTTCACGCCATTTACCAAACAGTTCTTCTGTTTGACCCGTCATGTTTAAATCTTTTACCCGTTTTAGTTCATCTGCCACAGGTTTATCTTTTATCTCTTGTTTCCACTGCTCCAGTGCTTCAATATCTTTATATGAACGATTTCTTATCACAAGCTCTATCATGAGCAGCACTAGAATAGAGCTTACTACAATGATAACGATCGTCAGGATAGAATCCATGCAAAAAAGCCTCCTAGTTATATCTCTTTTTTTGTCCGTTCCGTTTATGAAATGGAAGGCATTATGTATAAAAAGGGAATTCCCCTATATTTAACAACTAACAATGTACTAATCATACCATGTAATGGTTTGTTTTTGACCTAGTTTTTTTAAAAATTTCATGTTCCTTTCAATGTGATTGTAATCTTTCTCAATATTCCGCCTACGTCACTACCTATCCTCAAATGATTGTAATAACAAACAATCTTTCGTATGGGATACGAAATAAATTTTCCGCATGAGTGGTGGTTCAACAGAAATTACATGTACATTTCCTTGCCTTACAGACTGCTCTACTGCCCTTTCTGGAAGTAACGTGATACCAAGGCCAGCTTTTACCATTGCAAGCATCGGTTCTGCGTAAGATGTTTCCACAGCTATAGTTGGTTTTACACCTATTTCATGAAACATGTTCATAATCATTTTCCTTACATCACATATTTCTGGATATACAATTAATTTTTCATTGTGCAGCTCTTCTATTTGAATGACTATCTTCTCTTTGTACGGATGATTATTTGAAACGGCACAAACAATTTTCTCTTGTTGCACTTCTTTTATATACGTAGCACCTTCTACTACTGAATCGATGAACATCGCGTCAATCTCCCGCGCTTTAAATAACTCTCTTAATACTTCCGTATGTCCGATTTGCCATTCCACTTCGAACTCATCACCTAATATATCTTTACATTCTGATATGTAATACTCCGCTAAACTCGGTAGTATACCCATTGAAAACTTCCGGTTCTCTTGATACCCCCTCATTTCTGTTTTCACTTCATTTATTTGCTCCAAAATTGGTAACATTCTTTTTATAAATAACTCTCCTGCCTCCGTTAACTCTACTCCTTGCGCAGAACGTTTAAGTAAAGTAACTTCTAAATCCGCTTCTAACTTTTGAATTTGTTTACTAAGCGCTGGTTGAGATATATGTAAAATCTTACTTGCCTTTGATAAACTTCGCGTATGCTTCACTTCAATAAACGATCGTACTGCCTCCAAATCCATTGTACACACCTCTAACAAAAAGTTATAACCGTTATAAGAAATCGATATTTCCTCCTATAAACAATTACTCTTTATACTTATTTCATCAACTTACTATAACGAAATGTAAAGGGGAAAGATACTCTTGAACAAAAAACAAATGCTACTCGGATCCTTTCTATGCTTACTCGCCGTCACTGCCTGGGGATTTATGTTTCCTGTAATGGCAAATGCTCTGCAATTTATCGATCCATTCTTCTTCACAACGCTTCGCTATGGATCAGCAGCTATTATTTTTCTTATTTTGCTATTAATTACTGAAGGAAAGACTTCACTCCGCTTAGAAAAAAGAACACTTTCTCTATTCTTTTACGGGACAGTCGGTTTCGCGGGGTATGGTTTTCTCGTTTTCTACGGACAACAACTTGCCGGACCTTCCGGAGCAATCCATGCAGCTATGATTCAATCCCTTATGCCACTGATTGCCTTATCACTGCAATGGATAACGAAAAATCGCCGCCCACAAAACTATACATTCCTTTGTATGTTCGTTGCATTACTTGGTGTTATGCTTGTCATTTCAAAAGGAAATATTGAATTATTATTTGGAGCTGCAAGCCACTTATCGACAAATATATTGATGCTATGCGGCGTTACTTGCTGGGTCATTTATACAAACGGGGGTGCTCGTTTTCAATCTTGGTCACCACTTAGGTACACGACATTAACTTGTTTATTTGGCTCCATTTCACTCATCGTTATTGTTACTTTCTTAACGTACACAAATATAGTTACTATACCGTCACTGCGTACAGTTGTGAGCGTTCGTTTTGAGCTCTTTTATATGTCGATTATCGCAGGCGTTATCGCTGTATTTTGCTGGAATATGGGAAATCGCTATATTTCATCTATTAACGGCATATTATTTATGAATTTAGTTCCTATCCTTGCACTAATCGGTTCTATCTTTCGAGGTTATACAGTGGATAAAATTGAAATCGCTGGAGCTGCATTAACAATTATCGCGCTATTATGTAACAATTTATGGCAAAGAAAAGTAAACATAAAAATCCCCACCTCAGTTCGTTAGGTGGGGATTCTTCACATATGAACAGCTCTTGGCCATTCATGGTACATATTCGCTTTACATAATGCTTGTTCCATCCATTGCTCAATCTCTTTCGTATACATTTCTATGAAAAATGTCTCAGACGGGAAAGAATGGAGTACTTCTGATATATATTGTGGATATAAAAACGGCATACTTATCATACCTTTTAATTGCGTCATAAACATTGTAAATGATACTTTCTGAAATTCTTGTTTCATTTGTCCTTGTCTAATCATTTGTTCTATATAATATCTTTCTTTAGAAAAATAAACGGTCATCACTTCACGAATTAATGTCGTATCAAGCGAAAGCTCTCGGTAGAAGAAACGTGTTAGTTCTCTATTTTCAAATTGATATCGTAAAATCCCGCGCACCATTTGCACCATTACATCTTTAGCCGACAAATACTCTCTCTGTTCAAACGACATTTCAATCACATGAATATATCCTTCTAAAAAATCAGTAATAAGCTGTTCTAATAAACCTTGCTTCCCAGCAAAATAATATGAAATATTCGCTACATTCACATCCGCTCGCTTTGCAATGTCTCGCACTGACGTTCCATCATAACCTTTCGTATTAAACAACGATATTGCCGCATCAATTACTTTTTGTTTCGTCTGCTTCATGCGCTCACTTCCCTTCACTGAACAGCTATAGTTTAAATTTCTTGACTTTTAAGACAAATTCCTTTAATTTTCTATCGACAAAGTCATGTGAAATACATCGTATTTTGCTAATATTTTACACATCTCGATAAAAAAGGAGCTGTTTCCATGTTTACTAAAGAAAGTTATGCAGGATCTCGCGTGCAGCAATATGAGACAGTAATTAAACAACTGGATGCGTTATTAACTGGCGAATCAAACGTAGTCGCAAACTTATCAAATGCGTCCGCATTATTAAACCAATTTTTAGATCGCGTTAATTGGGTTGGCTTTTACGTAACAGAAGGAACTCAGCTTGTTCTTGGACCATTCCAAGGAATGCCTGCTTGCGTGCGCATTCCATTTGGACGAGGCGTTTGCGGCGTTGCAGCTGAAACGAAAACAACGCAGCTTGTAGCAGACGTTCACCAATTCCCAGGTCACATCGCTTGCGATAGTGCTTCTAATTCAGAAATCGTTGTACCGATTGTGAAAGAAGGAGCTGTCATTGGTGTACTTGACATTGATAGTCCTGAAAAGAATCGTTTCGATGAAGTAGATCAGCGCTATTTAGAAAAGTTTGTGGAAACACTCCTAAAACATATGTAAAAAGAAAAGAGCGAGTTATCGATTTAGTACGTCCTGTACAAAACCGATAGCTCACTCTTTTTTATTGATTAACAGTAGATATTTTCTTTAATGCCTGCTCTAAATCAGAAACGATATCCTCCCACGATTCTAAACCGACCGATAAGCGTATTAAATTATCAAAAATGCCCATTTCTTTTCTTAGTTCCGCTGGAATCGCAGCGTGCGTCATCGTTGCTGGATGCTGAATTAATGTTTCTGTATCTCCTAAACTCACCGCAATTGTAATAAAGTGAAGATCATTAATAAACGCTTGTGTCTCTTCTTTTCCGCCTTTTACTGAAAAAGAAATAACACCGCCCCCGTGTTTCATTTGACGAGATGCTAACTCTCCTTCTGGATACCAAACATCTTCTACCGCATCATGTTTTCTTAAGAACGATACAATTTTTTCTGCATTATCACAATGACGGTCCATTCTTACTGCTAACGTCTTTAACCCGCGTAATAATAACCACGCATCAAACGGCGCCATAATACCGCCGATATCTTTTCGCATCGGGCGAATCTTTTCAGCTAATGCTTTCGTTTTACAAATTGTTACACCCGCTACAACGTCACCGTGACCACCAATATATTTTGTCGCACTATGCACAACAGCGTCACAGCCAAGCTCAAGCGGTCTTTGTAAATAAGGTGAACAAAATGTATTATCAACAATAACAAGTAAACCTTTTCGCTTCGCAACCTGAATCACTTGTTTTAAATCAATTAATTTCATTGTCGGATTAATCGGTGTTTCAACGAAAATAAGCTTTGTATTTGGACGAATTTTATTTTCAATATCAACCTCTGTCTCCATATCACAAAACGAATGCGTAATCATAAATTTTTCTTCTAACACTTCTAAAAAACCGTACGTGCATCCATATAATCCATTTGAACAAATAATATGATCTCCAGCTTTTAGAAAACCGATTAACGTTGCTGAAATAGCTGCCATACCAGATCCGAAGGCAAGCGCCTCTTCTCCTCCTTCTAACACCGCCATACGTTCTTCAAATAATTTCACAGTTGGATTTCCAAGCCGTGAGTAAATATAAGATGGATCCACTCCCGCAAAACTCGCCTCTCCTTGCTGCGCAGTCTCAAATGTAAATGTAGAAGTTTGAAATAAAGGTGGTGTTAAACTTCCTTTATGTTCCTCAGGTATATAACCGTGGTGAATTAACGCTGTCTCCATATGCTTCTTTTTCATAAAAACATCCCCCTTATGTTTTTATTGCCGCATATTCATCCATAAAAATTTGATGAACGTTTTCCTTCATTTTATGTAAGCGTTTTATTTGTGTTTCTATCTCTTCTTCTATATTGTTTTAAATTCCTTCTTATATTAATTTCCAAAATTTTTATGCATAAAACAAAAACGTACTCGCTTGACGAAACTCTGGGTAAAAGATATAATAGCGTTTGTGTAAAATAAAAAGGCAGCCTTGTAATGTGAGTTTATCGTTTGTATTTTGTTCCTCTACGGAGGTGTATCTCGTAACTCCCTGCTGCTGGAGCGAAGGTACATGAAAACAAAATGCCCGTAAATATCGATTACGTCTGTTTTTATTTTACGTAAATAAAAACATTTTTAAAGGAGGAGTCAACTATGGCTCGTTATACAGGTCCAGCTTGGAAACTGTCTCGTCGTCTTGGAATCTCTCTAAGCGGCACAGGAAAAGAATTAGAAAAACGCCCTTACGCACCAGGTCCTCACGGTCCTAACCAACGTAAGAAACTTTCAGAATACGGTTTACAATTACAAGAGAAACAAAAACTTCGTCACATGTACGGCATGACTGAGCGTCAATTCCGTCGCACATTTGACCAAGCAGGTAAAATGCCTGGTAAGCACGGCGAAAACTTCATGATCCTTCTTGAAGCTCGTCTTGACAACTTAGTTTACCGTATGGGCTTAGCTCGCACTCGTCGTGCAGCTCGCCAATTAGTAAACCACGGTCACATCATGGTTGATGGCGCTCGCGTAGATATCCCATCTTACCGTGTAAAACCTGGTCAAACTATCAGCGTTCGCGAAAAATCTAACAGCCTTGTTGTTGTTAAAGAAGCGATCGAAGTTAACAACTTCGTACCAGAATACTTAACTTTCGATGCTGACAAATTAGAAGCTACTTACACTCGTCACGCTGAGCGTTCTGAGTTACCAGCTGAAATCAACGAAGCATTAATCGTAGAGTTCTACTCTCGTTAATCTCGGTACTCTGCAAAGAGTAGTATTAAAAGCCTTAGGAACCTTGTTTATCAAGGGGCCTGGGCTTTTTTTATTAAATATAGCCTGTATATGTATAAAAACGGAACAATGTAACAAAATAAAACTTAGCCCTCTCTCTAAAATTTCATCCATTTTTATCCACATTAATAAAAACCTACCCCATAACTCATTTTTCTTTGCTGTACTCTCCTTTTGTTAACATTATTTTTACAACGTATTTATTTGTACATAATCTATACCTTCCCTTTTTCTATTCACATTCAACTTAAAAACCTCTTCATCACCCGAGCATCTGAATAAGATTAAAAAAACTTAATGAACAAGTATCTCTTTAACTGTCAAATTATTAGAATATTCAATTTACAACCCCTTCCTTAAATTGGTATTATTTTCTTGTAAGGGGAGGGAAAGTTCATGTCTTTAAATATGTATCTCGGTGAAGTACAAGCTCAAACAGAAAGTATGAACTCTTTATGTAACGCTACTATTCAAGGTATGGAACAAATTATTCATTCTATTGACGCTTTTGCATTGGATACTGTTCTACAAGGGCAAACATATAGCAGTGCAAAAGCATATTTCTTACAAACCTTTCGTCCGTTAGCACAAGGAATCATTTACTTATGCGAAGAATTAATCCTTCAAAATAATGCCTTTCCAAGAGACTTTCAATCACAGGTAGCTTCTACAGATGTTATCGAACAGGAGATAATAGAACAAATTCGAGAAATCGATCGAATGATAGCAAGTACAGAAGCGCTCAACCAAACTATGTCGATCCCAGGTATGGACGCTATGGTAAATCTTTTTACTGTCATGAGGCAAAAACTGCAAGAAAAATTAGAACATCTATATGAATTTAATTATACTTCTAGTAATAATTATGATACTGCACTCCAACTAGCCGCTAGCATTGCGACAGGTTTGGCGGAAGTACAAAGCGGAAAAGGTTTTAGTCCCGCCAGTGGTACATTTAGTACACAAGGGTTGAATATGGAATGGACGGGTCCTATTCAAGCAATTACAGAAGAAAAAAACGAAAAGCTGATTATTTAATTAAAGATGGAGAAATGTCCGGTAGGCTAGAAGAAACATCTGCAATTAAAAAAGCGTGGGGCGATAAGGTAGACAGTGTAGTTAAAATGTTCGAAACAGTAAAAAAGATATGGAATGGTACTGTAATCGGAACAGGGAAAGCTGTTGAAGATACAATCAAGTCCATGGAAACTTTAAGTAATATGAATATAAGGAATATGGATATAGAAACTTTTATTAATGTTACATATGCGATTTTACATTTGGATGAAACGGCGAAAAATATGTGGCATACATTTTCAAGTACCGTGAAACGAGATATGATAAATGGAGATGCAGAGAGCCGTACGCAATGGATTACTTATGCATTAACCCAAATAGGTATTGGTCTAATCACCGACAAGGGATTAGGTAGAGCAGGACTTGTTATAAAAGGAGTAAAAGCATCAAGTGGAGCAAGTACATTAACAAAAGGAGTAACACTAATAAAAGAAATGAGGCACGCATCTGAGATTTTACAATCTTTTAAGAAAGATGTTTCTTATGCTTTCTCTGGTGGAACTATCATAACCAAGATACCTCAAAGCGAATTGAATCAAGCCTACTATAATTTTGCAAAGACTACAATTTCAAGTGCACAAAAAAGAAATTCTCCAGGAACAGTAACTTCAAGTTTTAATCTTGAACGAAGTTTAGGGACTCAAAAGAAACTAATGTATAATAAAGGTTCAATTGGTGTTATTCCACAAGAAATTCGAAATAAGCTAATTGGAAAAAATTTCAACTCCTTTGATGATTTTAGAAAAGAGTTTTGGAAAACAGTTGCTGATTCAGACTATGCGACAGAATTTAACCAAAGAAATATAAACCTTATGAAAGAGGGTAAAGCTCCATTCGCTCCATTATCTGAGAAGTATGGTCAGCACAATCAATATATTTTGCACCATAAACAACCAATTCACCAGGGTGGAGATGTGTACAATCTCGATAACTTAATAATTGTTTCTCCTAAAATGCATCAAAATGTTTTAGATCGTTCATATCATTTCGGTAAAAAAGGTTAATGATTATGAAAGGATGGTTAGTATGACACTCAAAATGACAAAAGAAGAACTTATTGAACTTGTAACAAAGATTTGTAATCCTAAATTACCTGAAGAAGAACTTAATGAATACGTAAACCAATTTAATAATAGCGGTGTACCTCATCCCGCTCCAAGTGATATAATCTTTTGGGATTTTAGGGATTTAACACCGGAAGAAATAGTAGAGATTGCATTGAATTACAAAGAAGAAGAAAACTAAAACATGTAAAGAATAAGCCGCCCCGAAAAAACGAGCGGCTTTCTTCATTATCTAATTCATTTTATACTGTCCTATTTGTTCTAATGTTAGTATTTCTTTTCAATGCTAATAAAACATTAGAATTATCATTTCTGAATTTAGCCAGTGTACCTTCTTCTAACACTTAAAAACACTACATTCTACCCCATAACTCATTTTTCTTTGCTATACTTTCTTTTTGTTAACATGATTTTTACAACATATTTATGTGTACATTCTCTATACCTTCCCTTTTTCTATTTACATTCAACCTTAAAAACCTCTTCATCACCCGAGCATCTGAATAAGATTAAAAAAACTTAATGAACTAGTATCTCTTTAACTGTAGAATTATTAGAATATTCAATTTACAACTTCTTCCTTAAATTGGTATTATTTTCTTGTAAGGGGAGGGAAAGTTACTAGAAGGAAGATATATTTTAGAGATTCCAACATCTAATAAAAAATTCAAAAAAATAGATGGATATATCAAGCTAGCAAAAGAAAAATATGATATTGATATTAGATTTAGGGAGGAATAATTGATGGCGTATGATTTAGAACCCGAAATTAAAGAGGTACTTGAGAAAATTGATTTTATTCAGAGATATAAAGCATTATCAAAACAATTTCCAGATAGAGAAAACACATTTGAAAACTATGAAAATGAAAAAGCAATTGAAGTATTTGAGTCTCTTGGCTATAAAGCTCGTTTTATGAAAAAGGAAAACTTTTTTATTGTTGGTGAAGTAAAGAACAAGGATTTCTATACTTTCAGATTCAATATCAGCTTAAAATATGGGCTTGTTGAGTTCATTTGGTCTGCAAGGTATAATGGTGAAGTTAGAGTTGGGAATTCATGGGATATGTTTGTAAAAGTATTATCCAATGGTTCTGAAAGATTGCCAGCAGTATGCTTCCACAGTTACAATGAACTCAAAGAAATCATGAAAATCGCCTTTGAAATGTACGAAGATTTCAAGCGAGAATTAATTCCTATCTATTCATAATGTAAAAAGCTACCGAAGACACCAAAACAGTTACTTCGAGTAGCTTTTATTTATATATATTAAAGTTATTTATTTTCCTCTTTTTGAACATATACATAAGCATCTTTCTGCTCTTTATGTATATCAACTTTCGAATTCTCTGCAAGTTGACCCGCGTTTAGCAAAGAAAAAATAATCAACGCTTCTAGTGACATTTCGTTTTACCACTCCTTTCTATTTGTTATACATTTATCATACCGCTTACATGTGATTTCCGTATGAACTCGAAAAGGAGATTACAACAAAAAGGTTACAGGAATATGAATGCACGCTATAATAACCATTAAATAGGAGGTTGATTCGTTTTGACAATAAATCAAATGGTTCAGTTGGGTAGTGCATGTATGTTGTTTATTACTTCCGCACTTATTAATTGGTATCAGGGAAGTAATTTAATAGATGATCCTGATGAATGGAAATATAGTGCCAAGTTTACGAATTACTTTAAAGGCACCGTTTCAAATTACGAAGATATTTATCAAATCGATTTCTTTATATATGCGGCAAAATTTTATCCAACAGCATTTATTGTTATGCTTATTAGCTTACTTTATATGCTCGTATTAATTCTTCATATTCTATTTACAAGATCTCGTGAGGCAATCTAAATTTATACATAAAAAACCCCGAATCATAGAATTTTCAGCCTACAATTCGGGGTACTATTTGTTTTATATTCGTTTCTGATTAGTAACGAATTAAGAAATATTTCTTCTTACCGCGGCGAATGACTGTGAATTTACCTTCGATGCGGTCGTTTTCTGTTACAACGTAGTCTAATGCTTGTGTACGCTCACCATTTACGTAGATTGCGCCGTTCGTTACATCTTCACGTGCTTGACGTTTTGATGGAGAGATTTTGCTTTCTACAAGTAAGTCGATTAATACTGTATCTTCTGCAGTACGTTCTACAGATGGTACGTCTTTGAATCCTTGTTCGATTTCGCTTGCAGTTAGTTCTGCTACAGAACCGCTGAATAATGCAGCTGAAATTTTAATCGCTTGCTCTAATGCTTCTTCACCATGAACAAGTTTTGTCATTTCTGCACCTAATGCTTTTTGTGCTGCACGTTTTTCTGGCGCTTCAGCTACTTGCTTCTCAAGCTCAAGAATTTCTTCATGAGATAAGAATGTGAAGTATTTTAAGTATTTAACAACGTCGCGGTCATCTGTGTTAATCCAGAATTGGTAGAACTCGTAAGGAGTTGTTTTCTCTGGGTCTAACCAAATTGCGCCGCCTTCTGTTTTACCAAACTTCGTACCGTCAGATTTAGTAACAAGTGGAATTGTTAAACCGAATGCTTTCGCATCTTCTTCTGATTTACGGATTAATTCAAGACCAGCTGTAATGTTACCCCATTGGTCACTACCACCGATTTGCAGACGGCAATTATGTTGTTGGTATAAGTTTAAGAAGTCGTATGATTGTAAAATCATGTAACTGAACTCAGTGAATGAAATACCAGTTTCTAAACGAGATGCTACCGTATCTTTTGCTAACATATAGTTTAAACCGAAGTTTTTACCGATATCGCGTAAGAATGAAATTACATCTAAGCTACCAAGCCAGTCGTAGTTGTTAGCCATCGTTGCTGGGTTGTCCACGTTTTCAAACTCTAAGAAGTTTGAAAGTTGGTTTTTAATGCTTTCTGTGTAGTAAGCAACTGTATCTTTCGTATTTAATGTACGTTCTGCTTTTTTACCACTCGGGTCACCGATCATACCAGTACCACCACCAACAAGTGCGATTGGTTGGTGACCAGCTAATTGGAAACGACGTAACATTAATACTGGTAACATATGACCAATGTGTAAGCTATCCGCTGTCGGGTCGAAACCACAGTATAATTTAACGCTTTCTTTTTCTAATAATTGCTCAAGGCCCTCAGCATCTGTTTGCTGATTAATTAGACCGCGAAATTCAAGATCTTGTAAAATACCCATATCCTACATACTCTCCTTTAAGTTCATTACTGGCGTGAAGGTTGAAAACATAAAAAAATCGCCCCTTCAAATAAGGGACGATTTTGATTATCGCGTTACCACCCTAGTTGCAGGCAAAAAAAAGCCTACCACCTTATTTACATAACGGCTTAGCACCGTCTTTTCCCTTTTGAATACAATTCAATCGAAAAAAGATGCTCTAGGGGCGTAATTCGCGATCATCTATGTGCTGATTTTCACCGGCCATCAGCTCTCTAAAACAGGGAAATGATCACTACTTCTCCCTTTCCACGCTCAATTATTCATATACTTTTCTTTATACCATCATTTATATAGGCATGTCAAATAGAGGTCAGGTTTCCCTTCTTGTCAATCCTTTACAACACCATAAAGAGTATCGTAATAAGAGAAAGAATTGGAACCCCAACTAATAACGATACATGAAACACAATCGATAAATCATTCCCAATGGTCGCCTCCACAGGATCTTTCGTTGGGGAACCAAGAAACCCGATTAATCGATCGAATCGACTTACCGTTTTTGGAAAGTCTGGTATTTCTACATGATCACTATCTAAATGTTGCTTTAACTTATATTCACTCTTAAAGGGATTTTCGCTCAATTTCGTCCACCTCCAGCAATTGTTTCAATTTCTTTATCCCGTTATGAAGTCTCGATTTCACCGTTCCAATCGGAATGTTTAATATCTCTGCAATTTCTTTTTGCTGCATGTCATGATAATAAGAAAGGATTAGGACCGCTCTTTGCCCTTCTGGAACTTTCAAAATTGCTTCTCTTACTGTGAGCCGATCTTCGTGAGAAAATTCTTTTTCCGGAATCGGCACTAAAAATGGCAAAAGCGTACGCCACTTTTTTCTCCTATTTAATTTATTAATCATAAGACGATAACCAATTTGAAATAAATACGTTTTTATTTTACCTTTTTCAAGTTCATACATATGTTTCTTACGCTCTAGCGTCAAAAACGTATCTTGCACAAGATCGATACTTAATTGTTCATCTCGGTTAAATCGATATAAAAATGTGTATAGCGCTGGTTTGATTAAAACATATAGTCTTTCTCCCGCTTGTTTATCTCCACTTTGATACGCAAGCATGAGCTCCTCCTCAATCCCAATCTGCGCCATGATTTTTGATCTCCTTTATTCCTTTTAACGTTAATGAAATACGGGAAATTAAATATGCAATCGCAATAAAAATCCACAATTGTGATTGATTTGTAAAAAATTGCACATATGGGTTTTGAATCGTAAATCCCATTGCAACTAAAGTATTTAACGCTTGCACACATATGCATGCATACAACGCAAGGCAGACAGAAATAGTGTCAAATACATTCCAGCGAAAATACACTTTTGTTTTTGTAAAATCAATTTTATATCCATTTTTCCGTACTATATGTTTTCTATCAAATGGAATAATGATTGAAAACACAACACTCATTATAACTCCAGCTGTAAGCATTGATACTCTATATCCAATTGGTATCGGTAAGAAAAGACCACAAGAAAATACGACTATAATTCCAAGTAAAGCAAAAGCAAGAAGTAATTTATTAGACATATAAAAGCCTCCCTCATCTATTCTTTCATAAATGTATACAGACGAGGAAGGCACTTCGTTCAAATATTATTTTAG
This sequence comes from Bacillus sp. 7_6_55CFAA_CT2, assembly GCF_000238655.1. Taxonomy (NCBI): domain Bacteria; kingdom Bacillati; phylum Bacillota; class Bacilli; order Caryophanales; family Bacillaceae; genus Bacillus; species Bacillus sp. 7_6_55CFAA_CT2. The sequence continues at coordinate 197,922 of NZ_JH414708.1, read as the reverse complement.
TTTTTTTATAATCTTTGCAGGATTCCCGCCAACTACTACATTATTAGGCACATCTTTCGTTACGACAGCACCAGATGCAATCACCGCATTGTCTCCAATTGATACACCGGGATTAATAATTGCTCTTCCGCCAATCCATACGTTATCGCCAATTGTAACTGGTTTTCCGTATTCTGATCCGCTTATACGCTCTACCGGATCAAGTGGGTGCGTTGCTGTATAAATGTGAACACCTGGAGCTAACATACAGTTCACTCCGATTGTTACCGGGCATACGTCTAAAATGGTACAGTCAAAGTTCGCGTAAAAATTTTCACCGACATGAATGTTATAGCCGTAATCACACCTAAAAGAAGATTCAAGATGAATATTATCTCCTGTCGTTCCGAATAATTCTTTTACGATTTCGCTACGCTCTTTTAATTGCTCTTCTGGCGTATCATTTAATTTTCTCGTTAATATACGTGCTTGCTCTCTTTCTTGTACTAAAACTGGATCAGCCGGTATGTACATTTCTCCTAGTATCATCTTTTCCTTTTCTGTTTTCATCATACTATCCCCTTTAACTTATATATACAAGTTAATGATATCATAAAAAAGAAAGGCCTGAACATTTTTCGTTCAGACCTTTCTCTCTTAATCTTCCATCGTTGATAAGTCACCTGTTGGTAAATTCAGCTCCCACGCTTTTAATACGCGTCGCATAATTTTACCACTTCTCGTTTTCGGTAATTTATCTCTAAATTCAATTTGTCGTGGCGCTGCATGAGCTGCTAGGCCTTTCTTTACAAATTGACGAATTTCTTCTTTTAATTCATCAGATGGTTCGTATCCTGCTCGAAGTGCGATAAATGCTTTAATAATTTCGCCACGCACCGGATCAGGAATACCAATTACACCAGCTTCTGCAACAGCAGCATGCTCGATTAATTTACTTTCTACTTCAAACGGACCAACGCGCTCACCTGACGTCATAATTACATCGTCAATACGTCCTTGGAACCAGAAGTATCCATCTTCATCCATATAGGCAGAGTCACCTGATACGTACCAATCTCCCGGCATGAAATAAGATTCATATTTTTGCTGGTTATTCCAGATCCCGCGCATCATAGATGGCCAACCTTTCGCAATTGCTAAGTTACCCATTGTGTAAGGAGGCACTTCATTTCCTTCATTATCAACAATCGCTGCTTTCACACCTGGAATTGGTTTACCCATTGAACCTGGACGGATTTCCATACAAGGGTAGTTACAAATTACTTGTCCACCTGTTTCTGTCATCCACCACGTATCATGAATACGAAGTCCAAATGCATTCATACCCCAGCGAATTACTTCTGGATTTAACGGCTCACCAACGCTTAATACGTGACGAACTTGTGATAAGTCATATTTTTTAATTGCGTCTTGTCCAGCTCCCATTAACATACGGAATGCTGTTGGTGCGCTGTACCAAACCGTCACACCGTAATCTTGCAGTGCTTCATACCAAGCTTCTGGACTAAAGCGTCCACCTAAAATAACATTTGACGCTCCAACTAACCACGGTGCGAAAATACCGTAAGCTGTTCCAGTTACCCAGCCCGGGTCAGCAGTACACCAATATACATCGTCTTCTTTTAAATCTAATACCCACTTCGCCGTTTGATAGTGCTGAACCATTGCGTTTTGCGCATGAAGCACACCTTTTGGCTTACCAGTAGAGCCAGACGTGTAATGTAGAATCAAACCGTCTTCACGGCCTAACCATTCAATATGTAATTCTTTTGAAGCTTGTTCAAATAACGGATTGAACGCTACCGTTTTACCGCCTTCTTCTACATTATCTCCAACAAGGAAAACTGTTTTTAAAGCCGGTAAATCATTTAATGGTACGCGCTCTAACAATTCAGGCGTTGTAATTAACACCTTTGCTTCGCTATCTTCTAAGCGATCGCGAACTGCGCCTTCCATAAATGCTTCAAATAGCGGTCCAACAATTGCTCCTAATTTCACTGCACCTAAAAGTGCGAAATATAACTCTGGAGAACGTGGCATAAAAATAAAAACGCGATCGCCTTTTTCTACATCGCCATAATTCTTAAGGACGTTTCCTGCTTTATTAGAAAAATCCTTCATTTCCTTAAATGTATATTTCTCTTTTCGCGATCCATCTTGATAATAAAGAGCTACTTTATTCTTTCGATCGGATTTCGCATGCTTATCAATTGCCTCATACGCCATATTTACTCGGCCTGTTTCATTCCAAGTAAAGTTTTTATTAACCTCTTCCCAGTTAAAATTCGCGTATGCCTCATCATAATTCGGCAAATTATTTTCTCCTTTAATGACAGGAAGCGTTTCTACTTTCATACTTTACATCCCCCTCCTATGTATTCTATTATCTATTATAATGACATTATTTAAAATTTTCAGTATATTTGTTGATTTTTAGACAAATTTTTAATGACAAATTTCGATTCACATCGCATATATTATAAAGTACGATATTAATAGATTCACAAACCCTCAAGGTGGTGAGCAATACATTGATTCATAAAAAAATATATAATGCTAGAAACTTAAAAACAGCGAAAGGCACTTTAATTATTGAAGGTCCTGTCTCTACACATAACTTAGAAATGTATGAGTTTCATCCAGACTTAATTGCGTTTCGTCCTGCCGAGCAACAATATAAAGCAATTGTCGAAATTTCTAAATTACCAGAAGCTCGTCTCATTATTGCTAGACATGACCAAACAATTGTTGGATATGTTACATACTTGTATCCTGATCCACTTGAACGATGGTCAGAAGGAAAAATGGAAAACTTAATTGAGCTTGGGGCAATTGAAGTAGTCCCAGCCTTCCGCGGGAGTTCTGTCGGAAAGAACTTACTAGAGGTTTCTATGATGGACGATTATATGGAAGATTACATTATATTGACGACTGAATATTATTGGCACTGGGATTTGAAACAAACAGGATTGAATGTGTGGGAATACCGAAAAGTAATGGAGAAGATGATGAATGCTGGCGGGTTACAATGGATGGCTACAGACGATCCTGAAATTTGTTCACATCCTGCCAACTGTTTAATGGTCCGCATCGGTAAACGCGTTGATACGGATTCTATTCAAGCTTTTGATCGTCTACGTTTTCACAATCGTTTTATGTATTAATAAAGGGGGCAACTGGAATGATTGTAGAAGAAATTATGAATCAAAATGTAGTTACATTACATCCAAACGATACAATCGAAACAGCAATCCGAACGATACGCACGAAAGGCATTCGGCACATTCCAATTGTCGATCAAAATAATCACGTCGTAGGCATTATTTCTGATCGGGATGTAAGAGATGCAAGTCCGTCTATTCTAGATGAACAAGTTTCACTCGATATGCTACAGCAACCGCTCGAACTTATTATGAAACATCCTGTTATGACTTGCCATCCTCTCGATTTTGTTGAGGAAATTGCTACTTTATTTTTTGAAAATAAAATTGGCTGTCTTCCTGTTACAAAGGCCGGGAAGTTAGTTGGAATCATTTCTGAATCTACAGTATTACACACGTTAGTAAAATTAACAGGAGCACATCAACCAAGTTCGCAAATTGAAATTCAAGTAAAAAACGAACCTGGTATTCTTGGAAAAGTCGTTGCTATTTTTAGTGATTTACAAATAAATATCGTGAGTGTTCTCGTCTATCCAGCAAAAGATGAGAATGATAAAGTACTCGTTTTCCGCATTCAAACGATGAATCCTCTAAAAGTGATTGATGCACTTGAAGCAGAAGGTTACCGCGTATTATGGCCAAACATCATGGGGATGCAGGCATGAGTAGCGCGTTTATTTATTCGGATGACTTTCGGGGCTATTCATTTAGCCCTGATCATCCTTTTAACCAACTGCGCGTCACACTTACGTATGATTTATTACAAAAGGGCGGTTTCATCTCTCCCTCTCAAATCATCTCACCACGGATGGCTACAGATGAAGAGATCGCCTACGTTCATACAGAGGAGTACATAAATGCGGTAAAACGTGCTGGAGAAGGAAAGTTAGAAAAATCAATTGCAATGACATATGGACTCGGAACAGAAGATACACCGATGTTCCCAAATATGCACGAAGCAAGCGCATTGCTCGTTGGCGGTACGTTAACAGCTGTCGATGCTGTTCTTTCCGGAAAAGTAAAACACGCACTTAATTTGGGCGGCGGCTTACATCACGGCTTTCGCGGCAAAGCATCTGGCTTTTGTATTTATAACGACAGTTCTATCGCAATGAAATATATTCAAAAGAAATACGGTTTACGCGTCTTATATATTGATACAGATGCTCATCACGGTGATGGCGTACAGTGGTCGTTTTATGATGACCCTAACGTATGCACCATTTCACTGCATGAAACTGGTCGTTATTTATTCCCTGGAACTGGCGCTGTAAACGAACGTGGCCAAGGTAATGGTTATAGTTATTCTTTTAATGTTCCACTCGATGCTTTTACAGAAGATGAATCGTTCTTAGAATCATATCGAACTGTTGTAAAAGAAGTTGCAGCGTACTTTAAACCGGATATTATTTTAACGCAAAATGGTGCTGACGCACATTATTATGACCCACTTACACATCTTTGTGCGACAATGAATATTTACCGCGAAATACCGAAGCTCGCTCGTGAAATTGCTAATGAATATTGCGAAGGTCGCTGGATCGCTGTCGGTGGCGGTGGCTATGATCACTGGCGCGTCGTTCCAAGAGCTTGGGCGCTCATTTGGCTCGAAATGAACAACATCCAAAACATCTCAGGTTATCTCCCTCCAGAATGGATTGAAGCTTGGAAAGGACAAGCAGAAACAGAACTTCCCCTCACATGGGAAGATCCAGACAACATGTATAAACCTATCCCCCGTAAACCAGAAATTGAAGAAAAAAACGCATTAACTGTAGCGAAATCCCTTGAAATTATTCGGAATAATATGACAAAATCTTTATACTAAACGAAAAGGAGGCTCGTTTTTGAATAGCCTCCTTTTATTTAAAGCTTGCTATTATTGTCGTTTTCTGTCGGTAAGTCGATATATTTTAATAATCGCTGATATATTCCGAGTTACGCCGATATATTTTGATAATCGCTGATATATTCCGAGTGGCGCCGATATATTCTAATAATCGCTGATATATTTTCATTTTATAACAGTCTGGCCCAACTTTTATGAGAAAAGGTCGTGATATTATGTGGACACAACAAATAATCAACACGAAACGCGGTACATTTGAACTCTTTACAAAAGGAAATGGCGAATCGCTTTGTATTACACATCACTATTCACAATTTAATGAAACTGGGGATTACTTTGCGGATGTTTTTACTGCTACGCATCGTGTATTTCTCATTAATTTACGAGATACTGGTCGCTCTGTAACCGCCCAGTTAGAAAACGAATTAAGCATGATTGAAACAATCCACGACTTAGAAGCCATACGAGAAGCATTACAACTTCCAACATGGCATTTCGCCGGTCATTCAACAGGTGGTATGCTTGGACTTTTATATGCGATTACATATCCAAATTCCTTACAATCATTAGTCGTAGCAGGCGCTGCAGCAAGTAACTATACCGAAACACCATTTTGCATTTATCACCCAGCACATCCACAGTTTCATTATATGCAAAAACTCATCGAAAACTTAAAAAGCCCTCACCTTACAAGTGAAGAACGAAAAGAACTATCTACTGAGAGAACAAAATTATCATTGTTTAAACCAGAAAACTACAACTCTTATTTTTGTAAACCAATCAACAAAACAATGTCCATTAGCCGGATGAATGCTTTCGCCAATGAATATCCTTCATTTGATTTAAGAGAGTATTTACCTTTCATCCAAACAAAGACACTTATTATATGCGGAAGATATGATGTGCAGTGTCCTATTCAATATTCCATCGAGATACATGAGGGTATATGCGATTCTACTTTTGTGACATTTGAGGAGAGCAACCATTATCCTTTTTTAGAAGAAGCTGATCAGTTTACTTCTACTACTCAAACATTTTATAAATCGTTAGTACCATTATTATTAAGAAAACCTAAACACTGACAAAAAGCTCATAGCCTCTATACGACTATGAGCTTTTTTCAAACGAAATATTTCACACTAAAAACAACTAAAAAAATAAAAGAAATAACAACTAAACCCACATCAAGTAATACCGACTTTTTATCTCTATCTTTTAAACTTACCTTAGAGCTAGAAATGCTTTTAATTACCCAAAATATAGCACGCCCCTCATGCTCTCCTCTGTTTTGTTTCTCTTTACATTTTAACATAAATTACCTATTCCTTCCTTTCCATTTGAATAACATACAAAAAAACCTGCCAATTACTCGGCAGGTATATTACACGTTAAAACGATAACCAGCTCCCCATACTGTTTCAATATATTGCGGGTGAGCAGGATCTCTTTCAATTTTTTCACGTAGCTTTCTAATGTGGACGACAACAGTGGCTAAATCACCAGCGGAATCTAATCCCCAAATGCGTTCAAATAACTGTTCTTTATTTAATACTTGGTTTGGATGTGTGACAAAGAATGTTAATAAATCAAATTCCTTCGTTGTAAACGCAACTTCTTCATTGTTTATAAAAACTTTTCTCGCTCGTTGATCGATAGAAATTCCGTGAATATATAACGTATCACGTTGCTTACTTACATTTCCTAATAATCTTTCATAACGGGCAATATGTGCTTTTACTCTTGCGACTAATTCACTCGGGCTAAACGGTTTCGTTATATAATCATCCGCTCCTAATCCGAGTCCGCGAATTTTATCTATATCTTCTTTTTTTGCTGAAACAAGTAGAATCGGAATATCTTTTACAGCACGTATTTGTTTACAAATTTCGAATCCGTTCATTTTCGGAAGCATAATATCTAAAATAATTAAATCATAGTCTTCTTGCAAGGCTGTTTGTAAACCTATTTCTCCTGAATGCTCTACATCAACTTGGAAATCATTAATTTCTAAATAATCTCGCTGTAATTCTGCAATACTTACTTCATCTTCTATTAATAAAATTCTTTTCAATTTACTCACCACATTCCTCTACTTTTTCCAATGAGAAGAAAATGCTTGTGCCTTTACCAAGCTCGCTTTCCGCCCAAATTTCCCCGCCATGTTCTTCAACAATTTGCTTCGCTATTGCTAAACCAAGTCCACTTCCACCTGTGCTAGAATTCCGCGATTGTTCTGCACGATAAAAACGTTCAAAGATATACGGCAATGTATCAGATTCTATACCTGATCCGTTGTCCATCACTTTCACAATAACTTTATTATTATCACTCGATACTGTTACAGTAATTTTCTTCTCTTCTTTATCCATGTATTTCACACTATTATGAATTAAATTTGATATAACTCTATTGATCTTTTCGCAATCAGCCGTTACATATAGTGGTGATGCATGTAACTGTAGGCGCACTTCTATACCTTCTTCACTTAAATCCATCTGCATCTCTTCTATTAATTCTTGCATAAACGTATTCAATTCAACTGTTTCAAACTGGAATGGAACTCGATTCAAATCGAGCTTCGAAAATAAAAATAGTTCATCAATGAGTGTGTCCATATGTTTTGCCTTCGTATGGATAGTTGTTAAATACTTATCCATTTTTTCTGGCGTATTTGCTACTCCGTCCTTTATTCCTTCTACATATCCGATAATTGATGTAATCGGTGTTTTTAAATCATGAGAGATGTTTGAAATAAGCTCTTTTCGATTTTCTTCATACTGCGTTTGCATCTCTATCGATTCTTTTAATCTCTTCCTCATTTCCTCAAATCCTTGATTTAATTGCCCTATTTCATCGTGTGATGTAACTGGTATTTGAAAATCTAAATTTCCTTCTTTAATTTTCTCCGTTGCGCCTTTCAATACAAAAATTGGTTTTATTACACTTCTTGAAACGAGGTAACTTAATAATCCAATGAGTAAAATGGCTAGTAGTAAAAGCGATACGAATAAGATTGGAAATAATTTTTGTGTAAGATCTACAAATGAACTTTGCTTTTTTAATACAAATATACTTCCCTCTTCTTCCTGAGGAAAATAAAAATCAAACTTTACATATCGATAAAATGTATCGCCTAGTTCCGTTGTACCACGACTATTAATATTTGCTGATTCAAATTTCGGAAGGGCTTCTTTTAAAGATACACTTTCAAATACGTTTGAAGCATATGAAAGTGTTTCTCCTTTTCTTACTACTATTTTCACACCCTCTTTTTCTATTGCTGAGACAAACGACTCATCTAACAATTGAGATTGATGCTGTTTGGCTGCTGACTTCAACTCAAGATAGGCATTCTCTTCTTCTGGTGTAAGCGGCTTTTGAATGTAAGAACTTTTATAGAAATTTTTCACTGCTTCCAAGTCACCTGTTATCGAAAAAACGATTAAAAATCCCGTGACTAATATAAGCGTAATGGAAACGAGGATAACAGCAATATAAGAAAATAAAAACCTTGTTTTAATAGACATATCTTAAATCCTCACTTTATCAAACCTTATTATTTATAAGCATAAAAATATATGTTCAATTACTCAAGCGATTTTATAGTAATTTTAGCGTCAGTTTATAAAAATTTAATGTTCCTATTTTACAGTTGAAATTAGGAGGTTGAAATTCCATGTTCAAAAAAACATTCAGTATGATATGTTGCGTAATTTTTTTACAAGGATGCTCGCAAGAACAAGAAGTAAAAAAGGAGATGATAAACATGGAGACTGCACTACTAGCAGCTACTGAAAAAAATGAAACGAATACTGTTATATCTTTACTAAAACAAGGCGCAAATATAAATGCGACGGATAGTCAAGGACGTACTCCGCTTATGATTGCTACATACAAAAATGATGTAAAAACCGCAAAGGCACTTATCAAAGCTGGTGCTGACGTAAATATCCAAGATGACATGAAAAATAATCCCTTTCTATACGCCGGTGCGGAAGGTTACTTAGACATTTTAAAACTAACAATTGATGCTGGTGCAGATCCTACGATTACAAATCGTTACGGCGGAACAGCTCTTATCCCAGCCTCAGAACATGGCTATATTGACGTTATAAAAGAACTACTCACTCAAACAAATATTGATGTAAATCATGTAAATAACTTGGGATGGACAGCTTTAATGGAAGCCATCGTACTAAGTAACGGAAACGAAACACAGCAACAAGTCATTCGCCTTCTTATTGAGCACGGTGCAGATGTAAATATTCCAGACAATGATGGTGTTACTCCGCTAGAGCATGCTCGCGCTCATCACTTTGAGGAGATAGAGAAGATTTTGTTAGAAGGCCGTAAGTAAAAAGCTAATTTTTGCCTTCCTCCCCCACCCTATGCTACATTTAAGCCGTTACATTACTATTAATAGGGTGGGAATAAAAATGAACAAACCTAAAATTGGGATGATTGGACTTGGAAGTATTGCGCAAAAGGCCTATCTTCCAACACTTACAAAAGAAACTGATTGGAATTTTGTAGGGGCGTTTACACCTAACGCAGAGAAAAGAAAACAAGTTTGCCAGCAATACCGAATTCAAGACTTTCATTCTATTGAAATGTTAGCTTCGGAATGCGATGCAATCTTCGTTCATAGTTCAACTGCATCGCATTATGAAATCGTTTCTGAACTTCTAAAAAAAGGGATCGACGTTTATGTTGATAAACCGCTAGCAGCTACAGTGGAACAAGCTGAGCAACTAGTCGAGTTGAGCGAGAAGTATAACCGAAAATTAATGGTCGGATTTAATCGCAGATTCGTTCCTATGTATGTCGCTGCCAAAGAACAGGCTCATGATATTTCATGGATTCGAATTGAAAAGCATCGTACAAATAAAGTCGGGCCATATACGTACGACTTCACTATGTTAGATGATTATTTACACATTGTAGATACCGCTCGCTGGTTAGCTAATGATGACCTTAACGCCGTTCACAATATGATGCAAATCAATGAAAAGAATGAACTTCTTTACGGACATCATACATATACAACTCCAAGTGGACTATTACTTTCTACTGCAATGCATCGCCATGCCGGTACAAATTTAGAACAAATTGAACTTGTAACGCCAGGGAAAATCATTCGCGTAAAAAATATGAATACATTTGAAATTGAACAGGAAAACTCAGTTTCACAAAGTGGTTCCCCATCATGGGATACGACGTTAAAACAACGTGGTTTTGAAGATGCTGTTCATCATTTTATTGAGTGTGTACAAGGCGATACAAAGCCCGTTGTAGATGGATTAGAAGGATTAAAAACGCAGCAAATGCTACAATCTTTACTAGATGATGTAAACAAAAATTAAAACGGATACATTTTTCAGAATTTACTTTCATTCCCATTCCCTCTTTATTTCTCTCATAAATTTCTATAGAATATGTTGATAGGAATTATAAATTTCATAATGAATCGTGGAAAGGATGGGATTAACACATGTGGAACGAGTTTAAAAAATTCGCTTTCAAAGGGAATGTCGTTGATTTAGCTGTCGGGGTTGTAATCGGTGCTGCATTCGGTAAAATCGTTAGTTCTTTAGTAAAAGATATCATCACACCATTACTTGGTATGGTATTAGGTGGCGTTGACTTTACAGATTTACACTTTGGATACGGTAAATCTGCTGTTATGTATGGTAACTTCATCCAAACAATTTTTGACTTCTTAATTATCGCAGCTTCTATCTTTATGTTTGTTAAAGTTTTCAACAAACTAACATCTAAAAAAGAAGAAGAAGAAAAAGAGGAAGAAATTCCAGAACCAACAAAAGAAGAAGTTCTTCTTGGCGAAATTCGCGACTTACTAAAACAGCAAAACTCTTCTAAAGATAGAGCATAATTGAACGGATAAAAAGGCATGTCCCTCTGGACATGCCTTTTCTATATGCTATAACGTTTCCGAATTCATATGAATAAATAAAATAATACCAGCAACCATAAGTACCATAATGCTACCTGCAAATAGTGTAATACCAATAAACATTAAACTTGTGCTCATATCTACTGATACACTTTCAATAAAAATAGAAATTACATACGTGATAAGGGCAATTCCTGCAAGAATACTTCCTGGAACAAATCGCTTTAAACCATTTTGTTTTAACGTCATATATGCAAAAATAGCAGTCATACAAAGCGTAATTATCCAAAGAACGATCATCTCTTTTCCCCCCTCACAAGCCTTTTCTTTCTATTATACATGACATTGCCCTATAATAGTTAAATTTGCACTTATGTGACATATAACAAGGAATAGCCCCATCTATAGCGAAGGCATTATAACATACACTTATACAATAAGGAGGCTTTTATTTGGACTATACTACTACATGTAAATTAGAGCTATCCGAACGATTCGATTATGTTACGATTGACTTAGACAAACAGTTTTTTTACATCGAAGTTGTAAATTTACAAAGTAATATAACTGTACTAAAAATATCAATTAACTTGCAAAAAGACGAAACGATGGTAGAGGGAAATATAATTCATTATGATACTTTGCACGTAGATGCATTATTACAAGGATTGAAATATGTTGCTCGAACATGTATTGATCACAATTTAAAAAACCAAAAGGAACTGTTCGCATTTTTAGAAGAAAATTAGCTCCAATAAAAAATGGTTATTTTTTCTTTTTATTGATATAATTGTTATATAGAAATATTCTTTATAAGGGAGTGTTCATAATGATTTGGATTTCACTAATCGTATTAGCTTATTTCATCATTCTCGTCCCAATACAGTACAACTACATTAAAATGCTCAAAGAAAAACAGAAAAAAATGAATGTCTCACAAAACGAACTATATGACAATATGTCTTATGAAGAATCCCAAGTACATTACCATTATCAAAGTAACGTATTTACAATACCTGCTTCGCTTGTCGCAAGTATTATTTATAAAGTGAAACATGCAGCATAATATGTACGCTGTAAAATTATTGTTTGAGTCTGTTCATTGTAGTGAGCCTAATTCTACGAAAATTGATGGGCATTATGAAGAGAATCACAATACACTTTTTGAAGAAAGCATTATTCTTGTTAAAGCAAACAGTTTAGAGGATGCTCACGAACTTGGTAAAAAAATTGCTATGCAATCTGAAGATACGTACGATAATATGTACGGTGAGCAAATAACGTGGAAGTTCCGAAAAGTGTTGCATGTGTTTGAATTAGACGATACACCATTTGAAACGGGAAAAGAACTGTACGCAAGATTTTTACACGTTAAGAAAGACGAAATGGTAAATGCAGTCGTACAAAAATACTATCCTGAATACGAATAAAAGCTCACAGCAAATGCTGTGAGCTTTTTTATACTTACTTCGTTGAATCTCTAAATTGGATACGGTGAGGTAAGATAACAGTGTGATCTTCCACTTTTTCTTTGTTCATATACTTTGTTAATAAACGCATTGCTACTGCGCCGATATCATACATCGGTTGAACAACTGTTGAAAGCTGCGGACGAACCATTAATGCAAGACGTGTATTATCGAAACCAAGTACTTCTACGTCAGTTGGTACGTTTAATCCAGCGTCTTGTGCTGCATGGATTACACCTAGTGCCATTTCATCAGAAGATACGAAGATTGCTGTTGGCTTTTCATCATTGCTCCAAAGCTTTTCGAATGCTTCGATACCTGAGTCATATGTGTAATCTCCATCGATTACAAGATTTTCATCATATGAAATACCAGCTTCTTCTAAAGCTTTTTTATAACCTTGTAACTTCTTCGCACTTCCCGCTTTATCAATGAAAGGACCAGAGACGAAACCGATACGTTTATGTCCTTGCTCGATAAAGTGCTTCATTGCATCATAAGCTGCTTGTGTATAATCAATATTTACTGATGGCGTTTCATTTTGCTCATCAAATGACGCTGCTAATACAATTGGTACTGGAGATTTTTTAAATTCTTCAATGTGAATGTCTGTAATATCTTCACCCATGAAAACAATTCCGTCCACTTGTTTTCCAAGCATCGTATTTAATAAATGGAACTCTTTCTCTTTGTTTTGATCAGAGTTACTTAAAATGATGTTATATTTGTACATTGTTGCGATATCTTCAATTCCACGTGCAAGTTCTGCATAAAACGTATTTGAGATATCAGGAATAATAACACCTACTGTAGTTGTCTTCTTACTTGCTAGTCCACGTGCTACCGCATTCGGGCGGTATCCTAAACGATCAATTGCTTCTAATACTTTCTTTCTTGTTGTAGGCTTTACATTTGGGTTACCGTTCACAACACGAGATACGGTAGCCATTGAAACGTTTGCTTCGCGCGCTACATCATAGATTGTTACGTTCATCTCATCGCACACTCCTTCTATTTTTGTTATCTATTTTTATGTATCGGTTACTTGAATGAAAAAAAGACATCAACTCTATTTGCAGATGCCACCAATCGTCCCGAGTTCTTCCTTTTACTAATGATACGATAAAAACGCAGGCTCATACAATATTTTCCCGCAAAAGTTTCGAAAAAATTCGCTTCTTTTCTCGTATTTTCGTATTTTTTATGAAAAAAGGGCATTTTTTGTAAAAAAAATAGATGTTTCCTAAGTAGAAATCTTATTTTAAGCAGTACGATAGTAAATGAAATTTATATCGGCGATTTTTCGAATATATCGACTGTAACTCGAAATATATCAGCGATTTTCCAAATATATCGACCGCAACTCTAATTATATCAGCGATTTTTTAAATATATCAACTTACCAACAAAAATCGACAATGACAGTCGCTATACAATAAGAGAAAGCTGTTCCAAAATCCCTTTTTGGAACAGCTCATTAAAAGTTTTTATAATTTACTTCCAAATGATTTTAATTCATTCATAAAATCATTGAACTGCGGTATATTCATTTGCTGCGCCGCATCTGATAAAGCTACAGCTGGATCTGGATGTACTTCAGCCATAATTGCATCTGCACCAATTGCCATCGCTGCTTTTGCAGTTGGTAAGAGAAGGTCACGTCGCCCTGTAGAATGCGTTACATCGACAACGACAGGTAAATGTGTTTCTTTCTTTAAAATCGGCACAGCGGAAATATCAAGCGTATTACGCGTCGCTCTTTCATACGTGCGAATACCTCGTTCACATAAAATAATGTTCCCATTTCCCTTTGCCATAATATATTCCGCCGCATTAATGAATTCTTCAATCGTTGCTGATAGACCACATTTTAATAATACTGGTTTATTTACAGCACCAGCTGCCCTTAGCAAATCAAAGTTTTGCATATTGCGAGCACCAATTTGAATAACATCAACGTAATCTAATGACATCTCAATATCATTCGGATTTAAAATTTCACTAATAACAGCCAAATCATATTCATCTGCTACCTGGCGCAAAATTTGTAATCCCTCTAATCCAAGACCTTGAAAATCATACGGTGAAGTACGTGGTTTGAACGCACCACCACGCATTAATTTCAGACCTTGCTCTTTCATTGCTTCAGCAACTTGACGTACTTGTTCATAACTTTCCACTGCACACGGTCCCATAATAAAATGCTGATTTCCGTCACCAATTTTTTCACCATTAATTTCAACAATCGTATCTTCTGTTTTTTTCTTACGAGAAACAAGTAATGCTTTACGATGATCATCTTCTTGTAATTCTAAACCAGCTTGAAAAATTTGTTTGAAAATATGTTGTAAAGTCGAAGTTTCAAATGGACCATTATTATTCTCTGCAATTAAATCCAGCATATTTCTTTCACGTACAGGATCAAAACGTTTCACACCTTGTACTTCTTTTAAATTACCAACTTCTTGTACGAGACGACCTCTTTCGTTTAGTAACTCTAATATTTGTAAATTAAGTTGATCAATTTCAGAACGTAAACGAACTAATTGTTGTGATGCCATAAGAAAGCCACCTCTTTCAAATTCCTATATGTTACTTTTTTAAGATAACTTATTATAGCTGATACATATACGATTGTCACACGATATACAGCAATGAATTACTATCAAAAAACATTGTATATTTTCATTTAAAATAAAAAAAGACAGTTTACATACTGTCTTTTTTTACAAGAAGGAAACAAACGGTTTATCACTGTTTTTCTCTTTTATAATAACGGCCTCAATTTTACTCTCGGACTTAATCTGTAATTGTACTTTCGCATCTTTAGGCAATTTGTCTAACATGCCTTGCGCAGCCAATTGGGTAAGAGCCATTAATTCTGTTTTACCGTTATATTTAATAACAATATTCATATTTAATGTATCCATTTGATCTTTCTTATAAGAAACTTTAGCGTTGACTGGAATAAAATCTCCATTAGAAAAACCTTTTATTTCCTTAGCAAAGTTATTTATTTTTGTATTATCTTCTCCATGCGCTTGTGTAAATTCATCAGAAGGATATGAATACGACTTTTCATCAATTGTACTCCAATTTCCAAGGTTCGTATCATTCTTTTGAACAGTAGCACTAGCAATATACGTACCATTTTTTAAAGAACTTGTACTTTCTTGCTTAAAGATAGCAAACGTAATTGGAGATTTGTTATACTTATCATTTTTGTTAATAGCTTCAATAAGTTGTTTAGCAACTTCAGTCCCTTTAGACATAGCCTCTTCATTCGATACACTTGAAGACATAGCTAAGCCAATCATAACACCAGATAAACTTAATTCATTTGAATTCTGTTTTCCGAAATAGTCTTGTTCTATAATATTCGTCAAAACTGGCGCTTCTACTTTCGCAACTAGTTCATCAATTAGTTTCTCTGGAATATACTGGTTTAATTGCAGTACGTGACTCTCTGTATCAAATTGCTGCGTTGCAATATTTATTAAACCATTTTCATACTCTGCTAAATCTAATTTAGAATTTGTTTTTATATTAGCTGTATTAATAACCTTTTGTTCTTTTAAAGGAATAACAGTTCTATAATAATCTTTAGAAACAGCAGTTCTCGGAATCATACTTTTTTCTTTTGTATCTTTTTGTATAACTTCATCCTTCTTACTAATCGTATTACTATTGTTACTACAAGCTCCCAGTAATAAACTTACGACTGCGAAGGATAATGCCATTTTCTTCATTACTTAAAACCTACTTTCAACAATCTAGTTATTTAGTTTGAACTATTAATAGTGTACCACTAAATATATTTCAACAAAAACAAAAAAAAGAAGCAAGCACCTTTAGCTTGCTTCTTTTTACTTTATATTCTCTTCTAAAGCATCTTTTTTAATATTCCAATGAGATGTATTCCATACTACCATCCCATCTTTTATGTATAACACTTGCGGTGATTCATGTCTAATACTGTATTGTTCTGCAACACGATTTGACACATCTCTCGCATCTTGTACGTATAAGTAATACGCTGGCACTTCTCTTTCTTCGCTGCAATACGCTTGAAATTCTGTGTATGCACCGTGACTAATTGGGCATGTCGTACTATGTTTAAAAAGAACATACGGCTCGTTCTTTTCTACTAAGACTTCAAGCTCTTCAATTGTTTCAAGTTTTGTCATATTCATCACGATTCACCTCTCATACGAAATCTAGAGCGTTTCTCTTTCTTTTCAGCTTTTTTCTCAATTCTTTCTAATTTACGCTCTTCTTTTTCAACCTTCTTCTCTTGTCTCGACGCACGGTAATGATTGTATACTTCAATCGCCGCACTGCTCCACTGTACAACTTGCGCTACTTTATCAGCGTTATTTTCAATTTCGTCCGTTACAGAGTCCGATACATTACGAAGCTTCGTATTTAAAGATTGGATTGTCGTTCCAATCCCATCTACACCCGCTACCACTTTATTTAATGACTGTGACTTCTGTTGAATATCATCAGCTAACGCATTCGTTTTATGTAATAATTGCTCTGTCTCTACGCTAATTCCTTGCATTTGCTTTTCTAAACCTTCTAACGTACTTGCAACGTTTTCCAACGTCTTCTGAACCGATAACAACGTTCTGCATACATACACTACTAATACTGCGAAAGCAACCGCGATAATAGCCGCACTTACATATAAAAGAACTTGCATTTCATCACTTCCTTTATCTTTTTCATACTTTCCCCTATTATACAATCATTTTCCGTTTCATTCTAATCCCTATCTCATCATTAGAATTTTCATACTTATTCGTTAACTGTAACATAAATCATTCAACAAATTCCACTAAGTAGGTTACAATAGGAGAGGATACATAATTAGTAGGGAGGCTTTACATATGAAAGATCCACGTATTGAAAAGTTAGCATACAATTTAATTAACTACTCTATCCGCTTACAAAAAGGTGAAAATGTATTAATTGAAAACTTTGGCTTACAAAAAGAACTTGTAACTGCACTTGTAAAAGAAGCATATGCAGCTGGTGGTTTCCCATTCGTCTCTTTAAAAGATCATCAAGTAGATCGCTCTTTATTAATGGGTGCTACTGAAGAACATTTCGAACAAATCGCTGCATATGAAGCAAGCGTAATGAAAGACATGGACGCTTATATCGGCCTTCGCTCTGGCGATAATATTAATGAACAAGCTGACGTTCCAAGTGAGCGTATGAAAGTTCATGGCCAAACAGTTGGTAAAAAAGTTCATAGAGACATTCGCGTTCCAAAAACACGCTGGGTTGTTCTTCGCTACCCAAATGCTTCTATGGCACAGCTTGCTAAAATGAGTACAGAAGCTTTCGAAGACTTCTACTTTGAAGTATGTAACTTAGACTACGGTAAAATGGATAAGGCGATGGATAGCCTTGTTACATTAATGAATAAAACAGATAAAGTTCGTTTAACTGGTCCTGGAACTGACTTAACATTCTCTATTAAAGACATTCCAGCAATTAAATGCTCAGGCCATTTAAACATTCCAGACGGTGAAGTATACTCTGCACCAGTTCGTGATTCTGTTAACGGTACAGTTTCTTACAACACACCATCTCCTTACAACGGTTATACATTTGAAAATGTACAACTTAAGTTTGAGAACGGTCAAATCGTTGAAGCAACTGCAAACGATACAGAGCGCATTAACAAAATCTTCGATACAGACGAAGGCGCACGCTACGTTGGTGAGTTCGCAATTGGCGTAAACCCATACATCTTACATCCAATGGGAGACATCCTATTCGATGAAAAAATCGATGGCAGCTTCCACTTCACTCCTGGACAAGCTTACGACGATGCATGGAACGGCAACAACTCGAACATCCACTGGGATTTAGTATGCATCCAACGCCCTGAATACGGCGGCGGCGAAATTTACTTCGACGACGTACTAATCCGTAAAGACGGACGCTTCGTTGTACCTGAACTAGAAGCTTTAAACCCAGAGAACTTAAAATAATAATAAAAACGCTCGGAATTTTCGCCGAGCGTTTTTATTTCTTTCCTACCATTTCTATTTTCACATGTGGATTTTCTTTCTCTATAAGCCCCAAGAATTCATCCATATTTTGCGGCATCGCAACCATATGTACTTTATATGCATTCGTCGTAATTTCAAGAGACTTTCCGACCTGACGTATAATTCTCACATCTTTTAATACAATATCATCATTTAAAATACCGTACTTTAATACGCCATTTTCTACTTTATGTTTTTTAATAAATACTTCCCAAACGAGTGGTACATTTACAATGAAGCATAAACCCATCCCAATCAACGCTGACATCCAATGCGCTTTATTGGTGAAAAGCATGACAATTGGATATATAAACATAAACGCTAACGTAAGACAAACGAAAATGACTACTGACTTACTTCTTTGAATTGGAAAGTTCATACCTACACCCCCTGACCCAAATTATACCACTATTTCCATTTTACTTCATAGAAAAAGGCCATTTCTAAATGACCTTTTACACAATGTACCTATAAAATTTCTTATCTACCTGTAGCACCGGAAAGTTTTTCGGCAACTCGTCTATACTCACACTTTCAAAACCATTCTTTTCATAAAAACGATGTGCCGCTAAAAATTTTACTGTTGTTCCTAAGTAAATATCTTTCAATTTTTTATCCTCAGCCCATGAAATTGCTGTTTGAAGCAACATATGTGATGCGCCCCATTCTTTTCCGCGAAACTCTTTCTTCACGAACATTTTTCTTAACGCTACTTGATGATTCTCAATATCTAATAAAGCTACTGTTCCAACTACTTTACCATCATAAATTGCTATCCAAAAGTTTCCGTAATCCTTTTGATAGAATGTTTCTATTTCAAGTAAATCAGGTTGCTCTTCTTTCGTAATTGAAACATTATACTCTTTTTGCTGAATATGAACGATAAGATCTACTACTTCCTCTTGAAACGTACTTTCATACGGAATAATGCGTATCTTCTCGTTCATCGAATCTCCTTCCACTCTGAAGCTAGTAAACTATATACAGCGATATCGTGAAAATGATCATATAGCCATTCATCATCTCTTAAAATGCCATCTAACTTAAATCCTAAACGTTCTGGAATAGCGCGGCTTTTCACATTTTCAACACCACATCTAATTTCCATTTTATTTAATTTTAAATTCTCAAATGCATAGTGAAGTACAGCCTTCACACTACGCGTCATAATACCTTTCCCGCCAGCATCTTCTGCAAGATAATACCCAAGACTCGTCGCTTTCTTCCCCCAGCTCACTGGATGAATGCCTACCATCCCAACGAGCTTTCCTTTGTAACGGATACCACTTTCAAAACCGTCTCCCTCTGCAAACTTCTTTAACCACATCGGACAAATCTCATCATACGCATCAGCAGATTTGGTCCCATCTACCCAAGGGAGCCATTTTCGTAAATGATTACGGTTTTGATCTAATAATTGATATAGTTCCTCTTTATGATGTTTTTCTAGTAATTGTAGTTCGATTTCGTCATCTACTCGGAGTGTGAACATATTTTTCAGTCCCCTTTTTAGTTTTCTTATTATTCTAACACTTATATTTCAAAACGCGTACCAATATATCAACGATTTTTGAAATATATCGAACACAACTCCATATATATAGACGTTTCAACATTAATGCATAACCACGACAACATAAAAAAGACGCATAGCTAAGCTATGCGTCTTTTCTATTACTTCTCTGCAACTTGAACTTCTTTTACGTAAGCTGCTTCAAATTTTTGGATGTCTCCTGCGCCCATGAAAATTAGAACGCCGTTTTTATGTTTCTTTAATACATCCGTTGTTGTATCTGTAATTAGTTCTGCACCGTCAATACGCTTTTGCAGATCTTCGATTGTTAATTCACCTTTGTTTTCGCGTGCTGATCCGAAAATATCACATAAGTATACTTGGTCAGCTTTGCTTAAGCTTTCAGCAAACTCATCTAAGAACTTTTCTGTACGTGAGAATGTATGTGGCTGGAATACAGCGACAATTTCACGCTCTGGATGTTTTTGACGAGCTGCTTCAATCGTTGCATTAATTTCTGTCGGATGGTGTGCATAGTCATCGATGATTACTTGCTCTCCCATCGGCTTTTCATTAAAGCGACGTTTTACGCCTTCAAAAGTTGTTAATTGATGTTTTACTGCTTCTACATCAACATTTTCATAATGGCAAAGCGCGATTACTGCTAACGCATTTAATACGCTGTGATTGCCGTATCCTGTAATTTTGAACGTGTCATAGTACGTATTACGAACGAATACATCAAAAATAGTGCCATCTGTTCTCTTTTGGATGTTGCGTGCTTGGAAATCATTATCTTCTCCAAATCCATAGAAAATAACAGGTACTTTCGCTTGAATTTTTTGAAGTTCTTCATCATCTCCACATGCAATAATGCCTTTTTTCACTTGTAATGCCATCTCTTGGAATGCACTGAATACATCATTGATGTCTGCAAAATAATCTGGATGATCAAAATCAATATTCGTCATAATTGCATAGTCTGGATTATAAGACAAGAAATGACGACGATACTCACAAGCTTCAAATACAAAATACTTACTATTTTCTACCCCATGCCCTGTTCCATCTCCAATAAGGTAAGATGTTGGATGTGCACCTTGCATTACATGGGCTAACAAACCTGTTGTTGATGTTTTTCCGTGTGCACCAGTTACAGCAACACTTGTGTATTGGCTCATCAGGTCACCTAAGAAATGATGGTAACGATGGACTGGGATGTTTAATTCTTTTGCTGCTACGATTTCTTCATGCGTATCAGGAAATGCATTTCCTGCAATAATCACTTGTCCTTCTTCTACATTATTCTTATCAAAAGGAAGGATCGAGATACTACGCTTTTCCAACGCTGTTTGTGTAAAGAAACGCTTTTCATAATCAGACCCTTGAACAGTATGCTTCATATCATGAAGAATTTGCGCTAATGAACTCATTCCTGTTCCTTTAATTCCTACAAAATGGTAAACTGTCATCTTAAAGAACCTCCAACATTTCGAACTAATACAACGGCCTATCTATAAGACAGTATATGAATCTTTTCTTATTTTGGTAATCATCATACATTTTTGATGTAGTGAAGTTATTCTTCCCTTCACTTATCAGGATAAACTCGTACGTACTTCTTTATATATCTATAACAAGTCCATTATAGCAAAAAAGAAGCCGCTATACTATGATAACAGAAAAACTGATAGGGTCAATCACCTATCAGTTTTTCTCTCTTTTACATCTCTTCTCTTTTTTCTAATTGAACACGCTCTAAACGTGGGTTTGGACGATATTTACGACCAGCTTTTGCTTCTGGTTTCCCATTTAATTCTACATTATCACCAGTAAAGCCAATATTCATTTTTAATAAGCTACTTCCTACCCCGTATATGTCAACAGGTACGTTTTGAGCTTCAAATTCACGAATACGCTTCTCATCAAATCCACCAGTTACAACGATGTCTACATGCTGGAATCCTTCTTCATCAAGTGCTTTACGAAGTGCGAATACAAGCGATGGGTTTACACCACGTGGATCGAATGTTCCAAGTACTTCTGGGTGGCGAATGAAGTATTGATCAATCATCGTGCGGGACGTATCTACACGTACACCTTTTAATGTTGATCCAAATTCACGCGCTACGCGAAGTGCATCTGTAATGACATCATTGTTGTAATCAATTAATACAACTAATTCATCTTCTGGGAATTTCTTATGATACGCTTTTGCCGCTTCTACAACATCACCATTAAACATTTGAATTAATGCGTGAGGCATCGTCCCCATACCACTTTTGCCCCACCATTCATTCATCGCATGCGTCGCTTGTGCGCTCATACCTCCGATGTATGCTGCATAACCGTCACCAGCTTGTTGTGTATAATGATCGTCACGATCTCCCATGAAAATAACTGGTTTTTCTTTATCTACGCTACGCG
The DNA here is from genome assembly GCF_000238655.1 of Bacillus sp. 7_6_55CFAA_CT2. Lineage (NCBI taxonomy): Bacteria > Bacillati > Bacillota > Bacilli > Caryophanales > Bacillaceae > Bacillus > Bacillus sp. 7_6_55CFAA_CT2. The sequence continues at coordinate 175,521 of NZ_JH414708.1, read as the reverse complement.
CAGCTTGGACAACGTTATATACGTTTGTCGCAACCGATGTACGACGAGCTAAAATCCCATCAATGACACCTTCTAAAAATCCGAAATTTTCATAAGGACCATGAATTGTTAACACTGTTTCAAATGGACTAATTTTATCGCCATCTTTTAAAGAGTTAATCTCAAGTTCCTCAGGATTTTTAGCGAATGTTTGTAGCAACGCAATCACTTCATCTGTTCCGCAAAGAACTGCATTTTCCTTTTGGAAAAATTGCATCGTTACAACACTTTTCGGGCGAAATTCTTCGATGATTTCTCTAGTCTTTAAAAAGTAAACGGCAGAGAACCAACCTTCTCCAACGCGTTCGTCAAATTTAAATGTTTTATTTGTTAGTCTATTTATTTCACCTTTTAATTTTAATTCAATTTCTTTCATGTCGCTTTACTCCCTACTTTACTATCCAACATTTTCTCTTAGTATACAGCATAACCGTTTACTATACATTTGTTTCCTGCATAGCAGCGAATTCATCCTCAGAAATAAGGACATCTCTTGGCTTCGTTCCTCTTGCTTCAGAAATAATTCCTTGCGATTGCATCTCTTCAATGAGACGTGCTGCGCGATTATAACCGATGCGGAATTTTCGCTGTACAGAAGATGTGGACGCTCCCCCTTGTTCTACAACAAATTGACATGCTTCGAAGAACAATTCGTCTTCCGACTCAGCTTGTTCTGTTTTCGCTAATAAATCCTCTTGCTTAAATAAGTAATTCGGCTTCATTTGCTTTTTCACATGATCAACTGTCTTTTCAATCTCATCATCCGATACATATACACCTTGTACACGAACAGGCTTAGATGTACCGTTCCCTAAGAATAACATATCACCACGGCCAAGTAATTTCTCCGCGCCACCAATATCGATAATCGTACGCGAATCAACTTGAGATGATACAGTAAACGCAATACGCGTTGGAATGTTTGACTTAATTAAACCTGTAATAACATCTACAGATGGACGCTGCGTCGCTACTAATAAATGAATACCACAAGCACGTGCTTTTTGCGCAATACGACAAATCGCTTCCTCAACATCACCAGGTGCTACCATCATTAAGTCGGCTAACTCGTCAATGACAATAACGATATAAGGTAATGTTTCTCCCGGAATTTCTCGCTCACTTACAATCGTATTATAACGAGTTAAATCACGAGCACCTGCGTGCGCAAACAATTCATAACGGCGTTCCATTTCCTCAACTGCCCATTTTAATGCAGCTGTTGCTGCTTTTACATCCGTAATAACAGGTGCTACAAGATGTGGAACAGAATTGTATGGTGCAAGCTCAACCATCTTCGGATCGATTAACATTAACTTCACTTCATGTGGTTTCGCTTTATATAAAATACTCGTTAAAATCGCGTTAATACACACACTTTTACCTGAACCCGTTGCACCCGCAATAAGTCCGTGCGGCATTTTTCGAATATCCGTTACAATTGGATCCCCTGAAATATCAAGCCCCAGCGCAACAGTAAGCGGTGATTCACTCTTTGTGAATACAGGACTTCTTAAAATTTCACGAAGAAATACTGGCTTACTTTCTTTATTTGGAACTTCGATTCCAATCGCACTCTTCCCTGGAATCGGTGCTTCAATACGAATATCTTTCGCAGCTAAGCTTAACTTAATATCATCACTTAAATTTGTAATTTTATTTACTTTCACACCTGGGTCTGGCTGCACCTCAAAACGAGTGACTGCCGGACCTTGCGATACATTAATAACATGTGCTCCAACGTGAAAATTATTAAACGTTGTATCTAATAATTCTTTCTGCTCCTCTAACCATTCTGTATTATCTAACGCTGATTGCTGTGGAATCGACAACAGCGCTAATGGCGGAACAGTGTATGTCGGTGGTGTGTGCAATACATTTCGCATATCGTTCTCTCTTTGATTTACAACATATGCTTTCTCTTGTACTTCCGTACTTGAAATTGGCTTTTGTACTTGCTCTACCACTACTTGCTGTATTGGTTGTTCTTCCACTTGTGGCTCTGCTACTACTTGCTGCACTGGGTGCTCTTCCACTTGTGGTTCTGCTACTACTTGCTGCACTGGGCGTTCTTCCACTTGTGGTTCTGCTACTACTTGCTGCACTAGGTGCTCTTCCACTTGTGGTTCTGCTACTACTTGCTGCACTGGGTGCTCTTCCACTTGTGGTTCTGCTACCTCTTGCTGCACTGGGTGCTCTTCCACTTGTGGTTCTGCTACTACTTGCTGCACTGGGTGCTCTTCCACTTGTGGTTCTGCTACCTCTTGTTGCACTGGCTTATTCTCTACTCGTACATTAGCAGAAGGCTGCATTGCATTTGCTCTAGCTGCATGTCTTTCCATTAATCGTGTTCTATCTTGTTTCAACATAACAACATTAAATGGTACATGACGCTTTTTCTCACGTTTTGGTTCTTCTTTTTGTACAAGCGTTTGTTCTTCTGCGACTGGTGTTTCCTCGGCAACTGGTTGTTCTTCTACAACTGATTGCTCTTCTACGACTCGTTGCTCTTCTGCGACTGGCGCTTCTTCTACAACTCGTTGCTCTTCTACGACCGGTGCTTCTTCTACAACTCGTTGCTCTTCTGCGACTGGTGTTTCCTCGGCAACTGGTTGTTCTTCTACGACTGGCGCTTCTTCTACAACTGATTGCTCTTCTACGACCGGTGCTTCTTCTACAACTCGTTGCTCTTCTGCGACTGGCGCTTCTTCTACAACTCGTTGCTCTTCTGCGACTGGCGCTTCTTCTACAACTCGTTGTTTTTCTGCAATTAAAACATCCGCAAAGCTTTGAACATCTTTCTTCGTTTGTTCATCAGCCTCAGCAACATGTATGAATTCACTCTTTTGTTCAATTGCTTCAGCTTCTTGCTGAATGTCCTCAAGTGCTACAAATGTCTCTACTACAGGCGCGTTTATTTCTGCAATCACTTCTACTTCTTCTGACTCTTCTGCTTCCGCAATTACTCCCACTTCTTCTGACTCTTCCGTTTCTGCAATTACTTCCACTTCTTCTGACTCTTCCGTTTCTGCAATTACTTCCACTTCTTCTGACTCTTCCGTTTCTGCAATTACTTCCACTTCTTCTGACTCTTCCGTTTCTGCAATTACTTCCACTTCTTCTGACTCTTCTGCTTCCGCAATTACTTCAGCTTCTTCTGACTCTTCTGTTTCCGCAATTACTTCAGCTTCTTCTGACTCTTCTGCTTCCGCAATTACTTCAGCTTCTTCTGACTCTTCTGCTTCCGCAATTACTTCAGCTTCTTCTGACTCTTCCGCTTCTGCAATTACTTCCACTTCTTCTGACTCTTCTGCTTCCGCAATTACTT
>NZ_JH414708.1:148618-171837 GCF_000238655.1 Bacillus sp. 7_6_55CFAA_CT2 | reverse complement strand
GACTTCTTCCGTTTCTGCAATTACTTCCACTTCTTCTGACTCTTCCGTTTCTGCAATTACTTCCACTTCTTCTGACTCTTCCGTTTCTGCAATTACTTCCACTTCTTCTGACTCTTCTGCTTCCGCAATTACTTCAGCTTCTTCTGACTCTTCTGTTTCCGCAATTACTTCAGCTTCTTCTGACTCTTCTGCTTCCGCAATTACTTCAGCTTCTTCTGACTCTTCTGCTTCCGCAATTACTTCAGCTTCTTCTGACTCTTCCGCTTCTGCAATTACTTCCACTTCTTCTGACTCTTCTGCTTCCGCAATTACTTCAGCTTCTTCTGACTCTTCCGCTTCTGCAATTACTTCCACTTCTTCAGGTGCCTCTGTTTCCATAACTACTTCTTCAAACTCTTCCGTTTCTGCAATTACTTCTACTTTTGACACTTCTTCTGGTATTTCCACAATGATTGTTTCTTCAAGTTTTTCTTCTGCTTTGACAATCACTGATTCTTCTGGAGCTTGCTTTTCTACTTCAATAGTAGGTTGTTTTATTTCTGTATTACGTTTAATTTCTTCTGATAATATTGTATCCTCGTGCTCTACTTTAGAAGCTACTAATTCTTCTTGTAGATTGTTTTCGTTTAACACCACTACATCTTTTTCTAGCTTAGCACTTTCCATCTGCTCAGCTACTGTTTTATGAAGTAATTCATCCGCTGAAACTTCCTGCGGTGTACTCATTTCTTGAATCACTTCTTTTTCTTCTACTAAAGGCACTTGGCGTTCAATTTCATAACCGTTTTTCTCTAGCCATTGATCAACTACTGACTTTTCTTCCTTTTTATTCTCTTCATATTGTTGCTCTCCTTGCTGGTTAGCAGCTCTATGACTAGAAGAAGTTGGTGCTTGTCCTTCTGAGAAATCAGATAATGTATATCCTTTTTTCTCTAACCATGCATCAACGACTGATTTACCCTCTACAGATATTTCAAGGTCTTCTCTTTCCTTTACTTCCTCCTGCTTTTCTTCCTTTTTCTCTACTGAAGGACGATTATATCCATAAATTGGCGAAATCATTTCTGTTGGACGAAATGGTCTACGGTTACTCTCTTGCGAAGGTGCAGATGCCTTTTTAACGACAGACTCCCGCACCGGTTCATATTGCACTTCCGGCTCTTCATATGTAGAAACTACCTTTTCCACATACGGTCGTCTGCTTCTTTCCACCTTTATTCCTCTTTGGGCAGTCGGTTCTTCATATGTTACTCCTTGAACAGGTTGTTCTTCGAAGCGATTTACTTCGCTTTCATCCTCTTCATCGAACCCATTATCCGGTACTAAAGGAAAACGGCATTTACCTGCATTCCTACTTGCCATTTGTGCTTCTCTTGCTTCAGTGTAGTGGTTTACACGAGGAATTTTCGGCTGACTTTCAACTTGCTTTGGTACTTCTTTATTCATCGCTGTTTGTTCTTCCTCTTTGTTAAACAGCTTTTTCATCCAATCTAACATGCTTACCACTCTTTCTACTAAATAGTAACATCCTTTATTGTATCAGCATTCGGCAAAAAGTGCAGGTAAAATTAAGCATGTCATATTTATCCATAATATTCTAATTTACGAGTGTTTTCATATGGAAAAACGCAGCCTTACATGTAAGACTGCGTTTAAGCTTTACTCTTCCGATATTCATCTACACTATCTGTTACACTTTGCAACAAGGAATTTACATACTGCGAGTCAGATAATTTTTTATCTTCTTCAGGATTTGACATAAACCCAAGTTCTAATAGTACACCAGGAACCTTTGCCCAATTAAATCCAGAAAGATCATCCCGAAATTTAATTCCATTTACTTTTACTTGCTGGTTCTCCCTCATTTTATTTACAATCATTTGAGAGATTTGAAGACTTTCCGCATAAATCTCTTTCGTATATGGACTTCCTTCTGCCGGCGTCAATACAGCGAATCCACTTTGGTTTGGATTTTCAGAACCATCTGCATGAAGACGTAAAAATAAATTAGCCTTATGATTATTTGCGAATGTCGCCCTTTCTTTATTACTTATATCAACGTCTTGTGATGTTCTCGTCATTAATACTTGTATCCCTTTTGCTTCAAGCTTTTCTTTTAATAAAAAAGCCATTTCTAATACAAGTACAGCCTCTCTTTTTTTCGTCACAACACCAGTTGTACCATCTGTCACTTTATATTTTTGCGTCGCTGCCCCTGGCCCAATCGGCTCTAAATTTAAATTCGCTTTTTGTTGATGCCCTGGATCAATAACAACGAGAAACTTTCCTTGTTTTTCATTACTCTCTACTTTTTGTTCATTATTTTGCACTGGTTGCTCAGTCGGCTGCACTGGCGTAGTTTCTTCTTTCTTTTCATCAGATGATACTTCCTCTTGCTTATGTTCTACTTGCTCATTCGTTTGAATTGCTTGCGATTCTTCGTTCTTTTCTTGTTCTTGCTGCTTTTCTACCGGTGCGTCTTCTTTGGTATCTTTGTTTTTCTCTTGTATAGAAGATGTAGTTTCTTTTTTCGGCTGCTCTTGTGAACAACCGGCCATATATATTCCAATGAATGCAATCATGCTCATTATTTTTATATACTTCATACTTCTCTCCCATCACTTTGCACCAGATTCAAAGTTTTTCTTATAATTGCCCTATAATCTCATCCATATTTCCAATATAAACTGGCTGCCATTTTTCTGTACCACGTTCTGCAGTATAAACCGGATAAGCGTCATCATCTATATTTACGAAAACTGGATCGCCCATATCCGTTTCATATCCAATTGTAATCCATCCTTCTTGCCACTTTCCGTTTTCTTCACTTATTAATGAATTTTTATGTTTATCGTATCGGTAACCGATTTGTCCTTTTTCTAATTCACTTTCACTAAACACATATATTTCATAAGTACCTAGCTCAATATCTTGCTGTTTTGAAGTTTCAATTCGTTTTAGAAGTTCTGCGATTTTTATTTGTTGTTTCATACGTCTATCCCCTTCTATTTTTCTAAATTTTAACTAGTTTGTTTATAAAATACAATATAGATTTTAAGAAAAAAGGTGACATCCTTATAATATGAATGATTTTTTGAATATATCTGTCAAAACTCTCAATATATCAACAATTTTTCAAATATATCTATCGTAACTCTACATATATCAACGATTTTTCAAATATATCTATCGTAACTCTACATATATCAACGATTTTTTAAATATATCTATCACAACTCTCAATATATCAACGATTTTTCAAATATATCTATCGTAACTCTACATATATCAACGATTTTTCAAATATATCTATCGTAACTCTACATATATCAACGATTCGACACGGAATATCGAATTACCAACAATGAATGCAAAAAAAAGAGAGGCTGTCCAAAAGGACAACCTCTCTTTTCTTATATCAATTAAAATTTAAACTCTTGTCCAACTTCAAAGCTATCTTCTAATACAAGAATACCTTTTTCTTGTGGAGCATCTGGAAGCTCTAATTCACGTGCAGAGCAGATCATTCCAGAAGAAGGAACACCGCGAAGCTCAGCTGGCTTGATTAACATACCGCTTGGCATTACAGCGCCGATTTTTGCAACGACAACTTTTTGTCCTGCATCAACGTTTGGTGCACCACATACGATTTGTAATGTTTCTGTACCGATTTCTACTTTACAAATGTTTAGCTTATCAGCATTTGGATGTTTTTCTTTTTCAGCTACATAGCCTACAACAAATTTCGGAGAAAGATCTGCTTCTACTGTTTCTTCAAAGCCGTTCTTCGCTAAAATTTCGTTGATTTTCTCTACAAGCTCTTTCGTTAATGTAAGGTTGCCTGTTTCTTTTACTTCTAAGTAAGAAGATGCATTAAAGATGTTGAATCCTGCTGTCTCGTTGCTTTCACGATCGTATACGCGTGCAACATCTCCTTTGCGATCAAAAGTACGGTTCTCTAAAGTAATATCTTGTAAGGCAACAATTAAAGTGTCACCAATTCCTTCAAGGTTGTAAAAAACGTTCACTTCGTTCATCCTTTCTCTTTTCCATCTGTCTTCTTCCGATTTTTCGCTAAAATAAAGATTGGTTCAAATTCTCCATCTTCATATACGAATGAAAGTGATGTAATCGGAACATGCCCTTCGGCAAAAAATTTCATTGTCATTTGTGCAATAATATCATAACCGATTTCGTTGACGATATCAGCAATAATTAATACATCTTGGTGAGGAACAGCAACAACCATGTCACCAGAAATCTTTTCACGCATCGATTGTAGTAACGATTCGTTTAAAATACGAGTCGCGTCATACCCATCATTTGTGTTTAAAAAGTAGAATGTATTACCCGCTACTGTGTCTTGTTTAAATTCATAACCTAATGAGCGTGCGTTGAATAATGCCATTTCACGCACTTGCTGTTCTGTAAGTTCTAATTTTTGTAATAGACGCTCGTCAATTAGTCGATACGTTTTATTCGAATCTAACGCATAGTAAATACGTGTTTCCGCCGTATGATCCGTCATAATAAACGGATTTCCTTCTTCTGCTTGTTTCGGGAAAGAAGTAGAGCGAATAACAGGTAAAATTTTCGCTCCGCTATTTTCTTCTTTATGCATCGCAATTAGCGCTTCTTGTACGTAATAAGCAACTTCTTCAATTGCCTTTTCTTTGTTCACTTCCCATTTTGCCACAACTCCTGGAAGCGATACGTTAATACCTTTTTTGGATTCTTTTTGTTCAATACGTAAAACTTCTTTCTCACTATCATACTGAAAGTCCCATTCTGGGCGAGATAATTTCTTTATTAACTCATCTTTCATCTTTTTACTTGTCATCTTCATCTCTTTTTCCTCCCTTCCAAAAAAATAACCTCCCCCGCGAAGGTAGAGGTTGTTTTACAATTCAATTGGCAAATTGCCTTATTTTAAACCTTCAATGAACTCTTCGATTTGTTCTTGTGTTTTACGATCTTTGTTTACATAGCGACCAGTTTCTTCACCTTTATTGTACGCTACAAAGCTCGGAATGCCAAATACGTCTAATTTTACACATAGATCAATAAACTCATCGCGATCTACATAGTAAAATGAGAAATCACTATATTTCTCTTCTACTTCTGGCATAAATGGGTCTACAAAGCGGCAGTCTGGGCACCATTCTGCTGAGAACATAAAGACTACATTCTCTTCATTTTTTAACTGTTGGAATTGCTCCATGCTTTCTAATGACTTCATCTATATTTCCTCCTCTAACGAGTGCATTTTTCATGTTATAATCTTTCTTTTATACTACCATACATCGCGCACGGTGCAAGGTTTATGCTTGCTTTTTGTCATACTTATATTGCCCAACTAACAACTTAACAACGTGTACAAATAATTCCGTACGGTCGACATAATCATCTGTAAAAATACCGATCGCACCTTCGTGACTACGAATATCTTTTCGCTGCACAAACTCTTCCATCACTTCGCTTAATTCCTTACCATCTTCAAGAGGTGCTAAAAAATCGTCTGGTAACGTAATACGCGCTCCTCCGGCCACAAATACTTTCCCATCACTTGTTGCTAGCGCGCCCCAGTTACACATAAATAAACCGTGCTCCGTTTTCATTACGCCGCCTTCTAGCCCAATACCAATTGGAGCTTCTCCTTCCTCTAGCGCTCGCTTCGCTCTATTAATCGCTCCTTGCATCGTCTCTTCATCTGAGAAAGGCTGAGCTGATACTCCTGACGGAACAGAAAGAGATGTAATTTCAGCATCTTTCCAAACCTTCTCCACAGCGCCAACCTTCGTTTTATTCTTTGATCCAACTACTACTTTCATTTCGTTCACCCCTATAAAAATTCTTCATTCTATTCTAATATCCGCTTCGGCACAAATTAAGTACCAACCACTACCACACACCATCAGGGAATTCCTTCTCCCCATAAAAGAAGGTCGCTTTCTACAATATTACTGGTCCTAGACACAAAAACAGGCTTCCTCTTTCTTCCTACGCGCGGTCTTCACACATCATTCGAGCATCCATTAGGCACTGACTGCCACCACACACCGCTGGGTCATCTCTCCTACCTAAAAAAAGAAAGAGCTTTTAGCCCTTTCTTCTACGCGTTATTCTTAATTGTCTCTAACGTCGTTTTATCTGTTGTTCTTACAAGCTTCGTAATTAATTCTTTCGCCGCTGCATAATCATCAACATGTAAAATTGAAGCATGTGTATGAATATAGCGTGCACAAACACCAATTACTGCTGATGGGATACCAGAGTTACTTGTATGTACACGGCCCGCATCTGTACCACCTTGTGAAATAAAGTATTGGTACGGAATGTTGTTTGTTTCTGCTGTATCTAAAATGAATTCGCGCATCCCTCTATGTGTTACCATCGTGCGATCATAAATACGAAGAAGAGCACCTTTTCCTAATTGACCGAACTGCGTTTTGTCACCAGATGCATCGTTTGCTGGACTTGCATCAAGCGCATAAAAAATGTCTGGTTGAATCATATTTGCAGCTGTTTGCGCTCCGCGGAGACCTACTTCTTCTTGTACAGTAGCACCAGAGTATAATGTGTTTGGTAATGTTTCATCTTTTAATTCTTTTAACAATTCGATTGCAAGGCCACATCCGTAACGGTTGTCCCAAGCTTTCGCCATAATTTTCTTTTCGTTTGCCATCGGCGTGAATGGGCAAATCGGCACGATTTGTTGTCCTGGTTTTACACCAATTTCAATCGCATCTTCATAACTATCTGCACCTATATCAATTAACATATTTTTTATATCCATCGGTTTTGCACGTTGCGCGTCACTTAATAAATGAGGAGGAATAGAACCAACAACCCCAATAACAGGACCATTCTTCGTCATAACTTGTACACGCTGTGCTAATAGAACTTGACTCCACCATCCGCCTAACGTTTGAAAACGAAGCATTCCGTTTTTCGTAATTTGCGTAATCATGAAACCTACTTCATCCATATGACCTGCTACAAGAACACGCGGGCCAGTTTCGTCCCCTTTTTTCAGACCAAATACGCTCCCTAAACCGTCTTGTACAATTTCATCCGCATATTTGCTTAATTCTTGTTTCATAAAACGGCGTACATCATGTTCAAAACCTGATGCACCTTGTAATTCTGTTAACGTACGAAATAATTGTAATGTCTCTTTATTCACGAAGTCCCCTTCTTTCAAACCTTAGTAGAATACCCCTTTTATTGTAACGAAATTTTCGAAATGTTTCTAGTTTCTTCTTTTTTAGCTGTATTTGCTTTATAATTATTATCGGTACACTATTTTTATTTTATAGAATTGAGGTGAATATATGAGCTGGAAAGGTTTAGTAGCAGGTCTTGGCGTTGGGTTCGCAGCTGGTTATCTCGTTGCAAACAAAGTACAAGAACAATCCCATATTTCTTCAGAAAAAGCATTGAAAATGGTGAAACAAGCATTAAGTCATAAAGGTGAAATTACTGGCTCTTGGGTACATATGGTTCCAGAGACATTTGAAAAATATGATGTCGCATATGAAGTTTATCGCGGCGGTCTTACAACAATGTTAAATGATATACAAGAACGATTTGAATTTTTAGTTGATGCTAAAACAGGTACTGTTTTAGAGGTTATAGCAGCATAAAAAGGAGGGTTCCCATTAGGTGAACCTCTTATTTTTTTGAAATTGCGGGTATTGATTAAAATTATATCAGCGATTTTCCGAATATATCGGCGCAGCTCAATTTATATCAGCGATTTCCCAATTATATCGGCGCAACTCAATTTATATCAGCGTTTGTTTAAATATATCGACTTACCGACAAAACCCGACAATAAAAAAGAGGCTGCTCCAATAAATATGATGGAACAACCTCCTATTTTTATGCTTCTATACTCGTTTTCCGTTCTACTTTTTCTACGATATGCCCTTCCTCATTCCACTTCACAGCGCGATAATATGCGTCATGGTAAAACGTAAACCATGCCTCTTTTTCAGCACCATACTTCATCCACTTTTGTTTATTTTCAATCGAGGTCATCGGATAATCGTCGTATGCCATTACCCATAATACATTTTGATGTGCGTGCGTCGGTAATAGGTCTGCTAAATGAAGCATCGTTTCCCCATGGCTTTCTAAAGCAATAACTGCATGTCCATCACTATGACCACCTGTATGCACCATTTTTATTTCATCTGTAATTTCTATTTCTTGCTGGAACGTAACAACTTGATCTACAATCGGCTCCCAATTTTCCTTCCAATATGTATTACGGGATCTAATATTTGGGTTCCTCATTTCATTCCATTCTGTTTCACTTACGTAAACTTTCGCATTTGGAAACGCAGGTACAAGGTGATCACCTTCCCATTTTGTTAAACCAGATGCATGATCAAAATGAAGGTGCGTCATTAAAACATAGTGAATATCTTCTGGCTTTAATCCTAGTTTTTCTAACGATTCATAAACCGATGATTCTTCTGTTACACCTTGATTCCGCTTCATCTTCTCATTCAATTTACCGTTTCCTATTCCGGAATCAATGAGCATATTTCCATCTTTCGTTTGTAAAAGTAACGGATCTGTTCGTAAGTAAATATGATTTGTGTCATTATGTTTATATTTACGTGACCAAAGTACTTTCGGCACAACACCAAACATTGCCCCTCCATCTAAATGTGTATTTCCGCCTTTTAACCACGTTACTTTTATATCTCCAATTTGTAACTGTTCCATTACACATCCCCCTTTCAATTAATCTTAACATAGAATTCTGATTATTTTAGATATAAAAAACCTATGCATTACTGCATAGGCTCTGTACGATATTTTGCTTCAACTCGGTAAATACGATGACCTTTACTAGAGAATTTCTCTTCGTATTCAGTCATGATGTTACCTTCAAAGTCGCTGTTATGAAGATCTAAGCTTAAGTAAGTTAGTAACATACCATACTCAGCCATACTCATAAGAGAATATTCAAATAGACCTTGGTTATCTGTTTTGAAATGAATTTCTCCGCCTTCTACTAACACTTCTTCGTAATTACGTAAAAATGTTTTATACGTTAAACGACGCTTCGTATGACGTTTCTTTGGCCATGGATCTGAGAAGTTTAAATAAACGCGATCAATTTCACCTTTCGCAAAGAAAACTGTTAAATCTTCAGCATCTTTATTAATTAACTTTAAGTTTGGTAATTCTTCTTCAATTAATTTATCAAGTGCATCTACAACAACACTTGTGAATTTTTCAATTCCAATATAATTAATATGTGGATTCGCTTTTGCCATATCATACATGAAGCGGCCACGACCTGTACCTACTTCAATATGAATTGGTTGTTCGTTTCCAAATACTTCTTTCCAGCTACCAGCGCGCTCCTCTGGGTTTCCGATTACGATATGTGAATATTCATTAATTCGATCCATTGCATACGGTTTATGTCTTAAACGCATAGATGTTTCCCTCTCTTTACATAGCTATTTTAAAGGAATAATTCCTTCTTTCTTTTTTAATCAATCTACCAAACAAAAAACCAAGTACGTACGAGCACTCGGTCCGTTTCTTTCAAGTATAAGATGTACCATTTTGATAAAAACTACATACAGCATTAAACATTCCATGACGAAACAGCTTTTTCTCTTACATTCGAAGAGAAAAACAATCGAAAGGATGATCCGTTCATGCCAATTAATCAACAACATCAATTAGAAGTGCTGAAAGATATTTTAGTCAACCACCAAAGTGATTGCTGCGGGACAGTTTCAGAATGCGAGCAATTAGAGCGCCTCATTCAATCGTTACTCGCAAACGATAATATAAGTAGTGACGCTAAAACAATGCTAAACGATGTATATTCTTATAGTCAATCGGGTAAATCTTCCTCTAATTTGGACAACCATATTTCCAATAATCAAGAACAACTTACTCAGTGGATTGCTGGAATGGACAATTTTTCTTAAGTATTATTCTGAAGCAAGTAGTTGCTGTAAATATTGATGCCAATATTCAGCTTCTGCTTGCTGTTTTTTTGTTGTATGCCATTGAATAGACAAAATCGTTTGTGCTATCACATACCATCTCATACGCCTAAGCAGCGATTCATCCATTTCAATATCATAATAACCGAGCCACTCACTCCACTCCTGGCGCGGAATGTACCAATATAATAACATACCGAGGTCTAGAGCTGGGTCAGCAATTACAGCTCCATCCCAATCAATTAAAAACAATTCATCTTCATCCGACAATAGCCAGTTGTTATGGTTTACATCACAATGGCATACAACGAATTCATTGTATTCAATAGCTTTTAATGAATCCATTAAATATTGAAGGCCTTGCTGAATTGTTTCATCATCCCTTATATCTCCTCTTAAAACGAGTTGCAGTTGTTGTAATAACTCTTGTGCGTGAAGCGGCTGCTTCCCAAGTCTTTGAATCATCTGTACAAGCGCTTTAGAGGAGTGTATTTTCTTCAAAAGTTTCGCAACACGTTCTAGTTTCATATCCTCTGGCTCTAGCTTCTGTCCCGGAAGCCATTTTTGAGCAGAAATTACATCACCATTCGTTACCCTTCTTGTCCAAAGTAATTTTGGAACAATTCCTTCTGCTGACAATACCGCTAAAAAGGGCGATGTATTCCGCTTTAAAAATAACTTCTGTTGTCCGTTTTGCGCAATATATGCATCGCCCGTTACTCCACCAGCCGGTACAAGACTCCACTCTTTTCCTAATAATTGTTCCAACCATTCCATATTCATTACCCGTTAACAAATCCTTATCTTTTATAGTTATGAAAAGAAAAACCGCAACATTTCTACACATGTTGTGGTTTCATATATTTTACTGTAAATGAAAAGAAAAATTAGCCTAAGCCAAAAATCCTCTATTTTATTTTACAAAACCTGTCATAGAATGACAACTTATCAAAATCGTCACCTTTGTCAATTCTACATTTATTACATTCTCATCGTCAAGTAGCGATTTGTCACATTATCGTCAATATATACGTGCTAATTGGAGCGAGCCTAAGTTCCTTTCCTCTAAATGAAGAAATTGGCTCTATTTTCGCTTCGTTTTCGTTTACTAACACATGCCACGTTGCTTCTTTCGGAAGTTGCACAGTTTTAGCTTCTAAACCGCTATTAAATAAGACGATAATCTCTTTCCACGGCCCAAACGATTCTGCATGCTCTAGGTGATATGCAAGTACTTCTGTAGATGTTTGTAAAAAAGTCATATGTTTTTTTATAAGGTCTGCATTTTGTAATCGGAATGCCCCATGCTCTTTACGAATCGCAATTAAACCTTTTATATAGTTAACGGTTTCTATCTCTTTCTCTTTTTGATCCCAATCTAATTGATTGATCTCATCATTTGCATTATAACTATTTTCATTTCCTTTCTTCGTACGATAAAACTCTTGCCCTGCGTGTAAGAAAGGAATGCCTTGTGAAAGAATAACCATTGCGCTCGCTAATAGGTGACGTTTTTTCAAAATCGTTTCTGATTCTTCATTACTGCGCACTAGTTTATCCCACATCGTCATATTATCATGACATTCTACATAGTTAATGCTTTGCGCCGGCTCTAAAAACAGCCCTGTTTCTTTCATACTTAAAAGACTTCCTGCTGCAATATACTGCAAATGATTACAGTCTACATGCCCACCAAATGCAAAACCACGCTTATTTATATGAAATGTACTCCCTTTTATCCCATCACGAAATTGATCATTAAACTGCGCGATATGTGGCATTTTCTTCGCATTATTTAACGTTGCTTTTTCCTCAAGAGGAAGCGGTGTTTGTAAATCCCATCCTTCTCCTAATAACAAAGCATCTCGTTTTATGTTTCGCACTTCTTTCTCTATCATATTCATTGTATCAATATCTAAAATTCCCATTAAGTCGAATCGGAATCCATCGACATTGTATTCAGTAAGCCAATATAAAATAGACTCTACAATGAATTTCCTCATCATTTTCCGTTCAGACGCTATATCATTTCCGACTCCCGTCCCATTAGAAGGCATACCATCTTCACCATGACGAAAATAATATCCTGGAACAAGCTTCTCAAATGATGATAGCTCTCTTTCATAAACATGATTATATACAACATCTATAATCACCCTAATACCTTGTTCATGAAATGTTTCAATTAGTTGTTTGCACTCAACTATCCTGTTATACGGATCAGAGGGGTTTGTAGCATAATATGCTGTTGGTGCATTGTAATATAATGGATTGTACCCCCAATTATAGGCAGAAGAAGGATTCGCCTCATCCACACCACCGAAACAATATAAAGGCAATAATTCAACATGCGTAACGCCTAAATCTTTTATATGAGACAAACCTGTCAATGTCCCATTTCGTCCTGTTGTTCCTTCTTCCATTAGCCCTTTATACGTCCCTTTTTTACTCACTCCACTGTTCGGATGAATAGTAGCATCACGAATATGCAATTCATACAATATGGCATCTGTCATTGCTTGTAATGGTGGTAATTGCTCTCGTTTCGTTACAGTCGTCTTTTCTAAATCGATAACAATGCCATACTTTCCATTTACAGTCACTGACTTTGCGTAAGGATCCACCGCTTCGTTCCATATTAAATTAATACAAACAAGAAATGTATAGCGTGCTCCGTCTAAATCACCTTGTAATGTTTGAATCCAAACTCCGTTTTCTCCCCTGTACATTTCATGATCGGTATATTCTTTATCGCTCTTATAAATTCTTACTTTCGCAAGCCTTGCAGTTGGGGCCCATACTTTAAATGTCGTTTCTTGTTTTTGATACACAGCACCTAAATCTGTACCTTCGTAATAATACTTTTCATCGAAAATTTTTGTTCGAATAACAGCACCTATTTGTAAATCAGTTTCTTCATTCCGTTCATCTCGTACTGTATAATACTTCCCCACATCTAGCGGCTCTTCTATAAAGCACTCATACTTCGTTGCATCTGGAAGCGCAATAGTATGAGCAATCGGTAAATCTTTCACATTACTTCCTTCTTGCAAACGAAATGTCCGACTTGTTCCATACGCATGTGGGAGCAAAATTGTAATTTTATTCATTTCATCTAAATAGGCATCAAATGGACGTTTTACTTTCAACATAAAAAAATCACCATCATTCTCAAAGTTAAAATAAAGTGAAACTTTAATGAGCGAGAAAATTTTTCCATCCTCACTTATTATTAGCCTTCACCAATTAGGCGAGATAAAATGAGCTGCAAATGATAAGGCTTTTCTTATCAACAAGACTCTATACAGTAACTCCATTCTTCTCTATAGTATATTCACCTGCATAAAAAACGTTTTCAACATTCTATTTTTGTAATTTTATTTCAGCAATCGATTTATACTTCGGGGTTTCTTTCACGTGGGATTCGTATAAAGTAATTGTATCTGCTTGAAATGATATTTCAGGCACTTCTTTTATACTTTCTAAACGAAACTTTTCTTCTCCTATCCATTTACGAGCAACGGTAATATGCGGGTGATACGGGCGTGTTTCTAGAGAAAATCCATTTTCTTCACAAATGGCATGTACTTGCTTTTGCAAGTGAAACAAATGGTGATTCTCACTTACCTTCGCCCAAAAAATACGAGGCTGATCTTCCCTACCAAACGTTGAAAAACCTTGTAACGTGAACGATAGTTCTTTTGTTTCTGCAACTGTTTGTAATCCATTCTTTATTCCCTCTAATTGTTCCTCCGTTGCACTCCCTAAAAATGAAAGGGTAATATGATAGTCTTCTTTATGTACCCATGAACGAAATTGTAATTCCTCTTGCATGTCCTCTTTATAGTTATACAGCATTTCTTTTATATGATTCGGTAACGTAATTGCGACAAAATAATGCAGTTCCATGTACATCTTCTCCTTCTTTCTATTGTTGCTTTTCTTTCTTATCTCATTCAGGTAAAAAGAAGCCGCTCTCCAAAATAGAGAGCGGACATTATTTATATATCCATTACTTTGCTAATTCATGAATTGCTTGCGCGTAAATTGCTGTTGCTTTTAATAAGTCTTCAATTTCGATATACTCATCTTTTTGATGCGCAAGTTCTTCTTTTCCAGGGAATAGCGGGCCAAATGCCACACCAGCTTTTAATGAACGAGCATAAGTACCGCCGCCGATTGCTAATAGTTCTGCTTTTTCACCTGTTTGTTCTTCATACACACGTTGTAACGTACGGATTAATACGTGATCTTTATCGACGTGATGTGGGCGAGAATTAGAATAGTCAGCCACTTCAAAACCATGCGTACCAACATATTCTTTCAACTTCACAATTGTTTCTTCAAAGTTAGTTGTAACTGGGTAACGTACGTTTAGCCCTAAGTTACCACCGTTTTCTTTCGTATAAGAAATGCGACCGACATTCACTGTTAACGGACCGCTAATTTCATCTTTATAAGCAATAGTAGCTTTTTCACCAAAAATATCACCAGTAAATGTTTCTGTTGCAAATGTCGCAAATGCAGTTGCTTTTCCATCAAGTGAAACTGTAGTTAAGAAGTTTGCTAATAATAAACCTGCATTTTCTCCTTTTTCAGGAGTAGATCCGTGCGCTGAAATTCCTTCTATTTGCAACGTCACTGCATTTCCTTCTATAGTCGATTTCCCTATTTTTTTAGCAGTTTGTAAATACTCTTCATATGCTACTGTAAGTACATTTACATCTTCTCCTGTAATAACCGCTTCTGCAAAATCAGGAACCATATTTAAACGGCGCCCTGAATCAAATGAAACAAGTTCATATGTACCTTTTTTCTCTTCACTACCATTTTGCACAACTTGTATGTCAGAAATTCCTTTTTCTGCATTAATAATTGGAAAGTCTGCATCTGGTGCAAAACCGATTGTTGGCATTTCTTCATTTTTAAAGTAGTGATCTACACATTTCCAATTACTTTCCTCATCTGTTCCTATAATCATACGAACACGTTTGGAAAGAGGTAAGCCTAATTCTTTCACAATTTTCATCGCATAATATGCTGCCATCGTTGGGCCTTTATCGTCAATTGCACCACGTGCAAAAATCTTTCCATCGCGAATATCCGCACTATATGCAGGAGTCGTCCAGCCATCTCCTTCTGGTACAACATCAACGTGACAAAGAATACCTACTAACTCTTCTCCTTGTCCCATTTCAAGATGACCTGCATATCCTTCTAAATTTTTAGAAGTAAAACCTTCAGTTTCTCCTTTATGTAACATGAAAGATAAAGCTTTTTCTACACCTTCACCGAATGGTGCGCCCTCTTTCGCCGATTCTTCTTCCCATACACTTTTAATTTGTAAAAATTGTTGTGTATCACGAATTAAATCATCTTTTCGTTTCGCAACTTCTTCTGTCCAATTAATTGCTGACATCACGCATCCATCCTTCACTATATTGTTTCTTTCATCATAACAAACCGAAATCTCTTATGCCATACACGAAAACTAAATACCGAACAATTGTAATATTTCAGATATTTCTCATTAGTTTTTCTTTTATTTTTTCAAAAAAATTTGCAGGAATTTGGCGTTTTACGTAGAATTTTATGTGTTAGTTGACTGACCATATATACAATGTCAACTACCAATATTTTTCTATATGAATATTTGTTAAATTTCTGTAAAATTTAAGTAGATTAAAGCATGAATTTTATCATGTAGAGTACAATGGTAGTAACGACCTTCTTTCCTGAATGGGGTCAAAAAAACTAGTAGAGGAGTGGTTTTCTCTTGAAACCTACAACTACTCGTATGCTAACACGCATTAAATCAATTTATATGTACATCAATGAAAACGGAACGGTAACGACGAAAGACCTTGTAGATGAGTTCGGGATCACACCGCGAACGATACAACGTGATCTAAATGTGTTGCAGTTTAATGAACTCGTGTATAGCCCTTGCCGCGGTAAGTGGACAACAACAGGAAAGAAAGTGAGAATGACCTCATAATGAAAAATAATTGTATGTAAATAAATACATACCCCTTTCTAATAATTAGAAAGGGGTCTTTTCTGCGCCTATAAAGGTACTACTTTTCAGTATCTACTTGATATGTTTTTAACATTTCTACTTCTTCATCTGTTAGCTCTCGGTATTGTCCAAGTTCTAGTTCTTCATCTAATACTAACGGACCCATCTCTGTTCTCTTTAGGTAGACTACTTTTTTCCCTACCGCTTCAAACATACGCTTCACTTGATGGAATTTCCCTTCCGTAATCACAAGCTCAATTTCAGAAATATCATCGCTTTTCAATATTGTAAGTGCACCTGGCTTTGTTTCATAGCCATCATCTAAAATAACACCTTTAGCAAACTCTTTTACATCCTCTTCTGTTACTACTCCTGCAACGTGTGCATAATATTTTTTCGGCACATGCTTTTTCGGAGATAATAATTGATGTGATAACTTCCCATCATTTGTTATCAATAAGAAACCTTCCGTATCGATATCAAGTCGTCCAACTGGGAACGGATCAAAGATTGCATCTTCTAATTCTAATAAATCTATTACTGTTTCATGATTATCATCTTCCGTCGCTGAAATAACACCTTGTGGTTTATGCATCATTAAGTAAACAAATTCTTTGTATTCCACAACTTCACCGTGAATCATAACTTCTTGCTCTTCTACATTTACATGAACTTTCGCATCTTTTACTGGCGTTCCATCAATTTTCACAACGCCGTCTTTCAATAATTTCTTTACTTCTTTTCTACTTCCATATCCCATATTTGCTAATAATTTATCTAATCTCACGTTTTTCACCTTCTTTATTTATCATAGAAAAGGGGACGTAATTACGCCCCTCTTGATTTCAACTTTATTTTAAATCTACTACCAAGTTTACGTTGAATTTTATCTAATGCTTCTCCGCCAAATACTCTTTCAAGTACTCCTGTGCGAATTGCTAACAATCCGTAAACAAGACCGCCAATACCTGCACAAATCGCAACTGTTATAAGAGCACCAATACGGCCATCAGGCGAAATCATGAAGGATAGAATCCATTGTGATAGTTTTACAGCAACGACCATTATAAGTGTCAGTACTGCAATTTGGAATGTTCTTTTATATACAACACCGAATGAATAGTGTGCGTATTTTTTAATTTGTTGATTTGTGTACCAAACAGAAGCTAAGAAACCAACTGCTGTCGCTAGAATTGCTCCTACTGTACCGAAATAACGAATAAAGATTACGTTACATACAAATTTCAAAATAACGCCCATTATAAGCGCAATAATCGCATGCTTCTGCTGGTTAATACCTTGCAGGATTGCCGCTGTTACTGTAAATAAAGCGAATAACAACGCAACTGGTGCATACCACATTAATACTTGTCCACCTAGTGGATCTGAATCGTAAAACGCAGTATAAATTGGATATGCCAGTGAAGAAATACCGACAACTGCTGGCAATGTTAAAAACATATTCGCCTGGAATGTTTGTGTAATTTGTAATTTCAAATAACGGTATTGTTTTTCAGTAAATGATTTTGTAATTGCTGGTACAAGCGTTAAACTAAACGCTGTTGCAAGTGATACAGGAATCATAATTAACTTATGCGTCCACATTGTGAAAATACCGAGAGCTCGCTCTGCGATATCACCTTGACCAATCGCCTGCATAATTGAGTTAAATGTCAATGTATCAATTTGTTGATATAAAGGAATTGTTAACCCAATTACAACGTAAGGAATCGCATATGCAAATAACTCTTTAAACAATTGAACGGTGCTTACTGTTGATTCTGGTACAGTTTGTTCAATTAGATATTGATCCAAATATTTTTTACGTTTTAACCAGTACCAAATTAACACACCGAGTGCTCCAACCGCTGAAACGAACGCAGCAAATGTCGCTACTCCAACTGCTGTTGCAACTGTACCGCCAAGTACTTTAATAACGATAAAACTACCTGCTAATAAAAAGACGATACGAATAATTTGTTCAATAATTTGTGAAACGGTAGTTGGTCCCATAGACTGGTGACCTTGGAAATAACCACGAATTAAACTCGCTGCTGGTACAACAATAAGTGCGAAACTTACAAGACGAATAATCGTCGTAACTTCCCCTACATTATTGTGTATACTTTGTTTACCAAGCATCGCTTCTGCAAACAATGGCGCCGTCATGTACAGTACTAGGAACGAAAGAACTCCTGTTACTATCATCATAACCATTCCCGAGCGGAACATTCTCCGGCTCGTTTTATAATCGCCAAGCGCATTATATTTGGAAACAAATTTTGAAACAGCAAGTGGCACACCTGCCGTTGCGATACTTAAAAAGATCGTATATGGAATGTATCCATATGTATAGAGCGTTCCGCCTTCTGTTCCTACTAATGCATGAAACGGAAAGACGTAAATCATGCCTAAGAACTTTACTAAAAATGTCCCTAGCGTAACAATAAGCGTTCCGCGCAGAAATTTCGAATCGGACATACAAAAATCCTCCTACATCTACATAAAGTGAAACTATAATTAGTTGGAGACTTCTCTCCTACTCCTTATTAGTTGAACCATTCGAGCATTTACAGGCTAACAGACTCCCTATTTACTTCTCCTAAATCTTGAGGTTTTAGTCTTATCGCCTACAAATGGCAGGATAGTGCTGAACTCTAACTTTTGTATTGTACCACAATTCTCTCATTAAGCAGTACTTCACTCTATTTTTCTTTTAAGGGAAAACATGCTATTCTTTTAGGCAGGAAATGTAGAAAATGAGGTCGATATATTATGCATTATGATGTTATTGTCATCGGCGGCGGTCCTTCTGGGCTAATGGCTGCAATTGGTGCTGCAGAAGAAGGCGCAAATGTCTTACTTCTTGATAAAGGAAATAAACTTGGGCGTAAACTTGCAATTTCTGGTGGCGGACGCTGTAACGTAACAAACCGTCTACCACTTGATGAAATTGTTAAACATATACCAGGAAACGGTCGCTTCTTATACAGCGCTTTTTCTATTTTTAATAATGAAGATATTATTACATTCTTCGAAAATCTTGGTGTTAAATTGAAAGAAGAAGACCACGGTCGCATGTTCCCTGTGTCAAACAAAGCACAATCTGTTGTAGACGCACTTTTAACACGATTAAAAGACTTAGGTGTAAAAATTCGTACAAATACGCCTGTTGAAACGATTGAATATGAAAATGGTCAAACGAAAGCAGTTATACTGCAAACAGGTGAAGTGTTAGAAACAAATCACGTCGTTATCGCTGTTGGCGGAAAATCAGTTCCTCAAACCGGATCTACTGGAGACGGATATGCTTGGGCTGAAAAAGCGGGTCATACAATTACAGAATTATTCCCAACAGAAGTACCTATCCTTTCAAACGAGCCTTTTATACGTGACCGCTCATTACAAGGTCTTGCTTTACGTGATATAAACTTAAGCGTATTAAACCCGAAAGGAAAAGCTATCATTTCTCACAAAATGGACATGCTCTTCACTCATTTTGGCCTATCTGGTCCTGCTGCTCTTCGCTGTAGTCAATTCGTCGTGAAAGCACTGAAAAAGTTTAAAACGAATACAATACAAATGAGTATTGATGCATTGCCAGAGGAAAATAGTGAGCAACTATTTCAGCGCATGCTGAAACAAATGAAAGAAGATCCGAAAAAAGGAATTAAAAACGTTTTAAAAGGTTATGTTCCTGAACGTTACTTCCTATTCTTATTAGAAAAAAATGAAATTGACGGCAGCGAACAAGCTGGACAAGTTTCTCACGAAAAGATTCGTGCACTTGTGAAAGACTTTAAAGAGTTTACTGTGAATGTAAATGGTACGCAGTCAATTGAAAAAGCATTCGTTACTGGCGGCGGTGTATCCGTGAAAGAAGTTAACCCGAAAGAAATGTCTTCTAAATTTACGAACGGCTTATATTTCTGCGGAGAAGTTCTTGATATTCATGGTTATACTGGTGGCTATAATATTACATCAGCCCTTGTTACTGGTAGAATTGCCGGAACGACAGCTGGAGAAAACGCGAAAATGCAGTATTAAAAAAAGAACAGGGATTCCTGTTTCTTTTTTATAGGTACATGAAATTATATGAGCGATTCCACAAATATATCAGCGATTCCGCAACTTATATCGGCGATTCCCCAAATTTATCAGCGATTCTGCAACTTATATCGGCGATTTCCCAAATTTATCGACTTACCGACAAGAAGCGACAAATATCTGCTCCATGTAACTTTCCATTGCTTTTTTGTTGCTTTATTTACCTTAGTACCTTTATATTTTATATTGTTGAATATTTAAAAAAGGGTAAGGGGAAAACAAATGAGAAAAAAAGTCATGATGTCTTTAATGTTAATGACGTTTCTTTCTGCGGTAGAAGGAACGATTGTTAGTACAGCAATCCCTCGTATAACGAGTGATTTGTCAGGCGTCGAACTTGTTAGTTGGGTATATGCAATTTATATGCTTGCAACAGCTGTTTCGACTCCAATATACGGAAAGCTCGCTGATTTATTTGGCCGTAAAAAAGTTTTACTAATCGGAGCTACAATCTTTTTAGTCGGTTCTGCACTTTGCGGAATCGTTACATCGATGGAACAATTAATCTTCTTCCGCGCGCTTCAAGGTATCGGTGCTGGTGCTGTTATGCCAATCACAATGACGATTATTGGAGACTTATATAGCGAAGCGAAAGACCGCGCGAAAGCACAAGGTTGGATGAGTGCCGTTTGGGGTGTATCCGGTGTTATCGGACCGTTAGTAGGTGGATTTTTAGTTGATTCCCTTTCTTGGCGCTATATTTTCTTCCTAAACGTTCCATTCGGAATTATCGCTTGCTTAATGATTGCAATTTACTACAAAGAATCTATTAAACCTGCTAAGCATCATATCGATTATCTTGGTGCAACAGTCTTCTCATTAAGTACAATCGCTCTACTATATGCATTATTAACAGGTAGCAGTAAGCAAAACTGGGGAGACATGACAATTATCGGCCTATTAATCTTTGCCGCTATTTCATTTATTATTTTCTTATTCATCGAGAAAAAATCTCCAGAACCATTAATTCCGCTAGCACTTTTCTCTAACCGTACATTATCTACGATAAATATATTAACTCTTATTGCTGGCGCAATGATTATTAGTATTACAATGTACCTTCCAATTTGGAGCCAAGGTGTAT
This sequence comes from Bacillus sp. 7_6_55CFAA_CT2, assembly GCF_000238655.1. Taxonomy (NCBI): domain Bacteria; kingdom Bacillati; phylum Bacillota; class Bacilli; order Caryophanales; family Bacillaceae; genus Bacillus; species Bacillus sp. 7_6_55CFAA_CT2. The sequence continues at coordinate 150,641 of NZ_JH414708.1, read as the reverse complement.
TAGGGAAAAATGCTACAGAAGCTGGACTTATTTTAATGCCAATCCCTGTTATGTGGACATTTGGCGCTATTTTCTCTGGTAACTTAGTAGGCAAATTAAAAACGAAACAAATCATTTTACTTGGAGCTAGCATTTTATCAGTCGCTACGTTCTTATTATTTACACTATCAACAAATTCACCATCGTTCCTTATTTATGTAGCAGTCGGATTATTCGGCTTAGGAATGGGGCTTGTGACACCGATTTACATGGTAACAATTCAAGCAGCCGTACCAGCTCATACACGCGGAACAGCCGTTGGTTTAAACACATTTATTAATACATTCAGTCAAACGTTAGGTGCTGCAATCTTTGGAACAATCTTTAATACGATGATTCATGCACGCGGCATTAAAAACCTTGATCTTGTATCTGGTGGACACGGCGGGACTACAGCAAGTGTAGCCACTGAATCACAATCCGCATTAGCTGCAAGTGTACACGTTATTTATATGAGCACTTTCGTATTAGCAGTATGTACATTAATTATCGGTTGGCTTTTATTAAAGCCAGCTACACAAACAAGTGAGCAACAATAAAAAGGATGACCATTTTGGTCATCCTTTTTATTCTTCATTCTCCACAATATGTTTCAGCATGGATAATTTATTATCCCAAAAACGTTCATAATATGAGAGCCACTGTTGTAATTCTTCTAATGGTTCTGGATGCAAACGATATATCTTCTCTCTTCCGCTTTTTCTTCCACTTACTAAATTCGCTTCCGAAAGAATATGAAGGTGCTTTACAACCGCAGTACGACTCATCGGAAAATGATCCGTTATTTTGGAAATCGGTAACTCTTTGTCACTTAATAACCGTATTACTTCTCGGCGGGTTGGATCAGCAATTGCTTGAAATACATCATATTTCGCTGCTGACGAGGACACTTAGCCTTCGACAACCTTTTTCAGTTTTTCATTTACAATCGCTACCCAACCACCGCTCATTCTATCGCGAATAATAGAGCTCTTCGCATTTGCTTTCGGAAGAATTTCATCAGGATGTTTCCAGCCGCCGTGAATTAACGTAAATTCTGTTTTGTTATCTCCTAAGTCTTTCAAATCAAATGAAACAACCCAGCCATCTGTATCCCATGAGAAAGATAAATGGTTTGGCTCATCAATTTCTAACACTTTACATGGTGATGGCCCAAATGGTGATTGCACATGAAATTCATGTCCTACCTCTAATACAAAATCATTTGGCATAAACCATGACGCAATCCCTTCTGCAGTTGATACTACACTCCATACCTTTTGAATAGACGCGTTAAAAACGATTGTTTGTTTAATATCATTTAATGTATTTTGTTGTTCCATCTTCATTCTCCTTTACTCGGCGTTATAACATAACACCTTTTGGTTATACTTCGATAATATAACACCTTTTAGTTTCATGTCAACGCTAATTCTTTTACTGTTGAGAAATTCTCAACATTTTTTCAACAGGACAAACACCCTCTTAGCATTTCCTCATAATATACTCACAAAGGCAATACAAAATAAAAACTTCTCTCAACATGAAACTCCATCATTCATCTTGAGAGAAGCGCCTTACTTATATCATGCGTACTTCGTCTCTCCTCCTTCCCTCAAGGGACAATACGCGAGATATGACAAATCAGAAGGAATATGCCCACCATTTGAGTAGGTAGTTATTTCTCTTCTCCTCAACATTTCCTCAGGAGCGAAATGACTACCGACTCACTTTTTTCAAACAAAAATAAAAAGGGGATGAAAGCTATGTTCTATTGCATTAACTGCTCTGATATTCATCATGAAAAACATCCGAATGATAAAGTATTCAAAAACGGTTTTTATATTGATCCATTTTTAGGTGATCGTTATCACCTTGGTATGTGTAAAGATGCTCAAAATCATGAAACAGGGGAGCCTCTTTTAACGACAAAAAAATTAGGCACACCCCAATCTATTATGAACGTATTACCGACACATGTTGTCCCAACATAAAACATAAAAAA
>NZ_JH414708.1:102023-148396 GCF_000238655.1 Bacillus sp. 7_6_55CFAA_CT2 | reverse complement strand
TCTTTTTTATTGTTTTATAAACGATCATTGCTAGAAAAACAATAAATTTGGTTTTCATCGTCATTAATGGAAACACCAACTTGATACTTAATATCTACAAAGTTGCTATCATCAATCTTTTTCAAAAACACATTCACAGCGTCTTCTAAGTCTTTTTCGTGACTTTCATCAAACACTTTCACACGAATCATGTTAACACCATCCTAGATCGCAGCCCTCCGCCGCTTGATTATTGCCACGGTGCGTATCTATGATGCGATAAAACTTTCCATTCTCATATATATATCCGTCTTCTAACACATATTTTTTATCTTCAGTATAGACATAAAACTTACCTATCATAAATTTACTCGTATATAATTCCAAATAATTTGGTCTAAATTTAGCTACAACTTTATTTGTAATATCAATTTTTATTGTGCGCCCCACCTTCTCTCCCTCCTTTGCAAAGAACGGATTTAGGTATATTGTATTAGCGCTTTTACATTTTATGCTTAAAAATAAGTGGATATGCCTTCTTTCTCACCTGTACTATTTTTCTAAAAAAATCACTATAAAGTGAAACTTTAATCAGCCCGACCCCCACCTAACTTCTTTGCTTTCTCTAAATTTTGAGATGGGGGGTCTTATCGCCCGTTAATGCGGGATAAATAAGTTCAAAAAAAACATAAAAAAAAGCACTTTATCTTATTGACTCGAATATAAATGTTATGTTATTATATAAAATTTGACATTTTTACATACGTATGCTATCATTAAAAGTGGTTACCACATATGGAGGTGGATGATTTGTTTCAAATTGGTGATAAAATCGTTTATCCAATGCACGGTGCAGGAATCATCGAAGCAATTGAAGAGAAAGAAATATTAGGTACTTCACGTCAATATTGTGTGATACGCATCATTAGTAAAGATATGCAAGTAATGCTTCCGATGGAACAATTAAAAAAATCAGGTATTCGTTATATCGTTGATCGAGGTACGTTAGATGATATACTTCTTGAATTTCAAAACGGGGAGTCAGACCCATCACTCTCATGGAAACAAAGATATACAATGAATATGGAAAAAATGAAAAATGGCAATTTACAAGATAGCGCAGAAGTGGTTCGGGATTTACTTCGCCGTAATAAAGAGAGAACATTAAATGCGAGCGAAAAACAAATGCTAGATAATGCACGAAAAATGATGATCAGCGAAGTCGCGCTCGTACAAAATGTTACTGAACATCAAGCAACAGAATTTCTTCAAGATACAATTAATCATTAATTTTAAAATAGCCGAACGCTATTTTTTTTAGTAAAAAAAGGACGAAGAGTTTTATCTCTTCGTCCTTTTATATTACCCACGCCCAGCTTGAAACGATGGATATAACGTCATTCCACCATCTGCAAATAGCGTAATTCCCGTTACGTAACTCGCCTCTGATGAAGCAAGCCAAGTTGCTACTGCTGCGATTTCTTCAGGTTTTCCAATATAGCCCATAGGTATCATACTTTCTACGTCAGCACGTTTTTTAGGATCAGCAAACTTTTCTGCATTGATTGGCGTATTAATTGCACCTGGTCCTATATTATTTACTCGAATACCTTTTGGCGCATATTCTAGCGCTAACGTTTCTGTCATCAGTTTAATGCCACCCTTACTTGCTGCATAGTGCACAAATAGTGGCCACGGAATTTTCTCATGAACACTAGACATATTAATGACAGACCCTTTAATATCATGTTCTACAAAATATTTAATCGCTTCACGACTTCCTAAAAAAGCACCTGTTAAATTTGTATTAATTACCCTATTCCAATCTTCAAGCGGCATTTCATGCGACGGTACCGCGTTTTCTATCCCTGCATTATTAATCATAACGTCAAGCGTACCAAACTCTTTCACAGCAGATTGAATAAGATTCACAACATCTGATTCGACGGTTACATCACCTTTTACAGCAATCGCTTCGCCGCCTACCTTTTTAATTTCTTCTAACACATCATTCGCTTCTGATTCTCGTGAACGATAATTAATAACCACTTTCGCTTTTTCCTTAGCAAACCTTACTCCCATCGCTCTTCCGAGACCAGTTGCTGATCCTGTAATAACGACAACTTTCCCTGCTAAATCACTATACATTTCCATACCTCCTTTAACTTTTGGCTATACCTAACATAATTCCGGCTGCGATAATAAAAACGATACCGACAACGATACCCGTTAATTGACGTTTCGTTTTCTTTTCACCTAATATAAGGATCCCACCAAGCGTGGAAATAATAATTCCCATTTGCGATAGCGAGAAACTTGTTGCGACTCCAACACGCGGCTGTGAAATGAATAAAAACATATTTCCAGCTGCCCAAATTAATCCTGGAATAATATTTCGAATTGCATATTTATTAAATGGATGATGTTTAAAGGTAAGCAAAATCCCACCTAACACCATACCAACTGCTTGTGGCAACAAAGCCGACCAGCCATCTACGTTAAATAACCTAATTACTACTACGTAAACTAAATAACCGACTGTTGAAATTAATAAAATTACGATACCTCTTTTAAAGTTTGCTGCTTGCTCTGCATTCTTTTCTTCTTCACTTTGAAGCGATGTTAAAATAACACCGATAATAATACAAACGAGCGCTAAAATCCCAAGGACGACCGATATTGTCGTGGACCATTCATGAAATACGATAACGCCAAATAAAGTCGTCGCGACTAATTGAAGTCCTGTTGAAATTGGCATCGTCCTCGAAACACCCATTAAATCAATACTTTTCAATTGATTTGCCTGACCAAGCGCCCAAAATAAACCTGACACAACTCCAACTCCGATAACGGTAGGTGTTAATACTGGCTTCATAAAAATATAAACAACAATTGAGAAAATAAGTGCTCCAAACGTTGTTCCGAGCGTTTGACTATACGGGCCCCCGCCCAGTTTTACGTTAAATAGCACAATACTTCCCCAAAATATAGCTGGTAAAATCGCTAAAAATATATCCATCACTCATTACCTTTCTTTACTAAATGCCATAGATTATCACTCTAAGTCGTTAGAGTGAGCTTTTATTTTTTCTTTTTCCCGTTCACAAACTTTTTCTGCAATAACGTCAGAAACATTCTTTTCTCGCTCCACTTTCTTTATCTTTACGTGATCTAAATGATCTTCCAAAGTAAGCGTAACTTTATCGTTCGGCGGATTATGCGCTCCTTGAAATGTAAGAAATTGTAGCTTCACTTCGTATCTAGGAACAAATTCATCTTTCTTGCCGAGACGCTTTATATCTATAACTGAAGCACATTCATATTGATCTTCTGTCACTTGTCTAATAACTGAATAGTACCTATTTGATAATGCACTCTCTAAAAGCTGTTCTCTTGATTCTTTCGCGAAAGAATCGCTTGGAGAAGAGAAAAAGGCCACACATAGCATTGTGATAACTACACATATTTTTTTCATAGTTCCCTCCTTGTTCTATAGATTAGTGTTCTCAAAACTGCCATAAAAAAACGACTTTCCCTATGTAGGAAAGTCGTTTTAATGAATCCAATATTAACCACCGCTCACTGGTGGAATTAGTGCAACAACATCACCAGATTGGACCCTGTCATCTTCATTTGCGTATTCTTCATTAATCGCAACCATAATTGGCTCTGAAACTGGTACATTATATTCGTTCGCAACAACATCTTTTAACTGTGCAACCGTAATATTTTCTTTCTCTATTTGTAATTCACTTGTCCCTGCTTCTTCTTGCAAGTGCGCAAATAACAATACTCTAATCATACTTATAGCTCCTTCCCAGGCTCTCCCGCCGGATATGGTGTTTTTTCTAATTGATCACCAATCCATGAGTCACCATCTTCCCAAAACTCCTTTTTCCAAATCGGAACAATTTGTTTTATGCGTTCCATAATATATTCGTTCGCTTCATAAGCCGCTTTACGGTGTGGTGTTGAAACAGCAACAACAACCGCTATATCAGAAATTTGCAACGTACCGATGCGATGTGTAATCGCAACATATGTACCTGGCCATTTCTCTTTCACTTCCAAGCCAATTTTCTCTAGCATCTTTTCTGCCATCGTCTTATAAGCAACATACTCTAAGTATAATGTACGACGCCCTTTCGTAAACTCTCTAACCGTTCCAATAAATGTTGTAACAGCACCGCATTCACGTCGAATTACTTTCTTCGTTACTTCTTCAATTGAGATTTCTGTATCAATTACTTCATAATATGTATTTATCATTTCGCACTCCTAACCGTTTGTAAAAACCAGTCTATGTACAACTCTTCTTCTGTTATATGAAATACTTTATATTCTTCTCGTATATTTGCCGGAACATCATACCACGTAATAACCGCCACTATATTTTCTACTTTATGTAAAAGCTCAATGTCTTCCGCAGAACGAAGTAACACTACTTTCGAGTAATTCTCTTTTTTATAGCCTTCTATTAAAATTGTATCCACTTCAAAAAACTCATATAAGCGAATAATTTCTTGCAAGGACCATTTCTTTCTTAGTGAAGAAAGTGAAAGCAATCCAGCACCTTCTACACTACTTACGACAGCACCAGCTTTACGGTGTCTTTCGCTATCTTTTTGCGCTACTTCTGGAAAGCCTCCGTGCCCGTGATGTTTAATTGTAGCAACTTTCATTTTTCGTTCAGCTAATGCATGCACCACTTTCACAACAAGTGTTGTTTTCCCGCTATTTTGATATCCTACTATTTGTAAGATTGAAGGGGCTTTGCCCATGGCCAATCACATCCCTCAGAGTGCTCTAACAATAATACGGATACTTTCATTCCGGTCTCAAATCCTCTCGTTCCTCCAGGTAACACGATAAAAGCATTCGCATCTGCAAGTGAAGATACCGCACTCGATTTATCTAAACCAACTGGCATCGCTTGTAACGCCCCGTCCACAATTGTTACGTTCGCTCTTACGAAACGAGTAAATGGATTTGGCTTTGGAAAATCTTTTTGTAAAATAGCATCCGCTCTATATACGTGAGGTTCCTTCGCATACAAATACGTTTTTATAATTGGATGCACAAATAATTCAAAGCCTACATAACAAGCAGACGGATTTCCTGATAAACCAAAGAGTAACTTTCCATCAACTTCAGCTACTGTCGTTACACTTCCGGGCCTCATGGCTATCTTATTAAAGAGTACATTTGCCTGTAACCTTTCATAAATAGCTGGTAAGTAGTCATAATCTCCTACTGATACACCGCCTGTTGTAATTAAAATGTCGACCTCATCCACCGCTGATTGAACAGCTGTAAAACATGCATCTAACTCATCCGCGAGTTGACCATAATAACGAACTTTCCCGCCAGCTTTCATAATTTGAGCTGCGATCATATACGAGTTACTATTTCTAATTTTCCCCGGTTCTAACGGCTCATGTACTTCTAATAATTCACTTCCTGTCGTTACAATACCGACAACAGGCTGTTTTACAACTTTCACAGTGCTATATCCAAACGTTGCTAATAAGGCGGCAACACCTGGATTAATTGCAACGCCTTTCTGAACGAGAACTTGATTTTGTTTTATATCTTCTCCTTTAAACGACACATTGTCACCGTTATTAAAAGGGCGTTTTAACTTCATATATGTTTTCCCGTTCTTCTCAAACCCTTCTGTCAGCTCTAGCATTACGACTGCATTGCAATCTTGTGGAATAGCTGCTCCTGTCATAATACGAACCACCTGAAAAGATCCTACTTCTTCTGTAAAAACAGAACCTGCCCCGATTTCTCCTATTACTTCAAATTCAACTGGATTCTCTTGAGTTGCTTCTTTCGTATCTTCTGCTCGAATGGCGAAACCATCGTAAGGGGAACGATCAAAATGAGGAACGTCATGATCTGAGACAACATCTTCCCCGAGAATTCTCCCGTAACTTTCCGTAATAGAAATTTCTTCTACTTCACCATGCTTTGCATATTTCATTACCCGTTCTACTGCCTCAGCAACTTGAATTGGAATTCGTTTTTCTACCATCGTTTCTCACCTCATATTTGCAATTTTTTTTATCTCGATTAAACTTTATATATTCAATAGAAATTACTTCAAGGAGGAATTCCATGTCTTCATTTACACACTTTAATGACCAAGGACGCGCGAAGATGGTTGATATAAGTGACAAAAAAGCAACCGTTCGAACAGCAATTGCGTGCTCTAGCATTGTCGTTACGAAAGAAATTTACGATAAAATCTCTCACAATGAAATTGGGAAAGGTGACGTATTAGCAGTTGCGCAAATCGCAGGCATTATGGCTGCGAAACGAACTTCTGATATTATCCCAATGTGCCATCCTTTACTATTAAAAGGTGTTGACGTTTCTTTCGATTGGAAACAATCAGAAGAACAATATCGTTTACTCATTGAAGTAAAAGTTAAAACAGAAGGTAGCACCGGTGTTGAAATGGAAGCTTTAACAGCTGCTTCGGCTACCGCTCTTACTGTGTATGATATGTGTAAAGCTGTCGATAAAGGTATGATTATCGGCGAAACGTACTTACTTGAAAAAACAGGCGGAAAAAGTGGAGATTATACGAGAAATTCATAATCCTTTCTCCGTTGAACCTAAAGGATTCCCTTTAGGTTCAACCTATATATCTTGCATATAAACTTTTCGCTACATTTATATCATTCGTCCCATGAATGAAAGCTCTGCCATCTGTAAATAAAACAAAACGATATTCTTCTACCGGAAACGACAATAAATAAGGTGTCGCCTTTATCTCTACGCTTCTTTGTAAGCGCTTTTTAATTTCTTCCAAATTAAAATTCTTCCGCACACCTGGACGAATTTGCACTGTATTTCGCCCACATAACACTTCTGTTTTCGTTTGTGCTTCAAATGTTAAACTCGGATATGTACGTAACCTTCCGCAAGATAAACAAGTATCTTTTTTCTGCCTATTCACTTTAAATGCCATCTGTTGATTATTCCAAAGATCAAATGATAACATCGTTTCACGAAGCGCTCCGTAGTCTTCTACTAATATTTTCAGCGCTTCCGTAGTTTGATGCGCAACTACTAATTGTACTGCCGGTTGTATAATACCAGCTGTGTCACATGTTGCTCCGCTCGCCGGATGCTCCATTAAACAGCGAAAACACGGTGTTTTCCCTGGTAAAATTGTATACGTTACTCCGTAGCTTCCAACACACCCACCATATATCCACGGAATATTATACTTTTGTGAAATATCATTAATGAGAAGACGCGTTTCAAAATTATCTGTCGCATCTAATATTAAATCTACACCATTCACTAATTCTTCCATTTCTTGCACCGTTACATCTGTCACAACCGGAGTTATTTCCACCTCAGAATTAATCGCTCTTAAATGCTCTGCTGCCGCTACCGCCTTCGGTTTATACTGCTTTGCATCTTCTTCTGTATATAGTTGTTGTCTTTGTAAATTACTCCATTCTACATAATCACGATCAGCAATCGTTACTTTTCCAACACCCGCTCTAACAATCGCTTCTGCATTTGCCGCACCGAGAGCACCAGCACCAATAATAAGCACATGCTTCTCTCTTATTTTTCTCTGCCCTTCTTCTCCAACACCAGAAAATAATATTTGTCTTGAATATCGCTCCTGCATGCGATAGCCCCCTTTCTTATCCTCCTATATAAGACATTTCGATTTTCGGACGATTTTTTGCACTTTCTTCTGTTCGTTCATCCGAATACCTATCTTTTCTATTCATCCATACATCTTGTATAACACTTAATAACTCCTCATCCGAAAGATTTCCTCTAAGAAGTTCTCTTACATCCAAACCCTCTGTCGCAAATAAGCACGTATAAAACTTTCCATCTGCCGAAATTCTCGCCCTCGTACAAGAGACACAAAATGACTCAGAAACAGATGTAATAAAACCAACTTCAACATTTGTTCCAACGTACCGATATCGCTTCGCAACTTCACCAAAGTAATGCGCTTCAGCTGGCTCAAGCGGATACACCTTATGAATCATCTCAATCAATTCTCGTTTTGTAACGACTTGATCAAAATTCCACCCATTTGTACTACCAACATCCATAAACTCAATAAACCGAAGCGTGATTCCTTGCTCTTTAAAATACGCAGCCATCGGTAGTACTTGATGATCGTTCATCCCTTTTTTCACAACCATATTTACCTTTACTTCCAAGCCCGCCTCTTTAGCTGCTATAATTCCCTTAATTACCGGTTTCGTATTAATATTTCGACCATTAATATTCTTAAATATGTCATCATCTATCGCATCTAAACTAACATTCACTCTATGTAATCCAGCTTCTTTTAATGCCTTCGCTTGTTTCGTTAAATGAATAGCATTTGTCGTTAACCCTATATCTATTAGCCCATCAATTTTCACAAGACGTGCAATAAGTTTTGTTAAATCTTTACGAAGCAGTGGCTCACCGCCAGTAAGTCTAATTTTCCGTACACCGATGCTAACAAATAATTTTGCCAAACGCTCAATTTCATCAAAAGTTAGTAAAAACTCGTCTTTCAAAAAAGCATATTCTGGCCCAAATATTTCCGCTGGCATACAATATGTACATCTAAAATTGCAACGATCAATGACAGATATACGTAAATCTTGAAGTGGGCGTCCAAAAAAATCTTTAACCATCTCCTGCATCGCCACCCTCCCTTTCTGCCAAATTTCTTTCTTTTCATTCTATTATAATATATTTTCGAACTGCGATGTTTTTGCTCAAGTGAATAAAGTGAAACTTTAAATAATTAGAGGGGATTCACTCCCCCTGGTTAACGAGGTTTACTTACAAATACAAAGATAAAAAAACCTTGAAACATAAAAGCTTCAAGGTTCTCTGCTTATTAACTTAATCTAATAATAGTCAGGGTAGCCCCTGGCGTTGCTGTAGATAATGTAGCTATTGCAACTACTCCAAATAACTGTAAGCTAACAGCAGCTCCAGCAGGCAAGTTAGCAATTATTGTTGCACTAAATGAACCAGTAGCAACTGTCGGAGCATTTATCGTTCCCGCAAGCGGACTGCCATTTACAGTTATACGAGAACTTACAAGTAATCCTGCCGTTAGATTAATTGTATAAGCTATATAATAATTCCCTGCATTCGCAACTGTAAATACAGTATTTCCTCCACTAACAGTAATTCCTGGACCAATATTTTGATTGTTCGGTAATGGTACATTCGTGCCACCTAATAAAACAGAAATAGCGGTTCCTGATGTATTATTCGCAAATGCATATGTTGCAGTTGTACTAACTCCAGTCGCCCCGGTCGCTCCAGTGGCTCCAGCTCCGGTTGGACCTGTATCTCCAGTTGGGCCTTGTGAACCGGTTGCTCCTGTAGCCCCCGTTGGACCTTGGATTCCTTGCGGGCCTTGAATTCCTTGTGGCCCTGTCGCTCCGGTTGCTCCTGTAGCTCCCGTTGGACCTTGAATTCCTTGTGGGCCTTGGATTCCTTGTGGACCTTGAATTCCTTGTGGCCCTGTCGCTCCGGTTGCTCCTGTAGCTCCCGTTGGACCTTGAATTCCTTGCGGGCCTTGAATTCCTTGGGGACCTTGAATCCCTTGTGGACCTGTCGCTCCGGTTGCTCCTGTAGCTCCCGTTGGACCTTGAATTCCTTGCGGGCCTTGAATTCCTTGCGGGCCTTGTGGGCCGGTCGGACCTATGTCACCTTGTAGACCTTGGATTCCCTGTGGGCCTTGTGCTCCTGTTGGTCCTGTCGCTCCTTGGATTCCTTGAGGACCTTGTGGACCTTGAATTCCTTGCGGGCCGGTTGGACCTATGTCGCCTTGTGGGCCTTGAATTCCTTGGGGACCTTGTGCTCCGGTTGCCCCCGTTACTCCTTGGATTCCTTGGGGACCTTGAATACCCTGTGGACCGGTTGGACCTATCTCTCCTTGAACACCTTGGATTCCTTGCGGGCCCTGTAAACCCGTCACTCCGGTTGCTCCCGTTGCTCCTGTCGCTCCTGTCACTCCAGTTGAGCCTGTCGCCCCGGTATCTCCTGTTACTCCTGTCGCACCTGTTGCTCCTGTCGGGCCAGGTGGTCCACCTGATGGACCTGTCACTCCTGTCGGACCTGATGGCCCCGTTGGGCCGGTCGGTCCTGCTGGTCCTCCTGACGGACCAGTCACCCCTGTTGGACCGGTTACTCCTGTTGGACCGGTAGTTCCTTCTCCCGTCGCTCCGGTTGCCCCCGTATCTCCTGTTGCTCCCGTCGGACCTTGTATCCCTTGAATTCCTTGTGGGCCTTGCACTCCTTGTGCACCTGTTGCTCCTTGAATCCCTTGAATTCCTTGCACTCCCTGTGTCCCCATCGGACCGGTTGGACCAATCACCCCTTGTATACCTTGCACTCCTTGGGGGCCCTCTGGACCGGTTGCTCCTATTTCCCCTTGTATCCCTTGAATTCCAGTTGCTCCTTGTGCTCCAGTTGCTCCCGTTATCCCTTGCACACCTTGTATTCCCTGTATTCCTTGTGGACCTTGTGGGCCTGTTGCTCCTACCGGTCCTTGAATGCCTTGTATCCCCTGAGGACCCTCTGGACCCGTTGCTCCAACTGGCCCTTGAACACCTTGTATTCCTTGCGGGCCCTGAAGTCCTTCTGGGCCTTCTGGACCTGTTGGACCTATTTCTCCTTGTATCCCTTGGATTCCAGTTGGACCTTGTGGCCCAGTCGGACCTATGTCACCTTGCGGACCTTGGATTCCCTGTGGACCTTGTGCTCCTGTTCCCCCTGTCGCTCCTTGGATTCCTTGAGAACCTTGTGGGCCTTGAATTCCTTGTGGGCCGGTTGGACCTATGTCGCCTTGTGGGCCTTGAATCCCTTGCGGACCTTGATCTCCAGTGGCCCCCGTTACTCCTTGAATTCCTTGGGGACCTTGAACACCTTGGGGACCCGTCGGACCTATCTCTCCCTGCACACCTTGGATTCCTTGCGGACCTTGCAAACCCGTCACTCCGGTTGCTCCCGTTTCTCCTGTCGCTCCTGTCACTCCAGTTGAGCCTGTCGCCCCAGTATCTCCTGTTACTCCTGTCGCCCCGGTTACTCCTGTCGGGCCAGGTGGTCCACCAGATGGACCTGTTACTCCCGCCGGACCTGATGGCCCCGTTGGGCCGGTCGGTCCTGCTGGTCCTCCAGATGGTCCTGTTACCCCTGTTGGACCGGTTACTCCTGTTGGACCTGTAGTGCCTTCCCCTGTCGCCCCAGTTGCTCCCGTATCTCCTGTTGCCCCCGTCGGACCTTGGATTCCTTGAATTCCCTGTGGACCTTGCACTCCTTGTGCGCCCGTCGCTCCTTGAATTCCTTGTACTCCTTGCACACCTTGGGGACCCATCGGACCTGTTGGACCAATCTCCCCTTGAGCACCTTGCACTCCTTGGGGACCCTCTGGACCCGTTGCTCCTATTTCCCCTTGTATCCCTTGAATTCCAGTTGCTCCTTGTACTCCAGTTGCTCCCGTTATCCCTTGCACACCTTGTATTCCCTGTATTCCTTGTGGACCTTGTGGACCTGTTGCTCCTACCGGTCCTTGAATACCTTGTATCCCCTGAGGACCCTCTGGACCCGTCGCTCCAACTGGACCTGGCACACCTTGAATTCCTTGCGGCCCCTGAAGTCCCTCTGGGCCTTCTGGACCTGTTGGTCCTATATCACCCATCGGACCTTGTATCCCTTGAACTCCCTGTGGCCCTGTTGCTCCTGATGGCCCTGGTACTCCTTGTATTCCTTGTGGACCTTGATCTCCTGTTGCCCCTGTTGCCCCTTGAGGCCCTATAGCCCCCTGTATACCTTGTGGACCTTGATCTCCTGTTGCTCCCGTTGCCCCTTGAATACCTTGAACTCCTTGTATTCCTTGTTCACCAGTTACTCCCGTCGGACCAGGAATACCTTGAATACCCTGCGGACCTTCTGGACCTGTTGGCCCAATTGGCCCTTGAATCCCTTGGATTCCTTGCAAGCCCTGTGCTCCCGTGCTTCCAGTCGGACCCGTACTTCCCGTTGCTCCTGTTACCCCTGTACTTCCTGTAGCTCCAGTATTCCCAGTTGCTCCAGTCGCACCTGTACTTCCACTCGGTCCACCGCCCGGACCTGTCGCACCAGTCGGCCCCGTCGGACCAGGAGGTCCTCCAGATGGTCCAGTTATCCCAGTTGGACCTGTTATTCCAGTCGGGCCTGTTATCCCCTGACCAGTTGCTCCAGTTGCACCTGTATTTCCACTCGGTCCTTGTGTTCCTTGTATCCCTTGTGCTCCTTGTATTCCTTGTGAACCAGTTACACCCGGTAACCCTTGGACGCCTTGAATTCCTTGAGGTCCCTCAGGTCCCGTCGCTCCAATTGGCCCCTGTAATCCCTGTATCCCTTGTATACCTTGTGCCCCAGTCGCTCCCGTTGGACCAATCGGACCTTGTAACCCTTGCACACCTTGAGGTCCTGTCGCTCCAGTTTCTCCTTGTGGTCCTCTCAATCCTTGTGGGCCCTGCTGTCCTTCTGGTCCAGTTGCACCTATTGGCCCAACTGATCCTTGTATCCCTTGCACACCTTGAGGTCCTGTCGGGCCCATCTCCCCCATCGGACCTTGTAATCCTCTTGGTCCTTGAGGTCCTGTTGGGCCTTGTGGACCGGTTGGACCAGTAATCCCTATACCTGTAAACCCAGTTGGAACAGGGGGGAAAGTAGGCCCAATAAGTTCGGGTGGAATTCTAAAATTAGAGCTTAGCGAATTTTGCTTCCGATTATTATCACGATTCTTCACACTTTCACCACCTACAAACCATCTTTTTCATAATAAATAAGCCTCTTCTTAATCTATTTACAAAAATAATTTCCAAGACTATTTTTATTTTAAATAATAAAAACTCCCTTAATTTCTTAAGGGAGTCCTGCAATTGAATCCATATTATCTGTATTAGGGACAGCTTGCGCTATACTCGATGTATTTACATTTTGCCCCATATTTGCTCCTGTTACAGTACCAGCAGGAGTACCCCTTGTATACGTCGTCGTCACCGAATCTCCCGGCTGTAAACAAAGCTTCGTCTCCGTCCCTATTACTGTAACAACATCAATCCAAGTACACCCCATTGAACCACTATATGATTTCGAAGCAGTAAATGAAGTGTCACTCAAATTATCACCGGTAAATATATTTCCAGTGTTATTCACAATAACAAACTCTTTTATATGAGCAGGCATAATTACACTCTACCTTTCCTCTATGAACCTAACGTACGTGTACTCGTTGCCAAAGGCGGAAGAAATACTGATGTTCTAATGACCGCTTCTGGCTGCCTTTTTCCATTTAAAAAAATAGCCGCACTTGATCCTCCAGCACCTGCATATACTTTTGCTACAGCTAAAGGTGAGAGATCATAACAGTCACCGACATTAACAGCTCCTGTATTATTAATAATTTTTACTTTACGCAAATTAATCCCCATTTACCCCTCCTCCTTTTTTATACTGTATGCAAAAGAAAAAAACTTGAAACAGACTCGTTTCAAGTTTTTTTCAATTAACTATTTCGCTTCACCTTCATATTGAAGCATACCGCCAACCATGTTCACTGTTTTAAACCCTTGTTCATTTAAATAATGACATACATTTTCACTGCGCATTCCTGAACGACAAATAAAGATATATTCATTCTCTTTATTAAAGAAATCTACTTTATGTGGGATATCGCCCATTTTAATGTGTACAGCTTCTGGAATCTTTCCTGCCGCTACTTCTTCATCTTCTCTTACATCTACTAAAAATAACGTTTCTCCATTTTCTAAACGCTCTTGCACCTCTTCTGTAGTAATTGTTTTAACTTCTGTCATATGTAGTTCCTCCTTATATACAATAAAACCTTTAGTTTCTTTTTCACAAACATTCTCTACCAATTTTAGCATGCAAAAGAAAGAACGCAAAGAATCGAAAAGCTATTTCTCAATTTTCTCGTAAAACTTATTCTTTACAAACATAACTAGCACATTGTATCCTCAATATACTTGTTTTATGAAAGGAGTCGATTAAAATGACGCTTTTTCTTTTCATTATAGGCATTGTGTTCTTACTCGCTGCAATTATTGTACTTAGTATGAAAAATAATAAAAAGATAAAATCGCCACAAGAAATGTCATTCTTATTTCTATTGCTTAGCATAGCGTTTTTCGGTATAGCAATTGCTACATATATTTTCCGTCTACAAATCATGTGAAAAAAGGTGCCTACTTCAAACACTGCACCTTTTCCCCATCATTTTCCTTCTACACAAAACTAGATACTTTCCGATTCAAAAATTCATAAACTTTCTTTTCGAATAAATGAATATCCAATACTCCTGCCATATGCCCATTTATACTTTCTATCTCATATACTTCCGCATACTTCCCTTGTTTTTGCAAAATATCTACCATTTTATAATTATAACGAGACGGCTGAAGCAAATCTTGTTTACACGGAATCATAAGTACATTCGCTTCTATGTTAGAAAGAGATTCTTCTAGTGAAGAAAACCCATGTGTAATATCATGCAATAAAACTGCCTTCGCAGTATATATCCATGAATTTGCATCTACTAGCTCTATACTTCTATATGTCGCTTTATTTATCTCTTTTTCAAATGATGTTAGTGTAGAAAACTTTTCATAAGGTTCTACCTCTATACTATTACGAGAAAATGTTCTTTCATAAAAATACTCATCAAAAGCGTTCATAAACATCATTCTATTTGCTAAATGAAGCCCCTTTATCGGCTGCTCTTCTCCATATTTTCCATCTTTCCAATTTGGATCGAGTTGAATTGCCTCAATCGCATTTTGCGCTACGTTTACTGACGTAATAATTGGGTTTTGTGGGTTCGTAATAACGCCAATCATCCGCTCTACCATATGTGGATAGTGAACCGCCCATTGTTGTGCAATCATCCCCCCCGCCGACGGTCCGATTACAGCGTGTAACCTTGAAATTCCCATACCTTTTATTAACTCATATTGTACACGAGCTACATCAAGAAATGTAAAAATCGGAAAATCCATAGCATATTCTTCTCCAGTTTCTGGATTAATTGATTTCGGTCCTGTTGTAATTACATATGGATTCCTCACCTGCACATTACAAAGATTATCCGTACATATAACAAAATACTTATTTGTATCAATTGCTTTTCCAGGTCCAATTAGCCCATCCCACCAACCAGACTCCTCATCATGAACTGTATATTTTCCTGCCGCATGACTTGTTGCACTAAAATAATGACAAACCAAAATCACATTTGACCTTTCTCTATTTAAAGTGCCATATGTCTCGTATCCCATTTGAACAGGAATTTCTCTGCCATTTTCAAACGTAAACCCTTTTAAAACAAACTTCTCCTTTTTTACAATTTGCACAGACTCTCCCTCTCCCCGTTATAGTATGAACTGCTTACTAAAGTTTTTTTTCTATGCAAACTAATCTCCTTCTTCTTTTCATAAATAAATGAATAATATACAAAATTAGCCACAAAATAGCACTATATTACAAGATTAAAGAGGGCGTACATATGATTTGGAATTGGTTACGTAAGAAAAAAATCAAATAAACCAGAAGCAAACGAAACAGATAATCAGGAGCAGCATTCTAACAATCAAGAGGATGATAACAAAGAACAGACTAGAAGTATGAAACATAATAAAGGTAAAAATAACGAGCAAAAAGATTCGTCTCAGGATAAGCAACAGAGCGCTAAACAAGAGGATTCCTCTCAGGATAAGCAACAAAGTTCTAAACAAGGTGATTCTTCTCAGGATAAGCAACAAAACGCTAAACAAGGTGATTCTTCTCAGGATAAGCAACAAAGCGCTAAACAGGATGATTCCTCTCAAGATAGGCAACAAAGTGCTAAACAAGATGATTCGTCTCAAGATAAGCAACAAAGCGCTAAACAGGATGATTTCTCTCAAGATAGGCAACAAAGTGCTAAACAAGATGATTCGTCTCAAGATAAACAACAAAGTGCTAAACAAGGTGATTCGTTTCAAGATAAACAGCAAAACGCTAAGCAAGATGAACCTTCTCAAAGTAAGCAACAAAGCTCTGGAGGTAATAGTATTTATGACTTTACAAAACCAGAAAAAGATCGTATTCATTCTTTACAAAATTTAATAGAGAAGCTGAAAAAGTCTAGTGATTTTGTAAATTATCATACATCCGACGATGAAACGATGCCTTATTGGATTTCTTACTATCGCCCTTCACTTGATGGAGAAAAATTACAAAAGTATTTAATGCCCACTCTTTTAGAACGACCTAACGCATCACTAGAAGAGCTTAAGGAACATATCCCGATGAGCGGCATTACAATTACGAACGACTTACAAAAAATTGAGGATATGGTTTTAAAGGGGCATGCGATTATTCAATTGAATCAGCAAGATCAAAAATGTATGCTTGCAAACATTGCAATTGATAATTATCGTGCACCAACCCCTCCTTTAAACGAATCAACTGTTATTGGTCCGCAAGAAGGTTTCGTAGAGGATATTGATACAAACATTAATTTAGTTCGAAAACGTCTTCCTGTTTTAGATTTACAAACAAAAGAAATGATTATCGGCGAGTTTTCCAAAACAAAAGTTGTCATGATGTACTTAGACAACCTTGCTGAAAAAGATAATGTAGATTTTCTAGAAGAGTCATTACGCGCTCTTGAATATGATCAAATTAATGATAGTGCTTATTTACAAGAATTAATGGGTGAAAAATCGATTTTCCCTCTCTATATCAATACAGAACGTACTGATAGAGTTACAAAAGCACTAATTGATGGAAAAATCGCTATTTTTGTTGATGGTTCTCCAAGTGTTTTACTAACACCCGTATCCTATTTTGATTTTTTCATTTCACCAGAAGACTATAACGTCTCCTGGATGTACGCTACATTTTCAAGGATTTTACGCCTTATCGCCGTTCTATTCTCGATATGTGCTACACCGTTATACGTTGCAGTTTTAAATTATCATTATGAACTTATTCCGAGTGATTTACTTGAAACTTTGATTTTATCAAGGGCACAAGTACCATTCCCACCTTTAATTGAAGCGCTCTTTCTAGAACTCGCAATCGATTTATTAAGAGAAGCCGGGGCGAGGTTACCGATGAAAGTTGGGCAAACACTCGGTATTGTAGGCGGTATCGTAATCGGGCAAGCATCTGTACAAGCTGGGTTAACGAGTAATATTTTATTAATTATCGTTGCACTATCAGCACTCGCTTCCTTTATTACACCTATTTATAAAATGGGTAATGCTGTTCGATTACTACGTTTCCCGTTTCTAGCATTCGCGGAAATAGGGGGGCTTTTCGGTATCTCTCTTGGGTTTATCTTTTTATTTACCCATCTATTTAGACTTACTTCCTTACGTAAACCGTACGCTTTGTTTTATCCGACAAGACAACAATCTGTTAAAGACTCTTGGATTCGTTTCCCGTTAACAATGATCGATACAAGAGATGTACAAGCAAGACCACAACATGTAAAAAAAGCTGCTAAAGGAATTTCAACAAAACATAGATCAGACTTTGATGATTAAGAGATGAGGTGCATTGATGAGTAAAGTTCAAGAAAAATATCAAATATCTCCTATCTTTGTTTTCTTCTTAATTCACGGTGCACAGTTTGGAGCTGGCGTTCTCGGATTTGCTCGAATCACCGCAAAGGCCGCTGGATACGACGGCTGGATAGGCGTTGTAATCACAGGCATCGTTATCCATGTTCTTATGTGGATGATGTATTTTTTATTAAGGGAAACAAACGGGAATTTAATTGATTTACAACGACAAACCTTTGGAAAGTGGATAGGGAACGTCTTTAATATCATCTTTGCAACTTATTTTTTAATCGTCAGTATTTCGGTTATTCGAACGTATGTTGAAATTATTCAAGTATGGATGTTCCCAACTGCTTCCACGTGGATGTTAACACTCTTTTTATGCTTAGTTAGCTATTACATTGTCTCTTCTGGATTTCGTGTCATTACCGGTATTTGCGTCATCTCTGTTGGTGGTACATTGGGATATTTATTTTTAAGCTTATTCGTTTTGAAATATTCACATTGGGAGAATTTACTGCCTATATTCACACATTCTTTTTCAGACATTTTAAAATCCGCTCAACTGTCAATCTACAGTATGACTGGTTTTGAGATTTACCTCATGGTGTATCCATTTGTGAAAAAGCCTATGCAATCTCATAAATACGCTCAGCTTGGAGCACTATTTTCAAATCTTCTATATTTATTTAGCACTCTTTTAGCCTTTTCGTTTTTTAGTGAAAAACAATTGTTAAAAACGATATGGGCCCAACTTTCTATGACCCAAGTTGTTCAATTACCATTCATAGAAAGGCTAGAATATATCGCAATTTCAGCTTATGCCCTCGTTATCATTACAAGTTTTATTCTACCTTTGTGGGCGGCAACGAGAGCAACGCACGAAATATTCCGTGTAAAACAAAGAGGTGTTTTAATCGCTTTTATGTTTATCACCCTCATTGTTTCACAACTTCTAACAAACAGACACGATATTAATAATTTTATTAGTAATGCATCAAAAGGAAGCTTTTGGCTCATTTATGTATACATCCCAATTCTATTTATTATTGTGTGGGTGAAAAGAAAATGGAAAAAATCAAAAGAAAATTAATACTTATCTCTTGTATAGCACTCTTTAGTCTAACTGGATGTTTACAAAAAAATATTATCGATGACGTACACCTTATCCAAGGAACTGTCTTCGATGTAGCAAAAGATAATAAAATAAAGGTAACATTTGTTTGTCCTATTCAGCAAAAAGGAAACAAAGTTCAAGTTTTTGAAGGAACAGCAAATGCGGTAAAACAAGTAAAAGCTGACACATCTTTAGAGTCTTCTCAACCATTTGCTAGCGGGCAAATGCGGGTTGCTCTATTTACCACCCGAATTGCTAAGAAAGGAATGGTTGCTTCCTTCGATACATTAATTCGTGATGTAAACATCGGGAATGCCTTATATGTTGCTTTACTTGAAGGTAATGGTACTGAACTTTTAAAAGGAAAGTACACGACTTCATCCAACGTTGCAATTTATATAAAAAAAATGCTAGAACATAATATGGAGACCGGTCCTTTACCAACAGATAATCTGCATATAGGAGCATTCCGTTATTATCAAGAAGGGCAAGACTACTATATTCCAATTTTAAAGAAACATGGTGATAAAATAAAAATAACGGGAATTGGTCTTTTTAAAAAGGATAAATATGTTGGTAAAATTGCAGAAAAAGATATGTTTATATTCAAAGGACTTTTAGAAAAACATAAGTTAGATTCACATGAATTTAAAGCAGATCCTGGGTACGTAATGATTAATAATATTCGTTCTATTCCAACATACGATATAAAAATAAAAAATGGTAAGCCTTCCTTTTCCATTCATGTTAAACTTGAGGCTCGTATTCAAGAAGTATCGAAACAGATTAACTTAGAGAATGCTAAGAATACAAAAAAGATTGAGAAGGTCGTTCAAAAACAATTGGAGACACAAGGTAAGAAATTAATTAAGCATTTTAAATCTCTAGATGTCGACCCTCTTGGGCTAGGAGCTAAATATAAGCAACATTATCGCCCATTCAAATTAGAAGAGTGGAAACAAATGTACAAAGATGTTCCCGTTACTATAAAATATACCGTAGACATTACAAATTCTGGTGTAATTGAATGAGAAATGATTGAACTCCTCTCTCCAGCATGATACAACGGAGAGAGGAGTTTTTATTTTAGATAGAGAGAGAAGATATTTATGGGGGAGCTTATGTCTAAAAAATTAGTAAAGCCTATTTTAAATGGTATTTTATTTCTCGCCGTCTTTTTATTTGCTCATACATACTTAAAAAATGTTTCCTTCACACGTTATTTACTTGTCGTTATACCAATGTTACTCGTTGGTATATTCGGTATTGATCTTATTTTATCTATTTTAATTAAGAAAGAAGAATAACGAGCGAACATCTTATTTCTATAAGATGTTCTTTTCATTTCATAATCACCTTATGTTACAATAAACTTCGGCATAACGTAAGAAAGGATGAAACAACATGACAAACGAAAAAGGTTTAGATAAAGGATATGAACTTGTTGCAAAAATGCATGAAGTATTCGGACATCCTGTAACAAATACTCCAACAAAATTAACAGAAGAGCGTGCAAAAATCCGTGCAAGTTTTATGCAGGAAGAACTAGAAGAATTTCTTGAGGCAACGACTGTTGAAGATCAATACGATGCACTGATTGACCTTATTTACTTTGCATTCGGAACGTTTGCAGAAATGGGCGTACGTCCAGATAAAGGATTCGAAATTGTAAACAACGCCAACATGGCAAAACTATTCCCTGATGGGAAGCCTCGATTCCGTGAAGGCGACGGTAAGATTCTAAAGCCAGAAGGCTGGCAAGCACCGGAACCACAACTTCGTGCTGAAATTGAACGTCAGCGTCAAGAAGCTGAAAAAAACTGCTAGGATTTCCTAGCAGTTTTTTATTATGGCTTTTTTTCTGCCAATCATTAATGACCCACGTGCCCTGCGTGTCCTGCTGCTCCACTAATACTAGCTGCTCCTGCTGCTGCCCCTGCTCCTCCTGCTCCAATTCCACCTGTCCAAGGAGAAGATTGTTGTTGTTGTTGATATTGCTGATATTGTTGGTGCTGTTGGTGCTGTTGGTGCTGTTGACCTTGGTGTCCATGATGTTGACCTTGGTGTCCATGATGTTGGCCTTGGTGCCCATGATGACCGTGTTGGCCTTGATGACCTTGGTGATGGTGGTGACCTTGGTGTCCATGATGTTGGCCTTGGTGGTGATGTCCATGGTGACCATGTTGGCCTTGGTGAGTTTGATAAAGAACAGCTTGCGGATGAATGTGGTGGTGACCTTGGTGATGTACTTGTTGCCCCTGATGACCATGTTGACCTTGATGATGGTGATGACCATGATGGCCGTGTTGACCTTGATGGTGGTGATGTCCATGATGGCCGTGTTGACCTTGATGGTGGTGATGTCCATGATGGCCGTGTTGACCTTGATGGTGGTGATGTCCATGATGGCCATGTTGACCTTGATGGTGGTGATGATGACCATGGTAGCCGTGAACTACTTGCGGATATCCACCTACTCCTCCTGCTACAACACCTACTCCCGGTACAGGAAATCCTGTCTGTACTCCTCCAACGAAAGATGGAAATGCAGTTGGTACGCCTACTGGTACTCCTCCCGCTGCTCCGCCAACAAATGTTGGGATTCCAGTTTGTACACCCGCTACTGATGTAGAAAACCCTCCAGGTGTTCCACCCATCCAGCTCGGAATTCCACCGTATCCTTGTTGTCCTCCTCCCATTAACATCATTTGTTCATAACTACCCGACCCACCTCCGAAGAAGCCATGTGGTGCATTATTGTCCATCCCTTTCATTCCTTTCACCTCTTCTACTCAATTTAGCCTACCTTTTTTATCATATTTCCTATAGAAAAATAGGTGTTTGTCTGCACTAGAATTCCGCTCCTTTTTCTTCATTCATGATAAAATTAATTAACTGAATATTTTTTCTAGGAGGTATGTATATTGAAGAATGTAACAAAGGCTTCTATCAATGATTTAGATTCAATCGTCCATATAGATATTGACGTAATTGGAAACGATAGTAGACGAAATTATATTAAGCACACTATCCGTGAAGGCAGATGCATCATTGTAAAAGAAGAAAATTCTATCTCTGGCTTTCTAACATACGATACAAATTTCTTTGGTTGTACTTTCCTCTCATTAATCATTGTTTCACCAACTAAAAGAAGGCAAGGCTATGCAAGCTCGTTAATCTCATATATGTTAAGTCATTCTCCTACTCAAAAAATATTTTCTTCAACGAACGAATCGAATGAAAGTATGCAGAAAGTATTTAACTCGAATGGTTTTATACATAGCGGAATAGTTGAAAACTTAGATGAAGGTGACCCTGAGATTATTTTCTATACAAAAAAGCTCAGAGCATAAATGCTCTGAGCTTTTATTTAGCGTTAATTAGTTTGCAACAACGTTAACAAGTTTTCCAGGAACAACAATTACTTTACGAACTATTTTCCCTTCAATTTGGTCTTGAATTGCTTCAAGTGCAAGTTGTTCCATTTCTTCTTTTGATGCGTCTTTACTCATTGTTAGTTTTGCGCGAACTTTACCCATAACTTGAACAACGATTTCAACTTCATCTTCTACAAGTTTAGACTCATCAAATGTTGGCCAGCTTGCATATGTGATTGTTTCATTGTATCCAAGTTTGCTCCATAGCTCTTCCCCGATATGAGGTGCAACTGGTGCAATCATTTTTACGAAACCTTCTACATATTCTCTTGGAAGTGTTTCAGCTTTGTATGCATCGTTGATGAATACCATCATTTGAGAAATCGCTGTGTTGAAGCGAAGCTCTGCATAGTCTTCTGTTACTTTCTTCACTGTTTGATGGTAAGCTTTTTCAAGCTCTTTATTTGGTGCGTCAGTAATTTTCTCACTTAATTCACCGTTATCTTGAACGAATAGACGCCATACGCGGTCTAGGAAACGACGAGCTCCGTCAAGACCATTTTCAGACCAAGCGATTGAAGCATCTAATGGTCCCATGAACATTTCGTATAGACGAAGTGTATCTGCACCGTGGCTTGCTACGATATCATCAGGGTTTACAACGTTACCTTTTGATTTACTCATTTTCTCGTTGTTTTCACCTAGAATCATACCTTGGTTGAATAATTGTTGGAACGGTTCTTTCGTTGGAACTACACCGATATCGTATAATACTTTATGCCAGAAACGAGCATATAGTAAGTGAAGTACAGCGTGCTCCGCGCCACCGATATAAATATCAACTGGAAGCCATTGTTTTACTTTTTCAGGATCTACAAGTGCTTCGCTATTGTTTGGATCGATGTAACGTAGGTAATACCAACAGCTACCAGCCCATTGCGGCATTGTATTTGTTTCACGACGACCTTTTTTACCAGTCTCAGGATCAACAACATTTACCCACTCGTCAATGTTGGCAAGTGGTGATTCACCTGTACCTGAAGGACGGATGTTTTCTGTTTTCGGAAGAACTAATGGTAATTCCTCTTCTTTCACAGCTGTCATTGTACCATCTTCCCAGTGAATTACTGGAATTGGCTCACCCCAGTAACGTTGACGGCTGAATAACCAGTCACGTAGACGGTACGTTACTTTTTGATTTCCTGCGCTCGTTACTTCAAGCCATTCAATCATTTTTGCGATTGCTTCTTCTTTATTTAAACCATCAAGGAATGCTGAGTTTACGTGTGCACCATCACCTGTGTACACTTCTTTCGTAATATCTCCGCCTTTTACAACTTCTTTCATTGGAAGATTAAATACTGATGCGAATTCATAGTCACGCTCATCGTGAGCTGGAACTGCCATTACAGCACCTGTTCCGTAAGTTGCAAGAACATAATCAGCAATCCAGATTGGTAATTTCTCACCGTTTACTGGGTTAACTGCGTAAGCACCAGTGAATACACCAGTTTTTTCTTTCGCAAGTTCTGTACGCTCTAGGTCACTCTTCATTTTTACAGCGTTAATGTAAGCTTCTACTGCTTCTTTTTGTTCCGCTGTTGTGATTTCTGCAACAAGCGCATGTTCCGGAGCTAGTACACAGTATGTTGCACCAAATAATGTATCAGGGCGCGTTGTGAATACTGTGAACTTCTCGTCTGTACCATCGATGTTAAAGTGTACTTCTGCACCTTCAGAACGACCGATCCAGTTACGTTGCATATCTTTTAAGCTTTCTGGCCAATCAAGCTCATCTAGATCTTCTAATAGACGATCTCCGTAAGCTGTAATTTTTAACATCCACTGTCTCATCGGACGACGCTCAACTGGATGTCCACCACGCTCACTCTTACCGTCAATGATTTCTTCGTTTGCAAGTACTGTACCAAGTGCTGGGCACCAGTTTACAGGTACTTCATCAACGTAAGCTAAGCCTTTTTCAAATAGTTTTAGGAAGATCCATTGCGTCCACTTATAGTAGTTTGGATCTGTTGTATTTACTTCACGGTCCCAATCGTAAGAGAAACCTAATGATTTAATTTGGTTACGGAACGTATTAATATTATGCTCTGTAAATTCAGCTGGGCTGTTTCCAGTATCAAGTGCATATTGCTCTGCTGGAAGACCGAATGCATCCCATCCCATTGGATGAAGAACGTTATATCCTTGCATACGCTTCATACGAGATAAAATATCTGTCGCTGTATAACCTTCTGGATGTCCTACGTGTAAGCCTGCACCTGATGGATATGGGAACATATCTAGTGCATAAAATTTTGGTTTTTCTGTCTCATCTGGCGTACGGAATGTTTTATTTTCTTCCCAGTACCCTTGCCACTTCTTCTCAATTTCTTGATGATTAAAGCTCATGAGATACCCTCCTTGAAATTCTATTTATTTTCACCGCCCAAAATACAAAAAACCTCTCATCCCTAAAAAGGGACGAGAGGTTATAGATTCCCGCGGTACCACCCTAAATTAATGTACAAATGTACATTCGCTTAGATCCGTAACGTGGATTAACGGCAATTGCTACTATTAATTTCACAACTGCAACTCAAAGGCGAGTTCATAACGAAACGTGGATTGACTTGCACCGACCGTCAACTCTCTAAACCAGCTTCTATTACTACTACTCCTTCTCACTGTTATTACACATATAAGTTACGTGAACTATCCTTCACCTAGTATCTCTTAAGAGCTTACTAAAGCGAGGACTTCTCGGTTAATCGTTACTCTTCATAACTAACGAATTCATCTTAAGACAGCCGAGCTATCTCCCTTGTTCTAAAGGTTGTTTTATTTAAATATATTCTAAAACATGTGAACATGTTCCGTCAAACTAAACTGCAATTTTTTCTTCAACTGTTTCTTCTACTTTTACTCGTTTATCATAAATACTTGTTGCTACAAGCGCTACTACAAGCATTACCATGATTGCTATAAACAATACTTCCATATTGTATAAATCTACAATTGCTCCGCCAACGACCGGTCCGAACATTTTCCCTACAGTCGCCGCACTATTTACGACCCCTTGATAAAATCCTAATTTATCTTTTGGTGCAAGTATATTTGCAATCGTTGGAACCGCAGGCCATACAAATAACTCACCAATTGTTAATGTTACCATCGCAACGAGGAACATCGTAAATTGCTGCGCTTGACTTAACACAATGAATGACGCCGCAAAAATGAAAATTCCAATCATAATTTGCTGTTTTAAGGAACGCTTCATCCAGCGAATTAACATACTAACAAGTGGCTGCGCACAAACGATCATTGCTCCGTTTATCGTCCACAATAAACTATAATGACGAAGACTAATGTTTAATTCCTGCATATGTGTTGCAATCGCTCCTTGCCACTGTACGTATGTAACCCAGCATAAAGCATATGCTACACACACGATAAGAAGTGCTTTAAATCCAGGTGTAAGTGACCACCCTTTTTTCGTTTCGACTTCTTTTTGCACTCCTGGCTCTTTCTTGTCTTCCATACCGCGGAATCCAATAAAAGCAATTAAGAAGAAAACAAAGTATAAAATAAAGTTCGCTAAGAAAATATAATCAAAACGATACGATGCAACTAATCCACCACATGCTGTTCCGATCGCAATACCAACATTTTGTCCAACATACATCGCATTAAATGCCCGTCTTCCGCCTTCTGGCCAAACCGTACCAACCATCGCATACATCGATGGGAAGACCATTCCAGAACCGAAGCCGATTAACGCTAGCCATACAACATATAACGGCCAACCGTGGAAGAACACAAGACCTAAAATTGATACAAGTGTAATCACAATCCCTACTAAAGTTGATTTATAACCGCCCCATTTATCAAATAAAACACCGCCGAGCAAGTTTCCTATTACACCAGTAAGCGAATTGATCATTAATACCATTCCGGCCACAGATAAAGATTTTCCTAGGTGATCATGCAAATAAATTGTATTAAAAGGCCATAAAAAAGAAGCACCCGTGACATTAATAATCATCCCAGCTACTAATAGCCATACTTTCCTTGGCATAGCTTCCCCTCCTATTCTATTTTTTTCGTTCATATATATAACAGTAAAATTGTAGTCGTTTTTAAATAGGAAGGCAACTGATTAATAGTTGATGAAATTCAGATAATAGTTCGTCGGTAAATGAATTTATATTGGTTGCTTCTTGGATTATATCAGCGATTATCAGAATATATCGGCGCAACTACAAATATATCAGAGATTATTAAAATATATCGACTTACCGACAAAAAACGACAACAGTAACAATATATAAAAGGGTAGACTGCATGAAATTTTCATGCAGTCTACCCTTATTTGTACTATCCAACTTCCTTTTCTCGCTTCACACGTTCTTTAGCACTCCATTTAAACACCTTATCTAGTAGCGAGTATATTCTCCCAGATTCTTTCGTTAACAAAGGTCCTAACGATGCTAATATTAAAACATACAAAGCTGAGAACGGTTTAATCGCTGCCATTAAGCCACCCGCAATTCCAATATTCGCGACGATAATAGAAAATTCTCCGCGTGATACAAGTGTTAAACCGATATTCGTAGAAGCCTTATGCGATAACCCAGCTTTACGCCCCGCAACCATTCCAGCAGTAAAATTACCGATAAGAGTAATGAAAACTGCTCCTAATGCCAACCACACTGCTCCGCCAAGTGAAAATGGGTCTATACTTAAACCAAAGCTGAAAAAGAATATAGCTCCAAAGAAATCACGAAACGGAACGACAAGCTGTTCAATTCGATCACTATGCTCTGTTTCAGAAAAAACGAGTCCTAGTAATAATGCTCCAATTGCCTCTGCAACATGAATCGTTTCTGAAAATCCTGCTACAAAGAACAAAATAGCGAATATTACAATAATAAAAATTTCATTGGACGAAATATCTAACATTTTATTTAAAAACCGTGTAGCTTTTCTAGCAACTACAAAGAATAGTAGCATATAACCTACTGCGATTAAAATAGATGTAAGAGCACCTACAAATGATGTTGCCCCTCCAAGTACTAATCCTGAAACGACTGATAAATATACCGCTAAAAAGATATCATCAAACATAATGATTCCTAAAATTAGCTCCGTCTCTTTATTACCAGATCTTCTTAAATCAACAATTACTTTCGCAACAATTGCACTCGATGAAATTGTTATGATCCCAGCAATAATTAATGTTTCTAATAAGGGGAAACCCATTATATATCCGTAAAGTAAACCTAATATAAAATTAAGCGATATATGAACAGTTCCCCCAAAAGCAATTGATTTTCCTGATTTAATTAATTTTTTAATTGAGAATTCTAAACCTAAGTAAAATAGGAGGAATATGACGCCAACACGGCCGAGGAAGGAAATAACTTCTCCACTTTCAATAAATCTTAAATCGATAAGCCCTAAATCTGGGGCATGAGGCCCCACTAGCATACCGAGTATAATAAGAAACGGAATAATCGAGAACTTTAACTTTGCAGCGAGAATAGCTGCAAAAGCGACTAATACTAACGCAGTTCCAACTTCAAAGATTAAAGTATCCATCGATTATGAATCCCCTCCTACTGAAAGCAACTCATTAATAATTCTTTTCACTTCATGTCTTTCACCTGATAATACGAGCATATCGCCAGCTTCAATGATAGAATCTGGGCCTGGATTAAAGAACTTCTTCATATTCTTTTTCAAAATGGCAATAATCGTTACGTTATATGTGTTTCGAACATGTAAACTACCAATTGTTTTTTGTACAACTGGTGCATTATTTTCCACCTTAAACCACTCAATTGATAATCCCTCAAAAGCCATTTCAATCGTATCTAAAGCTTGTGGCCTATATACCATTCCGCCCAATATAGCTGCAATTTGTCTCGCTTCAGAATCACGAAGAGAGACGCTTGAAATACTCTCTTCATGATCAGCATCAAAATGGTACATTTCTCTTCGGCCATCATCATGAATAACGATAACCATCTTTTCATTACCTTTTGTAATCACTTCAAACTTACATCCAATACCCGGCAGTTCACTCTCTCTAATATTCATATTTTCCGCCTCCTAATTTTTTAGTTACGGCTTTTATAAATCGACATCAATCTCCGTTTTAAAGCTCTCATCCTTTGAGATACCTAAATACTTTAGTGTCTCTGATGGAGTCGCGTGATGAAAATGTTTTTGCAATAGCGCAATCGCTATCCCTCTTTTGTAAGCATGAAATCCGAACGTTTTTCGCATTGAATTCGTTCCGATTTTACCAACAACTCCAACTGCTTCTGCAGCATTATGAATTACACGATACGCTTGTTGGCGCGTAATTGAATTTGGCGTTTTATTAGATTGAAATACGTAATTTTCTCTTTTAACGCCAATAGATTGTACGTAATCTAAAAGCGCTTCTTTTACTTTTGTATTTAAATAAATATCTTGTTTAAATTTTTCATCTTTCACAGGAAGAGCATAAAACTCTTTAACAGTCCCGTCTTCATTTAATACATCTTCAAATTTCATGCTAAGTAATTCTGTAATTTTTAATCCTGTGTTAATTCCAATAACAAATAAAAGATAATCTCGCTGGGAGTGCTCTTTTAAATATTTTTTCATAGCCTCAATTTGGCTTATATCTTTTAATGCCTCTACAACTTCCATACATGTATTCTCCTCATCTTATGAACGGTAATTTTCTCATTATGTTGTCCATTTTACCTTATCATGCTATGAGATTTCCATGTGTTATCCATTATTTTCACAATATACTCAGGTGGTTCTGAAAACTTTCAATGTGGAAACTTACGATTGTATAAATACGTTGCGGTAAAAAAATGTGGGGGTAAAAGTTCAGCTTTTTTCTACAGATTGGATTCCTCCTTTCCTTATCCAGCTGCTCCTACTTTTATATTACGTTACTTATTTACATTATATTATACATTTCAGTAACATTAAAGTGTTTTTTCTGAAAATAATAAAAACCGAGCGTTTTTGTCTCGGTTTTTATTATTAATCTTCTTTCGGAAGAACAATTCCTTTATACAATTGAACTGTAATGAAGTAATAAATCGCATAAATAACTACGAAAATTACGATTGGTACCCAAATACGGAAGTACGGATCGATTAAAATAAATCCGAAAATATTCATACCAACTAATACGTGAGCGATACCCACAATTGCTGGGAATAAGAATACTAAGAATAACTCTTTATAAATTGATTTCGTTAATAACTCACGGCGCACACCGATTTTACGAAGCATTTGATAACGCGTAATATCTTTTGATGCACCAGAAAGAATTTTAAACATAAGGCAGCTTGCCATCATTGCTAAGAACGCAATTCCAAGGAAGAATCCCATAAATACTGTTCCACTCGCAATGCCATAGAACCCACTATAAGCTTGATATTTACTATCCATTTGTTCAGCTTTTACATTTTTATATTTATCTAGCTGCAACTCGTCAAGTTTTTTCCATTCTTTTTTATATGTTAAAAAATCATCTGTTTTTCCGATAAATGCTATACCATCTTTACCATTTATCCCATCGTACATTTTTTGATCTACAATTTTAATTGCATGATCATTGTATAAATAATATGGATGGATTGTACTAAAAGCATCTATCCATTCCGCTGAAAGTTCTTTAGTGTTCGCATCTTTTTGATTCATCTCTCTAGAAACTGCACCTACCGGTAGTTCCTCTGAAACTTTTTTCGTATTTACTAAATCCTTCATAGACTTCATCTTTGCCATATCTTTTACTAAAGGACGATTTTTCTCTAAATCTTCTTTTACATAGTAAACGTATTTATCATCAACTTTGTAACGATATTCGCTTTTCTCTTTAAATGTAATACCGTCTAAAACTTTCTTTTCTTCAGCTGTTGGATTATGAACTACTGAATCATATATTACTAAACCATCTACCATTTTTATAACGTTATTTTTAAACGCCATACCGCCCGAAATTGCACCAGCTCCAAGCGCAACTAACATTGCCACTGTTGCAAGCACTTTCGTTAAACTATTAATTCGGAAGTTTAATTGTGCAAATGTAAAAGCGTTAAGTCCTTTTTCACTACGCTTTTTATTACTCTTTAATTTTTTAATAATAACCGGGAGAAGTGAACTAAATAGCATATAAGTACCAGTTGTTGTCGTAATTAATGCAATAAGGATTCCCATCTCTTTTAGTTTTTCCATATAGATCATAGATGCATAACCTATACCTAATAAAAGAACAGCAAGGAATGCCACTACAACTGTCTTTTTACCTTTTACTGCAACACGCTCTGTTTGTGCATCTGCATGTACTAGTTGTAATACAGAAATACGTGACAATTTAATACTGTTCATAATTGCTGATAATACAAATAGTGCAAAGAAGAAGATGCAAGTAGCAGTCATAGATGGTAGATAAAATGCTTTATACCCTTCACCAGCAAATTCAAGCTGTTTCATTAATAACTGTCCAATACCTTCTGCAAGTCCTACTCCAACTGCAATCCCGATTGCAAGAGACGCAGCACCTAATACGATTGTTTCAATAAACATAAGTAATGTAACTTTATGTTTTTTCGCACCTAACATCATATACATACCGAACTCTTTTTGACGAAGAGATAATAAGAAAGAGTTTGCATATAAAATGTAGAAGAACGTTATAATTGCTAATAAAAATGATCCTGCTTGGAATACGAATCCAATAGATTTAATCACTGAATTAGATTCTAAAAATGCTTTATTCAGTGCTAACGTTTGGAACATGTAAAAAATTGAAATCGACATGACAAGACCGACAAGTAAGACGATATAATCTTTCAGCTTACTTTTCAGCCCCGACATGGAAAGTTTAAATAACATACTGGAACCTCCTTTCTTACGCCTTTTGTGTACCTAAATCTGCAAGTACATCTAAAATTTCTTTGTAGAACTCTTCACGCGTACCACCGCGATGAATTTCTTTATATAGCTCACCATCTTGAATGAATAAAATACGCTGACAGTAACTTGCACTATATGGATCATGCGTAACCATCATAATCGATACGCCTTGATCTTTATTTAAGTTTGTCATCGCATCAAGTAAACTCGTTGCATTTTTAGAATCAAGCGCTCCTGTTGGCTCGTCCCCTAAAATAATTGCCGGCTCATGCACTAAAGCACGCGCTGCTGCTGAACGTTGTTTCTGTCCACCAGATACTTCAGATGGATACTTTTGAAGTATTTCTGTAATCCCTAACATATCCGCTACTTTTTCTACTTTCGGTCCAATATTACGTGATGCGACACCTTGAAGAGAAAGTGGAAGTGCAATGTTTTCATAAATAGATAAGTTCTCTAATAAGTTAAAATCTTGGAAGATAAATCCTAATTTTTGCGAACGGAAATCTGAAAGCTCACCTTGCTTCATTTTCGTAATATCCGTTCCCGCAATTTCAACAACGCCGCCCGTTGCCTTATCTAACGTTGAAATTACATTTAATAATGTCGTTTTACCAGAACCAGATGGTCCCATAATTCCAACAAACTCACCCTCTTGAATTGAGAATGAAACACCCTTTAACGCGTGTGATTGGTTCTCACCTTTTTTACCGTACACTTTTTGAACGTTTTTCACGTCTACAACTGGTTTCGTCATATATATCCTCCTACGCTTGTTTTTCCATTACCTATTTTGCGCCTTTTGGAGGTGAACTGCTATTTGTTAACATTACATTTACCTTACACTTTTGTAATATAAAGAAGGTGGGCGTGTAAGTTTGGCTTTTCATACTAGTTCGCATTTCGACATAGTGAATCGGTAAATGAAATTATATCGGCGATTGTTAAAATATATCAGCGGTTCTTACACTTTTATCAGCGATTTTTCAAATATATCGGCGATTCTTACACTTTTATCAGCGATTACCAAAATATATCGGCGATTCTTACACTTTTATCAGCGATTACCAAAATATATCGACTTATCGACAAAAGATGACAATAAAAATAGGCTGTTCCGCGAAAGGAACAGCCCACTGATTAAAGTTTCACTTTATTTCTTTAAAGGTGTTACCGTCCAGTACGTAATAACACGCCAAATCCATTCTAATGGACCCATTTTAAAGATTTTCATCCAAATTACACTAAACACAATTTGAATTGCATAAATTGCGATACATACATATAACGTCTGCATGTATGTTAAATTTCCTGCAAAGTTAAATACACTACCAGCAATTAAAATCATTGCCGTTTGTCCGATATAATTTGTTAAAGCCATACGACCGTAGTATTTCAATGGTGCTAATAATGTTTGAACTGGTTTTAACTGAAGTAATAAAATTAATGCTCCTACATAGAAAGCTGAAATAATTGGTCCAACATTAATACCAATTTTTAGAAACTGACTTGCAGCATCCATTGTTCCATCTTCAGTTTCCATTATCCCATTTATAAATGGTTCAGCAGGAGCGTGCCCATATTGATACCATACTGCTATGACACTTAAAACAAACATAATACCTGCAAAAATAGCGACTTTCTTTATATTTTGCGTGAGATTTTCAAATACACGATATTGTCCTGCAGCAAGTCCTAATAAAATTAAGCCAAGTGGTAATAGTTCTTTAACTCCCATTACACTGAAGGCAATTGTCAAAATAAGTCCTAATGCTAGGTTCACTTCTTTTTTCGCTTTATAAAATGGCAAAACGATTAACCCACAAATTGCGTATAACGCTAGTGCTTCTCCAGGCTGAAACATTTGATGAATTAAACCAAAAATAAATAATGCTACTAAGCGACGTAAAAATAAAACATAGCCATTCTTCCCTTTCGCAATCGCTCTTGAAATAAAGATATAGAATCCCACTCCAAATAAGAATGAGAAGATTGAGAAGAAACGACCTTCTACAAATAAGTATAAAAATCTTTGATAGCTAGCATCTACTGTATTAGGATCTGGAGTTTTAATATTAAGTAGTGCTAAAATATTTACTAAAATAATCCCCAGTAATGCGAAGCCACGAATGTAATCTAACTCATCAATTCGTTTGTTTGTAATATTGTTCCCCATAAAGCAGCTCCTTGTCCAAAATTTAATCCTCCCTTACTCTACTGGAAAAGGACAATTACAACTATCGGCAAACCTTACAGAAATCTTACATTATTGTCATATAACAAAATAAAACCAGGTCATATTGCGACCTGGTTTACTCTGATTGTTTTGATTTTTGAGGTTGTCCTTTTTTACTATTACGCTGTTTTACTTGAACAATGGGATCAAGTTCATTCGAAAACTCAGCGTTATGTCCATTTTGTGTTTTTTGCTCTGGGTTATTTTGATCTGAACGTTTCGCCATTACATTCACTCCTTATTAGTGCGGTGTAATAATCATTTGATGTTGCAATTGGCGAATTGCCATACGTGCTCTATTTAATTGCTCACGTTGCTCATCATTCGCATGTTGTTGCATCGTTTGTAAATCGTTATACGCTTGTTCTAATTGTAACTGTGCATCTGAATACTCCATCGTATTGTAATGCTCTTGTCTCATGCCTTGTTCTAATTGTTCTTTTGCATATTCCACCGCTTGTTCCGCTTGTGTAATATACGATTCAAGTGATTGACGCTCTGCCATAATTGTCCCTCCTTGCTTCAATTCCCCTTTAGTGTGTCCCTTCCATCTCTACCTTATGAGTATGTTATAATGGATTTTGTTTCATTTTGACTCGGCTTAGGAGGGAAAATAATGAAGGTTCAAAACCCTTTTCCATATACAAACGACAATAAACGTTATCATACATGGAATTACCATTTACGAAATGAATTTGGTGAAAAAATCTTTAAAGTTTCATTAGATGCTGGCTTCGATTGTCCAAACCGTGACGGTACAGTTGCTTACGGTGGCTGTACATTTTGTAGCGCTGCCGGATCTGGCGACTTCGCTGGTGATCGCCGCGATGATGTTATAACACAATATCATGAAATGAAAGAAAAAATGCGTTCAAAGTGGAAAGATGGCAAATGTATCGCCTATTTCCAAGCGTACACAAATACACATGCACCACTTGAAGTGTTAAAAGAAAAATTCGAACCGCTTCTAGCAGAAAAAGACGTTGTCGGTCTTTCTATCGCAACTCGTCCAGATTGTTTACCAGATGATGTTGTTGAATATTTAGCGGACTTAAATAAACGCACATACCTTTGGGTTGAACTCGGTTTACAAACTGTTCACGAACGAACTGCAAACCTTATTAATCGCGCTCACGATTATCCGTCTTACGTGGAAGGCGTAAATAAATTACGTAAGCACGGCATTAAAGTTTGCTCTCATATTATTAACGGTCTTCCACTTGAAGATTACGACATGATGATGGAAACAGCTCGTGAAGTAGCGAAACTTGACGTACAAGGAATTAAAATCCACTTACTTCACTTATTAAAAGGAACGCCAATGGTGAAGCAATATGAAAAAGGACAACTCGAATTCCTTTCTCTTGAGGATTACGTAAGTCTTGTTGTTGACCAACTTGAAATTATTCCAGAAGACGTAATTGTGCACCGTATCACAGGTGACGGCCCACCTGATTTAATGATTGGTCCAATGTGGAGCTTAAATAAATGGGAAGTATTAAATTCCATCGATGCAGAATTTGTACGCCGCGGAAGCTGGCAAGGAAAATATGCAAATGAGGAGAAACAACAATGAAATTAGAACGTGTATTACCGTTTGCTCGCACACTGCTGCAAACGGCTGTTAAAGAAGGCGACTACGCTGTAGATGCAACACTTGGAAATGGTCATGACACTTGCTTCCTAGCTGAAATTGTTGGGGATAGCGGAAAAGTATTTGGATTTGATATTCAAAAAGAAGCGATTGAAAGCTCAACAACTCGTCTAAAAGAAAAAGAACTTTTTGAACGTACTGTTTTAGTTCACGATAGTCACGATACACTTCTATCCGTACTACCAGAAGACGCAAAAGGAAAAGTAACAGGCGCTATCTTCAACTTAGGTTACCTTCCTGGCGGTGACAAGCATATCGTTACAAAACCGAACTCAACAATTTCGGCAATTGAACAATTACTAGAAGTAATGGCACCTGAAGGTATCATCGTCCTCGTCATTTACCACGGACACCCAGAAGGACAAGTAGAACGCGACGCTGTTCTCAAATTTGCAGAAGAACTAGACCAAAAACAAGCTCACGTACTGCGATATGGCTTCATTAACCAGCAAAATAACCCGCCATTTATTGTGGCGATTGAGAAACGATAAAGTGAAACTTTAATCAGTGGGGGGAATCCCCACTGATTATTAGTTGAACCAATCGGGCATTTATGGGCAGTTTATCTCCCAACTAACTTCTTTGCTCCAGCCCAATTTTAAGGTGGGAGTTTTACTGCCCGTTAATGCGGGGTAATATATCAACGATTTTTCAATTATATCTATCGTAACTCGGGATATATAAACGATTTTTTCGATATATCTATCATAACTTACAATATATCAACGATTTCTCGGATATATCGACGATTCGACAAAACATAACAAAAAAAGACGTGCACTCACTGCACGTCTTTTTGTTATTCTCCTATATAATGGATATATACACTATTTAAAGAAAGAAGGATAGAACTTTGCTAGTAGAACTACGGGGAATTCAAAAGAAGTACGGCAAATCACTTATACTAGACAATATTGATTTATCCATTCCAGAAGGAGAAGCACTCGCCATTGTTGGCGGAAACGGGACGGGAAAAAGTACTCTACTCAAAATAATTGCAGGATTTGTTTCACCTACGGCAGGGGCACTTCAAAGAAAAGAACATATACAAATTGGCTATGTACCTGAACATTTTCCTGAAGGGATTCGTTTTACATTAGAGGATTATTTATATCATCTCGGCCACATTCACGGTTTATCAACCAAATATTTAAAAGATAAAATCCCGATGCTTCTTGAATCTTTTCATTTACAGCATGCAAGACATTCTGTTGTACGAAACTTTTCAAAAGGTATGAAACAAAAAACTAGTATTATGCAAGCATTACTTACAGACGTCCATTTATTAATTTTAGATGAACCGCTTTCTGGGCTCGATCCTAACTCTCAGCAAGAATTAGAACATATTTTACTCTCATTAAAACAACAAGGTATATCTATACTCTTCACATGTCACGAAAAACAACT
Organism: Bacillus sp. 7_6_55CFAA_CT2; assembly: GCF_000238655.1. Classification (NCBI taxonomy): domain Bacteria; kingdom Bacillati; phylum Bacillota; class Bacilli; order Caryophanales; family Bacillaceae; genus Bacillus; species Bacillus sp. 7_6_55CFAA_CT2. The sequence goes on along the minus strand of NZ_JH414708.1, from coordinate 112,071 downwards.
ATTAGAAAACTTCGCCGATAGAATTGTGACGTTAGCAAATCATACAATTGTAGAAAATACCTCTGCACAAAAAGTAGCGGAACAGGTCTATATTGAGGCAATCGTTCACGACACATTTTCAGCAATAGAACTAAAAAAGCAATCCGGTTTTATACACGTTGCACACAATGCAAATCCAAATCTTATTCAATTACAAATCGAAAAAGAATATACAAACGAAATACTTCAGTTTTTATTACATAAAAAAGCATCTATCACACTGCTACAACCTAACTTTTAAATCGAAAGAAGGTTTATTATGTTTGCGCTTATTCGTTACCATTTTCTCGACTATACAAAATCGTATAAGTATGTCCCTCCTATTGCGATGTACTTTGTGAGCTTGCTTTTTGTATATACATATAAACCGACTCCTATTGTACCGACATATTTAGAAACAGCTCTCGCGCTTTATTTATTATCTGCCTGGATTACGGTCACAATTTTTCATACTGAAGACCCTGTACAAGAACAAATTACTATTTCTCACACAAATAATATTTCCGCATTATACGTTGGTAAATATATTACAGCTCTTCTCATTTGTACTGTATTATCTTTTATATCCGTAATCTATCCAATTATTTTGCAAATGTTTAATGAAAAAATGACAGTTTCTTTATTTCTAGTCGGATTTCTCTCTCACATGTCTTTCTCTATACTAGGAATTTCAATCGCAACATTATTTACTAGAAATATGATTCAAAAAGCAGGCACTGCTTGGCTTAGCCTTACCTTTATATTGCTTATAACGATCGCATCTATCCGGTTTAAAAAAGAGTTATTATGGTTTTTACCACCTGTCGAAAGCTTTCTAATGCTTGGCCAATACAAATATAATATACTGACTCACACACTATGGCTCACAGCTTGGGCTATCGTATATTCATTTTTATTATTTACCTTATTTCTTTTTATCGTTCGCAAAAAACGTTTTTAATTACATATTAAAGGAGACGAGACAATGATCGGAATACTAGCAGGAATGGGTCCAAAATCAACTGGACCATTCGTCGATACAGTTGTAGCAGGGTGTCAAACAATATACGGAGCAAAGCATGATATGGACTTTCCTCATATGATGATCTATTCGTGCCCAACACCGTTTTACATGGATCGCCCTATTGATCACGAAGCGATGAAAAAAGCGATTATTGAAGGAGCACAAAAACTTGAAAGTACTGGCGCAAGCTTTATCGCTATGCCGTGCAATACGGCACATCTTTATTTTGAAGAATTACAGCGTTCTCTTTCTATCCCGATTTTAAATATAGTTGACGAAACGTTAAAAGCAATTCCTGAAACTGCAAAAAGAGTCGCTCTTCTTGCAACGGAAGCGACAGTTCAAGCTGGTATTTATCAAGACGGGATTGCAAAGCGGAATATAGAATACATTCATTATGAAAAATGGCAAACGATGATTAATCAAATTATTACGTATATTAAAAGCGGAGAAGTTGAAGAAGCTCACAAATTATGGAACGCACTCGTTGTGCAATTGAAGGATGAAGTAGATACCGCAATTATCGCATGTACTGATTTGAATGTTGTGGCTAGTGAGGATTTTGTTGGTTCTTCTCAATGTCTTGCGAAAGCGGTTGTTAGGATGTACTTATCAAATATAAAGAGATCTTCATAAACATAAAAAACACTCCTTCTAAAATGTGTTTTCTGTTTAATAAAAATCCCACAAACTTTTAACTTTCTTCACAATTCTTTCAAAGTAATCACACTTAATCTCGCTATATTAAATAAGTAGTTATTCATATAGGGAAGGTTAGGGGAACTGAAAGTATGAAACAAAATCGTTCGCTTCATTACATTTTTTGGCGTTGGCATTTTTATGCTGGACTTTTTATTACGCCGCTTCTTATTACTTTGTCACTGAGCGGAATTGGGTATTTATTTCGGGAGGAAGTTGAAGATTTCATCTATAAAGATTTATATTTTGGGAAGAGCGCCCAAACAGAGTCTATTTCGATGTCTGATTCTATTTCCTTAACCGAGAAAAAATATCCACATTATAGTGTGGCGAAAATTAGTGAGTTTAATGGGGATTATAATACGAGACTTACGATTACAAATGAATATACAGGGCAACAAAAGTATGTGTATTTAGATAGCAATAATCAAATTGTCGGAGATCAAAACGCAAGTGAAACGTTTGCCAATATAATGCGGGAATTACATAGTTCTCTTTTAGTTGGTGGCACTGTCATCAACTATACTGTAGAACTTGCGGCGTGCTGGACAATCTTTTTAATTGTAACTGGTTTGTATATGAGTATACGACAGTTCAAAAACACACCAGCATCCAATAAGCGAGAAAAAGCAAAACGACGTCATTCTATTATCGGTATTATATTTACAATTCCACTCGTTCTGCTAGTCGCATCTGGATTGCCATGGTCAGGATTTATGGGTAACCAAATTTATAGAATTGCGTCGTCGAATGAATCGCTCGGATATCCGAAATTGTATATGGCGCCGCCTGAATCAAAGGTAAAAGAATTGCCATGGGCAACAAGAAAAGAAGCTCCTCCTGAATCGAATTCAAATGAACCGAAAGCTATTTCTGTCGATGAATTACAAAAAGGAATTGAAATAAAGAAGCCATACGTTATCTCACTACCAGCTGATCCGAAAGGTGTATTCACTGTTTCGAAATCGAGCGGTTCTGGTATTACAGGTATGCATGTTGCACCAAATGAAGAAATAACAGCTTACTTTGATCAATATAGCGGAAAGCTTATTTCCAAAACGGACTATCGTGATTATGGATTACTTGCACAATGGTTCACTTACGGCATCCCGCTTCATGAAGGACATTTATTTGGATGGCCAAATAAAATATTATGCTTACTAACGACATTATCTCTACTACTTCTTATTTATTACGGGGTAAAAATGTGGTTAGCAAGAAAGCCGAAAGGAAAATTAGCAGCACCTCCAAAACAAAGAGATAAGAAGAGCATAATCGTTTTCTTTATCATGATGGTTATACTAGGCGCTATCATGCCTTTATTCGGACTATCTGTATTAGTGATTTTTGCGATTGAACTTCTCATATATGTATTTTCAAAAATACAATCATAATGAAAAAAAAACCACTCTACATGAGTGGTTTTCTTCATCACTGCGCTGTTTTCTTTCGGTACATCTTCCCATTCCAATAGAAGAATCGTGAAGTGAGGCCTCCGTACTTTACAATGCGCCGTGCCATTTTGTGCATATTCTTTTGTGCTGATACTTTTTGATCTGATAAATAAATACCAAGTAACCCTCGGCTTATAAGGCGATGAAACTTCGCATGAGGCAAATCACCAATGCTCTTCTCTGCTTCTTCTACAAAATGTTTCATACGATCTAATATCGCTTGCTCGTTTTCGTAATAACTACAGAAATTCAAATCTCCGCCTATACGGTCTTCTTCTTGATCAATGAAATAATCCAGCAAAATATGAAGTCCTTGTACGTAAGGGAAGTATCCTTGTCTAATTTTCGCAATATCTTCATCATGTAATTCATCATGAAAGGCATATGCGACAAGACAGAAGATTCCAAGTGTAGAACCGGCACATGCTGAAAATTCAAACCAACTCATCTCTGGTAAGTTTTCTTTATGCGCTTCAAACCACTTTTGTAATCGTGGTTCTCTTTCTTCTAATTTTACATGTTTATGAATTTGTAAATCACAATAATAACAAGCAAGTTCATGAAGAACAGGAGCAATTTTGTCATAGTGCTTCGTTTTCTTTAAAACATCTTGGCATGTTTCAACAAGTTCATCTAAATAACCACCATCATCTTGATCATCACGATAACGATAATAATTACCGCCGCCTTCTACTTCAGGTGATAATGCCATTAACATCGATTCATGCAGTGCGGCAAAATCATTTGGATCAAGTGATGTACTGCGATCACATAAATTATCTAAATAGTCGCTGATCGTTTGATACGCTACGATAAAACGAATACATTCTTCTCGGTGTTCATTTGCTAGCAGAGCTAAAATACCACCGCCCTCGCAATGAAACGTTTTATGCTCAATACTTGCGATTGCCTGACTATGAAGCTCATCATTCGGAATATGGTAGGCACGCTCTTTCCACATCGCTAGCTCATGGTGTACAACCGGAAACACATCACGGTATACTTTCGCCATGAGCGTTATGGGATTACTCGGTACGTTCACTTCTTCCTTCATCTCCTCTATTAAATGTACAAATAATGATTTATTTGTTTGTTTTTACTATATTATTGACATGCATTTCAGTAAATGACTGAATATAACTCAAAATTTCATCACGCTCATACTCATTTAATAGCTCGTGATAACAATTCGTCCATTCTTTAAAAGCCTTATCACTTATTTTAACATTATCAAACCAAGTGCGGACACGTGTTTTATCTACAAGTTTATCCTCACAAGCTTGCATTAGCAAGAGCGGAACATCTGGAAAATCATCTATTTTTTTATGAGCAATTTCGATAGACTTGATCAATTCACTATACCAACGTACTGATACTTTGCGCAAGAACAAAGAATCATTCTCCATTGCATCTCTTACTTCATGGTTACGTGTTGACATTTCCACCGTAAGATTCGTTGCAAATTGCAATTTTGGAGCCACAACATTTAATATTTTTGAAGCAAATTGAAGCGGAGCAGAGGGTCCAGTCACTACCCCTAAACAAGGCGAACTCAAAATAATACCTTCTACATCTTCTCTCTTCGTTTCTTGCATCATACGAATGACAATAAGACCACCCATACTATGACCGAATAGAAAAATAGGTAACCTATACTTTCTTGCTTCTTTCACCCATAATTTAACTTCCTCTATGTATTCATCAAATGAATCAATATGTCCTCTATTTCTTGAAGTCGTTCCATGTGACGGAAGATCCCCCATCACGACGTGGTAGCCGATATGATTCCACATTTCCGCAACTGCTTCGTAACGTCCGTGATATTCCATTGCGCCGTGCACAATAACAATGACAGCTTTTGCTTCCTCCGCTTCATAATTCCACATACGGCTCTCCTCCATTTCACTCTTTCTCATAATTTGATACACTAAAACTAGTCTCTAGGAAAGGAAGACTTTACATGATATATCCTTACAAAGAAAAAAAACCGAAAATTGCGAGTAGTGCTTTTATCGCTGACTATGTTACGATTACAGGCGATGTTTCCGTTGGCGAGGAATCAAGTATTTGGTTTAATACAGTCATCCGTGGTGATGTGTCACCGACAATCATTGGAGACCGAGTAAATGTACAAGACCAATGTACACTTCACCAAAGCCCGCAGTATCCTCTTATTTTAGAAAACGACGTAACAATTGGGCATCAAGTCATTTTACATAGTTGCCATATTAAGAAAGATGCTTTAATTGGAATGGGATCTATTATATTAGATGGTGCTGAAATTGGCGAAGGAGCTTTTATCGGCGCTGGAAGCCTCGTTTCACAAGGAAAGAAAATTCCGCCGAACACGTTAGCTTTCGGTCGTCCCGCGAAAGTCATTCGTGAATTAACAGAAGAAGACCGTAAAGATATGGAGCGTATTCGCACGCAATACGTTGAAAAAGGTCAATATTATAAATCATTACAGAAGTAAATTTCCGCTGCCATAAGATTGGCAGCTTTTTTTATATAAAATCTAACTTTTTCTTTACAAAACATTATTACTCCCTCAACAAAATCTTATTAAAATAAAAGCTAATATCTCCATATATATGTAGATGAGGGAGGAGAATTTTTATGAAGGTCAGTGGATTATATAAAATAGAATGTTACATTTTCAGAGGAATTAACCGCTACTTTGATCAAAAAACATTAAATATCTTTTTCAGCAATATTACTCATATCGGTGGCGCGACTTTCTCCATCGCACTCACACTTTTCTTTTTAATTTTCGCAAAGGGAACTTTGCATCAAGCTGCAATTGCAACTGCTATTTCGTTAGCAATTAGCCATATTCCTGTGCAAATATTAAAAAGGTGGTATCCGCGAAAACGTCCTTATTTAACAATTCAGGATGCAAAATATCCAGTCCATCCATTAAAAGACCACTCTTTCCCGTCTGGTCATACAACAGCCGTTTTCTCTGTCTTCATTCCATTTATTTGCTATAATCCAAGCTTACTTGCTTTCCTATTACCGTTAGCATTATGCGTCGGTATTTCACGTATTTATTTAGGACTTCACTATCCGTCAGATGTATTCGTCGGTATGTGCCTTGGCACTTGCTCTGGCATCATCTCTTTTTATCAATTCATCCCACTTTTCACATAAAGGAGTGATATGATGAGAGTCGCCATTTTTACCGATACTTTTACGCCACAAGTTAACGGGGTTGCGAAAACTTTAGAGCGATTAACACAATATTTTCAGAAAGAACAGATCGCCTATTCTGTTTTCGCTCCTCAGCATACAGCTGAAGATAATTTTGTAGCGAATGTGAATAAGATGAGAAGTATCCCGTTAACAATATTATATCCAGAATGTCGTTTTTCTTTTCCTACTCCGCGCATTAAACGAGAACTACTTTCCTTTAAACCTGACATTATTCACATTGCCACACCTTTCAACATGGGACTTTGTGGATTGTATTATGCAAAAAAGTTAAACATCCCAGTTGTCGGTTCTTATCATACTGATTTCGATGCCTATTTACGTTATTACAAAATCGAATTCCTCTCCAATATGCTGTGGAACTATTTAAAATGGTTTCATAGTCATATGCAAAAAAATTTTGTACCTTCCTTTGAAACATTACATCAATTAAAAAACAAAGGCTTTCAGACCCTCTCTATATGGGGACGTGGTGTAGATTGCACACTCTTTCATCCTGCTTACAATACAGACCTATTCCGAAAAAAATATAATATTACAGCGAAGTATGTCCTTTCCTATGTTGGACGAATTGCTCCTGAAAAAGATATTGATACGCTGCAACACCTTATCGTTAAAACAGCACATACTCGAAACGATATTCATTGGCTCATTTCAGGAGACGGTCCTCTAGCAACAAGTTTACGTGAAGCTGTTCCGAAAACAAATATCACTTTTACTGGCTATTTACAAAGTACAGATTTAGCTGAAGCATATGCTTGTTCTAACATAATGGTGTTTCCATCAGCTACTGAAACATTCGGAAATGTCGTACTTGAATCACTCGCATGCGGTACACCTGTAATTGGTGCAAATAGTGGCGGGGTTAAAAATATTATTACAGATGGAAAAACGGGAGTTCTTTGTCCGCCTAAAAATGAAGATGCATTTCTATCATCCATTTATTTTTTATTACAAAATGAAGAAAAACTTGAGCAGATGGGAATAGCAGCTTCATCTTTTGCGAAATCAAAGAGCTGGGATGAGATCTTTCACGGTTTGCTTAACCAATATGAAGAAGTCCTGCAGCATAACGCATCAGAGTTGCTTGCTTAAATAGAAAAACTCCCTTCAAAAAAACGAAGGGAGTTTATTACATAGTCATAAATTTTAGTTTAATAGATGATACATAAGGTTAAACATTGTTTTATTTCTATATTAATTATATCAAAAATAAACATAACTAAACAAACTTGTAATAAAAACCCATAAAAATTAATATATGGTTATACAGTATTTTAAACTGTATAATGATTTTAAGAATTCCCCTTAAAATCAACTTACTCACATACCTTTATACAGCAATTGTTCCCCAATTCTGTATATCAAAAAACCTTTCATTCATTTGAAAGGTCTTTTTGAGCCTGCACATATTCTTCTTTCGTATTTACATTTATAAACCAATCCGCATTCGCCTGTACATCTTCTCCAGAAACATACTTCACATTACATAGTGATAAAAGCTGGCCCATACTTCTTTTTTCTTCCTGAAGTAAAGCATAAATCTTTTCTTTCACGCGGTTATGATACGCCGCAAGTAGCGGTTGTTTTCTTCCATTAATAATAGGTACAACCGCATCATATTCATTGCTCGTTTGCTCTAGTAAAATGGCAAACCATTGATGCGAAACGTTTGGTGCATCGCAAGGCATAATAGCGTACCAATCTGCTTCTATGTATTCCATACCTGATACAATGCCCGCAAGCGGTCCATTTCCTTTATAGTGCGGGATATCTTCTATAACAGGAACTTGTACGAATTGCTCTACTCGCTCTTTTATATCAGTATGGCTAATTACTACAATGTCTTGCAAAGTAGTTCCCATCACTTTCACAATATGCTCAACAAAAGTAGTTCCCTTCCAAATTGCTAACGCTTTCGGCTCACCAAATCTACTCGACATACCGCCCGCTAATACAATTCCAGCACACTTACTCATTGGCGATGCAGCTCAAATGTAATATGGCCTAATTCCGGTAAAATTAATTTATTCATCGCAAGTCGAACCGCTCCGCTAGACCCTGGCATCGAGAAGACTACTTTGCGCCCAATTGTACCACCAATCGCTCTACTTAACATTGCGCTGCTTCCGATATCTTCTAAATAACTAATCATACGGAACAGCTCACCAAATCCAACAATTTCTTTATCTAATAACGCTGATACTGCTTCAATTGTGACATCACGTTTCGTAATACCAGTACCGCCGTTTGTTAATACAACATCTACATCTTCCTTATGATAACCAGCTAACACCGCTTGCTGAATACTTTCTTTATCATCTTTTACAATTTCATAAGAAGTTACTTTATGTCCCGCTTCTTTTAACAATTCATGTAATAGTTGTCCGCTCTTATCTGTTTCTTCCGTACGTGTATCGGAAATCGTAACAATCTTGCAACGCACTTCTTTTGGAGCTTGCTTTTTATGTTCAGTTACACTCATTTTTTATCTTTCCTTTCTTAAAGACTTTTCTTCATTTTATCATACATACCTTTACACAATTATGTATGAAGCCACTCATGCGGCATGATACAATATAAGTATACTAACCCACAAAAAGGAAAGTGTACTTTCTTATACTCCTAGACTACACATCTTTAGCTACTCTTTATATTTTCTACATAATAGAATTCAATTTTAAAACTTGTACTAAAAAATAAATTGGAGGTCTACATAGTATGGAACTTTATAAAAAATTAACAACAACATTTATCCTCTTATTCATCGCTTCAATCACTGTCGGCTTTTCCTTAAAAGGCGCAATTCCATACGCTACATTAGTAAGCATTATATTTGCGACACTATTTTTACTAAGTAGTGCCTTTTGCGCAAGTAAAGCACGTCAAATGAAAGGTTGATTACATATGTTCAGAAAGAAATCAATCTTTTGTAAATCATGTAAAACAGAAATACAAACGTATGAAAAAGCGTGGATTCATATGCCCTTTCCGGCGAATGGCATGACGAATATGAAAAAGTATATTGAATTAGAAGGACAAATTTATTGTAGTTCGTGTGTTGAGATAATGAATAAAAACCAGTAAATACAAAAGGGGTGTTTACATTGTTTGAGTCCAACCGAATCCAGTTACGAAAGTTTTCCGAAGATGATATTCTAACATATTATAAATGGCATAATGATATAGACGTTATGAGTTCAACTACACTTACTCTTGATAAATATTCCTTTCAAGACACAGAAAAACTTTGCCAGCAATTTATTCATTCTTCGAACTCTAAGAGCTATATCATTGAAGAAAAAGCTACGCATCTTCCAATTGGTATTACTTCTTTAATTCATATTGATTCGTATAATCGAAACGCTGAATGCATTATTGATATTGGTAAAAAGGATTACTGGGGGCAAGGTTATGGGCAGGAAGCTTTGACCCTATTATTGGATTATGCATTTTTAGAATTAAATTTACATCGCCTTTCTTTACGAGTATTTTCTTTTAACGATAGAGCAGTTAAATTATATAAATCACTTGGTTTTCAACATGAAGGAACTTGTAAAGAAGCTATATTCCGCAACGGCACTTGGCATGACATTGAACTCTTCGCTTTATTCCAACGTAATTATAAATAAAAAAAGCTTTG
>NZ_JH414708.1:66073-101514 GCF_000238655.1 Bacillus sp. 7_6_55CFAA_CT2 | reverse complement strand
ANANCTTTTTTTCATATATTATAGACCAGCTTGCTCTTTTAAAGCTGCAGCTTTGTCTGTACGTTCCCATGATAGATCTACATCAGTACGTCCGAAGTGGCCGTAAGCTGCTGTTTGTTTGTAAATTGGGCGACGTAAGTCTAACATTTTAATAATACCAGCTGGGCGAAGATCGAAGTTGTTACGAACTAGTTCTACTAGTACGTCTTCAGATACTTTACCAGTGCCGAATGTATCAACTGAAATTGATACTGGTTGTGCTACACCGATTGCGTATGCAAGTTGTACTTCTGCTTTTTCAGCAAGACCAGCTGCTACGATGTTTTTCGCAACATAACGAGCTGCATATGCTGCAGAACGGTCAACTTTCGTTGCATCTTTACCAGAGAATGCACCGCCACCGTGGCGAGCGTATCCACCGTAAGTATCAACGATGATTTTACGTCCTGTTAAACCAGCATCACCTTGTGGTCCACCAATTACGAAGCGGCCAGTTGGATTAATGAAGAATTTCGTTTCTCCATCCATTAATTCTGCTGGTACTACAGCTTTAATTACGTGCTCTTTTAAATCGCGATCGATTTCTTCCCATGTAACATCTGGGTGATGTTGTGTAGAAATTACGATAGTATCAACACGTACTGGTTTACCATTTTCATCATACTCAACTGTAACTTGCGTTTTTCCATCCGGACGTAAGTATGATAATGTATCATCTTTACGTACTTCAGTTAAACGGCGAGCTAATTTGTGAGCAAGCGAGATTGGAAGTGGCATTAATTCTTGTGTTTCATTACATGCAAAACCAAACATTAAACCTTGGTCTCCTGCACCAATCGCCTCAATCTCAGCGTCAGTCATTTGACCTTCGCGTGCTTCTAGCGCTTGGTCAACACCCATAGCGATGTCAGCAGACTGCTCATCGATAGATGTTAAAACAGCACAAGTTTCTGCATCGAATCCGTATTTTGCGCGTGTGTAACCAATGCCTTGAATTGTTTCACGAACGATTTTCGGAATATCTACGTAAGTAGAAGTCGTAATTTCCCCCGCTACCAATACTAAACCAGTTGTTACAGTTGTTTCACAAGCTACACGTGCATTTGCGTCTTTTGATAAGATCGCATCTAAAATTGAATCAGAAATTTGGTCACAAATTTTATCTGGATGTCCTTCAGTTACAGACTCAGATGTGAACAGATGACGTTTTTTTGTCATGTGGTAAACCTCCCTACAGTAATTGTATATATTGTACGGAACTCATCCTTAATTTGCCACAAACTGCGACATACATTTATTCTCCCACACAAGCATACAGAAAAACCTTTCCTACTTTACATAGAGGAAAGGTTTAATTTGCTACTTGCATACTGCTTTTTGCCCTTCGCTCTTATCGTTCGAGACCTGTAGCCTCGCACAGGTTTTAGCACCTATTCACCTGCATTTATCAATACAAGTGAGGTTGCTGGGCTTCATCGGGCCTGTCCCTCCGCCAGCTCGGGATAAGAGAGTATCCGTCCCAACCTATACTAAAGAAATGATATTCATTTGTCAATTAATATTCACATTTTCCTGAAAGTTTTTCTCAATACGCCTGAAATGAAATATTAATAAGGAAATAATGCATTCACACAAACAAAAAGAAATAAATAGTATACATTATTTATATAATTGTGTTATACTCTTGTTGGGGATTACGAGAAATATTTCATTAAATGAAAAGGATGGTATATAAATATGAGTACTGTGAATGTCCAAATTGGTTTACACGAATTATTGAACGGAAGCAATGCACAGATTCAACTAAGTGTTCCGCAATTAGTGGAAAAAGTATTAATGCGAAATGAAGGGAAATTAACTTCTACTGGTGCCGTTTCTGCTTCAACAGGAAAATATACAGGACGTTCTCCTAAAGATAAATTTATTGTGAAAGAAGCATCGGTTGCTGACAAAATTGCTTGGGGAGCTGTGAACCAACCGATTTCTGAAGAACATTTTAATAAATTATATACTAAAGTTTTAGAATACTTAAAAGAAAAAGAAGAGTTATTCGTCTTCAAAGGATTTGCAGGCGCTGACCGCAATTACCGCCTACCAATTCAAGTTATTAACGAATATGCATGGCACAATTTATTTGTACATCAATTATTCATTCGTCCAACTGAAGAAGAATTAACGACTCATGAATCAGAGTTCACAATTGTTTCTGCACCGAATTTCAAAGCTGATCCAGCTGTTGACGGTACAAACTCTGAAGCATTCATTATGGTTTCATTCGAAAAACGCATCGTATTAATTGGTGGTACAGAATACGCTGGAGAAATGAAAAAATCAATCTTCTCTATTATGAACTTCTTATTACCTGAACAAGATATTCTTTCTATGCACTGTTCTGCAAACGTAGGTGAAGAAGGCGATGTAGCATTATTCTTCGGTTTATCTGGAACAGGTAAAACAACATTATCTGCTGATCCAAACCGTAAATTAATTGGTGATGATGAGCACGGTTGGTCTGATAACGGTGTATTCAATATTGAAGGCGGTTGCTACGCGAAATGTGTAAACCTTTCTCACGAGAAAGAACCACAAATTTTCGATGCAATCACATTTGGATCTGTTTTAGAAAACGTTATCATTAATGACCAAACGCGTATCGCAGACTATAACGATACTACTTTAACAGAAAATACTCGTGCTGCATACCCTATGCATGCGATCGACAATATCGTACTGCCAAGTGTTGCTGGACACCCAAATACAATCATTTTCTTAACTGCTGATGCATCTGGCGTATTGCCTCCAATCAGTAAGTTATCAAAAGAACAAGCTATGTATCATTTCTTAAGTGGTTACACTAGTAAACTAGCAGGAACAGAGCGCGGTGTTACATCTCCGCAAGCAACATTCTCAACTTGCTTCGGTTCACCATTCTTACCACTTGATGCATCTCGCTATGCTGAAATGCTTGGTGAAAAAATTGAGAAACACGATGCGAAAGTATTCTTAGTAAACACTGGCTGGACTGGTGGCGAATACGGCGTTGGTAAACGTATGAACTTAGGTTACACTCGTGCAATGATTCAAGCTGCATTAAACGGTGAACTTGCGAAAACTGAAACAGCTAAACATGACATCTTTGGTCTTGAAGTTCCACTTCACGTACCAGGTGTACCTGACGAAGTGTTAATGCCTGAACAAACTTGGGCTGATAAAGCTGCTTACAAAGCAAAAGCAATCGAACTTGCAAACGAATTCAAAGCTAACTTCAAAAAGTTCGACAGCGTATCTGAAGACATTATTAACTTAGGCGGTCCAATCGCTTAAATTAAAACTTTCTGTTGAAATAACCCTTTACTCATATGAATAAGTGTCGTGTAACCGTAAAGTTTCGCGTACTCACCGACAAAACCCAATGCGGCTTAACGATTACACACACTTACATAAAAAAGAAGCTTACGTGAAAACGTAAGCTTCTTTCTATATCTTATATAAAGTGAAACGCTAATCTCTTCATCTGTGACCTTGATTATAAATATACATTATATCCCTACTCGCTACATCTCTCGGGTTTCACATCGTATGGTGCTAAAAAAGGCCCTGACCGCTTCTATCCGTGGCTGGATCATCTATTCCATCTAAAAAAAAGTCTTTTATCTTTTTTAGCTCTTTGTTAGTTCTTTCTCATCTTTCATGCTATAGTAACCTAAATTCACAACAATTAAGAAATAACCGCCCATAATCCCTACTGCAAATGCCCACATAACCATGTGGTGCTCAATTTCGTACATAATAATAGCACCCAAAATGGCAGCTGCAAAACGGTTAAACATACCGAGTGTCGGTGCTTTCGTCTTCTTTACAATACTATCTCCAAGCTTCTCAATTCGTCTCCCTAAAAGCCAAACGCAATACATACTTACAATAAGCCCAATTCCAGCGCCTAAAAAGTGTGCTGAAAACGGTGTTAACATCCAACCGAGTAACAAAATACCTAGTATATAATACGATTGGATTTTAAATGATCTTAGTGACATACTAATCATGCTGTACCTCTCTTCATTCGTTCTTATCTATCCAACAAAAAATTTCTTTCAAATTCATATTCCTTACATCCATTTCACTCAAATTAAAAACAACATAAACAGTATGTTTATGTTGTTTAAATGTTTTTAGGAAATAATATTATACAAGATTTCAAACATCATATTCTCATATTTTGTGACGGTTTTTCAAACTTTTTTCGTCCATTTATGAAAAAAATGATATCAATCTATGAACATACGGATATGATGTAATAAGCACACAAATAAAGGGGGCGTCTAATGATTTATTTTTTAATGGCTCTCATTCACCTCATTATCCCTGCACTTATTGGACTTTCATTGTATTGGTACACGAAAAACCATAGCATTTTTTACGCTGTCCTCGGTGTTCTTCTTCCAGGTATTATTCTTATTACACTCTTCCGTATTCCATTTTTAAACTTAATTCCACTTATTACTGCTATCTTATTTCTCATCTTCTTACCAAAAATAAAAAAATAGGAAAGCAGATCATAGGTGATCTGTTTTCCTATTTTGATATAGGTTCCCCTGCAATAGAATGAACTTTTACTTTCTCCGATTTCACAAACCATAGACCGACAAAAATGATAATTCCACCGATGATTTGTTGAAACGATACATATTCATTTGCCCAGACAGCTGCAAATAAAACCGCTACAAGCGGCGTTATATACATATATACCATCGTATGTGACGCCCCAATTTTTTGAACACCAACATACCACATTACTAGACCAAATACTGTTACAAAGAAAATAGAATATAGTAAAGCAAATAGTGTCATTCCGTGAGTAATGTGAAATGGCATGACAAACACATGTGGACCACTTAACAATAATAGCGGAATCGCACCCACTAATGCAGACCATGCTGTAACACGTAATGCTGAATATTTTTTAATTAATGGTCCTGCTAAAACAGGATAAAGCCCCCAGCATATTGATGTAATCAGTCCAATTCCATTGCCATAAAAAGAACTAGTAAGCGAATGTCCTGCTACTAAAACTAATGCTGCACCAACAAAGGCAGTCATAGAACCGATTAACTTTCGAGAAGAAAACTTTTCTTGTTTCAAGAAAATCGCAAATGCAGTTGTAAAAATAGGTGAAATAGAAATGAGTAAAGAGGCATTTGTAGCAGATGTATATTTGACAGTTTCCATAAATAACGTTTGATACAGTACAATACCTACAATGCTAACGATAATTAATCTAGGTATATCCTTTCGCTCCATATAAACCGACTTTTCAATAAAAAAGGTAAGGAGTAACAGAAGCGGTGCCGCCGCCATCATGCGAAGTGCAGTAAACTCAATTGCTGTAAATTCTAAAAGTCCATACTTCGCAATTGTATAGTTAATCCCCCAAATAATAACAACACTTAAAATTAACAACTCAATTCCCCATCTTCTCATGCGTATCCCCTCCGCAAAGAAGATTATACAGAAAATTCAATCACATGTACATTTCATT
The DNA here is from genome assembly GCF_000238655.1 of Bacillus sp. 7_6_55CFAA_CT2. NCBI lineage: Bacteria > Bacillati > Bacillota > Bacilli > Caryophanales > Bacillaceae > Bacillus > Bacillus sp. 7_6_55CFAA_CT2. The sequence continues at coordinate 95,978 of NZ_JH414708.1, read as the reverse complement.
ATGTGAAAAAATCTTTTTACTATTGAAACGTTTTGGTAAATGAAATTATATCGGCGATTTTCTGAATATATCGGCGCAACTCCATTTATATCGGCGATTTCCCAAATATATCAGCGTAACTCCATTTATATCAGCGATTTTTTCAATATATCGACTTATCAACAAAAATCGACAATAATAGCGACTTATAAAATAAAAAAGGCGATTCCAAAATACATTTTGGAATCACCTTTCCTTTACTATATTCGAACGTGTAACTTCATATTTGGATTATAAAACTGGCTTGGGCTCTTTAACTGAAAAGTTCCTCCACCTTCATGCCAATCAACAGTTAACTTATCATCCATAAATACAAGCTTTGTACGATCAGCGATAAAGTTCATTGTGCTTGATTCAATATCCACATCGCGCTCATCTTTCTCTGCTACAGCTACTAAATCGATAATTCCGCTCATAACACAACCGCAACCTTCATTATCGTAAAATAACTTTATATATTTCGCTTCACTTGGAATCGTATCCATAATCTTTTTATATGCTGCTTCTGTTACAGTAACGTACATACGTTAATCTTCATCCTCTCTTCTCTTATCATTCATATATTGTATCACCATTTTTCTCAAAAGTTATATACAGAAAATTAAGACTAATATACAATGTATGTGATAAAGTTTCAGCAATCGAGCTTTTATGAATAGTTTATGCAGGAGAAAGGAGGTTTACTATCCGTGTTCAAACTACAACGATATCCTATGTTATTAGGTCTATTGGTTAGTTTCTTCATTTCTAGCGGAATACTGTTACAGCATGTACTTCCCTATTCTCCTTCTATCGGCTGGATTCTAGGTTTTATTTGTTACCTATCCGCTTCTTATTTTACTACGAAGAATACAAACAACTCATAAAGCAAAAATCATCTTAAGGAGGATTATCAAACATGCCAGCCTTAAAAAAAATAGAGCAATCACTCAATCACTTATTCCAAATTGAAAAATACGGAAAAGATAGTGCCTTTAGTCGATTTATCCCAGCCGTATATGATCCTATCAAATTTCCTTGGCAACAATTTTTCGAAGTAAATTTTGTAGATTTATTTAACGGCCTTATGATGCACGGATCTGAAAATGTAAACAAAGTATTTTTAGCTGTATTCCCTACAGATGACGTTCTTGAAACATTCATTTCACAATCCACACCCGGTGATTTACTCTTTATGCACCATCCCCTTGTAATGGAGTGCGGTGATCCGCTTGGAAGATCAGGCCGCGGTTTCTTACCAATTCCTGAAAAATATTTGCAAGGAATAAAAGAAAAACAACTTTCTATATATACATGTCACGTACCAATGGATTTTCATCAAACACATGGAACGAGTATTTCAATTGCAAAAGCATTAAACGCTACTGTAGTGGACGACTTTGCATATGGAGGTCCAGAACAAGAACCAGTTGGCCTTATTTGTGAAATAGATGAAACATCAACAGAAGCACTCCAAAAACATCTAAAACAACTCTTCCAAATTCCTTACACAGACTTCGAAGGTAAACGACATGATTCCATCAAAAAAATCGCAATTATCGCTGGATGTGGCGATGTTGTATCTTTAATGAAGGAAGCAGAAGAAAAAGGTGCTGAAGCATATATTACAGGAGAAATCCATTGCCATATCGACAATGATTACGGCAGACATAAATACTCGCTCATTATGGATTATGTAAAAGAAACGAATATGTCTCTAATTGGTGTGTCACACTCTGCCTCTGAATATTTAGTGAAAGAGACATTGATGTATGATTGGTTTAAAGAGAATTTTGATGTGGATGTTATTTTGCTTCCGCAGGAGAAATGGTGGTTATAAATTTTTAAAGAGATAGCTAATTTAGCTATCTCTTTTTACTAAACTTAAAATTTCATGAGGCGTTTGAAAAATATAATCAGCCTCCTCGAATCCTTTCCTTGTTTTCGCTCCCCACAGGGCTAAACCAAATTTTGCTCCCGCTTGTTTTGCGCATTGTAAGTCATATACTGAATCACCTATGTATATCGCTTCTTGTGCATCTATATTCAATCTTTTTAGACATGTCACAAGTGGCTCTGGATGTGGTTTATGTTTTATTGTATCTTCTACACAAATAGAGTGTTCAAAATATGAATGTAATCCAAATGGCTTGAAATCATTGATAAACTCTTGGCGTGTTTTTGAAGTAACAATACCTGTTCGAATCTTATATGAAGATACTATTTCAATCACTTCCGCAATTCCTTTAAATACTGCAATTTCATTCTTAAAATCTGCCATATTACGTATCCATTTCTCATGAACTGCTTTCATATTTTCCACACCAATTTCTTGTAACGCAGCCATACCAGGAATACCTAATGCAAAATGTAGCTTTTCTAATGAATAATTCATCCCTTCATCTCGCAACGTTCTCTGTAATGAATATAAAACTGCTTTTTCCGTATCTAACATTGTTCCGTCAATATCAAATATAATTCCCTTCATTTTTGCGTCCCCCTTTACTTCACTCCAGTGATTAGCTCAATTCCATATTCTTTCACTACTCTTTCTAAATTGCCGGGAATAACATCATTCGTAATAATTGTATCTATTGATTCTAATGACAGTGCCTTAAAGTTTTGACGTTGATTCATTTTTGTCTCATCGGCAAGTAAAAACACTCCATTCGTTTGTTTAACAATTTGACGCTTAAAATGAATATCTTCCTCATACGCATAATAAACACCATCTTCTGTAAGGCCGGGTGATCCAATAAAAACTTTATCAAAATGATAATCTTTTAGTTTCTCCATTGCAGAAAAACCCGCCATATAACGTGAGTGTTTATTTAATTCTCCACCCAAAATATGAATATTTACATTCTCCATATCCATTAAATGATTTACTGTATCAATTGAATTTGTAACAACCGTTATATTACTTGCTGTCAAAAATGAAGCCATACAGTTAACAGTTGTTGAAACATCAAGATAAATAATTTCATTATCTCCTACAAAAGAAGCAGCTTGCTTTCCAATAGATATCTTATATTCAATTTCTTTTTCCTCACGATTTACATAATCCGATATTTTACGGTGGAAAGATGATAAAGCTACACCACCATGAGTTCGTATTATTGTTGTTTCATTTGTTAACTTTACAATATCTCTTCTTGCTGTATCTCTGGAAACTTGAAATAGCTCACACATCATCTTCAAACTCATCGTCCTATGTTCATTCAAATAATCCATTATTTTTATTAAACGTTCCTCTTGATTCATACTCTCACCCATTTTCATTTACTTTTAAGTACTTTTAAGTTATTTTAAGTATATCACAACAAAATAACTTAAATAAACCTTAAAATAACTTAAAACGGAAGTGAGAAAATGCTACGTACAATTATTTTTGATTTTGATGGCACACTAGCTGATACTTTACCTTTATGTTATTACTCGTTTCAAAACGTTTTTTGGCAATTTGATAATAAAGAAATTACTGAAGCAGAGATTCTTTCTATGTTTGGTCCAAGTGAAGTTGGTATTATTCATGAGAACTTACTTTCTGAAGAAAAAGAAGTAGCAGTTGAAAGATACTATGAATGTTATGAAGAAAAGCATCATGATTACGTAAAGCGAAATCATGAAATAGTAGACCTTTTAATACATTTAAAAAAACAAGGGTTTCAGTTAGCTATCGTAACTGGAAAAGCAAAAAGAAGCCTGGATATTTCTCTAAAAGCATTAGGATTAGTTTCTTTCTTCGACTGTATAGTAGCTGGAGATGATGTAATGAAGCCAAAACCTGACCCTGAAGGTATTCTTCTTGTATTAAATACATTAAATGTAAATGCAAACGAAGCAATTTTTATTGGGGATAGTGATGCTGACATACTTGCTGGAAAACAGGCAGATGTACGAACGATTGGCGTACAATGGTTACCAAACTATCAATCTGCTACATTTACTGTGCAACCAGATGATTTTATTAAGAAAACAGATGATTTTCTCATCTCATTAAATACTAGATTTTCAAAATAAGTAATGGATATTTTATAACTACTTATTATTCTGTATTTATAGAAAAAAATTCGATATACAATACACTCTCACCCTATTTTTGAAATCTAGACACAAAATACGATCTGCCATACAAAAATATAGAATTCATAATATATATATTAAGTTATATTTTAAATACTAGATTTTCAAAATATAGAAAGGAGAACGTATATGTACCACTTAATTGCTTTAGTTGCGACGGCAGACGCAACAGCAGTTCTAACGGAAACACCAGAACTATGGTATTTTCCATTAAACCAACGGATAGCGGAGTAGGACAAATTCAAGTATTTAATCCTACTCCAGCAGTAGGTTCCGCTACTGTAACTTGGACTAGTATTACAACTGGAAACCCAGTTGCAAGAGGAGATGCTATATCCCTTTATATTACCCCTGGAATTACTGCATGTGCTGTATATTCTATTTTTCTAATCACTGACATATAGCAATTCATTTCATAAAAAAAGACCCGAGATTCGGGTCAACAAATAGAAATATAAATGAACTACAACAAATAACAGACAAAGCCATTATATATTTTTCATAGTAAAACATCCATTATTTTCTTTTTACACTATCAATATATTATTTTTCGTTATCGTCCTCTTTTTTAGAACGTCTACCTAAGAAGAACACAAAAACATTACTTCCAAATAAGTGATGTTTTTTCTATTTAATGCAGTGGTAACATAACCTCAACCGTTGTTCCAACCCCAACTTCACTTTCAAAACTCATTTTACCATTGTGGTCTTTAATAATTTTTTCTGTAACTACTAAACCTAGACCAGTTCCTGTTTCTTTCGTTGTATAAAAGGCTTCATTTAACTTTGGAATTTTATCTTTCGGAATACCACATCCCTCATCTTTCACTTGAACGATGATTCCATCTTTTACAGTAACTTTAATCGTAATTGTTCCCCCAACTGACATTGCTTCAATTGCATTTTTGATTAAATTAAAAAAGACCTGTTTTAATCGTTTTTCATCACATGTAATGGACGGTAAGTCTTTACTGTAAATACCTTGTATGTGGACTCCTTGTTTTAAAGCAGGCTTTTCCATAACTCGAATAACATAAGAGATAATTTCTTGTATGTTATGAGTTTCTGATTCTAGTGATTTAGATTTCTCAAATCCACTAAGTTCTGTAGCAATTATATGAATCCGATCTACTTCTTGTTTCATAATATCACTATAAATTTTATCCTCTGGATGCTTGTCGGCTTGTTTATTCACAAGTTTTTTTAAGTTTGCTAAAGGTCTTCTAATCTTATAACCAATAACCGTTGCCATTTTTCCAACAGCTGCTAGTTTTTCTGTCTGTTTTATTTCTTTGTCCATCATCTCAAGCGTACGAACGTAAGACTGAACCCTCAAAAATATAATCCAACATATAATAGTAAATACACTATATAATGCCATTGGGATTAAAACGAGAGAAGATTGAATAATGATTCCTGTAAGAGCGTACTTCCCGACAAGTATCGCTGGAACTAACCAGAAATATCTTTTGTTCACAAAGATTGGTGCGAACAAAATAAAAAATACTTCTACTATATTTCCACCGTCAAATTCCGCATCGCTACCATAATAAATCATAATGTTATGGATACAATCTAATACATTATAGCCAATTAGAATAATATACTTTACCACAAAAACATTCTTCCATTTCATAAAGTATATTCCAATGCAAAACAATACTACCGTCAAAAGGTAAAGCCATAAACCTAAACCATCTTCAAACTTTCCTACGCCTTCTTGCTCTCCCGCGATTAAAGGTACGATAAATTCATAGGCAAGATCATACACAAAAAATATAATAAAAAATAAACTTAAAAATACTTTCAATGCCTTTATTTCTTCATTTTTAAATATATAGCCTTTATTCATATGGTAACTCCTAGCTTTTCTTCCACTTGGATTTCAGTATTTCCACACTTCCTTGGGAGAATGATGTCTATTCTCGTTCCAGTATCTCTTTCACTTGAAATATGCAGCTCACCAAGGTGCTCGGCGACAATTCGATTCGCTACCGTAAGTCCCAGACCAATTTTATCTTGTTTCGTTGTATAAAAGGCTTCTGTAACACGGGTTAAGTTTTCTTGCTTAATACCATGACCATTATCGATTACGCTGATTATTACATATTCTTTCCCTTTATTCTCTAATTGTAAATGTAATATGCCACCTTGTTCCATTGCCTCTAAAGCATTTTTTATCGTATATAAAAAGACTCCTCTTATTTTTCGTTCATCACATTCAACTTCTATTGTTTTTTCTTCCACATTAGAAATAAACTGCACGTTTAATTCATTCATTTTTCCGCGAAGACTTGTTATTACTTGTAATACAATTTTTCCTACATCATGTTTCTTATAAATAGAAGGTTTGCATGTAGCAACTTCCATCAACTCACTTATCATATTATTCATATTTTCTATTTCAAAAATCATACGTTTATAAATAGGATCCTCTTCATGCTTCTCTCGTTGTAATTGCGTAAATCCTTTTAATGAAGCCAGTGGATTTTTAATTTCATGTCCAACAGTCGCTGCCATTTTTCCGATTACTGCTAATTTTTGTGATTCACTAGCAATCGCAATACTTTCCTTTACAGCTGAAAGATATTGTAAAAATCGATTTAAAATGATATATGCAGCTATTAACATAAGCGTACACATAATAAGGAACATAAATGCTTTTATTTCCTCTAATACAAATAAATAAATTAAATATTTTCCTAAAATAGAGGAAAGCAAAAACACATAAAATTTTTTATTTAAAAATATGGGTACAAAGAAAATGAGAATAATTTCTATTATATTTGTCGCATCAAACGCCGCCTTATTATAAAAAATATACGAAACTATATTAGCGATTTCTATCCCTATGTATGCAAATATCCATGCATATTTAACAAGGTTTGCCTTCTCTTTTTTCAGTAAATATATATTCACGCATAGTATTGCTACTCCGCAAATAACTTGCCATATTATGTTGTATCCCTTATCCATTATTGATTTATCTTCTAATACGATTGCATAGAAAATTTGATATACAATAACAATGACATATAACACCCATAAAAGGATTTTTGCATTCCTTTCTTCTTCTTTATATGATAGAAAACTTTCTTTCACTTCAACACCCCTTCAAAATAACATCTCAAAGAATACCATTTATTATAATAAATGATTTTCATAGACAAACAAAGATAAATCGAACATTTGAGGAAAATCGTACCAAAAACGCAATATATTTAGACTATATACAAAGCATAAAATCTATGATCATTAATACATATATTATGGAGAATGTTTTATATAGACGGCCTAAAAAGTAAAACAAAGCTTTTAGAATGGAGCCTATTGATAGAACAGGGGGAGTTTTATGTTTGTTACTGTCGAGAAAGATGTACATATTTTTGTGCAAGACGTTAATCCTGGTCCAGGTAGTAAGACTGTTTTCTTCGTTCACGGATGGCCTTTAAATCATCAAATGTATCAATATCAACTCAATGTTTTACCAGAGCATGGCTTTCGTTGTATCGCCATGGATATACGAGGGAATGGGCAATCTGATAAGCCATGGACTGGTTACACGTATGATCGATTAGCCGATGATATCGCAATTGTTCTAGAAGCACTCCAAGTAGAGAACGCTACATTAGTCGGTTTCTCAGTTGGTGGTGCTCTTTCTATTCGCTATATGTCTCGCTATCATGGGCGCCGCATTTCTAAGCTCGCATTAATTGACGCTGTCTCCCCCTCTTTTGTTAAAAATCAAGAGTCCCCTTACGGTGTACCGAAAGAACAAGCAGATGCTCTCATTAATCAAATGTATGCTAATTTACCAAAATTTTTAAATGACGTATCTTTATCCTTTTTCAATAGAAACTTAGGGGCTGCAACCCTTGAATGGTTTTCTTATCTCGGTATGCAGTCCGCTTCTTATGCCCTTATCAAAATTTTACAAGCAGCTGCAAATGAAGATGTAACGAAAGATTTAAATAAAATTAACGTCCCAACAAAAATCTTCCACGGCGTTCACGACCAACTAATTCCTTACAAAAGTGCTGAGCTTACGCAACAACGAATTAAAAATTCTCAGTTACATGCTCTTACAAATAGTGGTCATGGTTCACCAATCGATCAAGCGGATGAATTAAATAAAGAACTGATAAAATTTTTACATGCATAACAACTGCAATACAAGAACGAAAGTTAATATAATATATTTTTTCACAAAACATAAAATTCACATATTTCTCACAAATACACAAATAAAACGATTACATTTTTATATATACTAAATGTACAGGTAATACTCCCTAAACCCAGCTTGTCTGGTTACCCCGTTAAATACTATGAAAAAAGAACTTGTATCGTTATACAAGTTCTTTTTGTTTCTTTTATTTAAAGAGGATATCTGTACTATATTGATTTCCAACGAGTAAATCATATTGGAGCATTTTATATTGCTCTAACATTTCTTTTTGTTTCTTTGTTAAATCATTGATTACTTCTCCATTTTTATCAACTTTTAATTCATCTCTAAGCACTGGTATTTCCTTGTAAAGTTCCGATAAAAATTGATAAAATAAGGATTTATTTAATCCTGCATAATCAAAAATAAGATTAGAAAAATGAATTGGGCTTACTAAACCTAAATTATCATTTGGCATATCAAAGTTTGCATACATTAATAGCGGCGTTTGCGCCATCGCTAAACGTTCACTCGGTGTTTTTTCATTCGTTATATACCCGTTTTCTTTATAAAAAGATTTATTTGTTCCTAGTGATGGAAGATGATCTCCAAAGAATACTAATAATGTAGGTCTATCTAAATTATCTAGTTGCTCTATTAAATATTGAAGTGCCTCATCTGAACGTCTTAACCCTTCTGTATACGTCTCTAATTCTCCCTTTGATTCTTCATTTTCTAGCCCGCTAATTTCTATTAGGTTTTCACCAAATCGGCCCTCTGTAAATGGAAAATGATTTTGCATCGTAACTGCATGAATAAATGTTGGCTGTTTTTGTTCCTCTAACTCAGCAATTATCTCTTTACTCATCGCTAAATCACTAATATAATCTCCATCAATATCCACATTTTCCATCGTGTCCTCTGCATTAAACTTATCAAATCCTAACACCTTATATACATCGTCACGTTTAAAGAATGTGCGACCAAATGAATGAATTGCACTTGTATAATAACCTTCTTTTTTCAACGCCGTAGGGATTGATGGAACTTCTTTCTTATTTGTAATAACCTGCTGATATGGTATAGAACCTGGCTTTAACAAACTCATTGAATAACTTGTTAATGCCTCAAATTCAACGTTCGCTGTATTTCCCCCAAATGTAGGAGAAATAGTTTGTCCCCCAGGAAAGTTTTCTATATAATGATGCAAATTTGGTACAGGATCTTCACTAAAAGAAAGGTTGGTTACTTTCGTCGGATCCCAAAACGATTCACTCATTACAAAAATAATATTCGGTTTCTCTTTTTTCTTTTGATTCCCTATATTTCCACTATATTGTTTTTTTATATCGTTTGCTATTTGAAGCATATTTTCTTTAGAATAATTTTTTGGTTTTTCCATAACTGTTGTATCTAAATTGCTAATAAACCCAAGTACAAAACCATTTGAAGCGTAGTTCTCATTTTGATTCCACAAAACAAAATCTACACCTGATTTTTGAAATACTTTATTCATAAATGTATTCGCAAAATTACCGTACGCATATAGAACAAAAATAGATCCTACTACTAATAAGGCTCTTATTCCTAGATGAATCTTTACATTTTGAATATACCTTCTCATATATATCCCTGCTACAATACAAGCTACGATACTTACGATAATGACAAAAATATAACTCCAACTAAAATAGTCCATCACCATCGGTATAACAGATTGCATATGCGTAATTTGTGTGAAATCAGAAGGATATAACGGATCACCTCTGAAAATAAGCTTCAAATAATTCACAATACATAAAATGACTAACGTACAGCTCGTTAAAACTATACTTAGAAAAACCTTACCTATTAAATTATATACAAGAATATATATTGCATAAATTACTACAAAACTTAATATAAACTGCATATTATAAAAGTAAATCCAATTCATTGCCTCTATGAAACTCATATTAACTTGCATGACAATATAAAATAACGCTACTGTATGAGCTAATAAAAGTAATATAAAATGCACTCGCAGGGATGCTCTAAGTATAGACATCTCTTTTTTATTGAAATGCGTAATATAAAACGTTATGCCCCATATGAAAATCATCATAATACTTAAAACAAGCTTTTGATTTAAATGATCTTTCATCATGTCTAAATTAAAAACCTTTAAAATCATAAACAGCATAGTTATTACTAATAAAGTCACCATACTACTTATAATGCTAGAAATTAATATATTTCTTTTTGGAAGATGAAAAAGTGTAGAACCATACTTCAATTCATTCCCTCGTTTCTATGTCTTAATTTCCCCCGCATCGAAAGAACTATTTCTATTAAAATAACATATATTACATATTTCGTCTGCATACTTGCTTCTACCATAAATGTATTGTCTTAATATTCCCTTAATCAACCGTTAAATTGTGGTATACAAATTACTCATTCTTGAAAAACTTAATTTCAGCATTCCACTTTATGATATAATAACTATGTTTTGGAAATCCTTAATACTATTAAAGATTTCACATAAAAATATGAAAGAATTAATAAACAGGCGTTGCACGTTTTTAACAACTATTACTATAACGAAAAGAACCTGCCACAAGACAGGTTCTTTTCGTTATTTTATGATAAAAGAGAAAATGATTAGTATGTGTATTATATAAAAGGAAGCAGCCATATTTTCCATACGATACATACGAGCACTATAACTACAAAATCAAAAAAATCTAATCTCGGTCCTTTTTTCATATTCATATGTAGCCACATATGAAACCATTTTATTTTTGTATATTTATGGATGTTTTTCTTTGCAAATCGGTAAATAAGCATTTGCATAATAAAAAATCCGGCCACAAAAATAAATAATAAGATGAGAAATCCAATCACAAAATTCCTCCTATTTTTGTAGCGTTTTTTCTACTATCCGATTTTTCAAAACCCACTCTTCAAACTGGGCACTTCCAAATTCCCAACTAAGATCGCGAGCATGTACAGAAAAAACGTAATAACCGGCATATTCGTCCATAAACCTACCTAACTCTACATCGTCTTTCTGAATACCGTATACTCCAAAATTAAAATACACATCCCATACGTCTTCATTCTTCCTCTTATAAGCGATCGATTCCATATCACATTCTGTCCCGAAATAATCAAGATGTAAATGTACGCTATCATCGTATTCGTACTCCATTTTATCACCCCTTATATTTGTACTTCTTTACCACCCAAAAAATTCCTGCTATCTACACTCACATATAGGCACTTACCTACATATCATGCTTGTAGAGTGACTTCTAGGAGGTGTTATATAGTGAAAAAATTAATCGCGATTTTTTGCATCATGTTACTAGCTGTTTTTACTTTTGCTGCTTGTAGTAGTAAAAAAGAAAGTACGAAAGAACAAACTCAAAACATTCGCGTTGGCGAAGTTACCCATTCTCTCTTCTATGCCCCATTATATGTCGGGATTGAAAAAGGATTTTTTAAAGATGAAGGACTAAATATTGACCTACAAACAACAGCTGGTGGCGATAAAACGATGACCGCCCTATTATCTGGTGGAATTGATATTGCTCTCGTCGGTTCTGAAACGTCTATTTATGTTCATCAACAAGGAGCGAAAGACCCTGTCATTAACTTTGCACAGCTTACACAAACAGATGGGACATTTTTAGTTTCACGTAAAAAACTAGACTCTTTTAATTGGAATGACGTAAAAGGTGTTACATTTTTAGGACAGCGTAAAGGCGGCATGCCGCAAATGGTTGGGGAATACGTTTTAAAGAAAAATGGAATTGATCCTCGGAAAGATACGAACTTAATTCAAAATATCGAATTTGCTAATATTGCAAATGCCTTTGCATCTGGTACAGGAGAGTTTGTGCAGCTCTTTGAACCGACTGCAAGCATATTCGAAAAAGAAGGTAAAGGTTATATCGTCGCTTCATTCGGAAATGAATCTGGTACTGTTCCTTATACAACGTTCATGGCAAAAGAAAGTTTCTTAAAGAAAGATAAAGCTGCTGCTGAAAAGTTCACACGTGCGCTCTATAAAGCACAGCAATGGGTTGATACACATAGTCCAGAAGAGATTGCTGATGCTGTTTCTCTGCTATTTAAAGACACTTCGAAAGACATTACAGTAAAAGTAATTGAACGGTATAAAAAACAACATTCTTATGCGACAAATCCACTACTAGATGCGGAAGAATGGAAACAGCTCCAAACGATTATGAAAGATGCTGGTGAATTACAAAAAGAAGTCCCACATGAAGCGCTCGTCAATACAAAAATTGCCGAAAGCGTTATTAAGAAATAGAGGCGAAGTGTATGAGTTTTTTACAAATACGTAACGTTTCTCACTGTTTTTTCGCAAAAGAGAATGCCAAACTTATTCTCGAAGATATGAGCTTACAAGTGGAAGAAGGCGAATTTATTTCTATACTCGGCCCAAGTGGTTGCGGTAAAACAACGCTCCTCTCAATCATTGCTGGACTACTTGATCCAATTGATGGTATCGTCTTTTTAGATGGTGAACCAATTACAACGAAAACTTCATCTATGGGATATATGTTGCAGCAAGATTACTTATTCCCGTGGAAAACAATTGAAGAAAATATTATGCTTGGACTTCATATTCGAAAGATTTATGATGAACAGATGAAAGAACATACTTTAAATCTTTTAAAACAAGTCGGTCTACATGGGGTAGAAGGACAATATCCTCGTGAACTATCCGGCGGTATGCGTCAACGTGCTGCTCTCGTTCGAACGTTAGCAACTGATCCGAAAATTTTATTACTAGATGAACCATTCTCCGCACTCGATTATCAAACGAAATTAAAACTAGAAGAACTCGTTTTCAACTTACTAAATAAATATAAGAAAACATCACTACTTGTTACTCACGATATTGAAGAGGCGATTGCGATGAGTGATCGTATTTATTTACTGCAAGCGAATCCTGGAAAAATCGCAAAAACCTTTATCGTCCCGGAAAGTATCCGTTCTTTATCACCGTTAGAAGCACGCCATCACTACGATTTCCCAGCCCTCTTTCAAGATATATGGAAGGAGCTGGAACGACTTGGATAATATACAACAACTACATGAACAATTTCGAAAGAAAGAACGCAGGCGTGCTTGGATTGCTCGCTCATTACAGCTTTTACTACTTATTCTTTTCTTTGCACTATGGGAAATAGCTAGCAAAAAAGAATGGATCGATCCTTTACTCTTTAGTTCTCCTTCGAGTATTTGGGATCTCTTCTTAACGAAATGGATCGATGGTTCACTTTGGGTCCACATATGGACGACATTGCTGGAAACAGGAGTAGGCTTCATTCTCGGAACGGTACTCGGTGCTATTATTGCCACGTTTCTTTGGTGGATGCCACTTCTAGCCCGCGTACTTGATCCTTACCTCGTCGTCCTAAATGCAATGCCAAAAGTTGCACTCGGTCCAATCATCATCGTTATTTTCGGTCCAAACATTTCATCTTCTATCGCAATGGGAGTAATCATTTCCATCATCATTACCATTCTCGTTATTTACAGTGCATTTCAAGAAGTCGATTCTAACTATATAAAAGTGATGGACACATTTGGCGCAAATAAATGGCAATGTTATAAGCAAGTCGTTCTCCCTGCATCCTTTCCAGCAATTATCTCAACGTTAAAAGTAAATGTTGGTTTATCCTGGGTCGGTGTTATTTTCGGAGAACTTCTCGTTTCCAAACAAGGACTTGGCTACTTAATTAGCTACGGATTCCAAGTCTTTAACTTCACACTCGTCTTACTTAGCGTACTACTCACATGTGTTCTTGCAACTCTTATGTATGTATTTGTTGAGGCATTTGAAAAAATTCTAATTGGAAAAAGAAAAAGAAGCTGACTCAAAACAGTGCGCTATAGTCAGCTTCTTTCTTTTACCTTTTATCACACATTTTCGTTTCATTTGTAATGTTTCCATCCGCAACCGTAACTGTATGGAAACAGTCTTTCACACGTACTGTAACGACATTATCTTTTCGATCTATCACATGATAATCATTAAACTTTTCATTCAAAGCACTACGAATTTGCTCCCCTTCAAAAATCGGAAAACCGTGAGACATTACCCAAATGAGACCAGCAACAGCAAGAATCGTTTTCATACGTTTCATTACCTCCTCGAGAGTAAACTTATAGTCCCTACAACACGCGCATTATAATTGTGTCTAAATTGTGACATTTTTATACTAATTCTATTTTATACCGCAAGTTCCTTCTTCTTTTTAATAAAAATACAGAATTTTCAATTTTATCAACATAAAAAAACGCAAAGAATTAAAAATTCTTCACGCTTTTCTTTAACGAAACTATATCGAAAGCATAACTCACATTAGTCTCCACTTTGTTGTTCTATCGTTTTTGAAACATCATATAATCCCGACAGCACTTCCGCTCTCATTTTTACAAGCTCAGGGAACTGATAGAAGAAAGCAATTTTTTTATATTTTAACTCTGTTCCTTCTTTCACCTTTTTTGAATCTTGTAAAATGAACGCTGTAAATGTATCTGCGATATCCTCCGTTACATTTGTTGTTCCATACAGCGATACAAAATCATCATGCTTTTCTTTATAAAATTCAATTTGTGCCTCTTCACTTTCTTCTACTTTCTTTTCTGTCCACTCTTGCTCAATTGGTTTCCAAAATTCATTATAAAATTGGTTAATATACGAAGTTTTTCTCGCACATCCATTTTTCAAGAACACCGTTTTACATTTATTTCGATATGATGAAATGTCTTTCTCTTCATCAAACGCCTCTAAATATTTCCTATCCACTGGTACTTGTTTATGCCCAATCGTTAATACGTGAGCCGTTTCATGAATTAATGTTTTCATCACTTCATCTATATTCACCCCAGAATCGAGCACGTCTAAACTAAGCAACCAATCTCTCGGGTCATCCATACTTGGCATGACATGGGCAACAACGCCGTCATAACCATCCGTTATTAGATCAAACCCTGTTATATTCTCACGATATTTCACTGGAATGAGAGTGCGATACATGTCCCATAACGTTTCATGATACTCTCTATCTTGTCGCTGGCTTAACAAATCATCTTTTGCTACTTTGTCATCTGCAAAAACTTTATTCAATCTCTTACGATCCAATTTCTCAAAATAAGGATCTACAATTTCATCATCATCGATATAATAAGAAGCTAAAAAGAAGTAATTGTCATCCTCTTCTTTTTTCTGTTCCGCCTCTTTCATATTCATACTTTCATACTCTTCTATGTCATAATCCTCTACTTTTTCAAGTTCTGAAAGTCCCTCTATCTTTTTATATACTTTTTGTAATGTTTTATCTCCTATTTGCGTGCACTCTTCTTCTGTTTTACAAATTTCTTTTTCTTTCGTAACCTCGATAGCACTCTCGCATCCTGCAACTAAACTGCTTGCTATAATACAACACACTAACTTGCCATACAGTTTCTTCATACAATCCCCCATTATTCCATTCTACAAAATATCATAATCATTTTTTTACGAATATGCGATAATTAATTATAAAAACTGCAAGGAGGCTTCCCATGATTCGTGCAATCTTATTCGACTTAGATGGAACACTATTAGATCGGCGCCAATCTTTAGAACAATTTATTTGTGAGCAATATAATCGCTTCGCCTCACATTTGAAGAGCATAGAGAAATCAAAGTATTGTTCTCGATTTCTTGAACTCGATAATAATGGCTATACGTGGAAGGATAAAGTATATGCTACTCTCCTTTCCGAATACAACATTACTACTTTAACGCAAGAACAACTACTACACGACTATATTACAAACTTCCAACATCATTGTATTCCTTTCAAAAACACGCATGAACTACTTCAACAGTTAAAACAGCGAAACATTAAAATTGGTATTATTACAAATGGTTTTACTGAATTTCAGATGAGCAACCTTCGAGCACTACATATACATACGTATACAAACACCATTCTCGTTTCAGAAGCTGAAGGAATTAAAAAACCTCATCCTGAAATTTTCGAACGTGCTTTGCAAAGACTAGATGTGAAGGCAGAAGAATGTCTTTATGTTGGAGATCATCCAGAAAACGATGTGCTTGGTTCTGAACAAGTAGGGATTCTTGGTGTTTGGAAAAAAGATTCGTTTTGGGGGAATTTTAAGCATTCACGTATCGTAGATGATTTGTTGGAGGTGCTTTCGTTTTTAGAGGTGGAGGTGGAGATAAAGTGAAACTTTAATCCGCCGCCACCTGAAAGAAATATATGCAAATAACCAATTCCAAACGACAAAGCAATTATTATAAAAAATAAAGAAAAGTTTAATTTAACCATCGAAACAGTAACAGTCGTTTCTTTTCTTTTATCCATCTTCCCCCTCCTAAAATGTAAATATATTTTTACAAAATTGTATAATATACCCAAAATAATGTGAAGATATATTTACATTTATTCTTACATACCAAAAAAAGAAACCGGCTACTTTACTTCGTAAAACAGCCGATTTCTTCTATATGTTTCATCGTACGCGCTAATACGTCATCGCGCATTATAAAGCTAAATTTTCTATTCGTTTTAATGTTGTCAGGAATGTCTTTTAATAAAACAGACCCTTTCGTTTCTTCGTAATGCGTATGTTCTTCTACCGCACTAATTGTTGCAAAATAAATGTTTTTAATGATTATTTTGTCTTTTCCAGATACTTTGTATTGTCCTAAGTAAGTTAAATCAGAAACTATGCCGCCGGTTTCTTCATGAACCTCTCGAACTGCCGCTTCTTCCGGTGTTTCCCCTAGTTCTACTTTACCACCTGGAAATTCAAGACCGCGACGTAAATGATGCGTTAATAACCATTGATCCCCGTACCGGCATACAACCCAAACATGCTTTGGCTCAGGAGAAAATGGATAACGTTCAAACGATAATTGTACAGTGTTGTGGTAATAATCTTTAAATTTGTACATGCCATTACTCCCCTATTGATGGTTACAAGTTTTTCCTACCACAAATTGTAGCATATTCTCGCTTTTCTGCATAATATTATCCAATTACAATCCATTGATTATTCCCATTTGCGCGACTAATTCTTTCGTCTCATGATTTCCTAAATCATAAATCATTTTATATGCTTTTTGTAGTTGTTCATCATATCGGTCATTATTTGAATCGTGATGATACTCAACAAATGGAACGTGGGAGCGTACAAATGACCCTAAATCTTCTACATATGCTTGATCGAAGTGCTCTCTTAATTCCGTAATTTCCTCATCATTTGCGGAAATCTCAAAATTATAAGTATCCGCCGTCTTCACTTGTGAAATTTGACCGTTTCCTATTGATATATAATATGTTTTTTTCGTCTCCATGTAACACCCTTCTTTCATCCTTTTAATTTCTATTGTTTTCATCAATTACAAAATTATGTAAAATAAAGAAAAGGAGGGGTTTTAATGTTCAAAATATTAATTATCGGTATTATCATCGTCCTAATCATCCTCGTACTCTCCATCATGACAATTAATAAAGGCTATGCTTATAAACATTCCGTCGATAAACTAGAAGATAATCCTTATACAAAAAAGAATAAGGATGATTCCTAATATGCTTCGTATACTCTGCATCATAGTAGCACTCACTGTGATTGTTATGTCGGCAATTGGATTATATACAGGTCAAAATAATTTTCTACCACTTTCACAATTTCTATTAGGAGCTTTAATGTTTCTCATCGCAATTGAACAAATAAAGAAAAAGGAGTTACATACATGCTAAAAGGAGTCCGGATTACTTTATCACTTATTGCCTTATCTATAGCAATCTATGGATTTTTTACTGGTAGTAGAGAAATAATGCCTTATATGTTCATCTTTTTAGGAGGTATGGCCCTCACCATAAGTTTAGAGGAAATATTAAAACGACAAACAGGAGGTAGTCTGCTCGCTCTACTAGCAGGGGCCGCTGCTTTATTTATTGGTTTCACAGAAATATTCTAGTAAATGGTCTAAAGGAGGCTATACAATGCTAACTCTAACTATATTACGGATTTTTTTAGCATTTCTCATGCTTCTCTTACTCACTCTAAGCACTTATGTCCATGTTACCGATAATTTTTCACTTCTTCCATACTTACAATTTATTCTCAGTTGTTCCTTTATTCTTCTAGGAATTAATGAATTAAAATCCGGACGAAAATCAATGAGTATCCCGTATTTTTTCGTTTCTGGTCTTATATTCTTCTTCTTAATATCGAACTACTTTCACTACATGTAGAATGAAATTTTGACCAATTTAACATTTATAATTATTTTCTCTCAGTAACTATTTCTTTCTACTAAGGGGGATTCCATGTTAAAAAACATTCGAATTATAATCGCCACTATCGCTCTTTCTCTCGCCCTATTTTGCTTCTTTGCAAACTTCACTATTCTTTTACCTTACATGTTCATCCTTTTAAGTATTATGTGTATCCTTTTTGGAATCGATGAAATAAAGCAGCAGCAAAAAGCGAAAGCATTTGTTTATTTTCTCTGTTCTGCCTTTATTTTATATGTTGGAGTATCTAATATATTTTCATACAAAAGAAGAGTATGGTCGCTCTTAGCACAATAAAAAAACTGCCCTTTCACAGGCAGTTTTTCTTTTTATCCAAAAACTTTCTCAAGTTCATCTTTATCTTGGCTTAACCAGAAGTTCATTAAGCGTTGTGCTCCTTCTAAGTCGTGAAGCTTCGCTTGACCACATTGCGTTTCATTTGCAGCCGGAATTTCTGTAATTTGAACCGCATCTTTTAATGTTAGTTCTAATAAATCAATGATTTCTCGAACTGTCGGCGTTCCGCTCACTACAAGATAATATCCTGTTTGGCAGCCCATCGGTGAAATATCGATAATATCAAAATGCGGATAACGATCAATATATTTACGTAAATTAAATGCTAATAAATGCTCTAACGTATGAATAACATCTGGTTTCATTGCTTGTTTATTCGGTTGACAGAAACGAATATCAAATTTATTTACAATACCGTCACTACCTACATTGTGAACTCCGCAATGTCTTACATAAGGTGCCTTTACAATCGTATGATCTAATTCAAAGCTTTCTACTGATGGCATACAACATCTCTCCCGCTTTTAATTTAATTCCGTTATATCCAATATGATATAACGGAAATGCACATTAGTAAAGTATTATGTACAGTCGTGCTATAATACTTTAAGAATATGCTGAAAAGGAGACCGTTATGAAACAGATTTTTATTGAGATTATACGCTTTTATCAAAAGTTCATTTCTCCGATGACACCACCAACATGCCGCTTTTATCCAACTTGTTCTCATTATGGATTAGAGGCGTTTCAAAAACATGGTGCACTCAAAGGCTTTTGGCTTACTTGTAAGCGTATATTAAAATGTCACCCTTTCCACCCGGGAGGATTTGATCCTGTCCCAGATAAAAAGGATGACAAAGTAAATTCTTAATTGTCGTAACCATTCACAACTAAATCTAATTTTCCTGTATCAGGATCTATAACAAGACCGTGAACAGGTACTTCTTCCGGAAGTAATGGGTGGTTGCGAAGTACTGATACGCTATGTTCTACACTTTCTTCCACACTAGAGAAACCGCGCAAGAATTGTTCTAAATCGATTCCAGAATAACGAAGCATATCTAATTTCTCTTCTGTTATACCGCGTTCTTTCATTCTCTCAATCGTACTGCTTGCTTGAATTTTTGCCATACCACAATCATGGTGACCAACTACACATACTTCATCAGCGCCAAGTTCGTATACAGCGACTAAAATACTACGCATAATACTTCCAAATGGATGTGAAATAACAGCGCCTGCTACTTTAATAATTTTCACATCACCGTTACGCATATTCATCGCTTTCGGTAATAGTTCAACAAGTCGTGTATCCATACAAGAAATAATTACCATCTTTTTGTTTGGAAATTTCCCCGCTACAAACTCTTCATATTTTTTCTCTTCAACAAATTTCTCATTGTACTGCAAAATCTCTTCTAATGACTTCATAGTAAAGGACCCTCTTTTCTCTCGTTTACACTACATAAATAGTGTACCAAAATATGAAAAACTCAAAAAGGATATCGCTTTATAGTAAAAATAAGATATTTTCAGATAATCGACATAATTCTTTCAAAATATACACACATCTTTGTAACAAGTTTCACATACTTTAAACGTATTTTCACTATAAACTGATTGTAGATAATGTAAAAAAGGAGTGAATATTTATTATGTCCGACGTTCTGTTACTGAGTCGTTTTCAATTTGCAATTACTATTTTTTATCACTTTTTATTTGTACCTTTGACAATCGGACTTGTCATTTTAGTAGCATGTATGGAAACTCAATACGCCCGCACATTGAATCCAACATACCGTAAAATGGCAAATTTCTGGGGTAAATTATTTACAATTAACTTCGTAATGGGGATTATAACCGGGATTACGATGGAATTCCAATTTGGAACAAACTGGTCTGAGTACTCCAAATATATGGGAGACATTTTCGGATCACCTCTCGCAATCGAAGCACTCGTTGCCTTCTTCTTAGAATCTACTTTCATGGGAATATGGTTATTCGGTAAAGACAAAATTTCACCAAAGTTCCGTGCCTTCTGTATGTGGATGGTTGCACTTGGAACAAACATTTCCGCACTTTGGATTATTACAGCAAACGGCTTTATGCAAAACCCTGTTGGCTACGTAGTACGTAACGGCCGCGCTGAATTAAATGATTTCTGGGCACTCGTTACGAATCCATACGCTTGGAATATGTTCTTCCATACTGTAGTTGGTTGTTATATTGTAGGTGCTTTCTTCGTTATGGCAATTAGTGCCTATCACTTATTACGTAAAAATGAAGTAGAATTCTTCAAAAAATCATTTAAGTTTGGTTTAATGTTAGGCTTATTCGCCGCAACAATTACACCGTTTATGGGACATCAATCTGGTGTATCAGCAGCTAAATATCAACCCGCAAAAGGAGCTGCGATGGAAGCAGTTTGGGAAACTGGAAAAGGACAAGGCTTCTCAATTGTTCAAATTCCTGATGTAAAAAATGAGAAGAACTTTGAATTCCTTACGATTCCAAAACTCGGAAGCTTCTTCTACACAAATTCATTTGATGGCGAAATTGTTGGTTTAAAAGATATTCCGAAAGATGAACGTCCAAATGTTAACCTTGTGTATTATAGCTTCCGCTTAATGGTTGCACTCGGTATGTTCTTTATGGCATTAACTTGGTATGGTTTCTATTTAAACCGAAAAGGAAAACTAGAAAACTCAAAACGTTATTTAAAAATTACAATATGGTCTGTCTTACTTCCTTATATCGCGATTAACGCAGGATGGATTGTCGCTGAAGTAGGTCGTCAACCATGGACAGTATATAAACTAATGCGTACAGCAGAATCTGTATCACCTATATCTGTCCCGCAAATTTGGTTCTCATTAATTAGTTTAATTTTATTCTACACTTTACTTTTAATCGCAGACGTATACTTAATGCTGAAGTTCGCGAAAAAAGGACCTGCCGCATTAGAAGAACCTGCTACTGAGGGAGGTGTGGCTCATGTCTCATGATATGCTTGCAATCATCTGGTTCGGTTTATGGGGCGTGATTTGGACAGTTTACTTCATTCTTGACGGGTATGCACTTGGTAACGGAATGATTTTTCCTTTCGTTACGAAAGACCGACAAGAACGAAATCAATTACAAGAAGCAATTGGCCCGTTCTGGGGCGGTAATGAAGTATGGTTAATTACAGCTGGTGGCGCAACATTTGCTGCCTTCCCAGTCACATATGCTAATATGTTTAGTTATTTATATACACCGTTATTCTTAGTATTACTTGCACTATTTGCTCGTGCCGCTGGACTGGAATTCATGCATAAAGATGATTCACCAATTTGGCAAAAAACTTGTAAATGGGCATTTGCAATTGGCAGTTTCCTAATCGCCTTCTTATTCGGTGTTACATTCGCTAATCTTTATTACGGACTACAAATCGGAAAAAATGGCTATGAAGGAAATTTACTTAGCTTACTAAACCATTACGGTATATTAGGTGGTCTTTTCTTCACTGCTATATTTGTCGTATCCGGTGCCCTTTGGGTCATGATTAAAACGACTGGTGAAGTATCTGATCGTGCTTATAAAATCGCAAGACCATTTTCAATGGCAGCTGCTATTATTTTAGCTATCTTCTATGTAGCAACTGCTAATCGGACAAACTTATTCCAAAACTTTACGGAATATCCGGTACTATTCATTCTTCCAGTACTTGCAATGCTAATGAGTGTACTCGCACTTATTATGGTGTACAAACATAAAATTGGCCTTGCATTCACATTCATTTGCCTAACAATCGCAATGTTTATGACAACTGGCTTTGCAGGTATGTTCCCAAGAATGTTACCATCTCGTATTAACGATGCATACAGTACAACGTTATACAACGCAGCTGGTAGTCAATTAAACTTAAAAATTATGTTCTTCGTTGCAATGATCATGGTACCAATCGTTATTGGATATCAGCTTTGGAGCTACAGTATTTTTAAAAATAAAATTCATAAAGACTCTGCTAAAGGATATCACTAAAATACAAAAGACACTTCGTTTGAAGTGTCTTTTTTTGTACGTATGATTTTCGATAAGATGTTATATTTCTAATCTAACAACTATAATACAGAAGAATCATTAACAGCTCACAGCTAGATTGTATCATAGGGCAACTTCATCATTTTATGAAATTTTACATATTGTGCTATAAAGTAAACTGTATCCCCTGATCATTTACATCATTATCCCATACATCAGCTGTACTAATCCCGCTAAACGTTTGTACTTTCATTCCTGTATTTGATGACCCCGATCCATTATAAGCCTTCGTCTTTTCAATCGGCTGTACGTTATATTTATCCCCTACATTAATTGTTCCATTGCAATTTTCAATAATAACACCTTCCACAACTGCCGGCATTTTGTCACCCACTTTCATTTCTTTACTTTTATTTTATGAAAATCGCCTAGAAAAATAGCATGTTTCAATAAGAAAAAGCACTCAAATTGAGTGCTTTTTCTTTAAGCATAAAGACAAGTTTGGAGACAGTTGACTTCTTCAAAATTTTATTAGGGGTAATATTTTGAAAAAGAAAGCCTTTCATATGTAGGTTAACACCACTGGAATATATAGTAAATTGATAATATTTATACGGAAGATTGCTAATGTTTAGTATAGATAGTTTACACTACGCTAACAGTGAAAACTATCTATACTAATAAAAAAAGGTGCCTTCAAAAAAGACACATTTCAAAAACAGACACTATAAAACAGAATTATTTATTGTTATACGATTGTTAGATACAAAAAGTAGAGGGAAATGTTTGTATTAAATTCTGCTTTATAAAGTCTGTCTACAAATTATATTGTAATCCTCTTCATTTGAAAAAAAATATAATATGCACAATTGCATACAAAAAGAAAAAGCACTCTACTGAGTGCCTTTTCAACCATTTTACTTTTAATATATCGCTTTGAATATATTGTAACATATGTATCCGTATATTTTATTGAGAAAATTCAAAATCCTTTTTCTTTCATTTTCGCTTATAAAATCATGTAATATAAAAGGTATGTCAAATTCTTATACAAATTGAGGTGTACTATATTTATGATGTATTTTGGAATTATTCCTCTTATATTATTTATTATTTTTCTTATCTCATATTTAAAAGATCCGCGAAAAATAATAAACGGCTTTTTATTTAATTCCTTTGTCTGTTTTTTCCTTCTTTTTTGTGTGATTATATCTGTGAATTCAAGTAGTGATGTCCTACGCTATATTATAATTTTACCTATTTTAGCACTTCTTATTATGCTTCCTTTCGGTATTGTTGCTTTAATGTTTGGGCTATTTCTTAATGCTAGAATTTTAATGAAGCGAGAAGGAAGACGGTTCACTAACTGTTTAACACTCCTTGCTGCTTTAGGGATGTTATTCTTTATGTTACTCCCTATCATAAATCCAGCAAGTTTGGTCTCATCGCATTTAGAGCCTATTTTTGCAGCTATTTCTCTTATAAGCTTCTATTTCTTTATACACTTATCTAACTTCTTAAGCGCATATTTTTTATACCAATTCAACAGACCAAGACGTAATCAAGATTTCATTATCGTTCTTGGTAGCGGCTTAATTAATGATAAAGTACCACCATTACTTGCAAGCCGCATTAATAAAGCTATCGACTTCTATTGGAAACAAGCAGCTGTAAATACACCACCAACAATTATTTTCTCTGGTGGTCAAGGTCCAGATGAAGGTCTTCCAGAGGCAGAAGCAATGCAAAATTATGCTGTTGAAAAAGGAATTCCTCTTGAACATACAGTGCAAGAAAATCGCTCTGTAAACACATATCAAAATATGTTGTTCTCTAAAGAAATTATGGATTCTTTAAAACCTGAAGGTAAATATAAAAGTATTTTTACCACAAATAATTTCCACCTTTTCCGCGCTGGCATATACGCTAGACAAGCTGGTCTTAATAGCCAAGGAATCGGGTCAAAAACTGCATTTTATTACTGGCCTAACGCAATGATTCGCGAATATGTTGCGATTGTCGTAATGGGACGTAAGCGCCATATGAAAATATGTGGAACTATTTTAGGTTTCGCTTTATTCGTATCAATACTTAGTTTTATATTTTCTTAATAGCATCCCATCCTTTCAAAGGATGGGATTTCTTATACTGATTTCAAAAATATTTTAAAGATAATATGGTGATAATATTCCCTGCATACATCCATTAAAGGAGAATTTTTTCAAATTAAATGTTAAAATAAAATTTAGGTGTGAATGACGTAACAAATAAGAAACTAGTTTGAAACGAGGAAATTATATGGAGAAAATTATCAAAAACAAGCCCAATAAGCTAAAAATTGCTTCAAAAGCTTTGATGATTATTATTGGGGCATTTATTACAGCGTACGGATTAGAAGCAGTATTAATTCCAAATAACGTATCAGACGGTGGTGTGACTGGTTTAAGTATCGTTAGTTCAAGATTATTTGGATTGCCATTAGGAGCTCTAATCGCAGTTATTAACATTCCTTTCGTTTGGTTAGGGTATAAGCAAATCGGTAAAAGCTTTGCGATTTATTCTATTATCGGAATTGCTTCATTAGCAGTAGGTACCGTTGTCATGCACGGAATACCAGCTATTATTGAAGGCGATACATTATTAGTTACAGTTGTTGGTGGTATTATCATCGGTTTTGGTATGGGACTAGCATTACGTAACGGTGGGGCATTAGATGGAATCGATATGCTTGCTGTATTGCTTTCTCGTAAGTTACCATTTGGAACGAGTGACCTTATTTTATTCTTAAACATGTTCGTATTTATTTTCGTATCAACGGTATTCGGTCTTCAAGGAGCTATCCTTTCGGCAATTGCTTACTTTATCGCTTCGAAAGTGATTCATATCGTTGAAGTTGGTTTAAGTGGTTCAAAAGCATTTAAAATTATTACAAAAGAGCCTGAATTAATGGTAGAAACAATTCGCGATCGTTTAGGCCGAAGTGCAACATATAACGAAGTATACGGTGGTTATTCAAGAGAGAAATTCAAAGAAATTTCTTGCGTAATTAACCGTTTAGAAGAAAGTAAAATGAAAGAACTTATTAATGAAATCGATCCACACGCCTTTATTACAGTTTATGACGTAGCAGAAGTAAAAGGAGGTAATTTCAAGAAACGTGATATTCATTAATCGTTATATAAAAGAGGGTGTGCCAAAATTTTGGCACACCCTCTTTTTATTATTAAGTTGCTATCGTTGTCAGTTTTTGTCGGTAAGTCGATATATTTCAATAATCGCTGATATATTTTAAGTTGTGGTCGATATATTCCAATAATCGCTGATATATTTTAAATTGCGGTCGATATATTCTAATAATCGCTGATATATTTTTACTTCCCCCCTTATGCATAAATCGTACCAACTGAAAGGGATTAATTCCCATAACAAAAAAAGACCAAAAAGCAATTTACACTTTTCGGTCTCTATACTATCTTCTCTTTGTAATTTTTCCTGAACCACCAACCCTTGTTTTCGGAGGAGATGTGTTCCTTGGCGGCGTTTTAATAGATGATTTTGGCTTCACATCTGATCCGCTTGAACCGCCTGGTGTTTTTGTAATTTTACCCTTGCTTCCAGTAGAAGGTGGGGGCGTCGTATTACTTCCTTTTTCAGTAATACTTCCCTTATCACCTACTGATGGTTTCGAATCTACATTATCGCCTCGCTTAATGATAGACCCTTTCCCTTCCTTCGTAATTGGAGGTGGGGTTTTCTTTTCTTCTTTTGTAGGTGGTCTCTCTGGAATAACTGGTTTATGATTTTGTCTATCGTTATATCCTCGATAATCACCGTATGATGATTTTCGTGAACCGAATATATCGTTTAATATGCTACCCATAATATATCCTTGCAAAAAGGACGGTTGGTAATTTTGACGGACAAATTCTTTATTACTTATTTCAATTAACGTATCAGATGGTTTCTCTTTATCCTTTTGCAGGTTATAAATCTTATCAGAATAAACGAGGAACATTTGATTTTCGTCTTCTTTAGATGCTTGCTTCGGTTCTCTTTCGTTAATGAGCTCCTTCGCTACTTCAGGAACTGACCGATTGGCGGCCCTATACACGTAAGATTCTTGTTTACCTTCCTTGGCAACAGATTCAAGTGGATAACGGTCTTGAATCGACTTTGTCTGCCCGCCTTGACAACCTGATAAGGCATAACCAGCAACAACAAGTAATATAACGATAGCAAGTATAGGGATTACAAACGATTTAATCATGGTAAACAATCGGTTTGACATGATTACGCCCCCTTACGTTGCTCTTATAATTTGTACATCAGCAGGAATGATTGCTTCTCCCTCATACATCATTGTGCGACCATTTTGCCATTCAATACGCAATAATTTTCGATTGTCTGATTGGAATTCCCATACGTACTGTTCTTCTGAAGCTGAGAATGGAGTTTTTCCCATCACAACAACACGTCCGTTATATTGTTCTTCCATATGGTACTCGGTATCATCCATTTCAATTGTCGTGGGAATTTCATCAATTGAATCTAAGCGACCATCAATTGGTGTATATAATTTGTAATACGTATTTTCACGATCTTCAATTTTTAAATAACGAATATCTTTTCCATCTTGCAATGTCAAAACAATTTCCTTACGCGAATGCATACTCGTTTTCCCAATTAATTCATACATAACTAATGAAACTTCAATCATATCGCCAGGAGCTAACGTTAAAAGACTTTTTTCCGGCTTCAGTGGCTCTGGGCTTTTCATTATATTTTTTATTCGTTTAAATAAACTCATACTCTACCCCTCCTTTTCTCTTTATAAACAAGCACCTAAAATTAGTGCACCAACAATATGTAATGATCCGGCTAACATCGCATGTGCAACGCTACCTTCTTTCGTACCTTCTTCTAAATCAAGACCAGACATTTTCTTTAATACAAATTCGATAAACATTTCTACCACTAATAAAATAACGAAAGAAACTGCTGAAGCAAGAAGTGCCTGCCATAAGTCATTTGCTTTCGTAATTGATTGGGATAAAATGTACCCTTGTGCAAATAATTTCATAATAAAACGAGTTGTTACAGCTGTATTTCCATTTTTAATTTCTTTTAAATCATTGTATTTTGTAAAAATTGAATCAACCCACATAATTGCAAATAAAAGTACTGCACTCGCTCCAGTCCATACAAGCATGGCAACTACATTCATCCATGTCATTGCAAAACCTCCTCTAAATATAATAGAAAACCGACATGAACATATTTAGACATGTCGGTTCATTTGTCTCTATTCTATATTATTTCTCATACTGCTTCATAATACGAGCTAATTCATCGTCAACAGCAGAATTTTTGTTTAAGCTTGCGAATTCATCATCTAATGATTTTTCTTTCTTATAAACTTCACCGCTTGCTTCTGCTTCAGCCTCTAATTGAAGAGCTTTCTCTTCCATACGGCTTAAACCAGCTTTTGCTGAGTTTGAATCAAATCCAGACATCGCCTGATTAATATTTTTTTGTGCTTTCGCCGCATTTACACGCGCTACAAGTGTCTCACGTTTATTTTTCAGCTCATTTAATTGCTTACGCATTTCTTCTAGCTTTAGGCGCAGGTTATCAGCAGCAGCTTTATTTTGCTCATAGCTTGCTTTATACTCATTCATCTTTTGCTCCGCATTTTGTTTTTCTTCTAGTGCACGGCGCGCAAGATCTAAGTTATTAGCTTGAACAGCCATATGAGCTTGCTCTTCACGTTTTTTCACAAGTGCTTCTTGCTCTTCAAATAATATTTTGAATTTCTTCTCAAGCGCGATTTGAGCTGCTACACTTTTCTCAGCTTCTTGTACATCCGCTTGCATATCGCGTAAATATTGATCAGTCATCTTAACTGGATCTTCCGCTTTTTCAATTAATGAATATACATTCGACATTGTTAAATCTCTTAATCGTTTGAATACAGACATCTAAATTCCTCCTATGATATACCTCATATTTCAAATTCACTACTTGGAAAACTGAAAAATCTCCCTTTACAGTAAAGAATATTCATTTTTACAGCCTATGTGTTTATTATAACAAAACTAATATGTCCTTACATGTTATTTCCAAAATACATCCATTATAATATGACATTCTATATACAATATTGTATTTCTAATATATTCTCATTATCCCTCTTTGAAATTAACTTACTTTTGTGCAATTTCACTAAATTACATAAGTGTAATGTTACTGTAAGCTAACTCGATAGTTGCATTCTAATATTTCTTATACACTAATACCAGAAGCAACAAACAAGCTTCTTCACTTGTAAGCAATAATACAAAAATTGTATTTAATATAAAACATATAAAAGGAGAAATCATCATGAAAAAATTAGTAGGAATCGGATTAGCAGCAGCAATTTCACTTGGAGCATTATCAGGTTGTTCTTTATTAGGAGAGAAAGCGAACGGTTTTGTACTGTACGGCTCAGAAGAACAAGTTCAGCAAATTACAGATAAAAACAAAAAAGAAGTGAAAGAAAAAGACTTCTATAAAATGAAAATGACAACATTAGATGGTAAAAAAGTTCTTGTAATGGATAAGAAAACTGGTGAGGAACTAGTAAAAAAAGAGTTACTTAGCAAAGTTGATGAAAAAGACAACACGAAACCACTTGATAAATTACCAGCTGTAACAACAGAACAAGGTGTATTATTTGCAAAAGAAAAAGTAGAAAATGCTACACTTGATGGAGCCAAATTAAAATATGAAGGCAACACAATTATCGGAAGTGGCCGTGCATATACAGATATGTATGCGATTGTCGATGACGCAACTTACAACAATGTAAAAGGTGATGAAAAATCTGTAGGTGTATTAAAATTTGATAAAGACCCAAGTAAAGAATTCCCTGGTTACAACGGCGTCGAAGCTTCTCAACTTGTAAAAATTAAAAAGTAAAACAAAAAAGCTT
>NZ_JH414708.1:0-65758 GCF_000238655.1 Bacillus sp. 7_6_55CFAA_CT2 | reverse complement strand
CTAAACTTAAAGTTAAAAAATTAAAAAAGTAAAAACAAAAAGTCTTTGACGTAATCGACAAGCTTTTTTTCTATTTATTATGAGCAACTTGTTCCATATCTGGACTACAAGTTTTCGACTGACATGACTTACTTAAAGAACATGCTGCGCATTTTCCTTTTTTACTTCTCTTTACAAAATTAACTAACGTGTATGCTGCATAACCAAAAATGATAGCTCCAATTATAATATTGACCATCATTATACATCTCCTTTTAGAATCCTAGTAAAGATCCAACTTGGTATATAATAAGCGTTAATACATACGCAACAACAAGCGGGTAAACGACTGAGAAAATCGTCCATTTCGCTGATCCTGTTTCACGTTTAATAACAGCCACCGTCGCTAAACATGGAACGTATAATAAAATAAAGAACATAAATGCATAAGCTGATAATGCTGTATAATGTGCTCCCATTACGTTTCCAAGCACATCTTCTTTAACTGCATAAATAATTGCCATTGTTGAAACGACAACTTCCTTCGCTAAAAATCCTGTTAAAAGGGATGCTGCAGCTTGCCACGTTCCAAAGCCGAGCGGTGCAAATAGCGGTGCGATAAATCCACCAATCATCGCTAAGTAACTGTCTCCCATATCAACACCAAATCCTGATGGACCTGCATAGTTTAATAACCAAATGATAACTGAACCACCGAAGATGAATGTACCAGCTTTACGAACAAATCCTTTTCCTTTCTCCCATGTGCTCAGCCATAACGTTTTTGCTTGTGGCACACGATAAGGAGGTAATTCAATTACGAAAATAGACTTTTCCGCTTTCAAAATCGTAAGAGACATAATTTTTGTAACTAATAACGCAAGAACAATCCCTGCAACATATAAAGAAAATACAACAGTCGCCTGACTATGCGGGAAGAATACGCCCGCAAATAATGCATATA
Organism: Bacillus sp. 7_6_55CFAA_CT2; assembly: GCF_000238655.1. Taxonomy (NCBI): domain Bacteria; kingdom Bacillati; phylum Bacillota; class Bacilli; order Caryophanales; family Bacillaceae; genus Bacillus; species Bacillus sp. 7_6_55CFAA_CT2. The sequence continues at coordinate 64,815 of NZ_JH414708.1, read as the reverse complement.
CAGGTAATCGTGCTGAACAAGACATAAATGGTGTTACTAAAATGGTAAGTAAACGTTCTTTCTCCTGTTCAATCGTTCTCGCAGCCATAATACCTGGAACGTTACATCCAAAACCGATAATCATCGGAATAAAAGCTTTTCCGTTTAAGCCGAAAAACTCCATAATTCTATCCATAACAACTGCAATTCGCGCCATATACCCTGAGTCTTCTAATAATGAAATGAAAAAGAATAGTGCAAAGATTTGTGGTACGAATACTAATACAGCACCAACACCGGCAATAATACCTTCTGTAACGAGTGCTTGAATAAAATGAGAAGCTCCAATACTTGTAAGTCCAGCCGTCACCCAATCCGTAAGCTGGCCACCAAAAAACTCATCTAACATATCAGATAAAGGTGTACCAATCCACGTAAACGTAACCTGAAAAATAAAAAACATAACTGCTAAAAAGATTGGAAGTCCTAAAATTTTATGTGTAATTAATCTATCAATTTTTTCTGAAAAAGGAATTTTTCCTTCTTTCTCATGCTTCATAACATTTGTTTTTAACTTTTCAATATACGCTTCACGAGTTTTGTAAATGTGCTCTTCTAACGTACAATCAAGTTTTCCTTCTAAGCGAGATCGAATGGCTATGAGTTCCTTATAAATTGGTAATGCTTTCATTTCTTTTTCTACTACTTCGTTATTGCTTAAAAATTGAAGTGCTAACCATCTCGGATGCTCGTAATTCACTGTCTCTAAAAGAGCAATTACTTCTCCAATTCCTTCATCCATTTGTACACCATATGAAATAAGGAATGGCTTTTTCTCTTTTTTGTCATTTTCTTTAAGAGTCGTAAGCAGTTCTTCACAGCCTTTTCCACTCCTTGCAACAACAGGAACGACTGTTACACCTAATAGTTCTGATAATCGTTTTACATTAATGACAATTCCTCTTTGCTTCGCCACATCAACCATGTTTAAACCAATTGAGACTGGCTTACCAAATTCAAGTAACTGCAACGTTAAATGCATATTTCTTTCAAACTGCGAGGAATCTACGATATTTAACATATGATTAAATTCTTCTGTTAATAGAAAGTTTGTTACAACACCTTCATCACGTGAAACTGGATTTAAATCATAAACACCTGGTAAATCAATTAATGTTCCTTGTCTATCTTTTAATTTACCAACCTTCTTTTCTACTGTTACACCGCTCCAGTTTCCTACATATTCATAAGAACCAGTAAGTGCATTAAATAATGATGTCTTCCCTGTATTCGGATTCCCTAGCAAAGCTACCTTATTCACGCTAATTCCACCTTTATCATTTTCGCGTCACAATGACGAATACTAATTAACTGTCCACGACACTCCAATGTACAAGGACCTTTAAACATCGCTTTCTGTTTCAGGCGAAGTTCGCTTCCTTCAGCAAGACCGAAAGCAGCTAGTCTACGCTTTAATAGCTGATCTAAAGACTGAATACTTTTTACTAACACTTTCTCTCCAATTTTAATATCTACTAAACTCATAACCTTCCCCCTCAGAAGAGAATGATAATTATTTTCAAAAAAATTATACCACACCCAATTTCTCTTGTACTATACCCTTTTGCTTCATATTTATTAACATTTCGCTACAATTCTATTTCAATTATTGTCATACTGTATTCGTTTGCCATTCTCATCCATTTCGCTTACAATAAACAATAGCAAATAAAGAATCTCGTTATCACTGGGGGAGCCATGCCGCTGAGAGGGAACACTTCGTTCCGACCCTTCGAACCTGTTAGTTAATGCTAACGCAGGGATTGTGCAAACGTCCGAAATACATACCTCATTTTTATTTACGTATTTCGTATCCTCCTATGATATCTATTCTTTTTTGTACAACTTGGATTTAGGGGGAGACAACATGCGTAACACTAATTTACAAGCGATGATCGAATCTGCTATTCTTGCAGCCTTCGCCATGATTATCGATATTTTACCATTATCACTTAAACTTCCAACAGGCGGTTCTATCTCATTCGCTATGATTCCTATTTTTATTATTGCTTACCGCTGGGGCTTTAAATCAGCTTTCTTAGGTGGTTTAGTTTGGGGACTATTACAAATAGTCGTGGGGGATGCTTACATTTTAACACCTGTTCAAGCATTCATTGAGTACTTCATTGCCTTTGCTTTTATCGGATTTGCTGGCTTATTCTATCGTCCAATTCAAAAAGCACTTTTAACGTCTAATGAAAATAGTGAAGAACATTCAAGTTTAGGTAGTCGCAATGAACAACCTTCAGCAAAACAAAACCATGGTAAGAAAATCCTTGTTTACATTATCCTTGCTACATTTGTCGGTAGCTTTGCTCGCTATTTCTGTCACTTTATTGCCGGTATTATTTTCTGGGGACAATATGCGCCGAAAGGGCAATCAGCTGTGTTATATTCATTAATCGTAAATGGAAGTACAATGCTTGGTTCTTTTATTTTATGTACAGTTTTACTTATATTTTTATTCCTCACTTCCCCACGCTTATTCAAAAGCATCAGTGCTTATCAAATGAATACACAAAAAAAGGGCGCTTAATGAGCGCTCTTTTTTCATATCGTAATATTAATTAAAAATACAATAAATGCGCAAAAGAAAATAAATACCATTATACTTAGCCAATTGCTATGCACGGTTCATCGACTCCTTACATAACCTCATTTTCTAACCAGATTATATCGCTTAAAAATAAAGATTAGGTAAAGATAATATGAAAATAAATTAAAAAAAGCGTAGCATGCATTATCTACGCTTTTTTCGGTAAGTAAAAGTAAAATAATACACCGTCTTCTGTATTTTTCACTCCATATTCAGCATCGTGTAATTCTAAAATATTTTTAGAAATAGCAAGCCCAAGTCCCGTCCCACCTTGTGAACGCTGACGAGCTGTATCCACGCGATAAAAACGATCCCAAATTTTATCTAATTGTTCTTCTTCAATGTGAGTACCTTTATTTTCAATACAAACTTTTATACAATCCTTCTCATCTATTGCAGAAATAATAATATCTTCTTTATTTGGTGTATAACGTATGGCATTCGTAATGAAGTTAACGATGACTTGTTCAATCCGGCCTTGATTTGCAATCACTTCAAATGAATGTATATTTTTATGAACATGAAGTTCTTTTTTCTCTATTTCCACAGATAGATGTTCACATATATCTTCAATTACTGTATCAATATAAAACGAAGACTTTTTCATTTTATATGTACCAGATTCAAATTTAGCTAGTTCAAGCATATCCAAAATTAAAGTATCCATTTTGTCTACTTCTCTCTCCATCGCTTGAAAATAATACTCTTTTTTATGCTCAGCTACCCCGTCTTTTAAAATGGAAATACAGCTTTTCATAATACTTAGCGGTGTTTTTAATTCATGCGAAACACCAGAAATGAATTCTTTCCGTGTATTTTCTAACTTTCTTTCCTTTTCAATATCTTCTTCTAACTGTCCAATATGTGAATGGAGCTTATTTGATAGCACATTAATATTTTTCGATAAATCTCCAATTTCATCTTTTGAAGTAATCGGTATTTTTTCTGTAAAATCTAATTGTGCTATTTTCTTCGTCGTATCATTTATTTTTAATAACGGTTTGGCAATTTGTTTTGAGTAATAGAACGAAGCTAAAAAAATAAGAACGACTACAAATGCAATGATATAGATGTAATAATCTTGCACCATTTGTACAGCTTCATCTACGGGCTGTAAAGAAGCCATCGCATAAATATATGTTACTGATCCGTCTTTTTCTTTTATTGGTTTCATTAATAATTTATATTTAATATCATTTTTTTCATAGTCCATTGTTTGTGTTGTATATCGTATTTTATTGCTTTCTTTTAATAATAAATCGGTTTGAAAACCCTTAATATTATCTAAAAATATGCTATTTTTATAAATTGGATTCACAGGACCGTTTATATCTGGTAACTGTACTTTTGTAACACGTCCTCCTATGTAAACGCCTAATTCCTGAGCAGCTTCTTCCTGAACAGCTGGTTTCTTTTCCTTAGCAAGTTGCTCCCCAGCCGCTCTCTTTTTCTCCTCATCTAATTTTATTTTCTCCTGAAATGCTTTTTCTAACGGTTTATTAGATCCGCTTAAATTCTGCTTAGATAAAGAAAAAGAGAATGGAATAAAACTATCTTCTTTTCTCACTCCAGAAAAATAAATTTCTTGTCCTAAAAACTGCTCTGATAATTTATTATCAATTTCCTCTATATTGACGAGATTACCTAAGGGAATTTTGAATATTTGTTGTCCAAAGCTCTTTTGTTGCCTACGATCTATCGTTACTTCAAAATAAAAATCATCTGCGTGTTTTAAATTCCCGTTCTTATCTAATGTCGTAATCCACGTATTATTTTCTCTTAAAAAGTCTTGCTCAAGTTTCTGAATTCCTTCTACGTTTCCTGTGTAGTTTAAATAATTCTTCTCAAAGGAATTTAAATTTACTTTAATATCTTCCACTTTTCGATTCGCATAATATTGTTTAAAAAATATCGTTTGTCCAATAAATATCGTCGCTAAAATCAACATACATAATGCTGTTGTAAGAGTAAATAATTTTAGTACAATTCCTTTTCTCATATATTCCCCTCAAATTTATAACCAGTTCGTACTACAGTTGTAATGTACTTTGCTTTCTCTCCTAATTTATTTCTTAAATTACGAATATGACTATTCACCGTTCGATCATCGCCAGCAAATTCATATCCCCAAATTCTTGAAATGAGTTGCTCTCGCGTTAAAACGATTCCTTGATTTTTCATGAAATACACCAATATTTCAAACTCCGTATGCGTTAAACTAACATCTGCCTCATCAATAGTAACAGTACGCGACGGAAAATGGACATGGATGCCATGAATCGATAACGTATCATCTTCGTTCTCTAAAGGTTTCTTCGATGCTTTTCTACTTTCTAATAATCGTTTCGCTCTTGCTAATAAAATTGGAGGACTATACGGCTTCGTCACATAGTCATCTGCTCCAAGTTCAAAACCAAGTAACGTATCATCTTCATCTACGCGCGCCGTCAGCATAATAATAGGCACCTCGGACGTCTTCCTAATCCTTCGGCAAACAGACCATCCATCGAGTTCTGGCAACATAATATCTAAAATAACTAAATCAACCTCTTCTTCTTCAAATACAACTAAAGCCTCTTTCCCGTCCCTCGCTTCAAACACTACATATTGTTCACTTAAAAAATAATCTTTTAATATTTCACGTAATATGTCTTCATCTTCAACAATTAAAATGTTTTTTGACATCACTTATATATCCCCCTCTCGCTTTCAGAAACTATAATTTCACTTTGAATAACTGCCAGTTAACTTCGCCTCGATAATATATCTATCTGGTGCATCCCCTATATAATCAAATGGGTAACAAGTTGTCAGTGTTAATATCGGTTCTTCTTTTTTTATAATAACAGTACGATCATCCGCATGAGTAATCCATGTCTTTTGAATTTCATATGTGTACGTTTTATTATCATACTCTAAAACAAGGGTATCCTTTTCTTTCAACTCTTCTAAATCTGTAAATACAGTATCTCGATGTCCACTCAGTACAGTATGTCCCCCTCCAGATGGAGTTGTCGTTAAATCACTAACGAACATACCCACTCCTTTTTTCAAAGTCGTATCATCTGCTCCCCAATATATAGAAAACTTCTTCTTTATTTTCGGTATGTTTAACATCGCTACCTTTTCTCCTTCTTTATGTTCTGTTTGAGAAGAAGGCACTTGAGAAGTTACAGGTGTTTCATGAGAAAGTTGAGTATCTTGTATATTTTTAAGGCTCTTTATTTCTTCTGCCGTTAATTGCCCAGCAGAGCTTCTTCCTTTATACCATTCCACAGCATAATAGGATCCCATGAATAGCCCTATAGCCATCAATATGATACCGATATAATTGAGTAACTTCATTCTTCATTCCTCCATGCCAAAAATGGTAGGAGTAACCTACCATTTTTAATATATGAAATTATCCCATTCTTTATAGGAAAATATTTTATTTACGCTTTAATCTTATTGCGACGATTCAAACCAAATAATGTACCTACCGCTACAAGACATGCACTTAATCCCATCATTGCTACATTATTTGATGCTGTATTTGGTAATTTTTCACCTTGTACAACTGGCTTTGCTTCTTCTTTTTTAGCTACTTCATTCTTTTGCTCGGCTTTTATCGCTGCTTCTTTTTTAGCCATATCGTTTTTTAACTGTTCTTGCGCTATTCTCTTTTTCTCTTCTTCACTTTTTTTCTCAGCTTTTATTGTTTCCTCTTTTTTAGCCATATCATTTTTTTCTTGTACTTGTGCTGCTTGCTTTTTCTCTATTTCACTTTTTTGCTGTTCCTTGATTGCTTCTTCTTTTTTAGCTTTATCCTGTTGTACTTGCGCTTCTTCTTCCTTTATTACTGTTCCAGTATCCGCACTCGCTACTGAAGAATATCCTACTGTTAAAAGTGCCATTGCACAAATTGGTAATAGTTTCTTTTTCATTTTCACTCTCTCCTTATATTTTATTCACATCTACTCGCATCGGATGTATTACTAGAATAAGCAAGAGATATAAATATAAGATGCAGATGAAATATATTTCATTTAAAGATTTCATTGTAGAAAAAGAAAAAAACATCGCAATATGTACGATGTTTTTTTCGGGTGTGTGTCTCAATTATTTACATGTTACTTTCGCGTGATTTGGAAGTAGAACGGGCCGGAGCGATAACTAATTGTCTCGGCTCAGTTTTCTTGAAGTGATTTTTGACGTTACACTTACGACGTTGAACAACCCACGCTTTAATAGGGTTTGTTAAAATAATCTTTTGCTCTTCGTTAGGGGCCTCTTCTTCAAACCTACAACTCTCGCTCCATTTATTCCATTTCATTGTAAATTTAGAAGAAGAATGATCATCTTCACGATCAAACAAGTGCAAAAAATCCATTTTTCCATCTAGCATTACGGTGTTACTAGTCGCTAAAAAAGAAAAGGTCGTCCAACGTTTCTCCATGCCCTCCTACTCCTTTTTCACATATAGAGTGCCTAAAACTTAATTTACCTAAAACATGCTTGCCTTTTACCTTACACCCATAGTTTATCCAAAATGCTCTTATGCAACTATCGATTTGCCTTACAACTACCTTACATTTTTGTAAGAAACAAAAAAACCTTCACTCTATATAATGAAGGTTTCTTACTTTTTATCTATATGATCTCTCATATCATCAAGTCCAGCTTCTTTTAGCTGCGACATCATACCGTGCGAAATTGCTCCTAACACTAAAGTCATTCCAATTAATGAAATACGAATCGCAGGTACATCAATTACGTAAGCCAACAGGCCAAGAACAATTGTTAAAAGTAATGCTTTTATAAATGTTACACTTGTGTACTGTTTCTTCTTCATCATATTCACCCTTTATGGAAGCGTTTTCTTAATATACTTAGTATATCATATCATCAGATGATTTTGTCGTTATCTTTGTAAAAAATTACTATCTCCTTTGACTTTTTCTATTCTATCCTTTACAGTCGAAATGTTCATAAGTTTTACACTGTAGGAGGATTACAATGAATATTGAAATAAAAGACACTTTAATTTCTGAAGAACAATTACAAGCAAAAGTTAAAGAATTAGCACTTCAAATCGAACGTGACTTTGAAGGAGAAGAAATCGTAGTTATCGCAGTATTAAAAGGTTCATTCGTATTTGCTGCTGATTTAATTCGTCACATCAAAAATGATGTAACAATTGACTTTATTTCTGCATCTAGCTACGGAAATCAAACAGAAACAACAGGAAAAGTGAAACTACTAAAAGATATCGACGTAAACATTACTGGGAAAAACGTAATTGTTGTAGAAGATATTATCGATTCTGGTTTAACACTTCATTTCCTAAAAGACCACTTCTTTATGCATAAACCAAAAGCACTCAAGTTCTGTACATTACTTGATAAGCCAGAACGTCGTAAAGTAGACTTAACAGCTGAATATGTTGGCTTCCAAATTCCAGACGAATTCATCGTTGGATACGGTATCGACTGTGCGGAAAAATATCGTAACTTACCATTCATTGCTTCAGTTGTAACGAAATAATCGTATAACTTAAAAAATCGATAGTACATAAAATGTATATCGGCGATTTTCAAAATATATCGACCGTAACTCAAATTATATCGGCGATTTTTTTAATATATCGATTTACCGACAATAACTGACAATCTTAGCACCCAATTAATAGGGAGAAGCTGTTCTAAAATACATGGGAACAGCTCCTTTCTTTCCATTTACAAACTACAGGGAGAGATGAAATATGACAAAGACAAAATTTGAAAAAGTACTCCTCATCGTAAATCCGAAAGCTGGTCAAGGTGACTTACATACAAATTTAACGAAAATCGTACCACCTCTTGCCGCAGCTTTTCCTGATCTACATATCCTTCACACGAAAAAACAAGGTGATGCAACAAAATATTGCCAAGAGTTTGCTAGTAAAGTAGATTTAATTATCGTCTTTGGTGGTGATGGAACAGTATTTGAATGCACAAATGGCCTAGCACCTCTCGAAAATAGACCTACACTTGCAATCATTCCAGGCGGAACTTGCAACGACTTCTCTCGCACACTTGGTGTTCCGCAAAACATTGCAGAAGCAGCAAAACTTATTACAAAAGAACACATAAAACCAATTGACGTTGCAAAAGCAAATGGACAACATTTCTTAAACTTCTGGGGAATTGGCCTCGTATCTGAAGTATCAAACAATATAGATGCAGAAGAAAAAGCAAAGCTTGGTAAAATCGGTTACTATTTAAGCACAATTCGAACTGTCAAAAATGCTGAAACATTCCCAGTAAAAATCACTTACGATGGACAAGTATATGAAGACGAAGCTGTCCTAGTTATGGTTGGAAACGGTGAATATCTTGGTGGTATTCCATCCTTTATTCCAAACGTAAAATGTGATGACGGAACACTTGATATTTTCGTAGTCAAATCAACAGGTATTCAAGCATTTAAAGATTACATCGGAAAGAAACTATTTGAAGACTCAAATGAAAATGACATCTTCCACGTAAAAGCGAGATCCATTCATATCGAAACAGAGGAAGAAAAAGAAGTAGATACAGATGGAGAAAGTTCGCTTCATACACCTTGTCACATTGAATTATTACCAGGACACTTTACAATGATTTATAATCCTGCGGTTGTGTAAAGCAAAAACGAGTGCTAGCACTCGTTTTTTCTCTTCTAATCTAGTTATGTCGTTGAATCATTTCCTCTATTTCTTTAACTCTGTCTAAAGTAATTCCATTTCTTTGTTCAATTGCTAAAGGATGGTCGGTTGGCTCTAATTCAACATACGGTGCCATTCCAACTTCTCTTATATGTACATTTGTTTTTAAATTTAATGTTTCTGGATAAACTGGTATCTCTACAGATAACCATCCAAAATAAGGATCACTATTTTCCCTGCCTCTTTCATCCCACTCTTCTAATACTTCATCATAACTTTCTTTACTAAGCGATACCCACACAGTCCAAATAAAATTTTCGTGGTAATCAATTATAGGAATCTCTAAACATCCTCTAATAAAATAATGTTCACCATCCATTACACAAAGATCTGATGTTAAATGGAAGCGTTCCTCTCTTTCATGGGGCGCTACCTCGTAATAATAATATGGTGCTTCACTTCCGTAGCATAGAGGTAGTGCAAAACGATGCATTTGTACTTTTTCTCCGGATTTTCTTCTTCTTTTCATTTGTCATTCTTTCTCCTATCCTTTTCAGTCACAATCAAACTCTACCCAATTTCTCCAATGCGTATTAGCATTTTCATTCACAATAACACTTGGATCTTTCTTCTCTATTGCAGCGGCTACTGATTGGAAGAATTCATTTTCACTTACTTTTTCGTCTTCAACATGTTTCCATTCTTCCGTTTCATACGCTACTTCCCAGTCGCCTTCTAAACCGAACTCTTCTAAAATTTCTCCTTTATCCCACCACAATAATTTTTGAGCTTCCTCATTAGTAGCAAGCATACGCATAAAGTATGTTGGATAATGCTCTGTCGTTTGTACTTCTATTCCATTATTTATATAATCCTCTTCTGTAAATTCATATTCAAAATGATGCTCGCGAATTTTCAAACTGCCGTTATAAATATTCGGTATAAATTCACCTTCATCATCAAACAACTCATAATCGCCATTATTTAATTGTAAAATGCAATCATCACCCATTGAATGAGTAATTCTATCGCCATATACTTGAATATCATTACATACACCTAATGAACCTACACCCACAATTTGAAACACCATTAGCCAATCCTTAGCATCTTTAAAGAAAAGAGAGAATTTCACTTGTGAAATATCCATATATTCATTATCAAAGGCAGGAAATTCATAGTTACTTTGCTTTTTATCTAATAGTTTTAAAATATCTTTTTGCATATGTATCATCTTCACCCCGATATAAACAAAAATATTTTTTTAATTTCACTAGAGTATAACATAACCATACTTACCTGTGACATTCTAATAAAACTACTAAAAAATAGAAGAATGGCTTGTTTGCATACTCTAGTTCTTTTTATGTACAATGAAGGAAAGAAGCACCTTCATATAAGGGAGAGGACAAACTTTGTTCAACCAACAGTTAGTTAATTTACGCATTGATTTTGCATTTAAACAATTGTTTGGTACGAATGGTAGCGAAGATATTCTAATTGCATTTTTAAATGCTATGTTACAAGAGTCTTTAGAGTCGTCCATTGCTTCTCTACAACTAGAAGATCCACATTTACACAGGGAATATGAAGAGGATAAGTTATCTATTTTAGACATTTCAGCAACATTAGACACAGGAACAAAAGTCAATGTAGAAATACAACTCAATAATAATCACGATATGGTTAAACGCAGTTTATATTATTGGGGAAGACTATACACATCTCAACTACAAAAAGGGATGCCCTACAGTGCACTTCACAAAACCATCACCATAAACTTACTAAACTTCGTAATGTTTTCGGAACACCCAGCCTTCCAAACAACAAGCATATTATGGAATACACAACAACAAAAACTCCTGAGTGACGACATTGAAATCCACATTATAGAAATTCCAAAGTTAACTGAACAATGGCATGAAGAAAAAGTAAATCCGTGGAAAGATCCATTTGTTCGTTGGCTTTTATTGCTTTCAGCAAATGAGGATGAGCACTTAACTAAACTATTGGAGGATATTGCTATGAACCAAGACCCTATTTTACAAAAAGCGATAAATAAATGGGAACGTATGAGTCAAGATTCATCTTTCCGACAAGCCTATGACGCAAGGGAGAAAGTTTTAATGGATGAAGCAGCAAAATTCGCCCATGCAGAGACAGAAGGAATAAAAAGAGGAATGGAACAAGGGATGAAACAAGGAATTAAAAAAGGCATTGAAAAAGGTATTGAACAGGGCATTGAAAAAGGCATTGAACAGGGCATTGAACAGGGCATTGAACAAGGTCGAAAAGAAGGAGTTCAGCAGGGGAAAATTCAAATGATTAAAAATATGTATGATCTTGGTATACCACTTGAAACGATTGCTAAGGCAAGTAAATTAAGTTTGCATGAGATTGAGCATATTTTAGGACATAAATAGTGATAAAAAAAGAGCTTGAATAGTTTCAAGCTCTTTTTTATCAACTCTCCTCAATATCATCCAATTGAGTCTTATAACATTCATCACACTCTGGCCTCGTAGGAAGAATCCCTCTTTCATCAGGTAATAAAACCCTCAAAACTTCTCGAGCCATCTCTACGAAAGACTTCATAATAATGGGATATCCTTCAATAATATTCGTATACTCAATCCCTTGTTCAAACTTTTTTCCGCTCTTTATTTCTTCTATTATGGTACAAAAAACACTATGCGCGGCTTCAGGATCCATATTTAATGCTATTTGTAAATCTTGATGATTAAAGTTATCTCTTAGACCATGCGTATGATAATTAGCATGGATGCCATCAATATCTTCTGCTAATATGCTATGCATGTACCATCCATACTCTTGTAGCATGTTTTCTTCCCATTCATCTGCATCCTCTTCTAAATCTTCATCAAACAAATTCGGATCATACCACACGTCCTCGTAATCTCCAGCAATTAAAAATCTCCAACCAGGTGGTAACCCTAAATACTTCTTTATTTCAGGTGCCCATTCATCAATATGTTGAACGTGTAAAGGAAGAAAGAAATCTTCTTCTGTCCCCATTTCTTCACCAGCCCAAATGTACCAACCTGTCGTTCCGTTTTCTATAGGCATTCGTAACCCATTAATCGGAGCGATACCATCTTTCACATTTTGCGCTATTCCTAATTTCAAGTCATTCGGAGATTCTACATACTCCGCTTTATATTTATCACATATACTCCTCTGTTCTTTTATGTATTTTTCCATCCTTTTAGCACACTCCCCAATTTTTGAAAGATAGATTTCTTTGCCGAAGCACTCTCTAACTTCCATACCCCACACGGATTATAAAATGGATCCTCTTGTTCATAACGATTATCCATATAATGAGATAAAAGATACACTGGAGCATCTTCTGTGAAACTAATTGTATCTCCATCTTTCAAATTAGGTTTTTCCAATATATTATGTAGGTTAAAATCATTTAATAAATCTACAGCTACTTCCGGATCTATCCCTCCGTCTAAAACAACGTCTGGTAGATTAAATGCTTGCATTCCACATGAATAGTAGCCGTCCTCTTCATCTCCAACTAAAGTTACAAGGTGCGAATACATCGGGAATATTTCCTTATCCTCTGCAAGCTCTTGCCATTCTTCTTTCGAATAAGCCATACCTGCTGTTTCAACTTTTAAAGCAAGTCCACCTGCATTTAAAAGTTCCATTCCTACATCAATTACTTCTTGTAATCTCTCTGTATCGTCAACTTTTGCAATAACATACACTGTATAAGTATGCTTCTCCAACTCCTGAAGCAATTCTTCATCAAAACGCTCACCACCTGCATAGAAGAAAGCCTCTCTCAAAGAAGGGTCTTGTTCATATATATCAATTTCAAAGCCAATCTCTTTCTCCTTATGGTGCATAACATTTCCCGCTAATATATAGTTACTTTTACTCACAACTTCTTGTATTAATTCTGTTCTATCTTTCCATAAACCAGGTACTCCAATAACGATTTGTGTCTCCATCATATGCACTCCACTTCTCATCTATTTTCAATCTATTCTTTCAATCTTCCAAACTAAATTAGCTGGGATATCTTTCTCTAAAAAGGTTAACATCCATACAGTTTAGGCATCCTACTATGATTAAAATCTCCAAATATAACACTCCATGTGTACATTTATATTTATTTTCGTTTACATACTATTGTTATTCATAATCCATTTTAGCTAATAAACAAACGAAAGAGAACTAGGTGGATTAATGTTTACTTAAAAATAAAAAGTCCGAAACTATATAAAGTGATTTCGGACTTTTTATTTTTAAAATATTAAATTACATTTTGAACAAAAAGGAGCTGAATTTCCTCTTCTAATTTTCGTATCACATTTTGGACAATATACATATCGTTCCTCTACCTTTTGTCGTTCTATCATGTGTAAGGATACTATTTTCATACTGCACATAATTCCAATTAAGATAAGGCTAAAAATGAGTAGCACAACGCTCTTCCTTCCTTAACTACTTACCTGTATTTTACCATTAAATAAAGATAATTTTATACTTATAATCCTATCTTGTCCTTCATACTGGAAGAAACTTTCTTTACTTCTATTTACTCATCAGTGTGATTCTTTTTTGTCTATATAAATAAAGAATACCTGTAACTATAAAAACAATCACGCCAAAATACACGCCATATTCTATCGCGATCGCTACAATACTTTCAATATGTTTTCCAAATAAAGCACCGAGCACAAAGTAAACGAGTGTCCAAACAAATCCTGTCGTATAAGAATACAAAGCATACGTCTTAAATGACATGTTATTCATTCCAACTAAATACGGTACGATATGTCTTACAACTGGTATAAAGTAACTTGTGACTAACGCATAATGACCATACTTCTCTACCATTTGTTGAGATTTCAAAAGATATTTCGCCTTTTTCTTTTTCATTAGCTTATCAAGTACTTTCGTACCAAATATTTTCCCTAATATATAACCTAAAGAAAGCCCAGATACAACACCTAAATATGTTAATAAAAATGCAGGAATGACACTTAATATCCCTAGTGAAGACACAAAGCCACCACTCATTACGATCATTTCGTCTGGAATTGGCATACCGATAATACCTAACCATAAACAGAAAAATAATGCCCAATAACCGTATTGTTCAATATAAGATAATAATTCATGTAATTCCATTATGCATATGCTCTCCTTAGCTCTTTTTTACAGCTAAAGATGTACGCTGGTGGGAAATTGAGCCACACTTTCTCTAGCGTAATTTCAGGAAAGAAGTGCTGTATAAATCCTTTTTTCACAAGTGAATATTGAAATGTAATAAATTCACCATTCTCATGTATCCCTTCCATTACATTGTTTAAAATACGCTTTGAAACTTCTTCTGGTAAAGAGGTAAAAGGTAATCCCGATAAAACGTAATCCACGCATTCTATATTGAGATCTTCTATATACTTTTTTATATTTTCGGCTGAACCGTGTACAACAATGACGTTCTGCTCATCTTTAAATTTTCTCTTTAGCTCCTTGCAAAACACTTCATTAATTTCAATAAGAAGAAATATTGTTTCCTTCTTCTTTCTCTTCATAATTTCTTTCGTAAAGACTCCTGTACCAGGACCTAACTCTACAATGCATTTCGCTTTATTAAAATCAATTACATCTACCATTTTCTTTGCTAATATTTTTGAACTTGGCGCAATTGCACCAGTATGTTTCGGATGTTTAATAAATTCATGTAAGAATGTTATGAGTTGCATATAAACCTCTCCTCATTCGTTCAATAGTTTCTAACTTGTTTCTAAGTATAACTATTATTTCTTAACAAAAATTAAGGAGATTTCTTAAGATTTTATGAAGAATAAAAAAACAGCTATCGTCTCTAGCGATAGCTGTCCCTTATTACTTCGCACTCACGATCTTATAATAAGAACGAACCGTTAAGAAGTAATATCCAATATAAATCGCGCCGTATACTCCAATACTAATGAGAAGCGGAATCATAATTTCAAATGGTAATATATTTGACAAACCTTTTAGTGCAAATAAACTGTGTAAAATACCAATAATTAATGGAATAGCAAAGATAAAGCTCACTTGTTTTGCGATAGCTCTCTTCATCTCTTGCTTCGTTACACCAATTTTATGAAGAACAACGTAGCGATCACGGTCAGCACTTGCTTCTGTTAATTGTTTAAAGTAAATGATTGAGCCTGTTGCTAATAGGAATACTAATCCTAAGAATAACCCAATAAACATCATTAAGCCTGTTGTTTCAAGCCCCATTTGGAATCCTGTATAGAAATCGTTAAATGGTTTTAAAACTTCTGATTCTCCAGCTGGCATAATGCTTGCTAATTTTGCTGTTAACTCTTTACTATTTCGCTCACCTTTTACATCAATATTTTTTACAGTACGCGTTTCGTTTACTTGTTTCACTTGCTCATATGTTTTATCAGGAACGATTACAAATAGTTCATTTAAATTTGTAAGGCTTCTATTATTTACACCTTTAATTTTTAATTCTTTTGACTCGTTTCCAACAGGGAATACAGCTGTATTTCCTGTATAAAGAGGACCAAAATCAAGTTTCTCAATATATAGGCTATCATATACGAAAGCTTCATTCGCACTTAAATTTACAGGCTCTACATCTAAATGTTTCACAAGTGTATTAAAGCTTGATTGAGAAATAAGCTGGTACTGATTCGTAACATTATAGTGTGTGTTCAGAACTTGATCAGCTCTTTCACCTTTAAATGTTCCCTTCACAGGAATCATTTCAACTTCTGATTCATATGTGACTGGGTGATTATTCTTCTCTCCAGCAAGTATTTCATTTACTTTTTTATCTAATGCTGCATCTTTTTTCTCATAGGAATAACTATACGGCGCAGCAACTTTTGATTGCGTAAATGTGTTGTAATACATCGTAACTGACGTACCAACCGCTGTTAATGTTACCGCACTTAAAATAGCGATTGTCGCAAGTGATTTCGCATTTCCTTTAATACGATATAGTAACTGTGATGTCGTTACCATATTCATACCATTATAAAATGCTGACTTATTATTTCTTGCACGTTTCAATACAAATACTGTGAAGAACATGAACAGTAAATAAGTCCCTGCTACTGTCGCTAATAAAATATATAATGCAACGACCATAAAGTCTGCATACATAACTGCTTTCATGTACATTAATGCTAAAAAATAACCTGAACCGATTAAGAAAACTGAAATTAATGCCATAATGACAGATCCTTTTGGCATTGCTTCTCCTTCACGTTCTGCACGGAAAAGTTCAATTAACTTAAAGCGATAAATTAAACGATATCCTTGAAGTGATGTATATAAAATAATCACAAAGAAAATAATTGCTGTATCAATAATGGCAGCCATCGGTACTTCAAAATGAACGTTTAAATTTAATCCCATCATATTTACTAATAACTCAAGGAATAATTTTGAAAGGACACTACCGATCGCAATCCCAATTACTAATGACATTAATCCCATTAACATATTTTCATAAAAGAGCATTTTACCAATTTGTCTTTTACGAATACCTAATAACGAATATAAGCCAACTTCTTTTTTACGTTTACGTGTAAAGAATCCGTTCGAATATATAATGAACACTGCTACGAAAATGATAAGCATCACACTTGAAACTTGGAACGCTCCGCTAATTTTTTTTGAAGCTTCTGCTGCTTTTTCCATTTGTGAATTATATTGCAGTGCTTTAAATGTAAAATAAATAACGATACTAAAAATCATAGATGCAAAATATACAAAGTAGTCTTTAAAGTTCCGCTGTATGTTGCGGAGGGCAATGCTAGATAAGGTCATCAGCCATACCTCCAGAAATAGAAGACATTACGTCAACAATTTTTTGGAAGAACTGTTTACGCGTCGATTCACCGCGGTGTAATTCTTTATATAGCTCACCATCTTTAATGAAAATAACTCGTTTACAATAACTTGCTGCAAATGCATCGTGCGTTACCATTAAAATTGTTGAGTTATCATATTCATTTAACGACTTCATACTTTCAAGTAAATCTGTTGCAGATTTAGAATCAAGTGCTCCAGTTGGCTCGTCTCCGAAAATCATACTTGGATTCGTAACAATTGCACGCGATGCTGCACAGCGCTGCTTCTGCCCACCAGATACTTGATATGGGAACTGACTTAAAATATGATCAATACCGAATTTCTTTGAGATTTCAAGAACGCGGCGATCAATCTCACTCGCTTTCACCTTTGATAACGCAAGTGGTAAAGCGATATTCTCTTTCACCGTTAACGTATCTAATAAGTTATAATCTTGGAAAATGAAACCTAAATGATCACGGCGGAATAACGCTAACTTATCATCATTCATCTTTACAATATCTTTTCCATCAATTAAAATTTCACCGTTCGTCGCATTATCAATTGTAGAAAGAACATTTAGTAAAGTCGTCTTACCAGAACCAGAAGGTCCCATAATTCCAACGAACTCACCTTCTTTTACTTGTAAGTTAATACCTTTTAACGCTGCAAATTTATTCCCACCCGTGTCGTACACTTTTTCAATATTTTTTGCTTCTAACACTGTTTTCATCTCGACATCCCTCATTTCTTCTATTCTCTATTTTCAACTATATACACTCTCTACTCTTGCCACTATCGATGTTTCTTACACAAACATGACAGTTATGTAAGACGCATAAGTAAAGATATAAAAATTTAACCTACTGAACAAAAGTACTTTGTTACTATAACATTGGGATATCATACCATCCATTCATTCTCCTTACAGGAACATTACAATTTTGTAAGGTTAAAAATGTCCCCTACAAAGTTGTGCACGAAATGTCGGATGGAGCTATTTCGTTCCTGCTATTCTATGTACAGAGGAGGTCATAATATGGATTCACTTAAAAATATGAATACTGCAATGCGCTATATTGAAGATAACCTTACGAATGAAATTGATTTTAAAGAAGTTGCGAGGCTAGCTCTCTGTTCTGAGTATCACTTTAAAAGAATGTTTTCGTTTTTAGCAGGTATATCACTATCTGATTATATTCGCTGTAGACGTCTTACTCTCGCTGCCTTTGAACTAAAAAATAGCGATGCAAAAGTCATTGATGTCGCTATAAAATATGGCTACAACTCACCAGATTCATTCGCCCGTGCATTTCAAAACTTGCACGGTATAACACCTTCAGAGGCACGAAATAGTAGCCATTCTTTGAAGGCTTATTCACCAATGACCTTCCAATTATCCATTCAAGGAGGAAATGAAATGAACTATCGAATTGAAGAAAAAGAGCCATTTCGAATTATAGGTATTACAAAACGAGTACCAATCGTTTTTAACGGTGTAAATGAAGAAATTGCTTCTATGTGGAAAAGTTTAAACCCAGATTCTATTCAAACATTAAAGTCCCTTTCAAACATTGAACCTACTGGAATCATTAGTGCTTCTACTAACTTTTCTGAAGGAAGAATGGAGGAAAAGGGGGAACTCGATCACTACATTGGAGTAGCCACAACGAAAGATTGCCCAGAGCAATTCGCGCAACTTGAAGTTGCTGCTTCAACATGGGCTATATTCGAAGCTGTCGGACCATTTCCTGATGCATTACAAAATGTATGGGGACGTATTTATTCTGAATGGTTCCCTTCTTCGAACTATGAACTAGCGGAAGGACCGGAGATATTGTGGAATGAACAGAAAGATATATCTTCTCCAAACTTTAAAAGTGAAATTTGGATACCGGTTTTGAAGAAGTGATAAAAAACAAAGCTGCTCTTCCCTAAAAGGAAAAGCAGCTTTATTTACATTTACATTTTCAACTCTTCTTTATAAATACTATATGACTTTATTGTTGATACGATAATGCATATTAATATGATTCCAATCCCTATAAAAATATTAAATGGATCTGGAAGCAAAGCCCCGGCATATATACAAAGTGAACCTATTACAAATACCCTCGAAGCAAATCTATGTGTTTTCCTCCAAACTACAGGATTTTCTAATGTCCAGTCCATTCGAATGCCTACTAACCCGTTTGGCTTCGTTTGTTGCATGTAATTACCTAGTACAAGAAACAATGTTCCAAGTCCAAAATTAAATACAATTGAGCCCGATGCAATATAATTAGACGCTGCTAATAGCGCAAATAAGTTACAGCCGAATCCTATCAAAAGAATAGCATAACGGATTGCGGAAAGGACTTTAGCATGCTGTTTATACTTATCTTTCGTTACGTCAATATACCCAAGAGCTAGCCATATCAAATACAGCAACATCATGCTTCCTATTGAAACAGAACTTGCTTCTACTTTAGAAAAATATCCATCTACTACTCCTGCTGCATTATAATGGCGTGGAATTTGTTCTGGTAAATATGGCCATACAATATACCATCCGATTGCAATACCAATAATTAAACTCCATGGTAATACGTGTCTTTTCATCCTCTCTCCCCCATAATTTTTTATTAGGCCCCTATTTCTTTTTTATAAGCAATATATGAATATCCCATTGTTAATCCTACTGCACCGGTAATAATTCCAACCATTACGAAAGATTTCCACGTTACTGGTACAAAAACACTTAGAATCATAATAATTCCTAATATAACAAACACCTTTCCGCTAAAACGGTGTGTCTTTCTCCATACTTCCTCGTTACTTAATGTCCACGGTGTTTTTATACCTACAAAGTAATTTGGTTTACATTGTGGTAAATAGTTACCGATGACTATAAATAAAATACCAACTAATAATTCAGGCACCCGATTAATGAATAAGTTATATCCTAATCCACTTGTAATAATGTCTATATTTCCTACAAATAGTAGCAATAGTACACCATTATTCATCATCATAAAGGCTTTAGAAAATTTCTCGTAATTTGCTTTTCTTGGATCAATCTTTGGTATCACATTTAGAAATATATATAATGCAATCATAATTCCGACCATAGAAATCATTCCATACAATTTAGAAGAATATCCATCTACCTTACCTCCGCTCCAATGCGTTGCAATTGTATCCGGCAAATGTGGCCAAGCAAACGCCCAAGCTAAACAAGTTATAACAATTAATAAGATTGCAAAAAGATGTTTTTTCATTTCCCCTCTTCCCCCTTATTCGTAAATGTAAACACCCAAGTTAATAAATCTTGAAAGACAGTTGTGTTTAAAGAGTACACAACAAATTGCCCTTTCTTTTCATCTTGAATAAGTTCAGCATTTTTAAGTGCGCTTAAATGGTGTGAAATACTTGGTTTTGTCATATTGAAATGTTCAGCGATTTCACCAGCGGTTAAATCACCTTCTTTTAATAAGTCTAAAATTTTTCGCCTTGTTGGATCTGCTAATGCTTTGAATGCTTGATTCAATGTCTTTCTTCCTTTCGATAATTAGACATTTAGATATTTATCTAAATGTTAAACCGATTACTGTTATTTGTCAATTGTATCCAGTGCCCTTTTTACTTTTCTCACTTTTAACCTATACTGTTTACTAGCTTATCTTTCAACATAATGAAAAGACTTGAAACACATGATACACTATAGCTACAATTGTTTTTCTGAGGAGGAATATACATATGTATAAAATTTTAATCGTTGAAGACGATCCAAATATTTCATCATTACTGCAATCTCACATTCAGAAGTACGGTTATGAAGCTGTTGTTGCAGAGAATTTCGATGATATTATGGAATCGTTTAACGCTGTGAAACCACATCTTGTTTTACTTGATGTAAACTTACCGAAATTCGATGGTTTCTACTGGTGCCGTCAAATTCGTCATGAATCTACTTGTCCAATTATTTTCATTTCAGCGCGTGCTGGTGAGATGGAACAAATTATGGCAATTGAAAGCGGTGCGGATGATTACATTACAAAACCATTCCACTACGACGTTGTAATGGCGAAAATTAAAGGACAATTACGCCGTATTTACGGTGATTATGCACCAAATATTTCTGAACGTATCGTTGAAGTAGAAGGTTTAAAACTATTCCCAGAACGTCCTGAAATTCACTTCGGATCTGAACAAGTTCTTTTAACGAAAAAAGAAGCTATTTTAGCTGAAATGTTATTATCTAAATTCCCTCGTACAGCAAGCCGTGAAGATTTATTAGCTGCGCTTTGGGATGACGAAAGCTTCGTTGAAGAAAATACATTAAACGTAAACATTACGCGTCTTCGTAAAAAGTTTAATGAGCTTGGTATTGAGAACTCTATTGAAACAGTACGTGGACTTGGATATCGCTTTAACGCAACTTGGAGTGAATAAGCATGAAGCTATTTTTACGTGATCATTTTGCATTTTTCCTACTGTACGTTTTAAACTTCGGTATCATTTTCGTTCTTTATGATGCAGTAGATGGATTTCAAAACAATAAATTTTATTTCGTCGTTTTAAGTTTATATTTATTTATTTGTTTCCTCGCTTACCGTTACGTTCGCAATCGTAGAATGTACCATAGATTAAGCGAGCAACCAGAAAAAATGGAAGATGCGTTTATTGAAAGAGCAACTGCTCCGATGCCTCACGGTGTCAATGAACTCGTGCGTACGCAGTACCGCCTCTTCCAAAAAGAACTACAATCGTATGAAGTAAAACAACAAGAACATCAATTATTCATTAACCACTGGGTACATCAAATGAAGACACCTGTTTCTGTTATGCAGCTTATGGTGCTAGAAATGGAAGACGAGCATTTAATTCCAAAGTTTAAAAAAGAATTAGAGCGTCTAAACCAAGGGCTTGATATGGCTTTATACATGGCTAGGTTAAATAACTTCCATGAAGATTTCCATGTTGAGACGATTTCATTAAAAGATACGGTAACAAAAAATATTAACGGATTAAAAGAACTATTCATTCGTAATGGTGTCTTTCCTGTTTTAGAAGTTCATTCTGATTTAAAGGTTGCTTCTGATGCAAAATGGCTAAAATTTATCATCTATCAGTTAATGACAAATGCTGTTCGTTACTCTGGTGAGCGCGGAAAGAAAGTTTTCTTATCTGCTTACCGAAACGGAAAAGATATTATTTTAGAAGTTCGCGATGAAGGTGTTGGTATTCCGCAAGAAGATATTCGAAGAGTATTTGAACCATTTTACACTGGGAAAAACGGTCGCGCATTCGGAGAATCTACTGGTATGGGACTTTATATTGTAAGTAAAATTTGTGATTATTTAGGTCACTCTGTCAAACTAGATTCTGAAGTTGGTAAAGGAACGACGATTAAAATCATCTTCCACAACGCTGCAAATAATCAAGCAGAACATACGGAGAAGGTGACCGAAGCATGATCGTAACATATGCAAGCAAAATGTATGAGAACTCACTCTCATACATTTTTTGCAATACAACTACTTCTATATCTTCTAGCCGGAGGTATAATCTATGACATTTTGGCAATTTGCATTTAAAAACGTCACGCGCAACTCAAGAGCTTATTTTGCTTACTTTGTAAGTAGCTCCTTTTCCATTGCTGTGTTCTTTTCGTTTGCTGTTTACTTATTCCATCCGAAATTACAAAACTTTGACATGACTTCTGAAATTTCAGGATTAATGATATTTTCAGAAGTAGTAATTGTATTTTTCTCTTTCTTCTTTTTACTATATTCCATTGGTACTTTTTTAAAAGTTAGAAAAAAACAATTTGGTGTTTTGACCATTTTAGGAATATCGAGAAAACAATTACATCGTCTTGTTTTTATGGAGAATATGTTAATCGGGATTTTATCTATCTTTTTCGGCATGCAGTTTGGAGTTGTTTTTTCTCAATTTTTCTTATTAGTAACATCCAAACTTACGCATGTTCCAGGAATATATTTATACGGTCCTACTAACGCGTTTATTTTAACAACCATTGTTTTCCTTAGTCTTTTTATCATTGTATCTGCATTCACACCAATGCTTATTCGTACCAAAAAAGCGGTACACCTTTTAAAAACAAATGGTGGAAAACAAAAAGAAAGAAAACCATCCATACTTGTTTCATTATTTGGTGCGATTTGTTTATTTGGTGGTTATGCGTTAGCTGGAAATCCTAAATATTTCGTATCAGTAAGCCCGCAAATCGGTGTTATATATATGGTTTCAAGTATTTTCGTTATCCCAATGCTTGTTACAATCGGAACATATTTCTTCTTTTCACAAATTAGTTTCTTACTGATTTATATTTTAAAGAAAAGAAGGAAGTTTTATATGAAACGGATTAATATGCTTTGGATTTCGGATTTAGCGAGCCGTATTCGAACGAATATTAATATGCTTTTTATTGTAGCAATGCTATCTACAATTGCTTTCACAATGATTACGTTTCTATATGGATTCGGGAAATTTATTAAGCTAGAAGTTAATAGAACTTCTCCTTTTCCAATTTCTTATTTTTCTTATGATGCGAACCCTTTTGTTACAGAGCATTTAAATTGGCTTGAGCAACAATTACAAAAAGAGCATTTCCCTTATCAAAAAATAGAAGCTGATATATATGAAACACCACTAAAAGAAGATAAAGATATAGCTATTTATAATGACGTATACGCAATTAAGCAAAGTGACTATAACAAACTTGCAGATTCTTTACGAATGAAACAACTATTTATGGATGATAACGAAGCATATGTGCTAACAGGGACATCTTATATCACCATATTCAACGAATTTGAGCAAAGCTACAAAAGAGATTACATTACACTCTCTAGTACAAATACGAAATTACGAGTAAAAGGCTATGAGCATGTAAACGCAATCCCATCTGACTTTTCATATCAAACGATAGTGTTGCCTGATATTATCGTAAATAACTTACCTAACACCGTAAAACATATATCAGCATACAATTACAAAATTCAAAACTGGGAACAGACATATGAAATTGCTGATAATTTTATAGAAAAAGTGCAAAAAGATCGAAATAAATCCCAGTATGAAGGACCTCTTATTCGTTCCTTTGAATCAGCAGGATCGTTATACAAAATAACATCAGGCAGTGCTGCATTTTTCCTAATTGGGACATTTTTAGGAGTTATTTTCTTCATTGGAGCTGGTAGCGTTCTTTACTTTAGAATGTATACGGATTTGACGAACGAACAAGAGAAATATATAACGATTTCTAAAATCGGTGTAACAGATACAGAGATGAAACGATCTGCAACCATTCAACTTAGTATTTTATTTTTCATTCCGTACATTATGGCATCCATTCATACAATGTTCGCAACAAAAATGCTACAAGATGTAATTGGTTTATCTCTGTTCAAAGAAGTTTCAGCCGTTCTTATTATTTTTGGATTCGTTGAAATCGTATTTTTCTTATTCATTCGTTCACTTTATATGCAAAAATTATCACATTACACGAGTGGACAAAATATTTAAAACAAACTTGATGAAAAGAGTATTTCTTATGCTCTTCTCATCTTCACCCTATCAGGAGGTTCAGGTGAATGACATTTTGGCAGTTTGCATTTAAAAACGTGACGCGGAACGCCAGAGCTTATTTCGCCTATTTTGTAAGCAGTGCGTTCTCCATCGCAATCTTTTTCTCATTTGCAGTTTATTTATTTCATCCTAAATTGCATATGACAGACGTGAATTTTTCTCTGAACATATTAATGACAATTTCAGAAGTTGTCATTGTGTTCTTTTCATTTTTCTTTTTACTGTATTCAATCGGGACGTTTTTAAAAGTACGAAAAAAACAGTTCGGGATTTTAACAGTACTTGGCATATCTCAAAAACAATTAAAGCGACTCATATTTATAGAAAATATGTTAATTGGTGCTCTTTCTATATTTTTTGGCATTCAACTTGGACTTGTCTTTTCACAGTTCTTTTTGTTAGTTACCGCCAAAATTACACACGTACCTGGTTTATATTTATATCCGCCTACAAGTGCTATCGTTTTAACTATCATCATCTTTCTCGGGCTCTTCATTCTCGTATCATCTTTTACACCGATGCTCATTCGCACGAGAAAAGCCGTACGTCTTTTAAAAGAAGGAAAACAACAAAAAGAAAGAAAAGCATCCGTGCTCATCTCTCTATTTGGTGCGATCTGTTTAATATGTGGATATGCGTTAGCCGCAAATCCGCTGTATTTTATGTCGCTAGGTGACATAATTGGACTTTTATATGCCGTCTCTAGTATATTTGTCATCCCATCGCTTATTGCAGCTGGAACATACTTTTTCTTTTCACAAATTAGTTTTTTACTTATTCGTATTTTAAAAACACGAAGAAAGTTTTATATGAAACGAATTAATATGCTTTGGATTTCCGATCTAGCATCACGTATTCGGACAAACATTAACATGCTCTTTATTGTAGCGATGCTATCGACGCTCGCTTTTACAATGATTACATTCTTATATGGATTCGGGAAATTTACAAAGTTTGATGCGATTAGACAAAACCCTTTCCCGTTTACTTATTTATCACATACTGAAAATACGTTAGCTGATGAACATTTAAACTGGTTAGAGCAGAAATTTAATGAAGAGCACTTTACTTATACAAAATTTAAAACGGATATATATGAAGTATCTTCGGCTGAAGATAACACGCAGCTCTATTATGCCATTAAACAAAGTGACTATAATGTACTTGCTAAGGCTTTAAATTGGGAAAAACTCACGGTAAATAAGAATGAATCTTATATTCTTATGAAAGACTTAGATGATCAGGTTATTGGAACGCTTCATAATAAAGACAACAAAAATACTCTTACACTTACTCAAAACAATTTACAACTACAAGTGAAAGAATATAAAAGTTATAGCCCATTCCCAAACAGCTTAATATACCAATTACTCATACTATCTGATGAAAATGTAGAAGCCTTATCCACAGTTTCCAAACAAATGAGTGTATATAACTTCAAAGTTACAGATTGGGAAAAAGCACATAATATCGGTTCATCGTTTATAACAAAAATCCATAACGATAATGTAGCAATTCAAGCAGAGCATCCACCTTTCCATGCAAGTGAAGCGAGCGATTCTCTATATAAGACAAAACTAAATGTCGCTTCGTTCTTCTTAATTGGTACTTTCCTAGGAGTTATTTTCTTTATCGGTGCTGGCAGTGTTCTTTACTTCCGGATGTATACAGATTTAACAAATGAGCAAGAAAAATATATAACGATTACGAAAATCGGCTTAACTGAGACTGAAATGAAACGTTCAGCGACAATTCAGCTTGCGATTCTTTTCTTCGTACCTTACATTATGGCATCAATCCATACGATGTTTGCGACAAAGATGCTACAAGAAATATTACATCTCTCGTTCTTCGCTGAAATTACAGTCGTACTGTTGATTTTTGGAACAGTTGAAATTTTATTTTTCCTTTTAATTCGTTCCTTTTATATGCAAAAATTATCACAACACATTAAGTTTTAAAAAGTAGAAAGGTGATTACTATGGAAGAAGTATTACACATAAAAAACGTCTCAAAAGTATATGAGGGGAAAGTCCCTCATACTGCTTTAAAAAATATAAATTTACACGTGGATAAAGGGGAATTCGTTGCCATTATGGGACCATCTGGTAGCGGAAAATCTACATTTTTAAACGTTATCTCTACAATCGATTCTCCGACTTCTGGTGATGTCGTGATTAACGGAAAAAAACCGCACACATTTCGTAGAGAGAAGTTAGCTATTTTCCGAAGACAAGAGTTAGGATTTGTTTTCCAAAACTTTAACTTACTAGATACACTGACAATCGGTGAAAATATCGTATTACCTTTAACATTAGATAATGTTCCATTAAAAGAAATGGATGAAAAGCTTGATAACATTTCAAAAAAGCTTGGAATTGATCATATTTTGGACAAGCGTATTTTTGAAGTTTCTGGGGGACAAGCACAGCGTACCGCAGTAGCACGTGCTGTTATTCATCATCCTTCACTTCTACTAGCCGATGAACCGACAGGAAACTTAGATTCAAAAGCGGCAATTGACGTAATGGAGTTATTTACGAAATTAAATAAAGAAGAAGATGCAACGATTTTAATGGTTACGCACGATCCGTTTGCAGCAAGTTATTGTAACCGTGTTATTTTCATTAAAGATGGCGAGCTTTACAATGAACTGCACCGCGGATTATATCGCGAGAAATTTTATCAAGAAATATTAGATGTTCTAGCGTTATTAGGAGGAAGACGTGGATGACATTTTGGCAATTCGCATTTAAAAATGTCTCGCGTAATTCGAAAGCATATTTCGCCTACTTTGTAAGTAGTG
This sequence comes from Bacillus sp. 7_6_55CFAA_CT2, assembly GCF_000238655.1. Lineage (NCBI taxonomy): Bacteria > Bacillati > Bacillota > Bacilli > Caryophanales > Bacillaceae > Bacillus > Bacillus sp. 7_6_55CFAA_CT2. The sequence continues at coordinate 37,245 of NZ_JH414708.1, read as the reverse complement.
CTTTTTCTATCATGGTTTTCTTTTCATTTACTGTATACGCGTATCATCCGCGCTTACAGAGTATACAAAGCTTTCAAGAACGTGATCCTCTAATGAACTTAGCTAGTACAGCACAGCTTGTGATCGTTATGTTCTCGTTCTTCTTTCTCTTATATTCAATTGGAACATTTTTAAATGTTCGGAAGCAGCAATTCGGGATACTCACTATTCTTGGTATCTCACAGAGACAATTAAAAAGATTGTTATTTACTGAAAATATGATAATCGGGATATTGTCTATCTTTATCGGCATTCAAGGTGGACTTGTATTTTCTAACTTTTTCTTATTAGTCACTTCGAAATTAACAAGTGCGAAAGGTCTCTATTTATATTGGCCAACAGAAGCGATTATCGTTACAACCGTAACGTTTATCATTTTATTTTTAATCGTTTCTACGTTTACACCAATGTTTATTCGTACTCGAAAAACAGCCCACCTCATTAAGGGGAATAAGAAAATGCCAGCTGAAAAAAGACCATCTATACTCATCTCTTTATTCGCTTTAATTTGTTTAGGGCTATGCTATTATATCGCTGGTTATCCGCGAGGCTACGTAACGGAAAAAAATGTGCAAAATGGATCTGTCTTTTTTATTATGTTATCTATTTTACCGCTCGTAATAGTCGGGACATATTTATTCTTTTCACAAACATTCCTTCTTTTCATCTATATTTTAAAGAAGCGCAGAAAGTTTTATTTGAAACAAATAAATATGTTATGGATTTCAGATTTAGTTTCTCGTACACGCAGTAATATTAATGTACTCTTTATTGTTTCTATGCTATCTGCACTTGCATTTACGATTATTATCGGGTTATTTGCTGCTAATAACAATACGAAGGCATCAGTACTAGAGCGATATCCCGTTCCCTTCACGTATACATCAGAAGGTGACAATTCCCTTGAACAAAAGCATATTTCTACAATTGAAACGGAGCTTACAACTAATAATTTTCTTTACAAAAAATATAAGTTTACAGTATTAAAAGATACAGCTTCCAAAGAAGATATTATGCTTATGAAGATGAGTGATTATAACGCAATTGCTAAACAATTGAAAAGACCGGAAATAACAATCGATTCTACAGAAGTTTATATTATTTCTCGGCACTCACCAGAACTTCTCGATCTCGTATCTAATCCATTTGCAAAGCAAAATACGATTACACTCGGGTCTAATAAAAAAGAATTTCATATTAAAGGGTTTATTAATAAGGGAATCGAACCATCCTTTGCATTCCCACATTTAGCTGTCGTACAAGATTATGTATTTGATAATATGATTCCTCATATTGAAACAACTGTAATCTATAACTACTTCGTAGAAAACTGGGAAAATGCAATAGTTCCAACCAAAAATATGTTACGTGTTATTAGTGGCGATGCGCGTGAGTTCTACGAAAAGCATACAGAAGAGAACGCTCAAGTTCCTTTCTTCATACACACGGCTACGGATGAACTCATTTACGGTAAAGGAAATGCAGTTGCTCAATTCTTTATTTGGGCATTTCTCGGCTTTATTTTCTTTATCGGTGCGGCTAGTGTTTTATACTTCCGTATGTATAATGACTTAACAACTGAAAGACAAAAGTATATTACGATTACAAAGCTTGGCTTAACTGAATCAGAAATGTTTCGCTCTGCAACGATTCAATTAGGAATTTTATTTTTCGTTCCTTACATCGTTGCTGGTGTTCACACATTATTTGCGGTTAAGTTTTTACAAAGCATGTTTTCTTTCTCCTTACTAAAAGAGACATGTATCGTACTCACCTTTTTCGGGGTTATCGAGATCATTTTCTTCTTCTTAATCCGTTCTCTGTACATTAATAAATTATCACAGCATATAAAAATATGAATAAAATAGCCTTGTGCAATATGCACAAGGCTATTTTCAATAGTTTTTAATAATTAGCAGCAATATCCACCGTAGCCGCCTGCGTAACCGCCGTAACCACCATAGCCACAACCGCCGCCTCCGCCGAAGCAGCTAGCACCGATGATAATTAATAAAATAAACAATACGATTAGAAGCGCAAAACCGCCTCCGCAACCATGTCTGCGGTTACAATCATCATGTCTGTGTTCACACTTTTCGCTCATTACCCTATTCCTCCTTTAGTATCATTCATAACAAGTTCACCTTGCTCTAAATGAGGGGATTCCATTTATATTATGTTTTCAGGGCGAATAGGAAGCTTGGCTTACCTAAAAACGGGCTTGTTTTAGGAATTGGGCTTAATCAAAAAAAAAGATACCTATTCAGGTATCCTTTAAAGAAACATATTCAACAAAAGAGCAAAACCAAATGCAATAAATGATAACAATGTTTCCAGCACCGTCCACGTTTTAAATGTTTCCTTCACCGTCAAACCTAAATACTCTTTTACAAGCCAGAACCCTGCATCATTTACGTGAGAAAACATTAATGAACCTGCACCGGTTGCAATAACGAGAAGCTCTAAATTCACACCAGACATGTGCTGAATAACTGGTGAAACAATCCCTGCTGCTGTCGTTAATGCTACTGTAGCTGAACCTGTTGCAATTCGAATTAAACCAGCTACCATGAAAGCTAATACGATTGGTGATAACGAAATATGTTCTGCCATTTGTGCAATAGCTGTTCCAACGCCGCTTTCAATTAATATTTGTTTAAATCCACCGCCTGCACCAATTATTAAAATAATAGAACCGACAGGCAATAAACTTTCATCTGTTAATTTTTTAATCATCTTTTTATTAATACCTTGTTTGATACCAAGTAAATAAAATGCTGCGAAACATGAAATAAGTAAGGCGATTACTGGACTTCCTGTAAATACGAAAAATTCAGTCAATTTTTTCGGTAATGAAATATATGGTGCAACTACTGATAAAATCATCAATACAACTGGTAATAAAATAATAAAGAATGAAACTTTACGACTTGGCAAATCAGTTGATACTGTCGTAACTCGAACAAGCTCCGGTTCATTTTCAGGTATAACCCTCTTATGTACCCACTTTGCAAATATTGGGCCTGCTATAATAGCCGTCGGTAACGCGATAATTAATGAATATAAAAGTACCTTTCCTAAGTTCGCGTTATAAATACCGATTGCAGTCATGGCACCTGGATGCGGAGGTACTAGCCCATGTACGATAGATAATCCCGCAATAACAGGTAAAGCAATTAATAATATGTTTTGCTTCGTTGTTTTTCGAATTGAAATTACAAGTGGTAATAAAATAACAATCCCTACTTCAAAAAAGACGGGAATCCCTATAACAAAACCTGCAAATAACATAGCCCAAGGTAATTTTTTTACGCCGAAAAATCGAATAAAGAAATCTGCAACTTGCATGCCTGCTCCTGAATCAGACATCATTTTCCCGAGTATAGTTCCAAGTGCCAAAATACCAACTAAATGACCTAGTACACTACCAACACCAGTTTCATAGGCAGCCACTATTTTCGTTAAGTTCAGTCCAGACATAATAGCTAAAAACAAACTCGCAACTGTTAAACTAATAAATGCATGCCATTTCCACCATGATACCCCTAAAATAACAATTGTGATCGCAAGTAACGTGACGATTAATAAGTATATATCCATCTCTCATTCTCCTTACTTTTATCCCGATTGGTGTGGGCTAATAATTAGTGGGTGATGCCCTCCTCCACTAATTAAAGTTTTACTTTATAAAAAAAGAGGGAACATCCCCTCTTTTTTATACGTCATAATTCACTACATAATGCTGCATTTCTGTATTGTAGTAGCCTTCGCTATATTCAATTACTTCGCCAACTTCATCATAAGAATAGCGCATACGTTTTAATAACGCTGTTCCCTCTTTTTCACCTAGCGCTTCTGCAACGAAATTAGGTGCAAGCCCAACCGCGAATTCATCTCTGAAGTTTTCTAAATGTATACCTCGGTCTTCAACTAAATCATAAAGCGATTGTAAATCAAAGTCCGATAAATCTGTACTTGCCATTCCTGCTGAGAAATAGTGCGTATAATGAATGTACGGTGCATCATTTAACGTATATAAACGTTCGATACGGAAACTCTCTTTCCCGAATAATCGAAATGGCACTGTTCCTTCTTCATTATGCACGACTTCTGCTTTTAGCAATTTCTTCTGTACTTTATATCCTTCTTCCACTAATACTTCTGTAAATTTCTTACCCTTTGACAGTTTTGTCGCAGAAGTATTACGAATCACTTTCGTTCCTTTACCACTTTTCTTTTCCAAGTATCCTTCTTGAGCGAGTTCTTTAATGGCATTACGCACTGTAATCTTACTAACTTTGAACTCTTCTTCTAATTGCGGTTCTGAAGGAATATTCGTATGAATCGCATATACGCCATGCAATATTCGATCACGAATAATATTTTTTATTTGTAAATATAATGGTCCTTTTTTCCTCGTTACGTTCACTGTTACACCCACTACCTTTCTACATCACCTACTGATGCCGTCATCGCCCGAAGTATATCTTTCTCTGATGACATTGGCGTATCACCGACGATTGTATGTGCTAGCATTCCAGCTGCTGACGCAAATGAAACAGCTTTCTCTGGTGCAAACTCTTTTATCTCGCCATGAATAATTCCGCTCGTATAAGCATCTCCAGCACCTATTCTATCATATACAGAAAACGTAAGTGTTTTTGCAAAAGTGAACGAATCATTTTTACATATAAACCCGCGAAGCGAATGTGTATTATCACTGTTGATGGAGCGATGAGTACCAGCGATTGTAGCGATATGATACGTTTCAGCTACCTTTGGAATAAGATCCAGCAGCTGCGCCTCACGCTCCGTCTCTTCTGTTTTCATCCCAAGAACGAACATCGCATCTTTTTCATTCATCATAACGATATTAGCAAGTCCTAGCATTTCTTCATAATGCGGTTTTGCCTGTTCATATCCGTCTTCTCCCCAAAGTGAGGGACGATAATTACAATCAAAAACGACGGTTCCTCCGTTTTCTTTAACTGCTCTCGCTAAAGATTTCATATGATGACGCACCGTATCATTCATCGCAAGTGTAATTCCGCAAAAATGAACGATATCAATTTCCTTTGCGATTTCTTCAAATTGATACATTTCTTCACATGCCGTATTGAAGCTACTTTCTAATCGATTCGAATATGTAACGCGGCTTGCACGTGCACCGAATCCATTTTCTAAAAAATACATACCTACATATTTACCGCCTCTTGAAACAAGAGAAGTTTGAATCCCTAACTTTTGAATGTAAGATACAGCTGCATCTCCAACCGAATTTTCCGGTAAAGTTGAAATAAGAAGCCCTTCATGCCCTAAGTGAGAAAGTGCCGCTACAACGTTCACACCTGTACCTGAAAATGAGTAATTTAACGTGTTAGCTTGCGACAACAATTCATATCCAGGTACTTGCAGGCGCATCATTACTTCGCCGAACGCTGCAATTTTCTTACGCATATTGATCAACTAGCTTTTTCACGACTGCTAATAATTCACGAACATCTTCTACTTTCGTATTACCAGTTTCTTTATCAATAATAGAAGAGTATACGTGCGGGATAACTTGCTCTACATTTGCCTCAAGCGCAATACGTACAATTGTTTCAAAGTTTTCTTTATCAATTCCACCTGTTGGCTCTAATGCGAATCCTTCTTCTGCACAAGCTTTCGCAACTGCGCGATATTCTTCTTGGTGAGCTAGCCCTTTCATCGGGAAGTATTTCAATGAATTTCCGCCCATATCACGTACAAGTGCGATCGCTGTTTTAATTGGAACGATTGCTTTTTCTTCTCCAGCCGCACTAATTGGGCCAGTAGAAATATTTACGTAACCTACTTTTCCTGTTGGTGATACTAAACTATTAATCCAGCTATCTTTTTCGCCGAGATTTGCACGCGTTGCTCCAACTGAAGGGAACACTTGGTTAATATGGCTACCAGGATAATGCTTCGCAATTTCAGCCACAACTGCTGCTTGGCGATTATCTCCTGCGCCTAGTCCGATTGATACAGCGTCATCAATTTCTTTTCCGTATGCTTTCATAGCTGTAACAGCTTCTTCTACTGTTGGATAGTCTTTTGATAACACTCCCACTACTACATAACCTTCTGCTGCTTCAAAAATATCTTTCGCATTTTGGATATTGTTTGCTAATACATTTAATGCTACGCGTCCTTTATAAAAACGTTTTTGAATGTTTGTCATTTTAGTTTCCCCCTACAATTTCTCTCAATTTTTCTTCAATCACATGTATGTCATCACCTTGAAGTGGACGTGGATCAATATCAAAGAATCCTTGTCTTACTCCGTAATCACGTGTATAAATGGCGATTTCCCCTTCGCGTAATGCAGTCACAACATCTCTTGCTGATTTGTTTAACTCTTTCTCGTTAATATGAATACGAGCTCTAAAGATTGCTCTTCCAGCCTCATCTTGAACGATCGTTACATTTACACCATTTAATTCTTTTAGCGGCATAAGTACTTGTAGCAATTCTTTTTCTTGCTCGCTCTTATCTTCTTTTACTCCGTACTCATCAAGCGCTTGAAGTAAGCCAAAAGTTGTCTCTTTCCCGACTTTCATACTTCTTCCGATGCAATGTAATTGCACTTTCAGCCATTCGATATATTTTCGTTTACCGGCAACAATACCAGAAGTAGGTCCTTCAATTGCCTTTGAACCACTATAAATGGCAAGGTCTGAATACTTCACATATTTTTGAATGTCTTCTTCAGCTGCCGCATCAACGATAAGTGGTACGTTATTTCGCTGCGCTACTTCCCATGCTTCTTCAACAGAAATCATATTTTTTTGCACTGCATGATGTGATTTCACATAAAGAATTGCTGCTGTATTTTCGTCAATCGCATCTTCAATATGTTCTGCTTTCCCTTCATTTGCGTAGCCAACTTCAACGAGTTTTCCTCCACCTAAGTAAATCATCGTTTCAACAGGAGCACCGTATTGAACGTTATGACCTTTTAACATAATCACTTCGTTTTTCGCGATTACTTCTTGATGAAGTCTTTCACTTTTACGGCGATTTCCTTCTGTAACGATACCAGCGATAGAAAGCGCAATTCCGCTCGATGCTGAATTCACAACGACCGCTGCCTCTGAATCTAGAATTCTCGCAATATGGTCTCCTGCTTTATCTACTAAATCAGCAATTTCCACATAATTTTGTCCACCATGTTTCATCGCATCCATTACTGTATCTGTAGGAGCAGATACACCTAAAATACTCATTCTACCGCTCGCATTAATCACTCTTTTTAATCCGTACTTAGCATTCAATGAATGACCCATTAATTACAACCCCTTTCGTATCAATTCTTCTTTCAGCAACGCGCTGATTCCCTTCTGAATCAATTAACGTAACCTTCTCATCTTTCACCGTAAATAAAGTTAAGTTTGCAATATCGCCTTCTTGAATGCGGCCAAGCTCTGGTTTTTTCAGCCACTCTGCTGCATTTTTCGTAACCGCGTCAATTACTTCTTCTAGCGGATAACCTAAGTAAAGGAATTTCGAAAGAACATGGGCCATACTATACACCGGACCATGCACACGATTCTTCCGGTAAATATCTGTACTAATCGTATTAAAGATGATATCGTGACGCTTCGCAGCCTCTGCTACTTTAAAAGAAAAACTGGCATTACCATGCCCAACATCTAAATGCACACCGCGCTTCACTGCATCTAGTAACACAGGTAACGGTTTGCCTTCTTCATCAAATAAATTATTTTCTTTCCCGTTTAAGTAATGTGTAATGACATCATCTTTTTCTAAAAGAGGTACAACTTCCTCAATGCGAGGAGGCGCTGAACCGATATGTACCATAATTGGTAATGATGTTTCACGAGATAAAGAGCGTGCAACATGAAGCGGTTCAATTCCGCTATCACAAACGACACTTTTACTCATTCTCGCCTTTAACCCAACGATTACATCTTTATACTTTTCTACTGCTTCTATCGCTTTCTCTTTGTCTATCCATTCCATATTGGATAATTCATCAATTCGTTTCAAACCGATGCGAGAAATATTTAAAAAGGCAAATAAATTTGTCTTTGCCTGCTCTCTACTTTTTACTAAATCTGCAATACGATCAGCACCGCAACTACCCGCATCAACAATTGTCGTTACCCCTTGCTTAACGCCAATTTCATCTACCTCATCGCCATACGGATCAAACTCTGGAAAAGCGTGAACGTGCAAATCAATCCAGCCACTCGATACGTAAGTACCAGAGTAATCAAGAACCTTTCCACCCTCGCCAGCACCAGCTTTCGTCACCTGTGCGATTTTGTTATTTTCAATTACAATGTCAATCTCTTCCCCGTTCACACGTTTCACATTACGTAGTACGAATCGTTCTGTCATTGTACTTCCACCCTTTTCTATAAGAAGCCATAAGAATACGCTTACATTAAAATTTCATTTTATATGTCTTTCACACGTTTAGCGTAACACAAAAAAAGAGAGAAGTAAATATAACGTTATAATGTTTGAAAGTGAATAAAAAGATGCTCCTCCAAAATGGTAATAGTATAGGAAATTATATCAACGATTTTTCAATTATATCTATCATAACTTATAATATATCAACGATTCGACAAGGAATATCGATTTACCGACAAGAAACGTCAATTCCTTTCTTATATAAGAAAAGGCTGTCCCAAATGGCACAGCCTTCTTCTCTATTCCTGAACCGTCACAATAACCCCATCCATATTGTTCCCGGAAATTTCATACTGCTTGTTTGCTGGAACGTTCACTTTCGTATTCTCAGAAACTTTATAATAAGAAACAGTATATTTCTTACCTTCTACTTCAGTTGAAACCTCTTTTTCCTCTTTTAAAAACTCTAAATATTCCTCTAGTGTGAAATTCTTTTTTTGCATAATTGCGCTATGAGGTAGGCCAACATAACGGATATGCCATGGCTCATATTGAATTCCAGTAATGTTACTTTTATTTTTCGGATAACGTAATACAAAGCCATGCTTCCATACGTTCTCTTCGATCCATTTTCCTTCAGGCGCTTTCTCCATCTTCTTTTGCGTTGATCCAACGTCTAGTGATAATCCTAAATTATGTTCACTATATCCTGCTGGAAGCGCGTAATCAGATCCCATTTCTTTATATAATTTACTTTGTTCTTTAAAATCTCGATACCCACTACTCATTAAGAAATGCTGTACGCCATCTTTTCCAGCCGCATCGACAACGTTCAAAAACTTTTTTACAACATACTTTGATAAACGAAGATTTCTATCAAATATTACGTAGCCTCTTACTAATTCACTATTATGATTTACATTTATAATATCAGACCTAATACTATCTTTTTTTACTGGATAATCCCTATTAACTAATAATAAATCACCCTTATAAATTTGTTCCTTCGTAATCTCTTTCCTCTCGGTATTTGCCGCCTTTACTAGCTCATCTTTTCCGACAATTTTAACATCGATTTCCTTTTGAAATAACGGTGATATATAAAAGCCTACACATACTGTGCATGCTAATAAAAAAAGAAATAAATACCCACTTTTTCATTTCTAGTTCCTCCTTAACGTAACTTACGTATAGAATAGAAAAAACTATTAAAATAAAAAGTGGGGTAAAGTTTAAATTTTTATTAAATTGTTAAGTTCTCGTCTTTTGGCAATCGCACTTCAAACATTGTTCTAACTACATTACTTTCAGCAGAAATGGTACCGTTATGCTGCTCAACAATATTTTTCGCAATAAACAGTCCAAGGCCTGTCCCGCCACGGTTCTCAGTTCTCGATTTATCACCTGTATAAAACATATCAAAAAGATACGGTAAATCTTCTTCTGGAATGCTGTCTCCATAATTCATAACTTGTACGACAACTTCTCCATTATCGATATACCCATTCAGATCAACAAATTGCCCATCATATCCGTATCGAACGGCATTTGTTAACAAGTTTTCAAATACTCTAGCTAACAATTTTCCATCACCGTTAATTGGCAGATGAGGATCAATATTCAACCTAGCTTGTAAATGATGTTTCTCTAATAAAGGATACAATTCCTCATCTAACTGTATAAGTAGTTCACTTATATCAATCGGCTTTTTATCCAGCTTTAGCATGCCATAATTCATACGTGTAATTTCAAATAACTCATCAATTAAACTTTCGAGCCTTTGCGATTTCGTATATGCAATTGTGGAGAAATGTTTAATTTGTTCTTTTGTTAAATTCTCATCTTTAAGAATTAAATCTAAATACCCTAACACGGATGTTAATGGAGTTCTTAAATCATGAGCTAAGTTTACAACGAGCTGATCTTTACTACTTTCAGCAAAGTCTCCTCTTTCCACCGCTTCTTTTAACTTTTCACTCGCAACATTTATTTCACGTGCGATATCTCCAAACTCATCGTTTGATGACACGCGCACTTCATTTGTAAAATCCCCGTTCGCCAAATGATGAATCCCACTTGAAATCTCATCAAAATATTTTACATAAGGCCTAGTAAGGAAGAAGAAAAACATAATGGATAGAGGGATGAAAATAATTAAAAAGAAATTAACATCCCCAATTTGTCTTACCATTGACCGAACTTGGGCTAATGGGTCCTCAAAACGAACGACTAATTTATAATAAATTCGTAATCCTTCATAAATGATATACGTTACGCCACCAGCAAATATCATACTTAACGCAAATAGCATAACCATCTTCGAGCGAAAACTTCTCATCTTTTTACCCATTGAAAGTATACCCTACTCCCCACACTGTTTTTATTAACTTATTCTTTCTTTTATCTTCCCCAAGCTTTTTCCGCAATGTGCGAATATGTACCATAACTGTATTTCCGCCCTCAAAATAATCATCTGCCCATACTTGCTGAAAAATATTTTCTACATTGTACACTTTCTTCGGATGGCTCGCTAATAAATATAAAATATCAAACTCTTTCGGTGTTAATTCAACTTGTTCTCCGTACACATTTACTGTTCTTCGCTCAGGATCAATAATGACTCCGCCTACCTCTAAAGCAGATTTATTCTCTGCTACTTTCGGCTGATTTAACGTAAGAAATCGGCGTAATTGTGCATTTACACGTGCGACTAATTCAATCGGTGTAAAAGGTTTCGTCATATAATCATCTGCACCTAATACTAAACCTGTCACCTTATCAAAATCAGATGTTTTCGCACTTAAAAAAATGATTGGCATATGGTGCTTCGCACGAATTTGGCGCGTCACTTCATAACCATCCATTTTCGGCATCATAATATCTAAAACCACTAAGTCGATTGGCTGCGTTTCAATAACATGAATTGCCTCTTCTCCATCAGCTGCTTTCACGACGTGGTAACCTTCTTTTTCTAAATGTATCTCAATTAAATCGGCAATTTCTGCCTCATCATCCGCTATTAAAATTGAAATGCGCTTCATATTACTCCCCCTTTATACGCTCGATTGTAAACTAGTCTATCCAATTTGTACAATACGAAAAGGTTACTCGCGGGAGTAACCTTAGTAAATGAAATTTATATCGGCGATTTTTCAATTATATCGACCACAACTTGAATTATATCGGCGATTTTCCAATTATATCAACCGTAACTCGAATTATATCAGCGATTTTTCAATTATATCGACTTACCGACAATTACCGACGAAATTCGCCCGCTATTTGAAAGACTCAACCTACCGCTCCAAAACAATTCGCTGCTTCGTAATTTCCGCCAACCTTCCGCGGTCTACTTCATACTCAGCTTCAACACTTTGCGGTACAATCACCTTTCCGCCCTCAAGCATCACTTCCGGCGAAATAATATCCCTCTCCCAGTGCCTACTAGAAGCAGATATATCGCCAGGAATCGTAAAGTTCGGCAACGAAGCAAGCGCAACATTTTGCGCTCGTGAAATCCCCATCTCTACCATACCACCGCACCAAACAGGGATATTATGCTCCATACAATAATTATGAATTTGAATCGACTCCGTTAATCCGCCCACTCGCCCTGGTTTAATATTTACAATGCGGCAACTTCCCAGCGTAATCGCAACGCGCGCGTCTTCTAAACTATGGATGCTTTCGTCTAAACAAATGGGCGTTTCAATTTTCTTTTGCAACTGTGCATGATCAAGAAAATCGTAATCCGCTAGCGGTTGTTCAATCATCATCAATTGAAATTCATCTAATCGTTTCAATTTCTCCGTATCCGCTAATGTATAGGCTGAATTTGCATCAGCCATTAACGGGATGTGCGGGAACTCTTTACGAATCTCTTTCAATAATTCGTAATCATGCTCTGGCTTTATTTTCACTTTAAAACGCTCGTATCCTTCTTCTGCATACTTTTCGATTTGTTTTAACATAACCGGAATTGTATTGATACCAATTACAACACCGACCTCAATTTCAGGTCTAGTCCCGCCTAGCAATGTCGCTAATGACTTCTTTTGTCGCTTCGCATATAAATCCCAAACAGCCCCTTCAATTCCCGCCTTTGCCATTCTGTTTCTCTTTATATGTTGGAACAAACCAGGTACTTCATTCGGATGAGAAATCTCCGCCTTTAATAAATCCAGTAATAAAAAATCTTGAAGTACATGTAGCGCAGTCTTCACTGTTTCTTCCGTGTACCACGGTTCAGAGAACGCAACGACTTCGCCAAATCCAATGTATCCGTCCGTATCTTCTAATTCAATGACGATACTTTCACGCTTTTCATACGTCCCGTAGCTTGCAGCAAACGGGATGACGAGTGGCATTTCCGTTATATGAAGCGTCGCTTTTTTTATTTCCACCTATATCTCCTCCACTAATTGTCTTAACTCTCGTCTTAACAATTTTTTCGAAGCGTTTCGTGGCAATTCCTCTAAGAAACACGCTTTTTTCGGCACTTTATATTTCGCTAATTTCTCCTCACAAAAATGAAGAATTTCTTCTTCTGTTACTTCTCCATTTTTTACAACAAAAGCAGCGGGTACTTGTCCCCATTTATCGTCAGTCATACCGACAACACCAGCTTCCGCTACCATCGGATGAGAAAGTAACACTTCTTCAATTTGAGCCGGATATATATTTTCCCCGCCAGAAATAATTAAATCACTGCGGCGATCTAATACGTATAAAAATCCTTCTTCGTCTAAATAACCGAGGTCACCAGTATGAAGCCATCCGTTTTGAATTGTTTCGCGCGTCGCATCTTCCCGGTTAAAGTAGCCGCCTGTTACATTTGGTCCTTTTACTACGATCTCGCCTTCTACTAACGGCGGCACTACTACGCCATCTTTTTCAATACGTAGTTGGCACTGAAATAGTGGTTTCCCAGCTGATCCTACTTTCGTTAACATGTAATCCGCGGACAACGTACAAATTTGCGAAGACGTTTCTGTCATACCGTACGTTTGATACACAGGAATTCCTTTATCTACACATGTTTCGAGTAACGGTTTCGGCGCTGGTCCTCCGCCCAGTAACATGCATCGTAAAGAAGATGGATATGTCTCTTCTCCAAGTCTTTCTAATAGATCTGTTAACATTTTAGAAACGACAGAAATAATCGTAACACCTCTCGTCTGAAGTGCTTTATGAATAAAGTCAGCATCATATTTCGGAACGAGTAAAATGCGCATGCCGTACATAATATTTTTCATTAAAAGAGATAACCCGCCAACATGGAACATCGGCATACAAGCTAACCAACAATCGTCATCACGAAGCCCTAAGTTAAGCGAAGAGCCAACTGCACTTGCCCAGTGATTGCCGTACGTTAAAATAACACCTTTCGGTTTCCCAGTCGTCCCCGACGTATAAATAATTGTCATCGCTTCTTCTAAAGAAAATTCTTCTTGTATAGAGGCTTCCACCTTCGGTCCATTCATTACTTCAGCGAATGAATATACAGGAACATCTTTACCCTCAAAATCTTGATCCGTCACTAAACAAACAACTTCAGCATCATCCATTTGCCAAAGTAGCTCTTCTCTTGAAAGACGCGTATTTAAAAGTACAGCTACTGCCCCTACGTAAGATAGAGCGTGAATAACTGTAATCATCTCCATACCATTTTTCATCAGAACAGCCACCTTTTGCCCACGCTTCACTCCTACATGCGTAAGGTGTTCACAAACAGATACTACTTTTTCATGCAGCTGCATAAAAGTAACTTTCTCTTCCTCTATTTCAATTGCAGTGCGATCTGGTGTTAAAAATGCACGTTGCTTTAACCAATTTGGCATCGTCTCCATCATACATTCTCCTTTCATGAAAGAAAGAGACTTGATATGACATCAAGTCTCTTAGTTGTTTTGTTTCCGCTTTGTCACATCCAGCTACAGCGGCTAGAACAGTCGGTCGTTTCACGCCTTCCTACGAGGCAAAAAGCGCCTCTACGTCAGGAGTTCCAACACCCTCTTGTTCTAAACGAGCCGCTTCCGCTTTTGGTTTCATCCAGCTACAGCAGCTAGAATGTTCGGTGGCTTCACTTCTTCCTACGAGGCAAAAAACGCCTCTACGTCAGAAGCTCCATCCCCCTCATATTCTAAGCGAGCCGCTTCCGCTTTTGGTTTCATCTAGCTGCGCCTCCTAGCCCCTTCCGTCTAAGAACCTTCCGCACAAGAAAGTAAAAAACACTTTCTGTGCGAAAGAACCTTAGCCAGCGGGGCTAAGCAGTCGGCTACGCTTTTGATTTGATCAAGGGAAACGAGGGAATTGACCGAAGTCCGGACTGCGTTTTTCTTTGAACGCGTCGCGACCTTCTTTTGCTTCGTCAGTTGTGTAGTACAATAACGTTGCATCTCCAGCTAGTTGTTGAATACCAGCTAGACCGTCTGTGTCTGCGTTGAATGCAGCTTTTAGGAAACGAAGTGCCATTGGGCTGTTTGCTAAGATCTCTTGTGCCCATTGTACTGTTTCTGCTTCAAGTTGTTCTAATGGTACTACTGTATTTACTAAGCCCATATCAAGTGCTTCCCCAGCACTGTATTGACGGCATAGGTACCAAATTTCGCGAGCTTTCTTGTGGCCTACCATACGAGCTAAGTAACCAGCTCCGTATCCACCGTCAAAGCTTCCTACTTTAGGACCTGTTTGTCCGAATACAGCATTGTCTGCAGCGATTGTTAAGTCACATACGATATGAAGTACGTGTCCACCACCGATTGCATAACCTGCTACCATTGCGATAACTGGTTTAGGAATTGCGCGAATTAGACGTTGTAAGTCTAATACGTTTAGACGTGGGATTTGGTCGTCACCTACATATCCACCATGACCACGAACTTTTTGGTCGCCGCCAGAACAGAATGCACGTCCACCTTCACCTGTTAAAATGATAACGCCAACATTTGCATCATCACGAGCTTGTGCAAAAGCGTCGATTAACTCCATTACCGTTTTAGGACGGAATGCGTTATGTACTTCAGGGCGATTAATCGAAATCTTTGCGATACCATTGTATGTTGAATAAATAATATCTTCGTAATTGCCTTCTTTTACCCATTCAATAGCCATTACAACTACCTCCTTGTATATTTCTGATCTCCTCTATAAGTGTAGCTTCCTTCTTAGATGAAAAAGCATCACTGCATAGTTTTTAGAAATCCCTTTACTATTGTATCAAACTTTTCCGGTTGTTCCACATGAATTGCATGGCCAGCACCATCAATTTTGACAAATTTCGCGTCAGAGACGCATTTTTCGATGTTTTTTAATATGCAAAAGAACTTTTCATCATGCTCCCCGTTCATTAAAAGAACAGGTATTTTTAAGTTTTTTAGCTCATTCCACCATGAAGGCTGAGCCCCTGTTCCCATGCCGCGCAAGCTATTTGCGAGCCCTTTTGGGTTGTTAGCAAGTCGTTCTTTTCGCACCGCTTCTTGTACGTTTTTTGCTAAACGTTTTTGCGTTTCAAACAGCGGAATATTTTCCCACATCGATACAAAACTTTCTATGCCTTCTCGCTCAATTTTATCGGCAAGTCGCTCATCTTTTTCACAGCGTTCTTTTCGCTCATCTTCACTTTTGAGTCCAGCTGTACAATTTTCTAATAAAAGAGAACGTACATATTCTGGATATAGACACGCCATCGTAATCGCCAGTCTACCGCCCATTGAATAGCCAAGTATATGTGCTTTTTCAATATGAAGGTAATCTAATAGTTCTTTCATTTGCAATGCCACATTTCGAATGTCATAATGCGCAACATCTTCAGGACTCTCGGTCTTTCCGTGTCCAACAAGATCCACTACAATAACTTGAAACTGCCCACTCCATGAAGAGATAAAAGAACGCCACGTTTCCATGCTTCCCGTAAAACCATGAAGAAGTAGAAGTGGTTCCCCGCTTCCGACTACTTCATATTCATACGATACACCTTGCAGCGTTACTTTCATTTTGATTCACCTTGCAATGATGTAGTAATTACGTCCTGTGTTTTTGCCCATAATTTCCGGTGCAATGTTAAGTTTTCATCACGGTTCGTACAAATTTCTACAACGTGTAAACCTTTTGTCGTCGTTCCTTTTTGTACCTCTTCTCGGAATTGCTCCCAACCATTTACCCGGCTAAATGAACCACCGTACATTTTAACAACATGCTCATAGTCAAGCCCAATCGGCGTTCCAAATAACGATTCGAAGTGTTCCTTTTTCTCATATTGTGGTAAGAATGAGAAAATACCCCCACCATCATTATTTACAACGACAATCGTTATATTTAATTCATGTAATTTTGCAGCTAATAGTCCATTTAAATCGTGATAGAATGATAAGTCACCGATGACTAATACGAGCGGATCGCAAATCATGCTCGCTCCTAAAGCTGTCGAAATGATGCCATCAATCCCATTTACACCGCGGTTTGCCATCACTTGAATATTTTTATCTGATGTGAAGAAGAATGAATCTGTATCACGAATTGGCATACTATTACTCGCAAATAACGTTGCTCCTTCTGGTAATACGCGTACAATATCTGTAATGACTTTTCCTTCAAATGCAGTTTCATATGTTTCCATTTCACGAAGCGTTTCCTTCGTTTTTTCGTTTATATGTTGCCACATTTGGGACCAATCATTCTTTTTCATAACTGGCATTTTTTCTATTAATGTACTGCAAAATGCAATATCACTTGCCTGTACAACTTCTGTCGCAACAAGAGCTGGATCTCTCCATTGTCCAGATTCGTCAACAACGATATGAACAGCTTTCGTTTGTTTTTTAATGAACTGCGTTAATGCTTTCGAAACAGGCATACCACCAAAACGAATTAAAACGTCCGGCTTCCACGTCTCTTTTAACAATTCATTTCGTAAAAATGTATCATAACAGTCGATTACCATCGTTTTATCGTGGTGTCCGCTACGAATATTCGAAAGTGGGTCTGCTAATATTGGGTATCCCGTTTTTTCAGCTAGTTGCGTTGCAAACGTTGCGATTTCTGAATGACTATCATCTCCACAAATAATAAGCCCCTTTTCCATATGTGAAAGGCGCCCTACAAGAGAATCTACATATTCACTCGGCATCACCACGTTCCCTTGCTGAACTACTCCTGTATATTCCCCGCGTCCTTTATCCCATAAACTTTCTAATGAAAAGTCCGGGATAAGCGGTTCACGAACTGGAAAATTAAGATGAACAGGTCCTTGCGGCGCTAAACAAGCACTTGCTATCATGCGCTGCGTTGTCATGCGAGCGTAGTGGTACATCGCTTCACTCGCTTCTGGAAGTGCCATCTCTGTAAATTGCTTCACAAACGTACCGTATAAATTAAATTGATTCATCGCTTGTGGTGCACCGACATCTCTTAATTCATGCGGTCTATCTGCTGTTAAGACGATAAGCGGCACTCGTGAATGGAAAGCTTCACATACAGCTGGATAGTAGTTCGCTGCTGCCGTTCCTGACGTACATAATAATGCAACCGGACGTTTTTTCGCTTTTGCGATACCGAGCGCAAAAAATCCTGCAGATCTTTCATCTACATGTAAATATGTGTTCATTCCTTCGTGTTGTTCCATTAGTAGAGCAATCGGCGTTGACCGTGAGCCTGGACTAATGACAACATCACATACATTTAGACGCGTCAGTTCATCCACGAACGCGCCTAAATAATATGATAATGCTTCTATATGATTGTTCATTTCATTAATTCCTCCAAAGCACCAAGCATCGGTCTAAACTTCAAACTTGTCTCTTCATATTCAAGTTGCGGTACTGAATCAATTACAATCCCGCAACCGGCAAATAAGGATGCTTTCTCGCCATTTAATAATCCGCAGCGAAGTGCAACCGCAAATTCACCATTTCCTTCATCATCTATCCAGCCAATCGGTGCACCATATAATCCTCTGTCTAACAATTCAACATCACGAATCAGTTTCATCGCTTCCAAACGAGGTGTCCCGCCAAGAGCTGGTGTTGGATGTAATTCTTCTACCATCGTTAAAAGACTCGCAGTGCCTTTTGCCTCTACAGGCGTATATAAATGAATTAAGTTTTTCGTTGTTAATAGACCTGGACTCTCCGGAATATTAACGTATTCGCAGTGCTCATTTAATACCGACCTGATCATGTTCACAACATAACCGTGTTCAGCTAAATTCTTTTCATCATGAAGAAGCGCATTACTATTTCGCTTACTTTCTTCTATAGATTGACCATGACCAGTTGAACCAGCAAGACACATCGAAGTAAACTTCTCATCTTCTTTGCGAATTAACCTCTCTGGCGTCGCTCCTAAGAAGCATGCTCCTTTATAATCAAAAGAAAATACGTAACAATCCGGTTGCCCAATGCGAAGTGCTTCTAAAACAAGAGCAGAATCAATATGATGATCCATTTCTACTTTTAGCTCCCTCGCTAATACAACCTTCTGCACGTTACCCTGCTTCATCTCATCTTGCACTTTCTCAATGGCTTTCATCCAGCCTTTCGGATCCACTTCCACTTTAGAAGTAACTGTTAATTTCGATCCTTCTAATGCACATTTACTCTCCCCAAAAATTTTCTCTTCTAAAGAAACAATTTCGTTATAAAGAGTTTTTGCACAATCTGTTGCTGAAACGAATGTATTCATCGTTAACCATGCTTTTTCATTTTTTACAGTTAATAAAAATGCTGGTAGTGAAAATGTCGTATCATCGAATTCTTTCCATAAGTCCGTTTTCTCTTTTTCTTGGTCAAATGAAAATCCACCAAATAAAAGAGGACCTGTTCCAAATTCATATTTTTCTCTTTGTACAAATGCTTTCTCTTTTACTTTATCCCACTCGTCACGAGCCGCTTGAAAGCGTTTGTGAGAAGAATTTGCTATAGTGAAAACAGAGCCAATTCCAGCAAATATTACATGCTGAGCTGGATCTGCAAAATAACATCTATTTTCCAATGCAATCCTTTTTCCTGCTGCATAAAACAGAAGCGGATCCATCCAGTCTATTTGTTTTACAAAACTAACCAATATTTTTTCATCAGTTGCATGCTTAATGGCTGCACTAAGAACTTCTTGCAAGCCTTTTTGTTTCGTTTGAATCACAATTGTCTCCCCCCTATGGGCGAAAAATAGTCATAATTACGCTTGATTTTAAGATACACCTCAAACGAAAGGCCTGTCAACGTTTAGCATTTCTGAGAAATTCACCTTCTCTTCCTAGAAAATAAACGTTGACACTAAATGATGCTTTTTCTACACTTAGTTGTGTACAATATGTGACCAAAGGAGGATTCAACATGGAAATGAACGTCGAAACGAATTCCTCTCCTACGGCGCCAAAACCAAGCAAGCAAACAGGCTGGCGCATTTGGTGGAGTTTACTACGTCCCCATACATTAACAGCAGCTTTCGTTCCTGTTTTCATCGGAACAGCCTATGCAATGCAGGTCGGAGGTATAAATCAAATCCATCTCCCTCTTTTCCTTATAATGCTTCTTGCTTGTCTTCTCATTCAGGCAGCAACAAACATGTTTAATGAATACTTTGATTATAAAAGAGGACTCGATCACGAAGGTTCAGTTGGTATCGGCGGCGCTATCGTTCGCGATGGCATTCAGCCAAAAACAGTGCTTAACTTAGCATTTGGATTTTTCGGCATCGCAATACTATTAGGTGTTTATATTTGTATGAATTCTAGCTGGTGGCTTGCTGCAATCGGTCTTGTTTGTATGGCCGTTGCTTACCTTTACACGGGTGGCCCACTTCCCATTGCCTATACACCATTTGGAGAGTTAACAGCCGGATTATTTATGGGTGTTATCATTATTGGAATTTCATTCTTTATTCAAACTGGAACTGTAACATCAGAAGTCATTTTACTATCTATTCCAAGCTCCATTTTAATTGGTGCCATTTTACTAGCTAATAATATTCGTGACTTAGATGGCGATAAAGAAAACGGTCGTAAAACGTTAGCAATTCTCGTTGGACGTGAGCGAGCGGTTGGTGTACTTGCTTCTATGTTCATCGTTTCCTACATTTGGACAATTGCTTTAATTATCGTGGGCATCGTATCACCATGGATGCTTATCGTATTTTTAAGTGCACCGAAAGCATTTAAAGCGACGAAAGGCTTTATCGGCAAAAGCATTCCAATGGAAATGGTACCTGCGATGATTGCAACAGCAAAAACAAATACGATCTTCGGTCTCCTCATGGGAATCGGATTATTACTTGGATACTTTCTATAAAAGGAGCTGCTTATGCGGCTCCTTTTTCATATCTGAAATTCATCTCATAATTCCTACTCGCAACGCTCATACTATGTAAAGAAACTGAATTGTAGGAAGGTGGACGACTATGTTAACTCCACAACAAATAAATCAATTTAAATCCGTTTTAGAAAAACAAAAACACGAACTAGAGCAAACGATACAAACACACGAAAATGAAGATCGTGCATCTGAACGTGAGTCTGTTGGAGAATTATCTAGCTATGATAACCATCCAGCTGATATGGCAACAGAGCTATATGAACGTGAAAAAGACTTCGGGCTTATTGAACTTTGGCATAAACAGCTAGAGGATACGAAACATGCCTTGCAAAAAATAGAAGCGGGTACGTACGGCATTTGCGAAGTGTCTGGCGAAGAAATTCCATTTGAAAGATTAGAAGCAATGCCGACTGCTACAACATGCATCCAGCACGCGACAAATAAGCTAAATATGAATACACGACCAGTTGAAGAAGAAGTATTGTCTCCCTCTTTCCATAAACACGATGAGGATCGCTCTGTTGAGTACGATGCAGAAGATGCGTGGCAAGATGTTGCCAATTATGGAACGTCTGAAACACCGTCTGATTTAGAAAGACGAGATTCGAAAAACTATAATGGCATGTACGTAAATAGTGAAGAAAACGTAGGCTACGTAGAAGATTTCGAAAACTTTATTGGTACAGATATGTATGGAAAAAATCCGCAAGTTTTCGCTACAGAAGAACATGAAGAATATGAACAAATGCTTGATGACTTTGAAGAGCGTACCTTTAAGGGCGAATTATCTTCAAATGAGTCGAGTTCCAAAGAATAAAAAAAGCATTCCGAAAATCGGAATGCTTTTTATCGCTAGCTAATTAGTTTTTTGTAACGTTAGCAGCTTGTGGTCCACGGTTACCTTCAACGATTTCGAAAGAAACTTCTTGACCTTCTTCTAAAGTTTTGAATCCGTCACCTTGGATAGCTGAGAAGTGAACGAATACATCGTCTCCACCTTCAACTTCGATGAAACCGAAACCTTTTTCGCTGTTGAACCATTTAACTTTACCTGTTTGCATGTCATGTACCTCCTAAATAAAAATGAAACTATGAATCCACATGAAAAGGTGGATATAAAGGACATGAATGTATAACAAGCTTACAGCCTTTAATTCAACGTGCTTTATTTCCGTACCACATTATGTAGCTCAATAGTGATTTCACTATATCACGCTATATCCAAAACGTCAAATGAGAACACTTTCATTCCACCATTTTTTTATAATTTTAATATAATGTTGAATTTCCATATTCATATTTTAGCCCGGTATTTGCGGACAGCTTGATTGGCGGGAGCTGATAATCAGTTTTGGTTTGTTCCACTTTATTTGAAAATTAACAAAACTAAAGTATTCTAATCCTATTAAATTCTGTACAATATAAGTATCTATTACATACGAGGTGAAAAAAATGAGAGCACATGAAATTGAGTATAAGTTATATGGCGATGATATGCAGTTTGTTGAAATTGAGTTAGATCCAGAAGAAAGCGTGATCGCAGAAGCTGGCGCAATGATGATGATGGAAGATTACATAGAAATGGAAACAATCTTCGGTGATGGTTCTGGCCCATCTGGAGGTTTATTCGGAAAATTAATGGGCGCTGGTAAGCGTCTCGTTACAGGCGAAAGTATGTTTATGACTGTATTTACAAATACAGGTCACGGCAAACGCCACGTCTCATTTGCTGCTCCTTATCCTGGTAAAATTATTCCTGTAGATTTAACAGAATATCAAGGAAAAGTAGTTTGTCAAAAAGATGCCTTTCTTTGTGCCGCAAAAGGTGTTTCTATCGGAATTGAATTTACGAAAAAAATAGGAACTGGTTTCTTCGGTGGTGAAGGTTTCATCATGCAGAAACTTGAAGGTGACGGTCTTGCTTTCATGCACGCAGGTGGAACTGTATATAAACGTGAATTAAAACCTGGTGAGAAACTTCGCATTGATACAGGTTGTCTTGTTGCTATGACAAAAGACATTAACTATGATGTCGAGTTCGTTGGAAAAGTAAAAACAGCTCTATTTGGCGGCGAAGGTTTATTCTTCGCAACGTTAGAAGGACCTGGAACAGTTTGGATTCAGTCCTTAACACTTAGCCGATTAGCAGCACGCCTTACAAGCCCAGCAGCGCAAAGTACTGGCGAAGGTAGTGTATTAGGTGGCCTTGGTCGTTTATTAGATGGGAAAGAGTAAACTGTGCCCTTATGTGGGCACGGCCATCAACTAATAAAATAATAAAATTAAAACACCCTTGCTTGCAGTAATAAAGTGAAAGGGTGTTTTAATTTACGTCTACAAACGAGAAAAAGCAGTTAAAATAAAGTAATAAGGTTTACTTAAGGAAAATAAGGTATATTATATTTGTTGAGTAGATTCTCTTTAGAGACAAGAAAAGTAGGTGAACAAAGTGGGAAAATATCAATTGGATTCCAAAAGTCAGGTAGCTGTGGCAAAGTTCCATGAAAAACAGAAGCCTGCCAAATTTGATAAAAAGCAGCAACTTGAAAAATTGCGTACGGAGTATTTGAAAAAGAAGCAAAAACAAACAGATAAATAATATGTTTTATTTTCCGAATTTTTTCTGTATGTAACGCAAACAAACACAAGAAAATAGGTAAGTTATTCATCATTCAAATATATACAGGCTATTTTTTCAAACCTCTTACTTATGCAACTAACGCATGCGTCAGTTCATTAAGAATAACTAAAAAAGTCGATTCCTTGAGATGAAAAAGAGTAAACAGTGTCCTTATCAGGCACTGTTTTATTTTTACATTATAATTTCCTCCACTGATTTAGGTAAGCGATACAAGCTATTCCCCACCTCCAAAAGAATGAATCAAGTTCCTCACCGCATATATTAAACTATACCTTTTCTTAAGGAGGGCTACCTTAATGCGTACTCCTTTATCCTTTGATAAAGAAACTGCCATACTGTTAGCTTCTTGTTGTGAGTTAACGTATGAACAATATAAACAAAATGGTATTTTCGAAATACCAGATGGTTTTCAATATGTACAAGGGTTTCAAGGAAAGGCCATTCAAACAACAGAATGGTTCGGATTTATATTAGAATCTGAGGATACAATTATCGTTGCCTTCAGAGGCACTCAAACAGATCCAGATTGGATTATTGATTCTCTCGTCAATCAAAAACCTTATCCTTATGCTTTAAATGGCGGAAATGTCCATAACGGTTTTCTCTCTATTTATGAGTCTTGTCGTGATTCTATTATGGATATGCTCGTATCATTGCCAGCACATAAAAAACTGCTAGCTACTGGGCATAGTCTAGGTGGCGCGCTTGCCACATTACACATATTAGATGCACGTATAAATACTGCCTTCGCACAGTATGGACTTTATACATTCGCTTCTCCAAAAGTAGGAGATATCGCTTTTCGAAATTATTATAAACTACAAGTAGCTAGTAGCTTTCGTTTCGTCAACTTATTCGATGTCGTCCCACTCCTCCCTCCCCGAAACATAAATTTTAATGATCATGACTGGGAGTATGCACACGTCCATCACAACATGACATTTACAAAAAACACAAAATCCATTACAAATAATCATTCCATTACAACATACAAAACATGTCTGACTTCTCATTTTTAACCAGTAAACAATTGGAAATAAAATATTCGTATACTATAATAATCTATGAAGTTATTTTTGGATGAGGGGACCTTACATGTTAAAATTTATCTTCGCATTTTTCCTTATTGTAATTTTTACGGTTACAGGTTTCTTTACATTTTCATACTTTGCGACAGGAGAGTATGATGGGGCAGGTATCATATATACCACTGTTCCATTTCTTTCTTAAGCAAAATAAATAAAACGAGCTTAATTTTATTAAGCTCGTTTTATTTATTAATATCCATTTCTGTTGGTAAATTGATAATATATCTCCCAATATAGCAACCTCTTTAAAACTGTTTAACAGCATTACCAATACCCCAAATTTCATTACTGTACTGCAAAATCGTTCGATCGCTCGCAAAATGACCAGACTGTGCAATATTTAAAATCGACATTTCTAGCCACTTCGTTCGGTTCTCATAAGCCCTACCGACAGCTTCTTGTCTTTCAGCATATGGACCAAAATCTCGCAGAACAAAATATTCATCATTTTGAATAACGAGAGAATCGTAAATTGCTTCAAATTCGGCTCCCGACTGTGCAAAGAAACCATTCGTTAACTGATCTACTACCTTTTTAATGTGCCCATTGTGGTGATAATAATCACTTGCACGATATCCACCATTTTGATAGTAATGAAGAACCTCTTCGGCTGTTAAACCGAAAATGAAACAGTTATCATCACCGACCCTGTCTTTTATTTCAATATTCGCTCCGTCTAGCGTTCCGAGTGTAATCGCACCATTCATCATAAATTTCATATTCCCTGTTCCCGATGCTTCTTTACTCGCAGTTGAAATTTGTTCACTTACATCGGCCGCTGGGAATATATCTTCCGCTACAGAAACTCGATAGTTTTCTAGAAAGATAACTTTCATATATTGGCTTACGTACGGATCATTATTCACTTTTCTTGCGAGTTCATTTATTAATTTAATAATTTTTTTCGCGTAATAATAGCCAGGTGATGCTTTCGCTCCAAAAATAAAAGTACGCGGATAAAATGTAAAACTAGCATCCTCTTTCAGACGGTTATACAAATATAAAATATGAAGAACGTTTAGTAATTGTCGTTTGTAAGCATGCAGTCTTTTTACTTGCACATCAAAAATAGAATTAGGATCAATTGTAATCCCCATTTTATTATGAATGCGCGCCGCTAAAATTTCTTTACGCTCTTGTTTTACCTCTGCAAATTTCTCTTGGAAACTCGCATCGTATTGAACTAATTGTAGCTCTTGAAGCTTAATCGGTTCTTTCTTCCACTCTGTTCCAATCGCCTCTGAAATAAGGTTTGTCAGCTGTGGATTCGCCTTCATTAACCAGCGTCTATGAGCGATCCCATTCGTTTTATTATTAAACTTATCTGGATAAAACTCATAAAACAATCGCATTTCACGTTGCTTTAAAATTTCCGTATGAATTTTTGCTACACCGTTTACGCTATGGCTACCGACAATTGCCAAATGAGCCATTTTCACAAGATCATGTGCAATAATCGCCATATCTTCAATACGATGCCATTCATACGAATAACGTTCCCAAAGCTCATGACAGAAACGTTCATTAATCTCTTCAATAATCATATAAATTCTCGGTAATAACGGTTTAAAAATGTGAATTGGCCACTTCTCAAGCGCTTCTGATAACGTCGTATGATTTGTATAAGAAATCGTTTGCGTCGTTATGTGCCAAGCTTCTTCCCATGCTAGTTTTTCTTCATCTAATAAAATACGCATCAATTCTGGAATCGCCAAAACTGGATGTGTATCATTAATATGAATCGCAATTTTCTCATGTAATTGACGAAGATCACCATATCTTTCTCTATGCATACGAACGATATTTTGCAAACTTGCTGATACAAGGAAATACTGTTGTTTCAAACGAAGTATTTTCCCCTCATCATGCGTATCATCTGGATATAAAAACTCCGATACAGCCTCTGTTTCACGCTTATATTTCAAAATATCTTTGCAGTTTTGCGGGAAAGGAACTGGTTCAGCATTCCAAAGTCTAAGTGTATTTACAGTACTCGTCTCATAGCCAACTACCGGCACATCATATGGCACGGCCATAATGACTTCTGCATTTGTATGCCTAAACTCTAAACGCCCGTCAATTTCTAGCGGTTCAACACTGCCGAAATAACTTACTTCTACAGCTTGATCATGCCTTCTTACTTCCCATACGTTTTCATGAAGAAGCCACTGTTCTGGAAATTCAACTTGATAACCATCAACAATTTTCTGATCAAACAAACCATGTTTATAACGAATTCCACAGCCGTGTCCTGGCAAGTTTAAAGATGCAAGTGAATCGAGAAAACAGGCTGCTAAGCGTCCAAGCCCACCATTACCAAGGCCTGCATCTGCTTCCACTTCTTCTAACTCTTGTAACGAAATCCCTAGTTCAGATAACCCCTGCTCGCATACATCTCGAATACCTAAATTCAAGATGTTACTTCCAAGCAAACGTCCAAGCAAAAACTCAATAGACAAGTAATACATTTGCTTTTGCTCTCCGGATCGATAACTCTCGTTCGTTGCAATCCATTGACTATTCATATATTCACGCACCATGTACCCAAGCGTATTGTATTGATCACGTGTTGTAGAGTCTTTGAAACTTTTACCATACATCGTCTCTAACTTTTCTAGAAAAGCTGATTTAAAACTTTCAACATGAGTAAACATTCCTTCACCACCTACATGTTATTCCATGAGACTTTTATACAATTTCTTATAAGCAAGAGCTGACTTCTCCCAGCTATAATCTTCCGTCATCGCTTGCTTTACAAGCTGCTCCCATACCGGTTTATCGTAATAAAATTCAATTGCACGAAGAACTGTGTGCAACATGTCATGTGCATTAAAGTTCGTGAAACTGAAACCATTTCCTTCTCCAGTTTCTTCATCATAAGATTGTACCGTATCGTTTAATCCGCCTGTTTCTCTTACAATTGGAATCGTACCGTAAGCTAATGCGATAAGTTGTCCAAGTCCACACGGTTCAAACAGTGATGGCATTAAAAATAAATCACTTCCCGCATATACTTGGTGAGCTAATTCTTCATTAAATCCGATGTACACTTTTACCTTCTCAGGATACTCGTATGCCATCCACTCAAAGAATTGCTCATATTCCAAATCACCTGATCCTAAAATAATACATTGTACATCTTCCTCCATTATTTCACGGAATACAGTACGTACTAAATCAAGCCCCTTTTGCTTCGTTAATCTCGTTACCATTGAAATAATTGGTGTATCCTCTTTTTCTGGCAAACCAAAATAACGCTGCAAGGCGCGTTTATTTTCACTCTTTTCATATAATGAATCTGCATCGTACTGAGCAGTAATATACGAATCCGTTTCTGGATTATATACGCTCGTATCAATACCATTTACGATGCCGCTTAGCTTATCATTATATTTTCGCAGTAATCCATCTAACTTCTCACCGAAAAACTCATATTGAATTTCTTCTTTATATGTCGGGCTAACTGCTGTAATTTGATCCGAAGCGATAATACCGCCTTTCATAAAGTTTACGTTTCCATAAAACTCTAGCTGCTCACTATGAAAATATTCATCACCAAGCTCTAACAAGTCGTACATCACTTCAGGAGGAAATACTCCTTGGAACTGCAAGTTGTGAATTGTATATACCGTTTTAATACGCTCATATAACGGGTTATCTTGATACTTTTCACGAAGTAAGAAATTAACCATAGCCGTATGCCAATCGTGGCTATGAAGAACATCTACTTCAAAATCAAGGTGCGAAATACACTCTAACACCGCTTTTGAGAAATAAGAAAAACGCTCTCCGTCATCATAATGACCATACAGAGAATCTCTCTTAAAATAATATTCATTATCTATTAAGTAATACGTAATTCCGTCTTGCTCACCTTTTAAAATTCCACAATATTGATTTCTCCACCCAAGCGGGACGTTAATTACTTTATGTAACGTACATCCATCTCTTAACTTTTGCGGAATGAGGCTATAATTTGGAAGTATAATACGAACGTCCACTCCTAATTTTTTCAGCTCTTTTGGGAGCGCACCCGCTACATCAGCTAATCCTCCCGATTTCACAAACGGTACACATTCTGATACTGCAAATAAAATATTCACTTGTTGTCCCACTGCGCGAAAAGTTTTTATTACTTCCCTTGCAGCTTCCTCCCTTCGAGTTTTCATTTGAATTAAAACTTTAATCAGTGGAGGAAGACCCCCACTGATTCTTTTAAGAATAACTATTAATCGTACTGTTTTGTACGCTTCCTTTTTCTACAACATACGGCCCATCGGCGTTTCCTTTTAATACGACACCGTCACCAATTTTCACGTCTTTATCAATAATAACACCATCTATTATACAGTTATCTCCAATTTGGCTCTTTTGCATAATAATACTGTTACGAATAATTGAACCTTTTCCAATTTTAACTGAACGGGAAACAACACTGTTTTCGACTTCCCCTTCAATAATACTACCGTTTGCAATCATTGTATTTTTCACAACTGCACCCTTTAGATAACGAGTTGGTGGCTCATCTTTTACTTTCGTAAAGATCGGTGCTTCTTTCTTAAATAATTGCTTCCAAATAGCAGGTTGCAAAATTTCTAAGCTATGTTTATAGTAACTTTCAATCGAGTCAATAATTGCTACATATCCAGTATGTTCATATGTAGCAATGTGTAATGATTTCCCGCGCTTTTCTCTCACTACATCAAATAAACTGTATTGTTCCACATCTTTATATGACTCAAATAAGTCTAACAATAATTGTTTCTTTAACACATATGTTTGAAGCGAAACCCCTTCATGGCAAACTTCCGTAATATCAGCTGCCGTATGTATATGTCGCTCTAACACCGCTTGAAAATTTAATGCTGTTACGAGATGGCTATTCGTAATAACAACGTACTCTTCTCTGCTTCTTAGAAAATAATCAATATGTCTTCTAAAGTGTGCAAAAGACCCAAATTCATCTTGGTCACATTGGCAGTTTGGCGGGAATAAAAATAGTCCGTCTCGTTTTCTATCTAAATCCCACTGTTTTCCTGAACCAACATGGTCCATTAACGAACGATTTTTATGGCTTGTAAAAACTGCCACACTATGAATACTAGAATTCACCATATTTGAAAGCATGAAATCAATGAGTCGATAACGGCCCCCAAACGGTAACGCCGCTAGTGAACGATGCCCTGTTACTTTCTTTAAGGAAGGAAAACTTCCCGTTGCATTAATAATTCCTAACATTTTTTCTCCCATTCATTTCATCCCCCTTTTCTATTTCCCTTCAGCAATTAATACTACATCGTCAACATTCTTTTCTGGACGAATGATTGTTCCATCTTCGATAACCATTTCTGATCCAACAATCGCTCTTTCAATCACAACATTTTTACCAATCTTAGCCCCTGGCATAACGACAGAATCAATCACCATACTTCCTTCTTCCACCGTCACTCCTTGGAATAACACAGAATGCTTCACGTCCCCTTCAATGACGCACCCTTCGTTAATAAGCGATTCTTCTACTTTCGCCTTTTCAGCAATATATTGAGGCGGTTCGTTTGGATTGACAGAGTAAATACGCCAATTACGATCGTTTAAATTCAGTGATGTTTCATCGCGAAGCAAATCCATATTCGCTTCCCATAAGCTCTTCACCGTTCCAACATCTTTCCAATATCCTTCAAACGGATACGCCATTAGCTTCTTCCCTTCATCCAATAAAAGCGGAAGTACGTCTTTTCCGAAATCGTTACTAGATTCAGGATTTCTTGCATCCATCTCTAAATACTCTTTCAAAATTGACCAATTAAAAATATAGATTCCCATTGATGCAAGATTACTTCTTGGAAATTGCGGTTTCTCTTCAAACTCAACAATCTCCATTTCTTCATTTGTATTCATAATGCCAAAGCGACTCGCTTCATCCCAAGGTACTTCAATAACAGAAATGGATACGTCCGATTCTTTCTCAATATGGTAATCTAGCATCTTACTGTAATCCATTTTATAAATATGGTCGCCTGATAAAATGAGAACATACTCCGGTTCATACTGACTTAAATAGTTTAAGTTTTGATAAATGGCACTTGCCGTACCTGTATACCACTTAACCCCTGAAGACTCCGCATAAGGAGGTAAGACTGTGACCCCACCGTTTACTCGGTCTAAATCCCACGCATTTCCGATTCCGATATAATTATGAAGTTCGAGTGGTTGATATTGCGTTAAAATCCCAACCGTTTCAATACCAGAATTCGCACAGTTACTTAGCGTAAAATCAATAATGCGATATTTACCACCAAATGGAACAGCTGGCTTGGCTAAATTCTTTGTTAATGCACTTAAACGACTACCTTTTCCCCCTGCTAGTAACATTGCTACGCACTTTTGTTTTTGAGCCATCTTGTTTTTTGCTCCCCTTTCTCGTCTTCACTGGTCGTAATATGGATACGCCAAATGGTGGAATTGTAATCTCTACATGTGCTGCTTGATTATGGTACGGTTCTAGAATCGTCTTAAGACGTTTCTTATTCACTTGTCCCGAACCTCCATATTGCTGTGCATCACTGTTTAAAATCTCGTTATAATACTCGAAATCTGGTACACCTACTTTATAGTTTTCATATGTAGCTTTCGTAAAATTACATACGATAACTAACGCATCTTCTTGTTTATCCCCTTGGCGGATAAACGAGAAAATACTTTGCTCGTTATTATTAGCATCAATCCACTGAAAACCTTCAGGCGAATGATCAAGCTGCCAAAGTGGTTTTGAGCGCTTATACAATGCTATGAGCTCTTTAAAGTAATCATGCATATAACGATGCATTTCAAAATCATGTAAATTCCAATCTAAATCTTCAAGGTCTTTCCACTCATCAAACTGCCCGAATTCTCCTCCCATGAAAAGTAATTTCTTTCCTGGATGAGTAAAGAAATATCCATATAATAAACGAAGCTGAGCAAACTTATCCCAGTAATCACCTGGCATTTTATTTAATAACGACTTTTTCCCATGAACGACTTCATCATGAGAAAGGGGTAATATGAAGTTTTCAGAGTAAGCATATAGTAAAGAGAACGTCATTTTCTCATGAATATATTTTCTGTACTCTGGCGCACACTCCATATATTTCAGCACGTCATTCATCCAGCCCATATTCCATTTGTAATTGAATCCAAGCCCACCTTCATACGTTGGTGCTGTTACAAGTGGCCAAGCTGTTGAATCCTCTGCCGTCATAAGAAAATCTTCATCCTCTGCAAATACCGCTTCATTTAACTCCCGTAAAAATGACACAGCGTACTCATTACTTTGCTCTTGTCCTTCTTTATTCCAGTACAACATGTTCGCAACTGCATCTACTCTGAAACCATCAATATGGAAATATCTCATCCAAAATAACGCATTTGAAATTAAGAAATTACGTACCTCTCTCTTTCCTAAATCAAAATTGACAGTTCCCCATACTAGATTTTCTTGTACATCTTTATCTTTATATTCATAGGTCGGTGTGCCATCAAACAAATATAAACCGTGAGCATCTTTACAAAAATGCCCCGGTACCCAATCTAAAATGACACCGATTCCATATTTATGACATTCGTCGACAAAATACATTAAATCATGCGGTGTACCAAATCTACTCGTCGCTGCATAATATCCCGTTCCTTGATATCCCCAAGAACGATCATATGGATGCTCAACAAGCGGCATAATTTCAATATGTGTAAATTGATGTTCCACCACATACGGAATGAGTTCTGCTGCCATTTCCCTGTAAGAATATAGTGTTCCATCTTCTTTCTTTTTCCAAGAACCAAAATGTAATTCATAAACTGTCATCGCTTCTTTATAAATCGGTTTTTTCTTTTTCTTACGATTCCAGTTTTTATCATTCCATTCATATCCTTTTATATCAAAAACTACAGATGCCGTATTCGGTCTTACTTCTGCATATATAGCATACGGATCTGCCTTTAAAATGACGTCACCAGCCAACGTTTCAATCGCATATTTATATATTTCTCCTTCTTCAATGTGCGGTATAAATAAGGACCAAATCCCTTCTTCTGTCACTTGTAGCATCTTATGTTGCTCATAATCCCACTCATTAAAATCTCCAACAACACTCATTGCTTTCGCATGAGGAGCCCAGACTGTAAATCGTACCCCTTGAATCTCATCTTCCGTCACAACATGTGCGCCAAAGATGTTATAACTTTCATAGTACTTTTCTGTATGAAACTCATCTCGTTTCACTTCTTCACAATTTATTACACTCAATATGCTCACCTCACTTAGATGACAGAATTTTTTATACTTTAACTATTTCTGCGAAAAACTGCAATATCCTTGTTAATTTATAAAAAACATTCGTTTTTTTCTTAAAAATGTTAGTTTTTCTTCACATTTCCGTGTAAAATATCGAATTTTGACGAATATTAATTGAAAACGCTTTATTATTCTTCTATATTTTTACCAATTATTTTTTCTCAACCTTTATTTTATTATGTTTATCCTATTTTTCATGCTATTTTCCACTCAAAATCAAAACAAAATAATCTGTTATAAAAAAATGTTTCTCAATATTTTTTGTCACAATATTATTGAAATGCGAAATTTAATCCTGCTTTTGAAAAGCTACTTTCCGAAAAAGGAGTAACCGCAAAAGTAAATGAACCGAAATTAGAGGCAGGTTCTGTTACAGTTGGCGGCGCTATCGATGACAAAAACTTTGCTGGATTAGATGGTGATTTCCCGTTCATTGATGTAACTTTCAAAGTAGAAAATGATGAATTTTATGAAGCAAACGCTCAATTAGAGTCACCAATTTTTGTTTACTGGAAACAAGGTGAATCAGAACCAAATAGAATGCGTGTACTTCAAGATCAAACATTCTCAGTTATGTCCTTAAACTCACTAGTAGAAGGAAATATTAAACCTGGTGCGTTCTTAAATGAACGCGAATATTTAGATGAAAAGTTCGATTATACAAAGCTTGGCGTAAAAGTATATGCGACTGATTCTTACCATCATAAGTTTGAAGGCTCACTAGATAAATACAGATACTTCAAACTAAATGGACTTCCAGTTAATAAACGCGACTATAACTTATATGTAGAGGTGCCAGGACATTTAACAAGCCGCCTAACAACGAAACTTGGTACTGAAAAAGACGGTAAGCTGCTTGGCCAATATTATTATGCAAGACCTGACGAAAACCTTACCGGCGATGTAAATGCTGATAAAGTAATCGATATTAAAGATGCTGAAATTATCGCTAGCAACTATGGTAAAAAAGGAGTAACTGTAAAAGACGGAAACCTTAATAAAGATGGTATTGTCGACGAAAAAGATATTCGCTTCGTTGAAAGGAACTTCTTGAAAAAAGGTCCAGATGCATCTAAATCACAAACACCTGTAGAAAAATCCAAAAGCGGTACACTGGCAGATATTTTAAAGAAATTAGGATTAACACCTAAAAAATAATAAAATGAAACTTTAATCAGTGGGTTTTTACTGCCCGGCAAATAGCGGAATAATAAAGAGCACTCTACGTAAAATAGAGTGCTCTTTTCTATAAACGACCCTTATCCAGCAAAAGGGGTATATTGGGGATATACAAGGGAAACCGGAAAAGGAATTTATATTAAATTATATAAGTTCAGAGGTAAGAAGCAGTTTCCCACCTCTGAATTATTTAGCAATTATTATAGTACTGGCGCCATTGTTTCTTTTAATACTTTTACAGAATGTGCGAACTTCACTTTTTCCTCTTCATTTAGCTCAAGTTCTACGATTTCACGTACACCTTCGCGGTTAATTACAGCTGGAACACCTACGTAAGCATCTTTCTCGCCGTATTGACCTTCAAGGTATGCAGATACAGTTAATACGCTGTTCTCGTTGTTTAAGATTGCTTTAGTTACACGAAGTAGTGACATACCGATTCCGTAGTAAGTTGCACCTTTACGCTCGATGATATGGTAAGCTGCATCACGTACGTTTTCGAAGATTTTGTCTAAGTCTTCTTGTTTGTACTGTTCGTTGTTAGCTAAGATTGTTTCTAATTTTTGTACACCAATAGTAGCGTGGCTCCATACTGGAAGTTCAGTGTCACCGTGTTCACCAACGATGTAAGCATGAACGTTACGTGGATCTACATCTAAGTAGTCACCTAACATGTAACGGAAACGAGCAGAGTCTAAAGTAGTACCAGAACCGATTACGCGCTCTTTCGGTAAACCAGATTCTTTCCAAGTTACATAAGTTAAAATATCAACTGGATTAGTTGCGATTAAGAAGATTCCATCGAATCCGCTATCCATAATGCCGCGAACGATTTGTTTAAAGATCTTTGTATTTTTCTCAACTAAGTCTAAACGAGTTTCACCTGGCTTTTGTGGTAACCCAGCAGTGATAACAACTAAATCTGCATCTTTACAATCTGCATAGCTACCGCTCCAAACTTTTGTTGGTGATGGAGAGAATGGTACCGCATGGCTTAAGTCCATTGCTTCCCCTTCTGCTTTTGCTTCATTAACATCTACTAATACGAATTCTTCAGCTACACCTTGGTTGATCATTGAGTAAGCGTAACTACAACCTACAGCTCCTGTTCCTACTAATACTACACGATTGATACCTTTTTTCATGGTAATTTCCCCTCTCTATTGTTCACATATATTTTTTTATGATTGTTTAAGTAATTAATTAAAATACTAATTTAATGTTGTTTAACTTCTTTACATTCATATTGTAGCACGTATTATTGTGAATTACTTCACAAATTATGACCTATTTGTGAACTTTTTCACATAGAGTGTAAAGTTATTGGAATAGGTGTGGAATCCATTTCAATGGAGGCGTTTTCTTTAGATTGTGAAAGGGATTTTCTTGTGTTTTTCGTCGGTAAGTGAAATTATATCGGCGATTTTTAGAATATATCGACCGTAACTCCAAATATATCAGCGATTATTAAAATTTATCGATCGTAACTCAAATTATATCAGCGATTTTTGCAATATATCGACTTACCGACAAAACTCGACAATACTGACAACATAAAAAAGCTGTCTCCAGTAGATCACACCTGTTGAAAGAAGCAGCTTCTTCTATATATTATTTATTTTCATCGGTTTCTCCAAGTGTAGGAGGCTACAGCCATACAGCTGGGGTAAATAAACAACATGATTGTATTTACGGCTCTCTATACCCAACTGCAACAGCCCATACTTCATATTTCTTCTATTGCATAAAAAAGCAGACTATCCAAAGTCCACCTTTATACAACAAAAAAGAGATAGCAGATTATGCTATCTCTTTTAGTATGACCCGTACGGGATTCGAACCCGTGTTACCGCCGTGAAAGGGCGGTGTCTTAACCACTTGACCAACGGGCCAGTTCTGGCAGAGAAGAAGGGATTCGAACCCTCGCACCGCGTTCGCGATCTACTCCCTTAGCAGGGGAGCCCCTTGAGCCACTTGGGTACTTCTCTATAAATATGGCTCCGCAGGTAGGACTCGAACCTACGACCGATCGGTTAACAGCCGATAGCTCTACCACTGAGCTACTGCGGAACAATTATGGTGGGCCTAAATGGACTCGAACCATCGACCTCACGCTTATCAGGCGTGCGCTCTAACCAGCTGAGCTATAGGCCCATAATTGAAAAGCGGGTGAAGAGAATCGAACTCTCGACCAGAGCTTGGAAGGCTCTTGTTTTACCACTAAACTACACCCGCATTAAATTGTAAATGGTGAGCCATGAAGGACTCGAACCTTCGACCCTCTGATTAAAAGTCAGATGCTCTACCAACTGAGCTAATGGCTCATTTTGAAAGTGGTGCCGACTAGAGGACTTGAACCCCCAACCTACTGATTACAAGTCAGTTGCTCTACCAATTGAGCTAAGTCGGCTCGTGATTTCAAAATGGTGGCTCGGGACGGAATCGAACCGCCGACACGAGGATTTTCAGTCCTCTGCTCTACCGACTGAGCTACCGAGCCTTTATGTAAAAAATGGCGGTCCCGACCGGGGTCGAACCGGCGATCTCCTGCGTGACAGGCAGGCATGTTAACCACTACACCACGGGACCATTTGGTTGCGGGGACAGGATTTGAACCTGCGACCTTCGGGTTATGAGCCCGACGAGCTACCGTGCTGCTCCACCCCGCGATGATAAAATATTCACTTTAGAAAAAATGGAGGAGGTAGAGGGATTCGAACCCCCGCGCGACTCTCGCCGCCTGTCGGTTTTCAAGACCGATCCCTTCAGCCGAACTTGGGTATACCTCCGAGATATATACGTCTAATGGTGGACCTTGTAGGACTCGAACCTACGACCGGACGGTTATGAGCCGTCTGCTCTAACCAGCTGAGCTAAAGGTCCTTTATGGTAGCGGCGGAGGGGATCGAACCCCCGACCTCACGGGTATGAACCGTACGCTCTAGCCAGCTGAGCTACACCGCCATAAATGATATTAATATAAGTGGAGCCTAGCGGGATCGAACCGCTGACCTCCTGCGTGCAAGGCAGGCGCTCTCCCAGCTGAGCTAAGGCCCCATGTTTTTTGGAATATCGGGAAGACAGGATTTGAACCTGCGACCCCCTGGTCCCAAACCAGGTGCTCTACCAAGCTGAGCCACTTCCCGTTAATAAAAGCGCGCCCGAGAGGAGTCGAACCCCTAACCTCTTGATCCGTAGTCAAACGCTCTATCCAATTGAGCTACGGGCGCATATGGTGCCGAGGGCGGGGGT